>CAYRQD010000062.1:0-1951 GCA_964426325.1 uncultured Halobacteriales archaeon | reverse complement strand
TGGGACCGCGCGGATTCGAACCGCGGTTGCGGGCACCCAAGGCCCGGAGGATACCAAGCTACCCCACGGTCCCACACAACTGTTACACCCAGGCACGCAATCAAGCTTACGAGCCCGGCTCAGCTGCGGGTTGACCCGCCATCGACCGGCAGGGCGGCGCCGTTGACGAAACTCGCCCGGTCGCTCGCCAGGAAGGCCACGACGTCACCGAGCTCGCCGGGCTCGCCGATCCGATCGAGCGGCACGTCGGCGGCCCAGTCCTGGTAGCCGGCCTCGTAATCGGACACCTCGCCGCGCTCGACGGCAGCCTCGATCAGCTCCTCGATCCGGCCGGTCTCGTGGGCGCCCGGCAGGACGGCGTTTGCCCGCACCGCGGGGCCGAACTCCCGGGCGACAGTCTTGATCAGCCCGATCACGCCCCGGCGGACGCTGTTTGACAGCACGAGCCCGTCGGCGACCTCCCGGACGGTCCGAGAGGTGATCGCGACGACCGAGCCGCCGCCGTCGGCGAGGTGGGGATGGGCCTCCCGGAGCGTCCAGACGACGCTCATCACGAGCATGTCGTAGGCTTGGTACCAGTCCCGATTGTCGGTCTCGCGGAACGGACCGCTCGGCGGGCCGCCGGCGCTCGTGACCACCCGATCCAGCCCGCCGAACTCCGCGACGGTCGTCTCGACGAACGCCGCGAGTTCGTCGGGATCGGTGATGTCGGCCTCGACGGCCAGTACCGCGTCGTCCCCGGCGAGCTTCCGGAGCTGCTGGCCCGCGCGCTCGACGTGCTCGGGAGTGTACCCACAGATCGCCACGTTCGCGCCCTCGCGGGCCAGCGCCGCGGCGCTGGCGTAGCCGAGGCCGCTGCTTGCTGCCGTACACAGTGCCGTGTCGCCGTCGAGTCCCAGATCCATGGCCGGATATCGCCCGGCAGGTCAAAAAACACACCGGCGATCAGGAGCGGGCGTGATCGAGCAGGGTGGCGTCGGCGTCGAGGCCGAGCTCGAGACGCTCTCCGCCGAGATCGATCGTCACCGTCGCTCGCTCGGGGGCGCTGTCCGTGAGTGCGATCGTACAGACCTCCTCGCGGCCGGTCGCGCGGTCACCGAAGAGGATCTCCTCGGGGCCGAAGCCGTGCTCGCGGTAGAACGCCCGCACGACCGGCTGGGCCGCGACGAGCGAGCGCATGGGAAGCTCGTACCGAAGCCAGCACCGCCGGCAGGCGACCCGTGCCGCCAACAGCTCCACCCCGTCGAGTTCGTCGGTCGTCGGCTCGACCGGATACGAGACGTCGATCACGCCCCAGCAGCGCGGACAGACACCGCGGGTCGCGAGGTACATGTTCGCGAGTATCCGGTCGACCGCGACGGCCGCGAGCGCCTCGACCGACCGACTGTCCGCCGCACCAGGCGGGACCGGAAAGCTGGTCACGAGTCCGTGGGCCTCACACCGGAACGCGACCAGATCGGCCGCGGCCTCGTACGAGATCCGCAGCGGCTCGCCACAGGGGCAGTTCATTTCGGGGTGAGTCGTCCGGTCGTCCAGCCCCGACCCGCTGTAGGTGCCGGCGTACACCGCAGAGACCACCGCGAGCCCTGGATACCGGGCGACGTACTCGCCGTCCTCGTTCTCGATGAACCCCTCCTGGAGTTTCTCGAGGTGGTAGTTGAACCGACCGCTGTCCTCGACGCCAACTCGCCGGCGCAGCTCCGAGAACGGTAGGCCGGCGCCGGGACCGCGCTCGTTAGTTACGGTCGCAAGTTCGAGCAACACCGCCAGCCGGGTCTCGTTGCCCACCACCGAGAACGCCGCCTCGGGCGAGCCGGGGTATCCGGTCACGGAGTCATCTCCCATGCGCGACGAGTTGGGAACGGAACAAAAAAAGAACTGACTACCGGTCGCCGCCCCAGAAGTTGTCTCGGCTGCCCAGCCGGGGGCCGCGGTCGTCCCCGTCGTCTCC
>CAYRQD010000061.1:0-2379 GCA_964426325.1 uncultured Halobacteriales archaeon | reverse complement strand
TTGTGCTTCCGATCACGCATCGGAAGCCCTGCACTCCTTGAGGGTGGGGCCTCCGCCTTGTAGTGGTGAAGTCGAACGTTCCTCAGGGGACCTACGATATCAACGCCGAGGCTCACGGTGGCCTCCTCGAGGGGTACATCACAGCACTCGCACAGGCCATCGAGGACCACGTCGTCTCGAACCCGACCCTCATCGCCAAAGTCGACGAGTTGCACCACAGGACGGTCGAGGCGGATACGCAGTTCTGACTCTGTCCGGCACGGACGGGAGATACGAGGAGGCAGACGGCCTGGTGCCCGAGCAACCGGACCCGCCGGTACTCGACGGTCGTGGCCGCCTGCGGGGGGGTGCGCGGCGGCGGCGTGTATGTCACTCCCAGCGGCCCGCGGGGTCACCGCCGAGTCCCGATTGCGGGGCCTCTCCATAGAGACGCCGGCCGATGCGATTCGTCCGGGGTTATCCGACGGCGTCGAGACCGAGTCACGAGTCGTCGCCTGCTCACACCTGCCGATATACGCTCCACAGCGCTCAAATCTGTCGAATTTGACGGTATTAGGAATATCGTATTTAGTCGTGACTAATAATGGTAATCACGACCGGTTTGAACGACACCGCTGCCGTCGGGGAAGCACGAAACGTGGAACCAGACGAAGAGGGCCTCAACCTCGGGGAAAGCCTGCGAATATGGCTATCCTCCTGTCTGTGTCGCAAGCGCTGTCGATAAGACCTAATAGCTTCTAATACAAACTAATATCAAGGATGCCCATCTCGAAAGACGAGTTCCGTTCAATCGACGGGGACGGACCGTCGCTCCCCGACCTCGCGCCGGACACCACGCAGGGTGCGGTGTATCGCTTCCTCCTCGAGCACGCCGACCAGGCGTTTCGCCAGCGGGAGATCGTCGACGCCGTCGACGTGCCCGAGGGGAGCGTCGGCCCCACGCTGAAGCGCCTCGAGGAACACGGCCTCGTCGAGCACCGCGACCGGTTCTGGACGATCGCTGACGCTGAGCACGCGGTCGCGTCGGCAGGGCTTCACGGCGCCGCCACAGCCGACGACATCGACGGCGGGTTCTCTGACGACGAGGTCGAGGCCTGGATGGAGACCGCGGTCGACCCCATCGAACCGGAGACCGAGCAAGACGACGAGGAGTCGTGATCCCGGATGGCTGACCGCGGAACTGTCGTTTGGGCTCCCGATCCGTTCAAAACGGATGGTGGGAGCCCGCGCCCGTGGTTGGTTGTCTCCGGCGAGCGGATGCCCTATCCCGACGAGGAGTCGATCGCCGTCGCGTTCACGACGCAGTCCCACCACGCCGGCAGCTTCGCCGTGCCGAGCGAAGGGTGGGTCCGCGGGGAACCGGGTCAGCAGAGCTACGTCCTTCCCTGGACGCTCGCCACACTGAAAGACGACCTCCACGTCGTCGGCCGGCAGGGTTCGGTCACCGACGAGTTCACCGACCAGGTCACGACGGCCACAATCTCCTACCTGGACAATTCGGAGGCTTCTGACTCAGGATGATCGACGACACCAGCAGCCAAGAGGCCGCAACACGGCCGTTGCGGAGTTCCTTCGACCGCTATCTCCAGGACAGGGGCAAGGGTCAAGACGGCGATGGCGGGAACTACCGCCGGAACGCCGCCCGTGAGCTCGACCGATTTGCGGAGTGGGCCGCCGGCGAGCGCGGCGACGAGGACTGGACCGGGATCACTCCCCAGGACGCCGACCGTGACCCGACGTTCGCCAATCTCGACGAGCGAGTCTTTCGCGAGTACGCTCGGCACCGTTCTGGTGACCGGGGACTCAAGCAGAACACGGCCCAGACATGCTACGCCTACATCTCGGCGTGGTGTAGCTGGTGTGTCAACGAGGGATATCTCGAGGCCCATTACACCCAGCGAGCGAGCGCGACCGTGCCTCTCCCCGAGACGGGCGGAAGCCGGGCGACCAGCAGGCTTGGGTCCCTGAGCAACGCCACGCGCTCACCCGGTACGTCGACGAGCAGGCGCGTGAGTCCATCGGGGCATACACCATCCTTCACGATGACGTGGACCCACTCGACAGGCAACGAGCCCGGTACGCGGCGCTGAGGGCGGCGAATAAAAAGACTCAGGCCTTCTGGTCCCACCGACAACTACTGGAGCGGATAGAACTGACACTCGGTAATATCGGGATTGAAGTTGAAGAAGTGAGCGAAGCCGGTTCGAGTAGCGAGTGTCCCGAGTGTGGAAGTACTGATGTGACTCGCAATGGCGATTCGTTCCGGTGTCACGACTGTGAATTGGATGCTCACAGTGACCTGGCAGGGGCGTGGAACATCGCACAGCACGGAGGAGGGCCGATGGTCCGGCCCGCTGCCCTGTCTGCTGAACACGACAG
>CAYRQD010000060.1:0-2668 GCA_964426325.1 uncultured Halobacteriales archaeon | reverse complement strand
GCAACAAGAAGCGGTTCAAGTGCAAGTCCTGTGAGCATCAAGACCACAGCGACCGCAGTGCAAGCGTCAACATCGCCGTCAAAGGTATGAAGAAACTCGATTGGAATGTGCCTGCTCTCAACAGCCTTCCCGTTGTGCGGACGGTGCGACGGCAGGCATCGGGGGCTGTGGACGCCCCGACCGTGACCCACCCGACTGTTCGAGGCTATCAGGCCGATGGTCGGGTGGGAGTGTCCGACTAATCCACGGGAAGCCTCAGGGCTTGACCCCGAGGCGGTTCACACCTCCCTGCCCTTCGGCAACACGCTGGTCACGAAGGAGATGACCGGCACGGAGCTGCGCCAGCTGCTCGAGAGCCAGGTGACCGACCTGACCGCCCAGTTCGGCGCCCAGGCCCAGCTGCAGGTCAGCGGCGTCACCTACGAGTTCGTCGACGACCCCACGGCCGAGGCGCCGATCCGGGAGCTGTACGTCGACGGCGAGCCGCTCGATCCCGACGCCACCTACGACGTGACGGTCAACTCCTACATGGCCGGCTGGACCTTCGAGGACCGGTACGGCTGGAACATGGCGGACCTGCCCACCGTCGAGGTGGATCAGACCCTCTACGGCGAGGCCGTCGCCGAGTACGTCGAGCAGTACTCCCCGATCGAGGCCACCGAGGAAGATCGGATCCGCCGCGTGACCGCCGCCGCGCCCGGCACGGTCGCCAGCGGCGAGGAGACGGTCACGCTCGAGTACGACCTGCCCGAGACCGCGGACGCCGTCGAGGCCGACTCCGCGGTGATCAAAGACACGAACACGGGCACGCTCGCGCCCACGGACGCGAGCCTCGGGGAGAGCGAGGGCACGCTCACCGTCACGGTCGACGCCGACGAGCTGACCGAGATGGCGACCGCGAGCGACGAGCTCGAGCTGTACGTCGCGTACAACGACACCGAACTCGACGGTCAGCGGGCCAGCTACGAGGACTCGCAGTTCAACGGCGAGACCGTCGTCGTCGAGCCCGCCCGGGCGATCGCCGGCCACGACAACGTCGTCACGCTCGGCGAGGTCCGGACCGCACTCGAGTACTGGGACACCGACGAGATCGTCCCCGGCTCCGACCGAACCATTGAGGCGAGCGATGTCGTGACGCTGCTACAGCACTACCGCACCGGTGAACCGCTCGACACCGACACCGGCTCCGTCGAGTCGATTACCGTCTCCGACGCGCCTACCACGACCCAGCCCGCTGTCGCTCCCTGAAGCTGGGACGACGGCGTCCTTTTTTACTGAGGATCTGCCCGAATTGACCGCCTATGACGTGAAATCTCGCCACGTGGGAGTTCGTCGCTTCTCTCGTTACGTTGTGAGTTACCTCTCCTTCGAGGGTCACCAGTCTGGATCACCCCGGCCGTTCGCTTCACCTTTCGAGCTCGCTCGCACTGGGGAAGGGTTAAGTATGAATATAGTAAAAATATGAATAATGAGTAGATCAGAACAATCGAAAGATTCTGAAAAAGAAATTGTTTCGGTGACCAAACACGGCCAGGCGACCATCCCGAAGCGGTTCCGAGAGAAACTCGGGATTACGGCCCCCGGCAGAGTGCTGTTCCGGGAGACTGAGGACGGTTCGGTGCTCGTCGAGCAGGTTCCGTCTCCAAGCGAGATGCGCGGGTTCGCGACCCGGAGTGAGGCGTCCACGGACGCGCCCGCCTCGGAGATCCTCCGGGAAAAGCGCGAGCGGGACCGCACCGAGCGCGACCGCCGTGTCTCGCCGGAGAACTAACGAAATGACTCTTCCTGACCGGGTCGTCTTCGATGCCGAGCCGTTGGTCGCACACGCGGACGACGAGCCCGGAAGCGAAGTCGTCGAAGAGTATCTGGACGCGGTCGCCGCCGGGGCGGCCACCGGGTACGCCAGTTACGTGAGCCTCGCCGAGATCCGGTACACCATCGCTCGGAAGTACGATCGAGAGCCCGCCGATGAGTATCTCGACTGGCTCACCGATCTCGGTGTCGAACGCGTCGACATCGAGGATGTCTGGACGGCCGCCTCGGAGTACGTCCTCGAGCACAACCCGGCACTCGGCGATTCGTTCGCGCTGGCGACCGCAGCATCCGTCGACGCGACGCTGCTCGTCGGCGGCGATGACGATTACGAGGAGGTTTCTTCCGTTCCGATCACACGGTTCCGCGACGGCTCCGCGTGAGGAACCGCCTGGGAATCCACTATCTCGGCCTTCGGGCTACCACCGTCGCGAGCAACTTCGCCCGCGTGTACTCATGCCCGAGTACGGGAGCAAATCAGAAATAGTTCGCTGTCTCGTGTGAGGCATTTTTATACTCCAGTCAGTGATCGGACTCGCGCCCCTGAGAGAGAATCGCACGACGGCTGTCTGACGGGGCGTATTCGGTGGTGCGAGAAAGGACAAAGTATTTACCGACTCCAACGGTATCGCCCACCGTAGCCCTACCCATGAGCCTGGAGCCAGTACGGCCCGATTTGTGGTCGCGCCGGTCGGTGTCGTCGTCTCGTCGCGGGCCGGAACGGTCCGACTCGGGGTAGGAAACAGACACACACAAACCATGAATACAGACACAAACTCATATCGCGAGAAGGGACGCGCGGTGTTCCTTGCCGCGATTATGGTACTGTCGATGGTCGCCGGTGTCGCAGTCTTTG
>CAYRQD010000059.1:0-3336 GCA_964426325.1 uncultured Halobacteriales archaeon | reverse complement strand
GATCGGGCGCTCTCGCGGGCCGAGCGCCGCGAACCCAAGTATCCGGAGGAGTGACGGCGTACGATCGTTCGGCGAAAAAAGTTCGCCGGCCGTCTTATGCGCTTCTGCTCTCGCGGGCCTTCGGCCGGAGGTTGCCGTAGCCACACTTCCGACACTGGTCCGCCCGCTGGGGGTTGCGGGCGTTACACCGCATACAGATCTGCGTGTCGAAGATGCGCTCTTCGGCGGTGTCGAATCTTGCCATACGAGATGGTGGCTGGCGACGGGAATAAGGGTTGTCGTCTCGGACTCGTCGGTCGGCCGTCTCAGTCCTCGGCGCCGCGGTCGAGGTACTCGGACTGAACCGCGATCACCTCACTCGAGTCGGCACAGGCCGCGTACCGATCGAGCGGTTCGGCGTTGAGCTCAAGGAACGTCTCGCCCCACCGGACCTTCGAGAGAAGCCCCTCAGCGCGGGCGCGCTCGCCCAGGATCGCGAGCGCCCCGGCAACTGCCTCGACAGTGGTTAGCTGGAACGGCGTCCCGTAGTTCACGGGGTTGGCCGCGACCAGGAAGGGCAGCGACCGGTGCCGGCCAGCGAGCCTGGACGCGACGGTCTCGGGGTCGTCGTTCGCGGTCTCCCAGGAGATGTCCAGGGCGACCAGCCGGTCGGCGTCGGCGTCGGCCGGTGACAGGGCCCGATCGGCGAAGGGATCGAGGACGACTCCCGGCGGCGTCGCCGCGTCCGAGCGGTGCAACTCGACGAGGTCGAACTTCGCCAGCTGCCGGGCCGTGCACTTCTCGGGATCGTCGTCGGCGCCGTACCGGACGTGCAGGTCCACGACACGAGTAGGCGCCCGGGCATAAAAGCCGCTCCGGTTGCGGGGAAGAATTTATATACCGGTCGGATAAATCGGGGAGTATGGCACGAGCCGACGACGCGACCGACGCCCGGCTCGCGCTCGCGGCCGATATTCTCGTAGGGGTCTAGCTACCCCTACACCTACTCCACCACAGTCCGGTTCCGCACGCACCGAGGAGCAGCCACTCTCACACCGCACACGATGACAGACACACAGCCCGAGCGCGACGGCACGCAACGCACGCAGAGCACAGACGACGCGACCGATCGAGCCGAGCCGATGAAAGACCTCAGCCACCGGGCGCCGACCGAGGGCCCCACACGGAGCTTCGAACGGGGCACGGAGGGCCGCGACGAGATGGCCTGAGGACCGCCGCGGACCCCGCCGGGCGAGACGGACGACGGTCTCGAAGGACCAGACCTATTTATCGGCCCGCCGTACCGATTAGCGTGACGACACCCCTGTCCGGCGACCGGGCGGTCCCGACTGTCCGCCGGGCCGAGCGGATGGACCTGCTCGCGGTCCACCGGATCGAGCAGGCCTCGTTTTCCCAACCCTGGCCGTACGCCGCCTTCGAGACGTTCCTGGACACCCCGGGCTTTCTCGTCGCCGACGGCGGCGGCGTCGTCGGGTTCGTCGTGGCGAACCTGCTCGCCGACTCCGCACGCCAGGTCGGACACGTCAAGGACCTCGCGGTCGCGCCGGGGAGCCGCGGCCGGGGGATCGGCGGCCGGCTGCTCGACCGAGCGATCGCGGTCCTGTCGAACCAGGGGGCAACGGCGATCAAACTCGAGGTGCGAGAGAGCAACGATCCGGCGCGCTCGCTGTACGAGTCCCGGGGCTTCGAACACCGCCGGACGGCCGCGAGCTACTACGCCGACGGCGAGGACGCCCTAGTGCTGGTCCGGCCCGCGTAGGCCCGGCTGGGAGCGCAGAAACGGTGTTCTTAACCGTCGGTGCGCCACATATCGTCGGTATGAGCGACGACCACGACGAGGAGTCAGCCGACGAGGCCGGCGAGCCCGAGGCGGCGACCGACGCCGAGGAGACGACGGCCACCGAGACGGAGACGGAGACCGAGGCGGCGACCGACGCCGAAGGCACCGAGGACGAGACCGTCGAAGAGACCGACGAGGAAACGCTCGACGAGGGTGACTTCGTGACCGTCGACTACACCGCCCGAACCGTCGAGGACGACCAGCTGGTCGACACGACCGATCCCGCGGTGGCAGACGACGAGGGCGTCGACGCCGACCAGGAGTTCGAGCCCCGGGTGATCGTGCTCGGCGAGGGACACCTGTTCCCCGGGGTCGAGGAGGAGATCGTCGGGAGCACCGTCGGCGCGTCCGGAACGGCGGTCGTGCCGGCCGGCGAGGCCTTCGGCGAGTACGACGACGACGAGGTACGGACGATCAGCACCGACCGAATCCCCGAGGACGACCGGTACCCCGGCGCGCAGGTCCGGATCGACGGCGACGAGGGGTTCGTCGAGACCATCGTCGGCGGGCGCGCCCGGGTCGATTTCAACCACCCGCTCGCCGGTGCCGACATCGAGTACGAGTACGAGGTGCTCGACACCGTCGAAGACCGCACGGAACAGGCCGAGCAGCTGCTTCGGCTGTTCTTGGATCTGGATCTCGCGGTGCGCTTCGAGACCGATCTCGTCGAGGAGGAACAGCTCGTCGACCCCGGCGAGGGCGGCGAAGACGGCGAAGGCGAGGACGAGGAACAAGAGGCGGACCCCGAGCTCGAGACCGTCGAGGTCGAGAAGGAGTCGCTGTACATCGAGGCCACGCCCCAGCTGACGATGAACCAGCAGTGGATGATGCAGAAACAGCAGATCGGCCAGCAGCTGATCGACCTGCTGGGAGTCGACCGGATCGTCGTCGAGGAGATCATCGACGGCGGCGGCATGGGAATGGGCATGCCAGGGATGATGGGCGGCGCTGGCGGCGCCGGCGGCCTCGAAGAGGCCCTCGAGGAGGCGGACGTTGACGCCGACGAGCTGGCAGAAGAGCTGTAGGCCGTTCGTATACCGGTCAGCCCAGCCGCGCGGCCGCCATCGTCCGGAGCGTCGAGAGCATCGATCGGTCGCCGATCCGGTCGTGTTCGCCCGCTGTCAGGCGGAAATCGAAGACGTCGATGTTCTCGGCGATGTGTGCCGGCGCGGTCGACATCGGGATCGTCACGACGTTCTCGTGTTGGATCGTCCACCGCAGGGCCGTCTGCGGGCCGGTCTTGTCGTACCGCCGGCCGATCTCGGCGAGCAGCTCGTCGTCGATCGCGCCGCCGTTTGCGAGCGGGCTGTATGCGGTGAGGAGCACGTCCGCGTCTTGGCAGTACCGCAGTAAGTCCCGCTGGCGCCACCACGGATTGAACAGTACCTGGTCGGTCACGATCGGGGAGTCAGCGAGTGCCCGGGCGCGGTCGAGTTTCTTTTTCCGGAAGTTACTCACGCCGACGTGTCGGGTCAACCCGCGATCGCGAGCGGCGT
>CAYRQD010000058.1:0-3817 GCA_964426325.1 uncultured Halobacteriales archaeon | reverse complement strand
TGTTCTCGGAGTCGGGCATGAGAAACTCCTTGGTCGGCATGAGACTTGCCCCCCCGTCAACATCGAGGGTCGTCCCGGTGACGTAGGAGGCCTCCTCGGAGGCAAGAAAGGCAACGGCTGCCGCGACCTCCTCGGGCCGCCCGCTCCGCTGCAGCAAAATCAGTCGTTGCATCCGATCGAGTCCCTCGTCGGTCCAGAGGCCGCCAGCCTCGTCGCCGCTGGATCCGGCGGCAGTGTCGATCAGCCCCGGCACGACGCAGTTCACCCGCACGTACGGGCTCAGCTGTTTCGCCAGTCCCTTCGTGAGCCCGAAGATCCCGGCCTTCGAGGCCGAGTAGTGGACGCCGCCGCTGACGCTGCCCCGCTGTCCGGCCCCGCTCGAGATGTTGACGATCGCCCCCTCTTCGCGCTCGTACATCCGAGGCCCGACGACCCGACAGACGTTGTACTGGCCGGTCAGGTTGATGTCGACGATCTCGTCCCACTCCTCGGGCTCGAGGTCCTCGATCCAGAAGTACCGCGAGAGCCCGGCGTTGTTCACCGCGGTCGTGATCGTTGCCTCCGTCTCGACATCGGCGACGATCTCCTCGATCCGGTCTTGATCAGTGACGTCACCGACGTACCCGCGACCACCCTCTACCGCTGCCGCGGTCCGCTCGACCGTCTCTTGGACGTCGATGCAAACGACCTGATCGTAGGCCGCCTCCCTGCCCAGTCGCTTCGCGATCGCCTCGCCGATCCCCTGTGCCGCTCCGGTCACGAGTGCCGCGGTGGTCTGTGCTGACATGCGGGTCGATCTGCCCTGATTTCCGCCGAACGACCCATGAACATTCCGGTCACGCCGGGGCCTTGCCCGACGGTCGGTCGGCCGCGCAGTCGTGAGCCTCCGACGGCCGGGGCTCGTACCGTCCGCTCGGCCGTGTGCCGCTCGGAGCGTTCACCCGGGCTTCTGCGGAGAGTGGAGAGCGCGGACAACAGAGACGGTACCGCCGACCCCGGCGACCGTCACCACCTCATGCGAGCGAGCGAGCGCTGGCCTCGTCGGTCTCCTGCCGGGTCTGGAAGGCCGAGAGTCGCTCGCCCAGCTCCGTCGCCAGCTCCGAGAGCTGTCCCGCGCTGTCCGAGACCTCCGCGATCGACGCGGCCTGCTGTTCGGTCGCGGCGGAGGTGTTCTCGGCCTCGGCGGAGGTCTGCTGGCTGACCGCGGACACCTCGTCGATCATCGACACCATCTCTTGGACCGACGCCGCCTGGTCGTCGGTCGCCTCGCTGATCTGTTGGATGCCGTCCTCGGCCTCGCCGACCGACCGTGCGATCTCCTCGAAGACCGTCGTGGTGTACTCGACGGCCTCGGTCCCCTCGTCGACGCGAGCACGCATCTGTTCGGCCTCCTCGACGCTCGCCTCGGTCGTCTCCCGGACCGACTCGATCCGGCCTTCGATGTCGTCGGTCGCGGCGGCGACCTCCTCTGCCAGGCTCTTGATCTCGTCGGCGACGACGGCGAACCCGTCACCCTCGTCGCCGGCGCCGTCCTCACCGGCCCGGGCGGCCTCGATCGAGGCGTTCAGCGCGAGCATGTTCGTCTGGTCTGCGATCTCGGCGATCAGGTCGACGATCTCGCTGATCCCCTCCATCTCCTCGTCCAAGGACTCGATGTGCCGGGTCACCAGCTCGGTCTGTTCGTCGATCGCCTCGATCTCTTCGCTCGCCTCGTCGGCCGCGTCCCTGCCCGCTTCGCTCCGTTCGACGGCCGTTCGCGCGGTCTGTGCGACCTCGTCGGCCGAGGACGCCACCTCCTCGACGGTCGCGGAGACGGTGCTCATCTCTTGGGAGGCGTCCTCGAGCTGTCTGCTCTGTTTGTCCGCCCCCGCGGCGATCTCCTGGGCGGACTCTGCCACCGACCCACTGGCCGCCTCCATCTCCTCGGCGCTCGAGGAGACCTCGGCGCTCATCTCCGTGACGGTCTCGCCGAACCGCTGCATCTCGACGACGGTCTCCTCCCACTCGTCGAGCATCTCGTTGAACGTCGCCGCCAGCGCGGCCATCGCCTCGCTGTCGACGTCCTCGTCGAGGCGCTGCGTGAGATCGCCGTCCGCACACGCCTCGATCGTCTGTCCGTACGACTCCGAGAGCTGCTCGTTGAGTTCCCGCACCCGCTCGCGCTGTCGTTTTGCCTCCCGGCGCTTTTCTTCTGCCTCCTCGCGGGCGGCTTCGGCGTCTTCCTTTTGTTTTTCTGCGCGCTCGCGCTCCCGTTCGGCCTCCTCTTTTGCCTGTTCGGCCTCGCGCAGCCGCCGTTCGACCCGATCACGGGCGGCGCTCACGGACTGCCACTGGACGAGCACGGCGACCGCGAGACACCCAACGAAAAACGCGTGGATCATCCCCCAGGTGACGGGGTTTGCCATCGCAGCCGGGTGGTTGTAAACGGTCACGCCCTCGAGCAGTCCGAAGACGCTGTGCTGGAAGGCGACGTATCCGATCGCGACGGCAAAGGGCAGCCAGTCCTCGTAGGCCGCCACTACCCCGACGCCGACGAAGTACAGGAAGTGTGCCTCGATGAACCCCCCCGAGAAGTACGCGAGCACCGAGGCCGCCAACATGAACGCAAACGACGCGGTCGCGGACCGAACCCGCCGAGGTAACCGCGGCGCGACGCCGACCGCGAGCGCCGCGGCGACGATCCCGACGCCCGCGATCGACTCGACGAGCGGGATCTCGGGCAGCGTCGCCCCGGTGATCGACTCGGTCCCCGAGAACCGCCCGATCGCGAACAGGATCGGCAGCTGGATCGCGACCGCGACCAGGATCGCGCGGTGGCGCCGCGTGAACGACTCGTCTGCGATGCGCGATCCGTCCGGAACGTTCTGAATGAACTGTTCTGCTCTACTCTCTGTCTCCCCGCCTGGTGCGCCTGCCATGTCCGAGACATCTCACATGGCGTATTTCAACCTCACCCGCCAATTTTCGTGTTTGATACCACGGAACTGACAGACAGATATACAAACGCAGTGATATGAGCGGTGTCGGGACGAACATTTCCATCGATCGGGCCAGTCACGCCGGCGGGTCGGTCGTCCCGACGGGACCGCCTCTCGCACTCAGGTCACACGCTGTTGAGTTCTCCCCCGTCGACGATGATCGACTCAGCGGTGACATACGCGGAGAGTTCACTCGCCAGGAACAGACAGACGTCGGCTACGTTCTCGGGCTGGCCGAACCGACGGAGCGGGATCGTCTGTTTGAGCTGCTCACCCTCTTCGGTTCCGACGGTGGGGGAGTCTTCTGTGGTCATCGCGGTCTCGATCACCCCCGGGTGGACCGCGTTGACCCTGATCCCGTCGGGCCCGAGTTCGCTCGCCAGCGCGTAGGAAAACAGCCGGACGCCGCCTTTCGCGGCGGAATAGGGAGTGATACCGCCGTAGCCGTTTATGCCCGCGACGCTGGACATGTTGATGATGCTGCCGCCGTCGCCGTGTTCGAGCATCCGTACCGCGGCCGCCTTGGAGCCGTGGAACACGCCCGTGAGGTTGATATTCATCAGCTGCTGGTACTCCTCGAAATCGAGCTCGACGAGCGGCTCCTGTGGCCCGACGATGCCCGCGTTGTTCACCATCACGTCGACGCCGCCGAACTCCTCTGCGGCCTCGACTGCCGCGACACAGTCCTCGTAGTCGGCGACGTTACACTCGGCGAACACGGCCTCGCCGCCCTGCTCTCGTATCAGCTCGTGAGTGGGTGTGCCGCCCTGTCGCGGGTCGCGCCTGAGGTCGGCGACGACGACCGACGCACCGTGCTCTGCAAACGTCTCGGCGATCGC
>CAYRQD010000057.1:0-4180 GCA_964426325.1 uncultured Halobacteriales archaeon | reverse complement strand
CACCTCGACGTGGGTTCGGACGTGATCGTCGACGTCAGGCTCGGCGAGGGCAGCGGCGACCTCCAGGAGGTGTTCGGCGAGGACGGGACCGTCCCGATGGCAAACGACACGAGCTACGGCGTCAGTCACGCGCCCCTGACAGAGACCGAACGGATCGTCCGGGAGACCGAACGGCGGCTCAACGGCGAGTACACCCGCGAGCACCCGGCGGTCGGTCAGGACATCAAGGTCATGGGCAAACGCGAGGGCGACCGGATCGACGTGACCGTCGCCGCGGCGATCGTCGACGAACACGTCCCCGACATGGGGGCCTACCGGTCGGCCGTCGACGGCGTCGAGGCCTACGTCCGGGAGGTCGCGACCGAGATCACCGACCGGACGGTGACGGTTTCGGTCAACACGGCAGACGACCACGAGACCGGCGCGATCTACCTGACGACGACGGGCCTGAGCGCCGAACAGGGCGACGACGGCTCGGTCGGCCGGGGGAATCGCGCGAACGGGCTGATCACGCCCAACCGACCGATGAGCCTCGAGGCGACCAGCGGCAAGAACCCGGTCAACCACATCGGGAAGATCTACAACCTGCTGAGCACCGAGCTCGCGCGCGCAGCCGCCGAGGAGGTCGACGGCGTCCGCCAGCTCCAGGTCCGGCTGCTCAGCCAGATCGGCGAGCCGATCGATCGGCCACAGGTCGCAGACGCTCGGGTCATCCCCGAGGACGGCGTCGCCGTCGAGGCGATCGAGGACGACCTCGCGGCGGTGATCGACCGCGAGCTCGCGAACGTCACCGACGTCACCGACCGAGTCATCGACGGCGAACTGAACACGTTCTGACCGGCGAAATCGCTTTGGGCCGCCCCCGCGTGTATCGAGGCAGTGACGCGGGTCTGTCTCCTCGGCGACGACGACACGAACCTCCGCTACGAGCTGCTCTCGCGGGAGACATCCCGCCGGGCGCTCGCGGCATACGAGCTAGCCGAGCCGTTCGCGAACAGCGTGGCCGTCGAGACCGTCAGTCTGGGGGCGGCTGTCGCACTGTGTAACGACCTGAACTGGCATCTCGTCCGGTTCGCGGCCGACGCGTTCGTTCTCGAGCCGTCGGTCAGCGACTCCGAGTGGCTCTCCCGGGGGGTCGCGACCAGCATCAGGGCCGGTGAGCTCGAGCCCGCCGACTCGGCGCGGTTCCTCAAGATCTACGGCGTGCAGTCCGACGGTGAGCCCGAGTCCGAGTCCGAATCCGAGTCCGATCCCGACCCTGACGATCCGCCTCGGCTCGTTGAACCGATGTTTCTCGCTCGCTCCGACCACGGCGGGGAGCTCCCGAACTACGACCTGCGGCCGGTCGAGGAGACTCTGCGTGTCCGCGTGACCGAAGCGGAGTTCGGTCGGTAGGACAGCGCCCCGCTGCGCTCGATCGCCGGTCGCCTTGGAATCGCGTCCGAATCCCCGCCGTTCGGCGGGCGGCCGGGGTCACTCCTCGAAGGTGCCCGCCGAGAGGTACCGCTCGCCGGAGTCCCAGAAGACCGTCACCACGAGCGGCTCGGAGGGGGCCTCTGCGAGCCGCTTGGCGACCCGGCGCGCGCCGATCGCCGAGGCCCCCGAGGACTGGCCGACGAGGATCCCCTCTTCGTGGGCCAGCCGGCGACACTCCCGCTCGGCGGCCGCGAGCTCGACGGTCTCGACGTCGTCGAGCAGGGCCGTATCGGTGTTCTCGCTGACGAACCCCGGCCCCATCCCCTGGAAGCCGTTCTCGCCCGCCGGCTCGCCCGACAGAACGGCGCTCGTTTCGGGCTCGACGGCGACGAGCTCTACCTCCGGGTACGCCTCCCTGAGCCGCCGCCCGACCCCCGAGATCGTTCCGCCGGTGCCGACGCCGGCGACCAGCGCGTCGATCGGCCGGTCGACCGCCTCGAGGATCTCCGGTCCTGTCGTCCGGTAGTGTGCCTCGGGGTTGGCCGGGTTCTCGAACTGGCCCAGCTGCACGTACTCCGGGTCCTCGGCGAGCCGGTCGACCCGGTCCCGGGCGGCCGCGATGTCGCCCTCGACCAGCTCGACTGTCGCCCCGTAGGCCCGCATGAGCCGGCGACGCTCGACGGACTTCGAGGCCGGCATCACGATGCGAACGTCGTATCCCTTCGCCGCGCCGACCATCGCGAGTCCAATTCCCGTGTTCCCGCTCGTGGGCTCGACGATCGTCGTCTCCGGGTCGAGCCGCCCGTCGGCCGCCGCGGCCTCGACCATCGCCAGGGCGGGGCGGTCCTTGGCCGATCCGCCGGGGTTAAACGACTCGAGCTTGGCGGCGATCTCCGTCCCCGCTGGAGCGTCGATCGTCACCATCGGCGAGCCGATGGTCTCGAGGATGCTCTCGCGCACGAGGTCGGTACGGCCCGCCGGGTAAAACACCCCTCGACTCAGCGGTGGGCGAAATACGCTACGAGCGGCTCGCGGCCGTCGATCCGGGCGAACCCGACCCGCTCGAACTGCACCACGTCCCCGGGCTCGTGGGTCTCGATACCGGGCTCGGCGATTCCAGTCACGTCGCCCTCCGGTGTCCGGAGCCGGATCTCCGGACCTGAGGCCGGTGCCCAGTGGACGATGTCGACGCCCTCCCTGGTCACCGAGAGGTCGTCGTCGGTGCAGACCAGCCGCTCGCCGGTCCGTCTGACCGGCCCGAACCCCTTCAGCCAGACCCGCTCGCCAGCCGCGGGGAGATCAGCCCGCTCGAGAACGACTCGGTCCTCGACCGGGATCTCCCGCCGGCCCCGCTCCTCGTGGTCGGGGTGTACCGGTGGGGTTCCGACCGCCGGCCCGCCGTCGACCGGGCACTCGACGGTCTCCTCGCGGACGAAAAAGCGCCGGTCGGCCCCGTCGTCGATCAGCTCGCGGTTGGCCGCGTAGACGCTCGACATCGACAGCTCGACGTTCGAGGTCGAGGTGCCCAGCTCGACCATCGCCTCGACGACGGCCCGCCCGCGGATCCCGCGGCGCCGGAGCGCGGCAACGGTCGGGGCCCGCGGGTCGTCCCAGCCGTCCAGCTCGCCGGCCTCGATTTTCTCCTTCAGCGTCGAGGTCGAGAGCGGGAGGTCGTACTCGTCGACATGGACGTGCCCCCAGTGGATCACCTCCGGGTACTCCCACCCGAAGTACTCGTAGACGAACCCTTGGCGCTTCGCGGAGTCCTGTAGGTCGATCCCCCGGATGATGTGAGTGACACCGGTCAGGTGGTCGTCGATCCCGCTCTGGAAGTCCAACATCGGCCAGCACCGGTACTCGGCGGCGGTCCTCCTGGGGTGAGGTCGGTCGACGATCCGGAAGGCCACCCAGTCCCGGAGCGCGGGGTTTTTGTGTTCGATGTCTGTCCGGACCCGCAGGACCATCTCGCCCTCGCCGTACTCGCCGGCGATCATCCGCCCGAACTCCTCGCGGGTCCGCTCTGTTGGCTTGTCGCGGTGGGGGCAGGCCTCGCCGGCGTTTTTCAGCTCGGAGAACTGCCCCGCGGGACACGAGCAGGTGTAGGCACCGCCGGCGTCGATCAGCTCCCGGGCGTGCTCGTAGTAGATCTCCAGCCGGTCGCTGGCCCGAATCACGTCGTCGGGCTCGAACCTGAGATACTCGATGGCCCCGAGGATCGCGTCGTAGGCCTCGAGATCGGGCCGTTTCGTGTCGGGATCGGTGTCGTCGAACCGACAAATAAAGGAGCCGTCGTACAGCTCTTTGTAGGTCCCGACGACCGCCGCCATCCGGGCGTGGCCGACGTGCCAGGGCCCGTTGGGGTTGGGGGCGACCCGCATCCGGACCTCGTCGACCCCCTCGGTCCCGGGCAGCTCGGGAAGGACTCGCTCGTCGTCGTCCTCGGTCTCGAGGGTCTCGAGTCGATCGGGGGCCAGTTCGGCCAGCCGCTCGCGGCGTTCGGTCGGGGACAGCGCGTTTACTTCTTCGACGACCGGACCGATCGCCCCGGGAATCTCGTCGCCGTACTCGCGGAACTCGGGGTGCTCGCCGAGCAGCGGTCCCATGATCGCGCCGACCTGTGCCTCGTCGCCGTGTTTGACGGCGTTAAACAGCGCGTCGATCTCGGCCTGTTCGCGGACTCGCTCGCGAATCTGTTCGTCCATTGCGGTCGGGTTGGCGGCCGGCGGTGAAAAACACGGGCGATTCGTCGTCGCGGTCGGGTCAG
>CAYRQD010000056.1:0-4789 GCA_964426325.1 uncultured Halobacteriales archaeon | reverse complement strand
CGCTGTCACGCGATGTCGTTCGATCGCACCGCCACGAGTCACCGCGTTCGCTCGAGATCCTCCGGGGTGTCACCCGACGTGTCGGGGTCGCCGGTCTCTCCGGTGCCGAGGAGGGTGTCGGCGTCGTCGATCGATTCGGTCTCGAGGAGCCGTTCGACCCGGGCCTCAAACTCGGCCTCGTTGAGTTCGCCCCTGGCGTAGCGCTCGCGAAGCGCCGCGAGCGCGTCGTCGGTCTCGGTCGACTCTGTCGCCCGATCCCGGGACCGCTCGGTGCGTGACTCGTACCACTTCGTGAGCACGACCGACAGCGGCAACAGACCGCCGAACCCGATCGGAAACGCCACCCAAAACGCCTCGACGCCAAGCCCAAGCAGACCGAAGGCGACCACGAGGGTGAGGAACGTCACTGCCGTCGCCGCCAGCCCGGGAAGATCCACGTCGGGCTCGTCCTCGCGATCGCGGTCCTGACCGCTCGCCGCCATGTACGGGGCAAGACGGCGGTGCATTTGTATCTGTCTGCCCGAGACGGACTCGGCCCCTCCAGGTGGCCGTGGTCGTTCGATCTCGTGGGAACGGCTGCGTGCCGGCACCGGACCCCCCGGGAGGAAATGGAAATGGTCTTGTCGCGGGGCCGACACGGCTCCGGTATGGCCGCGTTTCCGGAGTACGTCGACGTGGAGTACGGCGCCGGCGAGGGCGAGTCGCCGGCCGAGTATCCGACCCTCGAGGCGAAGATCGAACAGGCGATCGCGGTCACGCGCCGCGGGCTCGAGGAGTACGAGCGCCCGGCGGTGATGTGGACCGGCGGCAAGGACTCGACGCTGACGCTGTATTTCGTCGCCGAGGTCGCAGAGGAGTTCGGCTTCGAGATGCCACCGGCGATTTTCATCGATCATTTCCAGCACTTCGACGAGATCCACGAGTTCGTCGACCGCTGGGCAGAGGAGTGGGGCGTCGACGTGCACTACGCCAGCAACGACGACGTCGGCGCCTACGTCGAGGCCAACGAGCTTGACCCCGGCGACGAGATCCCCGTCGACGCGCTCGACGAGCACAACCGCCGGCACGTCCGAGAGATCCTCGAGTACGAAGACGAGACGTTCCCGTACCTGCTCGACACCTACGTCGGCAACCACCTGTTGAAGACCGTTGCGCTGAACGACGCGCTCCGCCAGTACGAGATCGACGGCGTGCTCTCGGGCGTGCGCTGGGACGAACAGGAGGCCCGCGCCGAGGAGACGTTTTTCTCGCCCCGACACGATCCCGACACCTACCCGCCCCACGACCGGATCCACCCGATTCTGCAGTTCGCAGAGCGGGACGTCTGGGACGCCTTCTGGGAGTACGTCGTGCCCGAGACCGTCCCGGGGTTCCCGGAGGGACACGTCCCCCAGTCGGCGACGGACCTCCCGGGAGACCTCGAGTGGGCCGACATTCCGGTCTCGCCCAAGTACGTCACCGGCTATCGGTCGCTCGGCTCGGAGGTCTCGACGGACAAGACCACCGACGAGCCGGCCTGGCTCCAGGATCTCGAGGAGACCACCGAACGGGCCGGCCGGGCACAGGACAAGGAAGACCTCATGGAGCGGCTCCGAGATCTGGGCTACATGTGAGCCGTCTGGGGAGGCCCCCGTGGCCTTCTCTGTCCTCTCTGTCTTCTCTGTCGACCCCCTCGGGGTCGAGTCCCATGGCATCCGCGTCGTACCGCTCGTGAACCGTCGGCGTGACTCTGAGTAGGTGTGGCTCCGACCGGGTCGGAGCCGATCGGCGACAGTGTGTGGAGAAGGGTGTCAGTTGGTGAGTCAGCTGTTCGGTCGTAGGGGGATCGTCTGTTACCGGATAGAGTCTGACATCACCTCACGCTGTGGTATGTGTTGTCGTCACATGAACCTTGTGGTGGCTCCGGGGGGAGCCGTGCGTGCACGAGAGACGGGCGACCGGCTTCGCCCTCGACGGGGGCCGTCTCGCGTCAGCGGGCGGCGGCGATGCTCTCGAGCGCGTCGGGGTTTTCGATGCTCGAGAGGTCACCGGGCTGCTCGCCGGCGTAGACATCGGCGATCAGCCGCCGAACGATCTTGCCGCTCTGGGTCGTGGGGAACTCGTCGACGAACAGCACCTCTCGCGGCCGGAACGGCTTGCCGAGCTCCGCGCCGACCCGCTCGCGGAGCTGCCCGCGCAGCTCGTCGCTCTCCTCGTGGCCTGGCTCGAGGGTGACGTAGGCGATGACCGCGGTACCGGTGGTCTCGTCGTCGGCGCCGACCGCGGCGGCGGCGGACACCGCCTCGTGGTCGATCAGGGCGCCCTCGACCTCCGCGGGCCCGACCTTCCGGCCGGCGACGTTGAGCACGTCGTCCGACCGGCCGTGCAGGAACCAGAATCCGTCGTCGTCGCGCTGGGCCCAGTCGCCGTGGTCCCAGGTGTCCTCGAACCGGCTCCAGTACTCCTCGAGGTACCGCTCGTCGCCGCTCCACAGCGAGTTGGTCATCGACGGGGCCGAGGAGCGCGCGACCAGATAGCCCCGCTGGCCGGTCTCGGCGACCGACTCGCCGCGGGCGTCGACGATGTCGACGTCCATACCCAAGGCTGGACCGCCCAGCGTGCATGGTTTCAGCGAGTGGATCGGCAGCGGCTGGAGGAAACAGCCGAAGATCTCGGTGCCCCCGGAGATGTTCATGATCGGCACCTCGCCGTCCCCGACCGTCTCGTGGAACCACTGCCAGGACTCGGGGTCCCAGGGCTCGCCGGTCGAGCCCAGCAAGCGCAGCGAGGACAGGTCGTGTCCATCGAGCCACTCCTCGCCGCGCTCTCGCAGCGC
Source organism: uncultured Halobacteriales archaeon (assembly GCA_964426325.1). Taxonomy (GTDB): domain Archaea; phylum Halobacteriota; class Halobacteria; order Halobacteriales; family Haloarculaceae; genus Halovenus. The sequence continues at coordinate 1,974 of CAYRQD010000056.1, read as the reverse complement.
CCGAACGGCTGTCGGGGAGACGCCGAAAACCGACAGCTCGTGGCGGTCGATCATCTCCCAGTACCGGTCGGGGGTGGGGTAATCGGGCGCGCCCTCGTACATGAAGACGGTGCCGCCGAAGGCGTGGGTGCCGATCAGCGTCCACGGGCCCATCATCCAGCCGATATCCGACACCCAGAAGAACCGGTCCGACGGTTGGTGGTCGAACGAGAAGTAGATCTCCTTGGCGGGTTGGACCAGGCCGCCGGCGTGGGTGTGAACGATTCCTTTCGGCTCGCCGGTCGTCCCCGAGGAGTACAGCAACATCGACTCCTGATCGGCGGGCAGGGATCGGGTCTCGAAGCGCGCGGGCTGGTCGCCGACGGCCTCGCTCCAGGGCTCGTCGCGGTCGGTCCAGTTCACGTCGGCACCCAGCCGGTCGTAGACGATGGTGTGCTTGACTTGGCCGGCCCGCTCGATCGCGGCGTCGGCGTCGCCTTTCAGCCCGATCTCTCGGCCCCGGCGGTAGAACCCGTCGGCGGTGAACAGCACGGCGGGCTCGGCGTCTTCGATCCGCGTGGCGGTCGCGTCGACGCCGAACCCGGAGAAGATCGGCACCGCGATCGCGCCGATTTTGAACGTTCCGTAGAGGATCGCGATGATCTCGGGGACCATCGGCATGTACAGACCGACGGTGTCTCCGACCCCGACGCCGCGCTCGGTGAGGGCGTTTGCGACGCGGTTTGCCTGTCGGTGCAGCTCCTGGTAGGTGACCTGTCGGACCTCGGTTGGCTCGGCGGTCGGATCGCGCCCCGTCGGGTCGTCGACGGCCGCTCCCTCGTGCGGTTCGCCCTCCCAGATGCAGGCCACCCGGTTGCGCGCTGCCGCGTCGGGGCGGGCGTGTCGGTCGAGGGTGTTGTGCGCGATGTTGAGCCGGCCGCCGACGTACCAGTCGGTGAACTGCGGGCCCTCGGCGGCGTCTCGGACCCGATCGTAGGGCTCGTCGAACTCGAGCCCGAGGTGATCGACGACCGCGTCCCAGAACCAGTCCAGCCCCGAGGCCTCGACGCCGTCGATCTCGGTCGTCGAGCGCCGGTGGAGCTCCTCGTAGTTCTCGATGTCGTACTCGTCTATGAACGCCGCGACGTTGCTCGCCTCGCGGAACCGCTCGTCCGGTTCGTAGACGATCCGCTCTGTCTGGTCCAGCCCGCTCATGTCTCGGCGAGGGGGCGGCTGGCTCATAGCTGTTTGGCTCCGTCCCCGGCAGGTCTCGCCTACGCGTGGCGGGTCCGCCTCCCGGTAAATGCTTATATCGGCGAGACGTAGCTGTTCGTATGTACGTTCGGGACGCGAAAAACAGAGACGAGGTCTGGCTGCTCGATCACATCGAGGAGATGGGACTCGACGAGACGGCGTTTCGCTCCCGAGACTACGTGATCGCAGTCGAGGAGACGAACGACGAGCGGGCCGGGTTCGGCCGGATCCGGGTCCACAAGACCGACGGCGGCGAGTTCTGCGAGCTGACGAGCATCGGTGTGCTCGAGTCCTGGCGCGGCCAGGGTGTCGGCGCACACGTCATCGAGCGGCTGCTCACGACCGCCGCCGACGAGGGGTTCGACGTGGTGTACGGGCTCACCGACACGCCCGAGTACCTCGCGCAGTTCGGCTTCGAGCGAATCGACCGGGGACAGCTCCCGGCCCAGCTCGAGGCGCGGCTGACCGACAAGCGCGAGACGACCGCGCCCGAGGCTGTCCCCTCGGCGATCGAACCCGACCGGTTCCGGATGCCCCCGCGACTCCGGGAGGCGTTCAAAGACGCACAGGCCGACGACGAGCCCGACGAGCCCGACGAAGGCCCCGAGGACTTCGGTATCGATCCCGAGGAAGCGACCTACAAGTACGACGTGTAAATTGCCTCGGGGGCAAGCTTCGAGCCTTTCGCGTGGACTCCCGTTCTATGCCTCTGTTGAGGCAGGGGGTACGTACTCCCCACTC
>CAYRQD010000055.1:0-4975 GCA_964426325.1 uncultured Halobacteriales archaeon | reverse complement strand
CCTCGAGGTAGGCCTCGTCGTCGGGGTCGAGATCGCCGGCCGCGGTGTCGGCGTAGTCGGTGAGGATCTTCGCGACCGCGATGGCCGTGTCGTCCTGGAGGTTCAACAGCAGTCGGGCGGACTCCTCGTCCTCCGGGTCGATCGTCTCCTCGCGGAGCCGGTCGAGCCAGTTGTGCCAGCGTTCCTCGGTGTAGTACGCACCCGGGGGACTGCTCATACACCGGGTTCGTCGCTCCTGGGTTATGAGTTTCGGGGTTCGGTCTCGAGGGTCGCCTCGGTGTCGATGCCGTAGACCCGCGCGGGCGTCTCGACGTGGGCCCGCTCGATCGCGGCCTCGTAGCCCTGCTCGCGGAGCCACCGGACCCGCCGGGGCACCGTCCGGACGCCGAGCACAGCCCCCGGTCGGTCGGGGTCGTCCATGAAGTCGGTCTCCATGAAAAACGGCCCGTCGCTCTCGGCGGCGGCAACGAGGTTCTCCTTGTCGCTGATGACGCTCGGGATCGCCCCCTCGATCGGACCCTCGGCGTAGTGCACCACGACCTGCTCGGGGGCGAGCCCGCGCTCGCCGGCCCACTCGGCGACGTCGGGGAAGGCGTTCCCGCCCTCGGTGTGGAGCTGGACCGGACAGCCCACCTCGGCGCCCAACTCGAGCGCGTGTCTGAGCGTCGCGTTCGAGGCCGCCCAGACGGCCTCCTCGACCTCGTAGTGGGGGCGCCCGGACTTGAGCGCCACCGCGGGGCCGTCCGCGACAAACTCGGCGGCGATCTCCAGCCCGGCCCGCATGAACGCCCCGGCTTCCGCGGGCTCGTAGCCCCGCTCGCGGAGCCGCGAGAGCAGCGCCGGGTGCACACCCACCACCGGCCAGGCCCGCCCCGGAATGCGCTCGCCGGCCGCGGCGGCGACCTCGCAGGTCAGCTCGAAGGTCTCGCGGAAGGCCCGCTCGTCGGTCCGGTCGCTGAGCGTCCATGAGGGCTTGTTGAGCACCAGCAGGTGGGTCCCGCCGGCCGCGGCGAACCGCTCTGCGGCCGCGGCGCCCTCGCCGTTTACGGGATCGAGGTGCATGTGGTGATCCAGGATCGGCGTCTCGACCATGCGCCCGGTTGGCCGGGCGCCGGCAAAACCCGTTCGCTCGTCCGTCCGCGGCGCCCGGATCAGACCCGGCCGGAACGGATTTATTCGGGCGCCGACACCTACCAGGCGTGTCCCGCGCTCGATCACCCGACAGCTCGCTGCTGGGCGGGGACGGCTCGCTCGATCCCCGGCGGGTCCGCGCGGCGGCCGCCCCGACCCTCGACCGGTGGCACGGGACGACCCTCGCCCGCGTGAAGCGCCGCCTCCAGGGACTGGTCGGCGCCAGCCTGGTCGTGCTCGCGATCCGCGTGTTTCTCGATCCCGGCGGGCTCACGGGGACGCTCATCACGGTCTGGTCGCTGCTCGCGCTGCCGGTCGCGACGATCGCCGGTGCGGTCCTGGTCTTGCTCCGAAACCCCGCCAACGCCCCCTCTGTCTGGTGGTCTCGGGCACCGGTCGCGACGCTCGGGCTGCTCTCGGTCGCCGGCGCCACCCGGGCCAGCCGGTCGAGTGCCGTCGGCCGGGCCGGCTACGAGCTGTTCTTCGGCGGGGACGCCGACGGCTACACCTTCGAGACCGAGACGACGACCGTCGACCTGTCCGTCGTCGCCCGGATCCGACGGTACGTCTGGTACGCGATCGTCGGCTCGGCGGGGCTGATCGTCGTCGATCAGGCGGTCCGTCCCTCCGCGCTCACCGCCGCCGTCGAGTGGCTGATTGGGGCCGATCCCGGCCCGGCGGCGTGGGCCGCCCTCGGGGTCGGCGCCGTCCTGTTCGGCGCGGTCCTGGGGTCGCTGCTCGCGGCCGCCGAAGTCGGCCGGTGACCGGTCACTCGAGGGTGATCGCGCGGCCGGCGGCCTTCTGGAGCGCGTCCGAGCGGCCGTGGCTGCCGGGGGCGATCGCGACCGTCGCGACGCCGGCCTCTGCGGCCCGCTCCACGGCGGGTTTGAAATCCGTGTCTCGGGAGACGATCGCCAGCACGTCGATCCGCCCGGCGACGGCGTCGGCGGTCGCGTCGACGGCCAGGCGCACGTCGACGTCGCCGCTGGTGGTGACGACGGCGAAGCCGTGGGCCTCGGCGGCCTGGATCAGCCCCGGCGTGGCGTGTTCGTCGACGTACAGCCGGGCGATCGCGACCCGACCCTCCTCGCCGGCGATCGCCCGCAGCCGGTCGAACTCGACGTCGAACTCCTCGCGGAAGGCGTTGGGACCGTCGACGAACAGTCCTACCCGTCGCGGGCCCGCCGTCCCGACCAGCTCCCGGAGACGCTCCATGAACGGGCCTGGCCGCCGCCTGGCTTAGTGGTTCTGGGTCCCCGGCGTCCTCGGAGAGCCGGTGTCGTGCGCCCCGTGTTCGGGGCTCCCGGGCGACCCGGGACCGACCAGACGCCGGCGACGACGGAAGGATTTACCACCGCGGGCGGTCGACCGGAACGTATGCAACGGTCGCGAAGAGCCCGCCGAGCGGTTCGCGCACGCGTCCATTCGCTCGGATCCTCCGTCCCCGCGGTTCGCGCCCCGAGTCCCGGCCGACGATCGCTCGCGGTCGCGGCCGTCGTCGTGGTGGTCCTGTCGGCGGGCTGTACCGGCGGACTCGGCGGACTCGGCGGCGACGAGGGCGCCACCGCGGACGCCCCGATCGGGGTCGTCCCCGAGGACGCCGAGGCGGTCGTCGCCGCCGGCGGTGGGGTCGTGACAGACGAGGCGACCGCGACCCTCTACGAGGCGTTGGTCGGACAGGGCGACTCGACCGGCCTCCCGGCAACCTGGGCGGGGGTCCTCGGGGCGGCAAACGGCGAGACCGACCTCGACCTCGACGGTCTCGAGAGTGCGGTCGCGTTCTCCCAGTCGCCGAACCTGGCCGACGCCGCCGACGCCGCCGGCGTCGAGGACATCGGAGACGTAGCGGCGGTCGACCCCGACGACATCGGCGAGCTCGACGCGGCGGGCTACGCCGCGGTGGTCGTCGACTCCGACTGGACCTGGCCCGAGCTCAGCGAGGCCCTCCGAACGGGCGGGTTCGGTGCCGGATTCGGCGAGGTAGAGTTCGAGCAGGACAGCTACGAGGGCGTCACCGTCTACCGCGCCGCGGGCGCCCCCGGGGCGGGGCTTGTCGCGGACCTCGGCGACGGGACGTTCGTGATCGGCGCCACCGCGGCCGTTGAGGACGCGATCGACGCCGACCAGGGGGAGACGGGCGGCTTCGACGGCGACCTGCGGGACGCCTACGACGCGGCCGACGACGGGCTCCTCAAGATCGCGATCGCCCCCGAGTTCGGGGACGCGACCGTCGGGTCGTCGGTCGGGCTCGAACAGCCGGAGGTGATCACGGTCGTCTACGAGGCCGACGGCACGGAGCTGACCGCTGACGCGACGCTGACGATGCCCTCGGCCGACGCCGCCGAGCAGACCGCCGACGGGCTCAGCTTCCTCATCACGGGGCTCACTACAGAGGCCCCCGAGGGCGATCCCCTCGCCGAGCTCGTCTCGACGGCCTCCGTCGGACAGTCCGGCAGCGACGTGACCGTCTCCTATACCGCCGAGGCCGCCGAGCTGGGTGCCCTGCTCGAGGAGCTTGCCCAGCGGGAGGCCCTGATCGGCGCCGCCGCCGGCGAGGAGTCGGCGTCGGACGCGCCGGCCTGAGCCGGGACACTATTACTCCGGGGAGCGAATCTCGATGCGATGCAACTCGCGACACGAACCTGGCCCGAGCTCGCCGAGCGACTCGACTCCGCCTCGCTCGCGCTCGTTCCGTTGGGCTCGACCGAACAACACGGCCCACACCTGCCGCTGGCGACCGATCACCTGATCGCCGAGGCGCTGGCCCGGACCGCTACCGACCGGACCGACGCCTTGTGCACGCCGCCGATCCGGATCGGCGTGAGTCCCCACCACCGCCAGTTCCCGGGCACGACCTGGGTCGACCCCGAACCCTTCCGGGCGTACGTCGAGTCGTTCACCCGCAACCTCGCCTATCACGGGATCGACCGGGTGATCTACGTCAACGCCCACGGCGGCAACGTCGAGCCCCTGCGCGAGGTCGGCCGTCGGCTCCACGAGGACGGCACCCTCTACGCCATCGAGTGGATGTGGGACGAGAGCATCCCCGAGCTGGTCGATGAGCTGTTCGAGCACAACGGCCCCCACGGCGGGCCCAAGGAGACGGCGATGATCATGCACATCGCCGGCGAGCTGGTCCGGGAGGACCGGCTCGAACAGGCCCGGGATCGGGGGATCGTCGATCTCGAGGACGCGCCGACCCGGGTCCACGGTGCGCGCACCTACTACGACTCGATCGAGAACTCGGACAGTGGCGTCTTCGGCGACCAGACCGACGCCACTCCCGAGAAGGGCGAGCGGCTGTTCGAGGCGGCGACCGAACAGCTAGTCGGGCTCGTCGAGTGGCTCGCGGCCCGCGATCGCGAGCAGCTCCTGCCCGAGCCCCGCCGAACCGACGGGCTCTCGGGCCCTGCCGAGTAACGACGACGATGGAGTACGAAACTGCGGGCGGCGTGCGGGTGCCGGCGATCGGCCTGGGCACCTGGCAGATGGACGAGCCGACCGCCTACGACGCCGTCTCGAGGGCTCTGGAGTCGGGCTACCGGCACGTCGACACCGCCCAGCTGTACGACAACGAGCGCGCGGTCGGCCGGGCGATCGCCGACGCCGACATCGATCGCGGCGAGCTGTTCGTGACGACGAAAATCGACCCCCGACGGCGGTCGTTCGCCGGGATGGTCGAATCGGTCGCGGACAGCTGCGACCGGCTGGGCCTCGAGCGGGTCGATCTCCTCCTGATCCACTGGCCCAATCCCCTCGCCGAGTTCGAGCGCGTGATCGCGGCTCTAGACGCCGCTCGCGATCGCGGGTTGACCCGACACGTCGGCGTGAGTAACTTCCGGAA
>CAYRQD010000054.1:0-5229 GCA_964426325.1 uncultured Halobacteriales archaeon | reverse complement strand
GTTGTCTCCCACCGTGTCGGCTTCCTCCCCGGCCTACTCGCGTCGTACTTCCGACGCTGAGTCGGAAGCCCTCGCTCCTTGAGGCCGGGGGCTCCGCCTCGAAACTGCTGACATCCGCCTCCGCCTGAAGATGGAGAACCCTCGAGCGTTGGGATATTAGGGTTTGCAGTCTTCCTGTTCTCTCGGTGTGAACCGTCCGCTCTCGCGGCCGAACAGGGAGACTCCGGGAGCGACTCGAACGGACGGCTCGGGGCGAAAGGATCGAACGGCTGTGCCTGCTCACGACGACCGCGGCTTCTTCGATCGGCGAGGCTACGCGACGATCGACCGGAGCGAGCCGGCGGCGGCGATCCGGGAACCCGCCGAGTTCGCGGAGCGCTGTCCGGCGACGGCCGTCTGCATGCGGAAGTCGCTGTGAGCCCCCCGACGGTCAGACGGCCGTCTCGATCGCGTCGGCGAGCTCGGTGTAGTGGTCGGTGCCGGCGCCTTTCCGGACGACACCGGTCACGCCCGCGCTCTCGGCACGGTCCGGGTCGACGCTCGCGGCGGTAAAGAGAAAGACCGGGAGGTCGCCGGTCTCGCGGACCCGCTCGGCGAGCTCGAAGCCGGACATCTCCGGCATCCGGAGGTCGGTGACCAGACAGTCGATCTCGCCGAGGCGGTCGAGCGCCGCGGCCGCGCTGTCGGTCGTCTCGGCCGCGATGGCGTCGCTTTCCCGTTCGAGAAACGTCTCGGCAAGCTGGAGGACATCTGGATCCTCGTCGACGACGAGGACATCGATCGACATACCGGACGTTCGTCGCCGTCTCGATTAAGTGTACCGTCTGCCGATGGGATTATACCGGGGCGGTCGCAACGGGCGATCATGAGTCGACGGAGGACCCGGTGTGAGGCCTGTGGCTACCGGGTGCGGTGGGATCCGGAGACCCGGGAGGGGCCGACGGTGTTTTTCGAGGAGGGACGGTGTCCGAGCTGTGGCCAATCCTTCGAGGATCGGACGCCGGTCTCGGCGCGACGGGGGCACAAGCGGCGGTGACCGAACTGAACTTCCGACGATACCGGCCGACCGACGCGGACCCCATCTGGCACCTCCACGAGCGGGCCCTCGAGGAGGCCGGGACCGACCCCGCCGACCTGCCCGGCGTCGAGGATCTCCGCGCGGTCGAGGCGACCTACCTCGACGACGGTGAGTTCGTGGTTGGGGTCGGCGCCGAGGCGCGCCAGGACGAACGGCCCCTACGGACCGACGACGGAGTCGTCGTCGCGATGGGGGGATTTCTCCCGAGCGAAGCCGGCCACGAGGACGAGCGCACCGTCGCGGGCGCGGCCGAACTTCACCGGATGCGCGTTGCTCCCACCCGCCAGGGGAGCGGACACGGACGGGCGCTGCTCGAGACCCTTGAAAACCGCGCCGCGGCAGCCGGCTTCGACCGGCTGCTCGCGACCACCGCGGCCAGACAGGCGGCGGCGGTCGGACTGTACGAGAGCGCGGGCTACGACCGGGTCGGAACGTCAGGCTACGGCGAGTACGAGCTCCGGCACTTCGAGAAGCGAATCGGGTGACCGCACCCGGAGGGGGGTGTACCCGAATACCGGATCGACCGCGGGAGGTTCAAACGGGATGGCGAGCCCACGCCGGGTATGGAATTCGTCGTCGGACGGCCCGACGGGACACCGGGACCGGCGGGGCGACTCGGGCACTTTCTGGCCCTCGACGGGAGCACCGGCGCACCGGTGGGACTCGATTTCGACCGGCCACACGCGGCGCTCGTGGTCGGCAAGCGCGGGTACGGCAAGTCGTTCACCCTCGGGGTCATCGCCGAGGAGCTGGCCCGGTCGCCGCCGATCGCGCCGGTCGTGGTCGACCCGATGGGCGAGTACGCGGGGCTGGCGGCGGGCGCCGGGGCGTCGGTCCCGGCGGAGGTGATCGCGGATCCGACCGTGGCACCGACCGCAGTCGACCCCCGGTCCTGGCCCGCCCTGGTCGGGCTCGCTCCCGAGAGCGGGGCGGGCGGGCTCGTCTGGCGGGCCGCTCGGGAGGCGGAAACGATCGAGGCGATGGGACGGGTCCTCGAGACGAGCGCTGCGCCCGCCGCCCACGAGCGGGCCGCGATCAACCACCTCGAGCTGGCCGCCTCTTGGGGCGCGTTCGACCCCGACGGGCTCGACGCGGCGGCGCTCGCGAGCGGGGCCGCGACGGTGCTCGATCTCTCCGGGCTCGGGCGGGCGCCGATGAACGCGGTGCTCCGTGGGGTCGGAGAGACACTATACCGGGCCCGCGCCGAAGGAACGATCGACAGGTTGCCGTGGTTGCTCGTCGACGAAGCACACGCGTTTTTCGACGGGGTCGCCGGGGAGACGCTCGGGCGGCTGTTCACCAGAGGGCGGACCCCCGGCGTGAGCCTCGTGGCGGCGACGCAGCGACCGGACGCGGTCCCCGCGGTCGGGCTCTCCCAGGCGGACGTGCTGATCGCACACCGGCTGACGGCCGAGCGAGACCTGACCGCACTCGATGCCGCCCAGCCGACATACGCGGTCGACGCGCTCGCCGACCGACTGCCCGGCGAGCCGGGCGAGGCGGTGCTCGTCGACGACGCGAGCGAGACCGTCCAGACCGTGCGGATCCGCGACCGAAAGACGCCCCACGGCGGTGAGAGTCCGCGGGCGAGCGAGTGACCCCGACCCCGATCCCGGCGCCGGCAGACGAGGTGAGTCGGTCTCAGTCGGTTTCGAGTCCCTGTTGGGCGACGCGCCGGCTCGCCCGCTCGACGAAGTCATCGGGGAGCTTGCCGATCTCGCCGGCCTGGACCCGCCAGAGGTTGGCGTACAGTCCGTCGTCGGCCAGCAGCTCGTCGTGGGTGCCCCGCTCGACGATCTGCCCGTCCTCGATGACGAGGATCCGATCCGCGTCTCGGACCGTCGAGAGGCGGTGTGCGATCACGAACGCGGTCCGGTCGGCGGCCAGCTCGTCGATCGAGCGCTGGATCAGCATCTCGGTCTCGGTGTCGACCGCCGAGGTGGCCTCGTCGAAGATCAGGATCCCCGGCCCCTGGAGGATCGTTCGGGCGATCGCGACCCGCTGGCGCTGGCCGCCGGAGAGTTTCACGCCCCGCTCGCCGACCTGGGTGTCGTACCCCTCGGGCATGGCCTCGATGAACTCGTGGGCCTGTGCGCGTTTGGCGGCCACGATCACGTCCTCGCGGGAGGCGTCGAAGGCGCCGTACTTGATGTTCTCCGCGACGGTGCCGTCGAACAGGAAGTTATCCTGGCCGACATAGCCCATCGCGTCGCGCAGGCTCGCCAGCGTGACCCCGCGGACGTCCCGACCGTCGACCCGGACTGCCCCCTCGTCGACATCGTACAGCCGCAACAGGAGCTTGACGATGGTCGTCTTCCCGGCGCCGGTCGGCCCGACCAAGCCGACCGTCTCGCCGGGCTCAACCTCGAAGTCGACGTCCTCGAGGACGGGCTCCTCGCCGTAGCCGAAGGTCACCTCATCGAAGACGACCCGACCCTCGACGGCCTCGAGCGGCGCGGCGTCCTCGCTGTCCGCGATCCCGATCGGGAGGTTCATCACCCCGAGGATGCGCCGCAGCGAGGCGTTCGCGTCCTCGTAGCGGTCGATGATGTTGCTCATCTGCGCGAGCGGATCGACCAGCCGTTGGGTGAGCAGCAGGAAGATCACGAGCGTTCCCTCGGTCAGCTCCCCCGACAGCGGCCCCGGCGGCCCGTTCAGCAGCCACACGCCCCCGACCACGAACGTCGCGATGAAGGCAAGCGAGGTGAGCGTCTGCAGCCCCGGCCGGTAGATGAAGTTCAGGCGCAGGGCCAGCCAGTCCAGCCGGAAGTACCGATATGAGTGGTCTCTGACGCGTTCGTCCTCGTAGTCTTCGGTGTTCGCGGCCTTGATCACCTGGATGCCGTTGAGGTTGTTCTCGAGGCGACTGTTGAGATCGCCGACCGACTGGCGGACATCGGTGTACCGCTCCTTGGCGAAGTGGACGAACCAGTAGGTGAAAAGCGCCGCGAGCGGCACCACAGCGAGCGTCACCGCGGCCAGCTGCGGGTTGAACCAGAACAGCACGACGGTGATGCCAACGATCAGCACGCTCAGCTGGATCGCCTCGCCGAACATGTCGTCGAGGAACCGTTCGAGGCGGTTGGTGTCATTCGAGAGAATCGACATCAGCTCGCCGGTCTGGACCTCGTTGAAAAACTCCATGTCCAGCCGCTGCATCTGCTGGTAGGTCGCGGTTCGGACCTCGTGTTTCACGCGGTGAGAAAAGAGGTTCAGCGATGACATTCGAACGAAATTAAGCACGGCCCGCCCGACCATCGCGACGCCCATCAGCCCGACGACGAACCAGAACTGGGCCATCTCGCCGGTCGGCAGCCAGCCCTGCGGGAGCAGGGGGAGATCGAACGCCTCGTTGCCGAAGATGGCGTCGATCGCCACGCCGAGCAGCACCGGCGGAGCCAGCGAGGCAAACCGGGCGCCGATCGAGGCGAACACCCCGAGCAGGAACCACCGACGGCTGCCCCGACCGTACCGCTGAAACAGCTGCCAGAGGGGCCGATCGACTTCCTCGCGGTGCTCTCTGACGTACTCGACATCGATCTGTTCCGAGCTCATCGAGAGATACCATTCGTGGTCGGTCGGGGGTGTTAACGCTTTGCACTCGCCGGCGGGCAGTGTTCAGATAAGGATTGAAAAGCGAGGCGGAACGTTTTCTGAGTGTCTATGCCCAAAAACGCCCGCCTCAGCGGTAGTATCGCCCAGTTTGACTTAGCGTTTGTGGAGCGAGAAGCGACACCACGATTTCTGATGAAGCTCGGTATTCAGTTGCATCTTTCCGGATTATCACTTTCGAATACCATCTCTGTTCTTGATATATTTGGTGTCAATCGCGCTCGATCAACCGTTCATAACTGGGTTCACAAGGCAGAGCTACAGCCCGAATCAGGTCGGAGCCCGGATCACGTTGCGATGGATGAAACTGTGATCCGACTCAACAACGAGCGGTATTGGCTGTACGCTGCGGTTGATCCCCAAACAAACAAATTACTACATACACAGCTTGAACCGACGACAAACAGTGTTCTTGCACAGCAATTTCTCGCCGGACTCCGCAGGAAACACGACGTAGAAAACGCCGTGTTTCTCATCGATGGCTCGCACTCACTGAAAGACGCTTGTTCTCGACACGGCCTCGATCTCCGTGTCGAACG
>CAYRQD010000053.1:0-5350 GCA_964426325.1 uncultured Halobacteriales archaeon | reverse complement strand
CCGAGTCGGAGACTACCGCCGCAGCAGGCGGGCGAGCCGGTCGCGGATGCTGGGCTGGTCGCCCAGCCGCAGGTAGAAGGCGTCGCCGCCGTCCTCGTAGTAGCCCTCGATCCGGCGCTCGGTCTCGAAGCCAAGCGCCTCGTAGAAGGCAAGCGCCCCCTCGTTTGTCGCCCGGGCGTGACAGGTGACGCTGTCGTGGTCGTCGGCGGCCGAGGCGACCAGCCGCTCGCCGAACCCCTGCTCGCGGTAGCGCCCGTCGACGGCGAGAAAGAGGATGTACCCGTCTCTCCGGACGGTCGCGAAGCCGATCAGCTCCCCCTCGATCTCGTCGACATAGACGTAGACCGTCGATCGGGTGTAGGCGTTCCTGAAAAATGACCGGCGCTGTCTGAGCACGCCCTCGTTGGTTCGAATGCGTTCTTTGAGCCGCCAGGCCCGCTCCAAGTACTCGTCGTCGCCCGGCGGAACGACCCGTCGATCGACGTTGACGCTCACTACGCTCGCTCACGTGCGGGACGAATATAGATCCACCGCCCGACACAACCCTTTCACCCCCGGGGAGACTCTTCTCCACGTGGGCTACGAACTGCGCGAACACACCGCGGACGTGGCGGTTGCGGCCACGGGCCCGGACCTCGGGGCGACCGTCGCCGCGGTCGCCGACGGCATGACCGCCGCGATGGCCGAGACGGTCCCGGCGGGCGGCGAGCGCGCCGAGCTGACGGTGACCGCCGAGAGCCGCGAGGCGCTGTTGTTCGATTACCTCGACCGACTGATCTACGAACGGGACGTCGAGGGCGTGCTCCCGGTCGAGCACGACGCAACCGTCGAGAGCGGGGGCGAGGGCGACCCCGAGGAGGCCTGGACGGTCGCGGCGAGTTATCGCGCCGTTCCGCTGGCCGCGGTCTCCGCCCGCGATCTCAAGGCGGTCACATACTCCGAGATGGAACTGTCACCGACCGCCGAGGGCTGGCGGGCCTACGTCGTCTTCGACGTCTGATCCGCGGACGCCCGCAGCTCAGCCGTCGGCGGCTGACTCGTTGATCTCTCGGACCCGGTCCACGGCCAGCTGCCGGATCTCGGGACCGACCTCGCTGTTTGCGATCTCGGCGAGGGCCGGCTCCGCCCGTGGGCCCACGCTGGCCAGCGTGTGGATCGCTTCGGTGATGCTCTCCTCGGTCGTCTCCGCGCCCAGTACGAGCTCGCGGAGCTGCTCGACGATCTCCTCGGGGAGCTCGATCGTGAACTCGAGTATGTTCGATCTTGGCTCGCGGGCGATCCGAGTCTTGCGTTCGAGTCAGGCCTCGGGGACGATCGTGACGGGGACGTTCGCCCCGCGGGCGACCTCGACGGCGGTGTTGCCGGTCAGCAGCCGGCCCAGCAGCCCCTTCGATCGGTGGCCGACGACGATGTGGGTTATCCCGGTGTCGGTCGCGATCTCGGCGAGCCGGTCGCCCACTGCGGGTGCCGAGCCGCCGCCGGCGACGTGCTCGAGCGCGATCGAGTACTCGATCTGCCGGCCCGACAGCTGCGATTCGAGCCGGTCGCGCAGCTCCCGCTCGGTCGCGCCGGCGGTCTCCTCGGCGGTCAGGTGGACCACCGACAGCGATTCGCCGAACGCCTGCCCCAGCCGGACGCCGGTCTCGAGCACCTGGTCGGAGACGTCGTCGTCAGCGACGGCAACGAGTAACGCCATACTACACCTGTCGCGTCGACCCTGTAGTACCTGACGGGCCCGGCAAGTCCCGCCCCGGCGGTGCTGTGTGTCTCTCACACACCACCCCTGGCGTTTTGAGGTCCGGCGACGAACCCGATCTGTGGCACCGAACCGCACCCGGCGGGCACTGCTGGCGGCGGGCGCCGCCGGCCTGGCCGGCTGTCTCGACGGGCTCTCGGGTGGATCCGCCGACGAGGGCCGGCCGGATGACCGGTCTCTGAACGACTCCGCGGACGCGACCGGCGCCGGGACGGGCGATCCCCTCGCCGCCCAGGGCCGGCCGGCCGACATCTGCCGGCGCGAGCCCCGCGATCTTGGGCTCGTCCCGATCACGGAGCCGACGATCGCGCCGGCCGAGGCCTGGCCCGGCTACGACATCGGCCCCGAGTTCGAGCTGGTCGAGACCGGCGAGCCCGACACGGACGTGGTCATTGGCGTCGAGCGTGACGGGGTCGCGCGGGCCTACCCGCTCGCGACGCTGTGGTGGTCCGAGGTGATCAACGACGAGCTCGGCGGGCCGATCGCGGTGACCTACTGCCCGCTCTGTCGGAGCGGTCTGGTCGCGACTCGGCGCGTCCGGGGGACGACGACCGTCTTCGAGGCCTCGGGGCTGCTCTGGCAGCCCCCCGACCGGCTGTACCCGTCGGTAACAGAGAGCGGCGACGGCGTGCTCGGCGGCGGCCCCGAGGACGAGACCGCCGCCGCGTTCCGCGACAACCGCCACAACCTCGTGCTCACCGACGCGGAGACCGACAGCTACTGGAGCCAGCTGCTGGGGCGGGCGATCTGCGGGCCCGCCACCGGCGCGGAGCTGTCTCCGATCGCCGCGACGGTGTCGACTCTCGGCGAGTGGCGGGCGAGTCATCCCGACACGACGGCCGTCTTGCCCGTTGAGCGACAGGGAGTGCCACCCGCTTGACTCCCGTGTAGCTGGCAGATTGTCCGGAAAATCGCCGACACGGCGGCGGTCGGTAGTACGATATCTCTGTTCAGCTCACTGCTGAACCCACTCCGGGGCGGTTGACAAGCATCGACTACCTGAGATCATACCAACCGTTTACACGATCTCCACAGTACCCACAGCGGGCATGAGTTATACTGGAGCTGTTGGAACAGTCGGCACCAGTTCACACCAACATCTGTTGCTACAATCTGGTAACTCATCCCCAGAAGTCAAGCACATTATCCACAGCTTTGTCAACGAAACTTTCCTTGTACCGCATCAAAAGCTGCATAGTAAGATCCTCGTCAGCAACGGTGTAGTATGTGGTCCGACCGTCCTCTATTTCAGAGACAATTCCATTCTCGATGAGGCGTGATACATGCCAAGACACCGTTGCTGGTGACACGCCAACTTCCTCAGCAATCGCTCGATTTCGAGCCCTGGTTTCTCTCATGAGAAACAATAGGATGTGCCGCGTCGTCTCGTACCGGAGCGACGAGAGAATTGCACGCTCTTCTTCGGCCAGTTCCTCGGCGACAAACAATCGACGTTTACTCTGGTGATACTCACTCGCAAGCACGTCGTAGTCCTCAAGTGTATTCAAGTGGTGCTGGACAAGCCCCGTCTCCATGTTGAGATCACGCTTGAGCTGACTGAAATGGACCCCCGGATTTGACTGCACGTACTCGAAAATTTCCTTGCGCGTCTCCAACTGGAGGACGTCCTCCTTATCATCAAATGAGTCATCCGTGCCCATCTCTATGTTTCGAGTTTCATGTATGAGTGCAATCTCGATGTGTCTGAACGGTCATGATGGCCGCCACTCGAACCGCCACACTACCGTCGCCAGCAACAGGAGTGCAATCCCGAGCGCAAACAGGCTCGTGAGCAACTCGAAGTAGGGGATGCCCTCTTCAAGAAACTCGTCACCGATTTCCAGTAAGAGGTCGGTCGCGAGGAGCGCAGCGAGCAGCGCAAGGATCAATACACGACCCACCCGGGCTCGATAGTAAGCAACTGCTGTAATAAGAAACACCACTATTGTAATCAGCAGTGTAACTGTCCGAATAACTGTCTCTGGTTCGAATAGTTCGATTTCTGTCATTGGGTGTCAAACTGTATTGTGTCCGGCCAATTGATTGGTAGGCCACTCGGGTGTGTCTATTAGTTGGGGTGAGTACCTATTGCAGTCGTGCACTCCGGGTGTTCAGTCTCGGGTTCCAGTATCATTCTAGCATTTCCCTGGATGGAAGCCCCGATCTCCGCGCCATCCGCTATCACGAGTTTGGATTCGACCTCACCAACGCTTTCTATTACTCCCGGCAGTTACGATATCTGTCGATTCATGCTGAGAAGGTGAGACACTCCCGGGTGTAGCAGACCCCTCCTCGTTCTATTTCATCTTGTCTGTTCAGTTTTCATTTTCTTCAGCCTCGTTTTCATCAGTTTCACTGTCTTCTGTCTCGTCGTCTAACTCTGTCTCAAGAACGGTTCCATCGTTCGCGTGGACAGTAACTTCAGTTTCCGTACCGTCCGCTGTCACGAGTTCGATTTCGTAGATGGGTGTGCCATCCTCTGTTTCAAGTTCAACCTCGTGAACGCTTCCATCAGCCTCGGCGGTTGCGATATCAACTGCTTCCTCCTCGGAGAGTGAGACATCGTCGGGCGCAACGGATTCGCCGTCTTCTTTCATCTCGTCATCTTCTTCCATCTCATTCTCCTCGTTTTCTGATTCTGTCTCGAGGACGGTGCCGTCGTTCGCATGGACAGCCACTTCGGTTTCTCCGCCGTCTGATGCCACGAGCTCAACCTCGTAGACAGGTGTACCATCCTCGCTTTCGAGTTCGACCTCCTCGACATCTCCATCAGTCTCGGCGGTTGCGATATCAATCGCCTCCTCCTCGGAGAGTGAGACGTTCTCGGGTGCGATCGAGTCATCATCGTCATCATCGAGTGGGGACAATCCTGAGCCCTGCGCGAGCGTGATGCCACTGCCGGCAACAACAGACAGGATGAGTGCGAGGGCACTAACTGCTCCAAACGCTGTTCGACGGTTGAGATTTATTTCTCTCATGCCTTCGACTGTGAGCACGTGCTACTTACTAAAGTGTCATTTGGTACATGGGTTTAACAGTGGTACATGTGGCTAACGATCACGTATAGCGTCTTTGTCAGTTTAGTTGATGTCGCTTTTCAGACTATTGTGTACTCGACGCGGCGGCAGAGTGAATCCAGTATGGTTTCCGGTCCGTGCAGACTGAACCGGACCCGCGTGACAGGACAGTGCTTGATGCACAGAATCTCTGTACTGCTATACATTATTTGGTAGAATCAGGTCTGGTTTGACCTTTATCGATGAGATACTCGGCTATATCGACCGGTCGTTTCATGACCGCAACCGAACAACCAACATCACTAATAACTGATGAGCGAGCCCTCGCTCGCTCCCCGGCGGCCGGTGACACCGCTCAGACCGAAAACCGAGTCCCACACTCCTTGCAGGTGAGCGCGAACCCGTCGCCAGTCGGGCGTGACGCGTGGGGGCGCTCGGCCTCGCAGGTCCGGCAGTACACGAGCGACTCCAACTCTTCGCCCCAGTTGTGCCGGGGTCCGGGGGCGCCGATCGCGAGGGCGATCACCTCCTCGTCGGCGTCCTCGGGCACCTGCCCGGTCTGAAACTCTCCGGGAGC
>CAYRQD010000052.1:0-5430 GCA_964426325.1 uncultured Halobacteriales archaeon | reverse complement strand
GTGCCCGCAACCGCGGTTCGAATCCGCGCGGTCCCACCTGGTTTTGTTCCGACGCTTCGAGCGAGATCCGCGCCCGAGAATCCCAACGGGGTGTCTCCGCTCGGCCTACCTCCGCCTGGCGAGGACCGCTGCCGCGACGAGAACGGCGATCAGCGCCGCCGCGACCCCGAAGCCGGGGCCGCTGCCGTCGTCGTCACCGACCGCGCCGGCGTCCGGATCGACCTCGGTCGCGAGTAGCTCTGTCGCCCGTCCGTTGTCGTAGCCCGGAAGCTCGTCGCGGTCCCACTCGCCCGGCTCGGTGACCGTCGTCTCCGGGCCGATGACGCCGGCGTCTTCGAGCGCCGCCTGTGTCGTCGCCCGGTCCTCGCCGTCGAGGTAGATGTAGGTTCGGACGGGGTTCTCCCGTTCGAAGGCGACCTGTTCGACGGCCAGGTCCTCGCCGAACGGACCGTCCTCTGCCAGCGCCTCGAAGCTCTCGAACTCGACGGCTGCCTCGGCGGTGACAGTATCGCTGTCGCTGTCGCCGACGATCCGGACCGCTCCGTCCTCGAAGCCGGCCGCCGAGAGTCCCTCGAAGGGTCCCTCGTCGTCGGTCACTGGGGCCGCGTCGCCGAGGCCGAACAGCTCGCGCACCCAGTCCTCGCGCTCGACGCTCAGATCCGCCTGGCCCTCGATTAGCCCGTCCTCGGCGACGAACTCGGCGGCGGCGTCGACGCTCGTGTTGATCTCTCGATCAAGCTCGTCGACGTAGGCCCCCCAGTTGTCGGTCTCGATCGCGGTGTTGACGTTCAGGCCTTGACCGCCGTCCTCGGGCCCGGCCGACACGTCCCAGCTGACCCGCTGTTCGTAGTCGGCCGCGGCGATCGCGTCGAACTGGTCCTCCAAGTCCGCCCGGGCCGAGTCGCCGTCCTCGCCGGCCTCGGCGAGGGCGAGGGTTAGCTCCTCGTAGTCGCGCACGTCCAGTCGGGTGTCGAGGACGACGCGGTCGTCCTCGCTCGAGAGCTCGACGCCGAACTCTTCGAGCGTCGCCGCCGCGACGGCCTCTCGCAGAGTCTCGCGGTCGGCGGCCTCCTCGGTCTCCGCGGCGAGGGCGGTCGCGAGCCCCTCCTCGACGCCCTCAAGCTCGGCCGCGTACGCGAAGTTCACCTCGCCGGTCTCCTCGTCGAAGCTGTGGTCGGTCACGTCGACGGTCGCCGTCACGGGCGAGCCGGCCGTGGCCGCCTGGAAGAACCCTCGAAGCAGGCGCTCGACGGCCTCGGGAGTCCGGTACTGTTCGTACTGGATCTCGGGCACGACTGCCGCGGCGCTCCCGGTCGCGCTGTACCCGTCCGATCCCTCCTCGACCGTGAGGCTGAATCGGTCGAACCCGCCGGGGATCGCCCCCGTCGACTGGGCGCCCGCCTCGCCCTCGACGGACGCCTCGAGGGTCAGCCGATCGGCGCTGAGCGCCACCTCGCCGCTGGTCGCCGCGCTCTGGGTATCGCCCTGTCCGGGGACCACCGCGTCGAAGTCGAACTCGGCGCCGAACGCGTCCGGACCGTACACCGCCTCGACGAGCAGCGACAGCGTTCCGAGGCCCTCGCCGTCGGTCATCCCCGATCCCGAGGCGGTAACGTCGAGGCTGTCGGGTCCGATCTCGGCGGCCACCTCGAGGTCGTCGCTGACGCTCTCGTTCAGCTCGGCGCTGACGCTCGCGACGCCCTCGCTGACGTCGAGCCCGCCGCTGATCGACTGGACGTTCCCGCTGGGCTGCTCGTAGACGACGACCGCTTCGCCGTCCTCGCCGAGGTACAGCTGATCGGCCGGTTGTGCGATCGCCTCCCCGCCCGGCGACTGTGCGGCGACTGCCGGCGGGCTCATCAGGAGTCCGACGACCACCACGAGCACGCCGACGGTCCGTCTGAGCGATGTCTCTCCGTGTTCTTTCATCGTCTCTCGGTTTTGTATCGTCAGTAATGAACGTTTCTCCTCGTCTCCCGGCAGAGAACGGGTCAGGCCAGCCGGCGCTCGGCGAGCTCGGCGCCCTCGACGAGACTCCTCAGCTTCTCCCAGGCAATCTCGGGGTCGACGGCGTTTGCCCCCTCGACGACGGTCTCGAACCCGCAGTCGGCGCCGGCGACGATCCGCTCGGGATCGCCGACGACCTCCGCAAACCGCTCGATGCGCTCGGCGACGAGCTCGGGGTGTTCGACGACGTTCGTCTTCACGTCGATTACGCCCGGAACCAGCTGCCACCCCTCCGGGAGCGGGTGCTCGCGGAAGGTCCTGTACTCGTGTTCGTGTCGCGGGTTCGCGCCCTCGATGACGAGCCCGCCCACGTCGGCCTCGTAGAGGGGGCCGATCACGTCCGCCAGCGCCACGTCGTGGTGGTGTGGCCCGGGATAGTTCCCCCAGCAGGCGTGTAGTCGGACCCGCTCTGCGGGCACGTCCGCGAGCGCCCGGTTGAGCGCCGCGACGTGGGTCTCGACGCGCTCGCGAAACTCCGCCGTCGAGTCGTCCTTGTATGTGAGCGTCCGCCCGGCCAGGAGGTCCGGGGCGTCGATCTGCAGCGTTGCTTCGGTCTCCGCGATCAGCTCGTACTCGGTCGCGAGCGCATCCGCGAGATCGAACAGGTACGACTCGACCGAGTCGTGGTAATCGGTCTCGGTGAACCGGACCACCGCCCCCGGCGACGGCGCCGTGTGGAACCGTCCGGGAAACGAAACCCCTTCGCCGGCGACCGCCGCCTCGAAGCGGGCCAGCTCGCGTCGAAGCGCTTCGGGGTCTGCGTACTCGATCGGGCCGACGGCGACCGGGCCGCCGATCGTCTCGCTGTCCCCGAGCAGCTCGCGGGCGTACTCGGGAAACGCATCGAGATCCGAGGGCCACTCCCGGGTGACGGTCCCGTCGCTGAACCCCGACAGTCGGTTCGTCACGCCCACCGAGTAGGCGATTCGGCTCTGCTCGCCGTCGTTCGCGACGTCGAGCCCGACCGCCGCCTGTCGCCGGACGACCGTCCGGATCGACTCCGCGACGGCCGCCTCGAAGGCCGTCTCCGTGCGCTCGCCGCCGGTCAGAAGCTCGCGCAGCTCCGGCGATCTCGGAAGGCTCCCGACGTGGGTGGTCTGGATCGTGGGCGTTGCCATCGTCGGCACTCGGGTCGCCCGGTTACAAAGCGGTGTCGACGCCGCGGCGACACGTCCCTCTCGTCGACGGCTCCGACGAACGGCTTTTTGCTCACGGCCTTCCGGTATCCGTATGCGCGAGCTGTCAGCGTTCGTCGACGGCGATCGTCTCCGGGCGGACATCGAGGCGACGGCCGCCTTCGGCGCGGTCGACACGGAGGATCCGGACGCCCGTGGGCGGACCAACCGGACCGGATCGGCGGCCAACCGACAGGCCCGAGACGACCTCTCGGAGCGGCTCCGGGAGGCCGGGCTCTCGGTCACCGTCGACCCGGTCGGAAACGTCGCCGGCACCTGGGTTCCCAACGGCGCGGACCCCGAGGCCGCGCCGGTCGCGAGCGGGAGCCACCTCGACAGCGTCCCCGAGGGGGGGATCTTCGACGGGCCCCTGGGAGTCTACGCCGCCCTCGAGGCGGTCCGGGCGCTCCAGGACGCGGAGGCTGATCTCGACCGGCCGGTAACGGTCGTCAGCTTCACCGAGGAGGAAGGGGCGACGTTCGGAGACGGGTTGCTGGGCTCGTCGGTCGCGACCGGAGCGACGAGCGTCGAGGCCGCACACGCCCTGACCGACGACGACGGTCGGTCGCTGGCCGAGGCCCTCTCGGAGATCGGCTACCGCGGGGAGGGAGCGGTCGATCCCTCTGGATGGGACGGATTCCTCGAGCTCCACGTCGAACAAAACACCGTCCTCGAGGCGGCCGGCGCGGCCGTGGGCGTCGTCACGACGATTACGGGCATCACCCACTGCGCGGCGACCGTCGCCGGCGAGACCGACCACGCCGGCGCGACGTCGATGGCCGACCGGACCGACGCTCTCGCCGCCGCCGCCGAGTTCGTCGGCGACGTCGAGCGCGCCGCCGGAGAGACCGCCGACCGGCTCGATTCCGCGGCCGTCGGCACGGTCGGCTCCCTGACGGTCAGCCCGAACACGACCAATGTGATCCCCGGCCGGGTCCGGGCCGGCGTCGACATCCGGGACGTGACCGCCGAGGGGATCGAGCGGATCGTCTCGGCTGCCCGAGATTCGCTGGCCCGGCTCGAGCGCGATCGCGGCGTCGAGACGACGTTCGACCGCCATTTCGACGTCGCGCCGACGCCGATGAGCGATCGGCTCCGCGAGGCCGCCCACGCGGCCGCGGCCGACTGCGCTGTCGAGTCGATCGACCTGCCCTCCGGCGCCGCACACGACGCGATGCGGGTCGCCGACGCGACCGACGCCGCCCTGCTCTTTGCCCCCTCCCGAGGCGGGTACTCTCACTCCCCAAAGGAGTGGACCGACTGGACGGACTGTGCCCGGGCGACCGAGGTGCTTGCCGGGGCCATCGCGGCCGCCGCGACCGACGGGTCGTGACCGGGGCGTTCATTGATGCCGGGCGGTTCGTGTACGCATGGACGATCGACTCATCGACGACGAGACCCTCTCGCTCGATCGCAAATCCCTCCTGCCCGGCGAGGGCTTCTTTTATCCGGACTCGCTTGCGGCCGAGCGGGCCCGCGAGGAGGCCCGCGAGCGGGTCGCCGGCGCCGAGACGGTCGTCGTCGCCGATCCCGACGCCGACGGGCTCGCCTGCGTCGCGCTGATCGGGACCGCCCACGGGGAGGCCGCCCTGCTCCCGGCGAGTCCCCACGACCTGGGCGACCAGCTTGCCCGCGCGGTCGAACACCTTGCCGAGGGAGCGACGGTCTACGTCTGTGACCTCTGTCCGGACGATCCGAGCGATATCGATGCGCTCGCCGAGCTCGCCGAGCGCGCGACCGCGATCGCGTGGTACGACCACCACGAGTGGGACCCCGAGCTCGCCGAGCGGGTTCGCGCGGCCGGCGTCGAGCTGGTCGTGGGCGACTCCGGGACGGTCTGTACCGCCGACGTCGCCCTCGGGGAGCTCGACTACGAGTTCCCGGATCGGTTCGCGGAGCTGGTCGCGGTCACCCGGGATCACGATCTGTGGATCCGCGAGGACGAGCGCTCGGACGACCTGGCCGATTACGCACACTGGGTCGGCCCCGAGGAGTACGTCGCGACCGTGACCGAACACGGCCCGGAGCTGCCCCCCGAGGCCCGGGAGCTGCTCGCGGACCGCCGCGTCGAGAAGCAGGCGCTCATCGAGAAGGCCGTCGAGCGAGCCGAGCGCCATGAGATCGGCCCCTGGACGGTCGGCGTGACCTACGGCCGGTGTTCGCAAAATGAGGTGGCAGAGCGGCTCCGCGAGCAGGGGACCGACGCGGCCGTGATCGTCAAGCCCGCCGGCTCGGCGTCGCTCCGGGG
>CAYRQD010000051.1:0-5938 GCA_964426325.1 uncultured Halobacteriales archaeon | reverse complement strand
GCTTGGAAGGCTCAGGTCCTACCACTAGACCACCGGCGCGCACGTTGTCAAACCGCCGAGCGGGTAAGGAAAGTTTCGTTTTGCGGTCTCCTCAGTCCCCGGGCCGGACGGTCGCGTAACAGTTGCCGCTCGAGACCGTCGTCTCGACGACCGCGAGCGGGCTCGCGGCGAGATCGCGCTCGAACTCGGCTGGATCGTACACGTGGTAGAACCGCGGCACCGTCTCGCCGTCCGGGAGCGTCCAGGGGACGGTGGTGTCGAATCCCGTCCCGTCCGTGCCTTCGAACCGCTCGTGGGTGCTGCTCCAGGCGCTAATAAGCGCCGCGCCACCGGGCGCGAGGGCGCGCTCCAGCTCCGCCAGGCTGGCGAGCCGACGCCGGCGGTCGGGGAGGTGATGGACAGTTGCGACGTACACGGCGAGATCGACCGCGTCGGTCGCCACGCCGAGCGCGGCGGCGTCGCCCTGGACCAGCTCCGCCTCGGGGACCGCCTCCCCGGTCACTCCGAGCAGTCGGCGGCTCAGGTCGACGGCCAGCACCCGGGAGACCCGGTCGGCGAGCACGGCGGCGTGTCGGCCGTTCCCACAGCCGAGATCGAGCCCGACTGCTCCGTCCCGCCCGTCGAGAAAGTCCTCCACCTCGGGCCAAGGAGAGACCCGCGTCGCCGAGAAGTGCTCGGCGATCCGGTCGTAGACCGCTCGGGTCCGCGCGCGGCGGCGGTCGATCCCGTCCTCGGGCGACTCGGGCTCAGTCGTCACCGTACGTTTCGGGGTAGGCCTCGGCCAGCAGTTCCGGCCGGTCGGCCAGCCGCGCTCGGACCGGCGCGATCACCGCGTCGATGGCCGCGGCGGCGGCGGGCTTGAGATCCGCCGGGTGGAGCCGTCCGTCGAGGAACGCCTCCTCGAGGGGCTCGTAGGCCTCGTAGACCACGTCGCCGCCGTACTCCTCTGGCCGTTCGATCACGAACCGGTCGCCGCGCTCTGCGAGCACCGGGAACACGAGGTACTCGAGGTACTCGAGGACGCCGTTGTCCACGCGCTCGCCGGCCGGACAGTACGCGCCGCCGATCTTCTCCTCGATCGCGGCACGCTCGTCGGTGAGGTTGACCTTCGAGTCGGCCTCGGAGGCGCTCATCTTCCCGCCGGAGAGTCCCGACAGAAGCGGCGCGAACACGCAGGTCGGGGCGTGCCAGCCGTGCTCGGGCAGCAGCTCGCGGGAGAGCATGTAGATGCCCCGCTGGTCGATCCCGCCGTAGGCGATGTCGGCCTCGAGCGCCCGCACGTCGAGTGACTGCATCAGCGGATAAAAGAGCCCGCCGACGGTCGGACTGTCGCTCTCGCGGACCACCTCGCTGGCCGCCCGGCGCGACCGGGCCAGGGTCGTCTCGGCGGCCGTTCGGTACAACCCGAGCGCGTACTCCTCGCTGAGCTGGAACTCGGTCCCGCGGACGAACTCGATGGCCCCGGGATCGGCGCCGGCGGCCGCGACCATCGCCTCGGTCGCCACGCGGTAGTACCGCGAGCGGGCGTCGAGCAGCTCGTAGGGGCTTTTCTCGTCGTCTAAGTGGGCGTGCAAGTCCGCGATCAGCACCGTCACGTCGAGCCCGGCCCGGAGGAAGTCCGCGAGCTTGCGGATCGTCGTGAAGTGGCCGATGTGCATCTCGCCGGTCGGGGCGTAGCCGATGTACACCGACGGCTGCTCGTCTCCGTCCGAGGCGAGTAGCGTCTCGAGTTCGCCCTCGGTGACGACTTCCTCCGTGTAGCGCGTGACCAGCGCCTGCCGGTCGGCGGTGTCCATGCCGTTCGTTCGCTCGTCCGGTCGAATAAATGATGCGGGTTCGGGGGTGCGACGGGAGTGAACGCCTGCGGGTGGACTATTGTATAATTCTATTAGGATTCAGTCGCTATCGCTCGTGCTCGTTTCGATCGCGGTCAGGTCGATCCCGATGGCCACGTCCGGCTCGAAGATGGTCGCGTCGTCGATCTCGGTGGTTATCGGTTCGACAGTCACCGCTGTAGTGTCCGACCAGGTTCGCTCGGTCACGCCCGGCTCTGCTACGACGGCCGTCACGGTCTGTGGGTCCTCGTCGCCGTCGCCAAAGACCGTGTTCCAGGTGAGGGTAACCGTTTCCGTGTCGCCGTCGTCGATAGTGATATCCGTCTCGAGGTCGCGCTCGTTTCCGGCATCGTCCTCGAGCCAGAGGAACACGTCCCGGTCGTCGGTTCCCTTGTTCTCGACGGTCACGGTAACGTTCATCGAGTCCCCGGCCTCGACGGCGTCGGGCGAGACGTCATCGATTGAAGCGTCAAAGGCCGCGGACTCGACGGTCACGTTCGAGTCCGCCCTGTCGTCTCTGGTCTCGACGATTACCTCATAGGGGCCCGACTGCTGGCCAACGTCCCACGAGAGATCCACGGTCTTCCCGCCGCTCAAGAGGTTCGTGGTTTTCTGATCGACCTGTGTCTCCCGGCCGGCGGGGTCGACGACGGAGAGCACGATCGTGGCCTCCGTCGAGCTGTTAACCGCAAGTTTCGTGCCGACGGTGACCGACGATTCCGTCGCCACCGGGTCCGAGATGTCGAGGTTGTCGATGGTCACCTCGGGTGGCGCCTCGACTGTCGCCGATTCGTTTGCCTCGTCGTCAACCGTGATGACAGTCACGTTGTCGGTAATCTGGTCGACCCCGTCTGGCACGATATCATCAGCAGGTTTCCATTCCAGGGTTACATTCTTTGATTCGTTTCGATCAAGATCGACCGTGGTGCTGTCCACGCCCGTCCCGTCGAAGTCCGTCAGCGAGACGACAGCCTCGCCGTCTGCTGCGCCGGTGTTCTTGATTCTGGCAGTGACGTTGACCGTCTCGTCTCCAGCGACAGTCACTGGTGATCCGTTCTGAATGTCGACGATATCAAACGACGATGTGTCGGTGACATTGCCGATTGCTTTCTTGAACTCCTTTTTGAGTGCGCTTGCGTTGTCCGCCTCAAAGTACTTTCCGTCCCCTGTGCCAGATTTGTTCGCAATATTTTCCAGAACACTTCGGTTCGGGTTTCCGAACCCGATTGTGTACACTGTAGTGTTGTCGCCAACTGGGTCCGGTCCATTCCAAAGCTCGTTTGGATCATCTCCTGCTGTGTCTCGACCATCAGTCAACAAGATAACATTCTTGGCGGCATCTGGTCGTTCGTTGGTATTAAGTGTGTCTTCTGCTTCTCGGACCGCGCCGGCAATATCTGTCCCTCCGTTTGGAGATATACGTAACGCATCTTTGAGCGCATCAGCGTCGGTTGTCAAGTCACTACTGACCCCATCCGCTTCGTCAGTGTACAGGGTCTGGCTGGTATCGTACGCTATTAGACCTGCGCGGTCGCCCAGAGTGGAGGTGTTTAGTGCGTCAATCCCTGTTCTCGCCGCACGAACCCGGCTTGCCCAAGGATCGTTCCCGCCCCCCGATAGTTTGACCATCTCCTCAGCGGCTGGATCAATTTCGGTTATTTTTTGACCAGCCAGATAGTAATCCAAAATGAGATCGCCTCTGATTGCTGGGACAGGAGAATAAATATCATCGGTGTCTTTAATTGTTCCCCAAATATTCTTGTTGTCGCCGTCTGGATCTGGAACGGTTGTTCCATTGAAATTCTCGGGGTCACCCAGCTGTGCATCGACGGTGTAGTAGCCTGGGAAGCCAGTACTATCTCTTGCCATCGACCCTGTTTCGTCGATCACAAACATCACGTCGACCGGATCGCGAATTTCCGGTTTAATTTCAACCACCTCGGTGTCGTTGTCGTCACCGCTCAGCACCTCAATTTCCCCGGTCCCGGCGTCTCCGATGATTGTATCCCACTGAACAACGACCGTGCTGCTCTCCCCAGGATCGAGGTCGACATCCTCGGCCAAGTCGACCGCACCGCCGCCGAACGCTTCGAGTCGCACGTCTTGCGTGTCATTGACGGTACCGTTATTTTCGACCTCAGCCGTAACATGGAGGCTCTCGCCCTCGGTGACGGGACTGTTCGTGCCTGTGATCTCGACCTCGAATTCGGAGTAAGCTGGCGTGACCGACACCGTCGTCTCGTTGACGTTCGCGATACTGGAGTCGTAGTTGGCACTGCCGGCGACAAGCGAGGCGTTGAGCGTCACCGACCCGTCCTGTGCCGGCGTCCACTCGACGGTGACGGTCTCCGTCTCGCCGCCCGAAATCTCGAAGCCCTCTACCGCACTCGCCGTTCCGTTCGCGAGCAAGAGTGCGTCGAGATCGAGCGAGCCGCCGATGCTGTCTTCGGTCTCCTCGATGGTGATCTCAACGTCGGTGGTTTGACCGACGATCAGATTGCCGGGGTCGGGCTCGATATCGGTGATGTTGAACGTCACCGCGGGATCGGGCACTTCAGTGTACTTACCCGCGAAGTCGAGTCCAGCACCAGCCTCGCCGCTCGTGGCGAAAAAGGTCCAGTTCTGGCCGCCCATGCCTGTCTGTGCCGGAACTGTCACGTCAATATCATCAGTATCGCCCGGATCAAGCGTAACGTTCGTCTCGCCACCGAGGAGGTACGCCTCGCTCAGATCGCCCGACACGTTGTTGCTCTCGTTGATCGCGTACACGCCGAGCGGCGTCGACCCAGTCGCCTCGCCGATGTTCTTGATATCAACATCCAGATCGAAGTCTTCTGAATCCGTGATGTTCAGCTGGTCTGGGATGTCCCCCGGGTTCGTGATCGTCACGTCGAACCGCGGGGCCAATTCGACGGGATCGACCGCATCCTCGGGGACGCCGACCATCGTCTCGAGACAGTCTCGACCGGACTCGTCAA
Organism: uncultured Halobacteriales archaeon; assembly: GCA_964426325.1. Lineage (GTDB taxonomy): Archaea > Halobacteriota > Halobacteria > Halobacteriales > Haloarculaceae > Halovenus. The sequence goes on along the minus strand of CAYRQD010000051.1, from coordinate 1,125 downwards.
GCAACCTGAGCGTCTCGGATCGGTCGCCGTCAACGATACAGACCGGAGTCGAGGCCGCCGGACCAGATAACTCGGCCGGAGCCTTGATTTGGTACGTGTCGTTGCCCCCGTTGTCGACACGTTCGATTGCTGCAGTCGCGTCGGGATCGACCGGCGCGCCGGTCGAGTCGGTCCACTGTCCGCTGGTTGAGTTGTACAACAGCCACCGACCCGAGGCATTATACAGCGCGAGTTGGTGGTCGGCGTCGTCGGTCGGGTCGGTCACGCTGAACGCGCTCTGGTTACCGTCGACCGTCCCGGCCGTTCTATTATAATACTTGTACGCGTAGTCCGACGTCCCCGAGTAGATGATCCGGTCGTCGCCGAACGTCGGCGACTGGGTCCGGCTCACGAACTCGCCGATCGTCCCGAACTCGAGTGTGAGCGTGTCGTTTTCGACATCCAAGGTCGTGTCACTCGAGTCGAGCGGCTCGGACATCTCCTCCTCGGCGTACGCCTGCCAGGCTTCCGCGTACTGGCTCTCGATCGTGATCGTCACGTTCACCGGGACTCTCACGTTGGTGTTGTAGATGTCATTAGTCAGGTTTCCCAAGAGGTCCTCGAAGCTCGACGCGCCTCCCGTTGACGGACGTCGCTCGAACTCGAGTGTCTCACCGGACTGGAGGAGATCCAGGTCCGACACGTCGACGACCTGGAAGTCGAGCCGATTGCCAGTGAAATCGAGATACGGCTGTGAGCGGAGTCGTATTGTGTCACCGTCCGAACTCTGTTCCCAGAGTCCCCCGCCCTGATACACGGTTACGGTCCCGTCGGCAGACTCGTGGCGGATCGAACCTAAAGAGTAACTCTGAGTCCCGTTCTGTTTGGCCGTCCGATCGGCATACTCAGAGTGTGTCTCGACGGTTACGGTGAGCGTTCCCTCATCTGAGACGGATAGAGCGTCACTCCCCTCGCGCGGGAGCGTAACGCTTGAGGCCTGATACACGCTGGACGACCCCTGAACTAATGCGTCGATCTGGTCGTTGATCTCGTACATTACCTCCCTGCTAATTTCCTCTTCAGAATCGGAGGTGAGCTGTTGGACCACGAAGGTCCCGGTCCCAATAAGAAAGATCCCGACGACGA
>CAYRQD010000050.1:0-6160 GCA_964426325.1 uncultured Halobacteriales archaeon | reverse complement strand
TCCTCCCAGCCATAGCCGAGGCACTCTACGAGAAACGTCTCCAGTATCCGGTGATTTCGGACGAGGCGCAGCGCGATGTCTCTCCCCGAGTCCGTCAGTGCGACCGGTCGGTGGGGTTCGCGGTCGATATATCCCTTATCAGACAGTTTTGCGAACATTTTCGATTTCGCGCGGGGTCTTGTAGTAGCCGTGTTCGACGGCGGCCCGGACGGCCGCGTCCTGTTCGGCCGTCAGTGAGGAGGAACTGTGGTCCGGGGCGGTGTCATCCGCGTCGCCGATTTCCCGATTTGATATAGCAATATGTACTTTATCGGTAGTCGAATGCACCCCTCGCGGTCGAATCGTTCGCAATTTTGGGGAAGCTACTACTCGGTCTGCTCGCGGTACTCGTCTGCGGTCATGAGCGGATCGCCCTCGAGTTGGCTCTCCTCGTCGGGGTCGATCTCGAGCATCCAGCCCGTGTCGAACGGGTCCTCGTTGACCAACTCCGGCCGGTCGAGCAGTTCCTCGTTGATCGCGACGACCGTCCCGGAGACGGGGGCGTACAGGTCCGAGACGGCCTTGATCGACTCTATCACGCCGAAACTCTCCGCCTGTCCGAGTTCGGCTCCCCCGTCGGGCAGCTCGACGAAGACGACGTCACCCAGCTCGTCCTGTGCGAACTCGGTGATGCCGACCCTGACTGTCTCGCTGTCTGAGAGCGCCCACTCGTGGGTTTCGAGGTACCGCCGATCGTCCGGGACGTCGAAGCTCATGCGAGAAATGGCGGCCGCGTGGTATGTGCATCCTTCGGTTCCCCGCGTACCACGACCTGCACGGACTCGCCGTCGCGGTAGGCGTTCGGGAGGTACGCCAGGCCGATCGCCTCCCCCAGCGTGGGGCTCATCGTCCCGCTGGTGACCGTCCCGAGTGGCTCGCACGCGGGCGTTTGCACCCGGTAGCCTTCCCGGGGGACCCCCCGCTCGTCGAGCACGAGACCGGTGAACCGCTCGGCCGGCTCATCGGCGTCCGCGAGCGCGTTCCGGCCCAGAAACTTCGTCTCGAGGTCGACGGCGAAGCCGATTCCGCCCTCGAACGGCGTCCGGGGGTTCGCCTCCGGATCGAAGTCCTGCCCCGAGAGCAGAAATCCCATCTCGATTCGCAGCGTGTCTCGGGCCCCGAGCCCGCAGGGCTGACAGTCGAGTTGCTCCCAGACGCGCTGGCCTTCGTCCCACGCACACAGCAGCTCGAAGCCCGCCTCGCCGGTGTAGCCCGTCCGCGAGACAAGCGCCTCGACGCCTCCGACCCGGCCGGCCGCGATCTCGAACCGGCCGAGTTCTCCGAGCGCGACGTCGGTCAGGGGGCTGAGCAGCTCCGCTGTCTCCGGGCCCTGGACGGCGATCATCGCATACTCCTCGGTGCGGTTCGTGACCGTCGCCGAGAGGCCCCACTCCCCGCGGTAGCGGCGCCACCGGTCGGTGAACTGCTCGTCGTGGCCGGCGTTGGGAACGAACAGATACCCCTCTGCGTCGGGTCGGTTGTACACGACGGTATCGTCGAGCATGATCCCTCGCTCGTCGGTGATCGCGGCGTACTGTGCCTCCCCGGGCCCGAGCGCGCTCACGTCGTTGGTCGTAAGCCGCCCGATGAGCTGGTCCGCGTCGGGCCCTGTGACGGTCACCTGGCTCATGTGTGAGACGTCGAACTTGCCCACCGACTCCCGGACGGCGGCGTGTTCGGTCCGGATCGAGTCGAAAGAAACCGGCATCTCCCAGCCGCCGAAATCCGTGTGCTCGGCCCCGTGGTCGATCGGCCCCTGTCTGAGCTCCATAGCTGTGGCTCGTGAGCGTGGCCCCTAACGGTTGTGCTGTCCGCAAGTAAACGCTATGTTGCTATATCGAATAGCTCTTTGCCCACCGAGCACTCGCGTCGCCCAACTCCGAGCCCACGCCGAGCCGATCCACACAAACTATATCACGATCTCGGACCGTCGGACACGCATGCCTGACGAGGAGTTCACCGGGGCGTTGTCCGCGCTGACCCACGAGACGCGAGTCGAGATCCTGCGCGAACTCGCAGACGCCGACGATCCCCTTCGCTTCACCGAACTCAAGTCCCGCGTCGGCGTCTCCGATCCCGGACAGTTCAACTACCACCTCACGCAGCTGGAGCGACACTTCCTCCACCGGACCGAAGACGGGTACGCGTTGAACTACCGCGGCGAGCGGGTCGTCGTTGCCGCGGCCGCCGGTGTCACCACCGACGCCGCTCTCGAGTCGGATCCGTCCCCCGACGTCTGTCCGGTCTGTGGCGACTCCGAGTGTGACAAGCTCCTCCACATCCACCTGGCGCCTGCGCTATCGCCGTCCTGTCAGTTCTCGTTATGAAATGTGTTTCTAACATGAGTTATCTGTCCGAGGGGCCGAGCGGTCGGTATGCGGAGCACACAGGTCACGTTCCGGATGCCAGTCGACGACGAGCGACCCTTCCTCAGAACGTATCTCACGGACGCCTGGGACCGGTTTGACGAGCACGAGGCCGTCAAGTCGGCCTGGTTGGTGGTTCGGCGACGCCGCCGTGCACGGACCGATCGAGCTCATCGACGGCACCGTCGTCGACGGCGGCGGCGTGATCCTCGTGGTCAACGGTCCCGATCCGTCGGCGGCGATCGAGGCCGAGCGGCCCCGGTGGGGGCAGCTCCGTGCGGACGGACCGCTCAAGTCCGCCGAGATGAACGGCTTCCGGCCGATATTCAAGAACGCCCGCGAGAAGATGATCGAGAAGTTCGGCGAGGCCGGCGGCGACCTCGCCTACCGGCTCTGGTCGACCGCCGCGCGGACGACGGTCGAGCTCCTCAGAGAGTTCGACGAGGACCGTCCGGCCGTCGGAGACTCCACGCCGGCGAACCCGCACCCGATCGGCGACTGGGTGCTCATCCACTACCTGCTGAAACAGAACGGCCACGACTGGTACGACGAGATCGACGCCTGTTGTCGGGCCATCACGAACCGGGTCCGCTCACTGGCGAGCTTTCACGACGCCGCCACGGCACGCGCGGCCCTCGAGGAAACGATCGCGGAGCTCGAGCGCTTCGAGGCGGAGTTCAACGAGGAGATCGCCTCCGGTGGGGACTGACACGTAGCACGCGGACGCACCCCTTCAGGGGTGAGGCTGTCACGACCGGCAGACGTTCGCGGCGGCTGGCGACACTCGGGCTCACTCGGTCCCGTCGGCTGCCCGGGTGGTCGTGCCGCGCCGGCCGGGATGGGTCTCGGCGAGCCGACGGCGACCGAACGTGTGCTCCCGCAGCGTCTGGCCCTCGTACTCGGTCCGGACCAGCCCGCGCTCGCGGAGCTCGGGGACGACCATGTCGACGAAATCGACCAGCGTATCGGGGCGGATGATCTCTTTGACGTTGAATCCGTCCACCCCGACCTCGCGGTACCAGTACTCGAGCTCGTCGGCCACCTGCTCGGGCGTGCCGACCACGACCGGTGAGGTCGTCCCGAGCCCGGCGAACTGGGCCATCTCGCGGACCGTCCACTCGGACTCGCCGCCGGCGAAGGCGTTGACCGTGCCCTGGATTGCCTCGGTCTCGATGTGTTCGATACGCTGGTCCGGATCGAGCGCCGAGAGGTCCATGTCGACGAACCCGGAGAGTAGCGTTAGCACGCCCTCGACGTCGACGTGCTCGCGGTAGGAGTCTCGTTTGGCCTCCGCGATCGCCTCGGTCTCGCCGACGATCGGCACGATCCCCGGGAAGAAGGCCAGTTCGCCGGGGTCGCGACCGTGCTCGCGGGCCCGCTCCCGGAGGTCGGTCATGTACTCTCGGACCTTCTGCTCGGTGGGCTGGCTGACGAACACCGCCTCGGCGTTCCGGGCGGCAAACTCCCGGCCACGATCCGAGGAGCCGGCCTGGTACAGCACCGGCGTGCGCTGTGGTGAGGGTTCCGTCGAGTGCGGTCCCGGCACGTCGAAGTACTCGCCGGAAAAGTCGATCGGGTCCACGCCCCCGGGGTCGGTGTAGACGCCGCGCTCGCGGTCCCGTACCACGGCCGTCTCGTCCCAGGAGTCCTCCCACAGCCGGTAACAGACCTGCATGAACTCCGCGGCGCGGTCGTACCGCTGGTCGTGGTCCATCCGGTCATCGAGTCCGAGGTTCGCGGCCGCGCTCTCTAAAAAGGAGGTGACGACGTTGAACGCGATCCGGCCGTCGGTGAGGTGATCGAGCGTCGAGAACTCCCGGGCGAGCTGGTAGGGGTGGGTGTAGGAGGTCGATTTCGTGATCGCGAAGCCGATCTGGTCGGTCGCGGCGGCCATCGCAGGGACTAGATAGGCGGGGTCGTTCGATGGGGTCTGGACCGCCCGCTCGATCGCCGGCGCGCGGTCGTCGCCGTAGACGTCGTAGATCCCGCGCACGTCGGCGAAAAAGATCCCGTCGAACCCGCCGCGCTCGGCCGTGCGCGCGAGTTCGGTCCAGTACGCGAGGTCGGTATACCGGGTCGAGGCGTCCCCGGGATACCGCCAGGAGCCGATCGTCACGTGTTCGACGGCGTTCATCGTAAACAGGTTGAGGTGGATCTGCTCGTCCATCGGGCTCGGTTGTGTCGCCCGACGGGTCAACGCCGGGGAAGCGGCGAATTTCGCGCCGGTCAGCAGGCACAGTAGTACTCCCGCTCGCCGAGCTCGGTCCGGAGCAGCCGGTAGGCCGGCCCCGGGTCCGTGGGGTCGTACACCCCCGTCACGAGCCCCTCGGGGAGCTGGCCGCCGGCGAGTCCGAGCCACTCCTGGCGGTCGAGCACGTCCCGGCCGACGGCCGCGAGGTGTCGCAGGTAGTCGGCGAGGTACACCCACCGGTCGGCGCGCTCGCGGGCCGCGAGTTCGATCGACTCGCCGGCCGCGTCGGCGTAGGCGGCCCCCGGCAGGTCGGCGCCGGCCGCGACCGGCAGCCCGATCCACTTCCAGGGCCGGGTGTTGACGTCGAGCAGGAGGTACGCCTCCTGTTCGCGGTCGTAGACGAACTCCGCCTCGGCGATGCCCGTATAGCCCGCGTCGGCGAGCACCGACTCGCCGCGCTCGCGGAGCTGCCGGTCCTCGACCCGATCGACGACACAGCTGGTGCCGTAGGTCGGGTAGCGGACGCGGGCGTTCCCGACGATCCCAGTCGTGTCCGTCTCCGAGCGGTACACGGCGAGCGACCGGTCCTCCCCGGGGGCCGCGTCGACAGCCCGCTGTGCCATGACCCGGACGCCGGCGGCGGCGGCGGTCCGGACCGCCTCGCGGTACGTTTCGGTCGTCTCGACGAGCAACACGTTCGTCCCGACTGCCTCCTCGAAGCGGCGCTTGCGCGCGGGCTTGACCGCGAGCGGAAAGCCGAGCTGTTCCGCGGCCGCCGCCGCGGTCCGGATCGGCGGCCCCGCGCCCGTCGGGTCGGTTTCGGCCAGGCGGTAGGTCTCCGGGTGGGGAACGCCCAGTTCGGAACACCGGGCGTACAGCGCCGTCTTATCGAGTAGGCCGTCGATCGCCTCGGGGGCAAACGACAGGCGTACGCCCTCGGGTCGGGTCGCCGCAAGCGCGTGGACCCACTCGTCCATACAGCCGAACGCCACCGGCGTCGGTCCCATCGCCGCCGCGAGCGCCTCGAGTTGTTCGCGGTACCGGGCCCGGTCGTCGAGGGGATACGCCACCCGTCCGGCGAGCGTCACGGCCGTCGAGGACGGCGCGACGCCGTCGAGGGTCCGATCGAGCGCGATCACCGGCACGTCGTGGGCCGCGAGCGCCCGCGCGACGCCCAGTCCGGTCACGTGGGCGTTGCTCACGAGCGCCGGCGGTCGTTCGAAGCTCCGCTCGGCCACGTGGTCGAGCAGCGTCGGAAAGGACAGCACCTCGTCTGCCATACGCCGGTCTCGGCCGCCGGATCAAAGAACGGCTCGGTCCGCTCGCAGACCGTCTCGGGGCCGAGTGTACGCGTACCCGCGATCCTGGAGCCGCGTCAGCGCGCCGACCCCCGACGGAACGCGCTCGAGGCCGGCCGGCAGCTCCGAGGTGTCAGCCCCGCCGAGAGCGTTCGAGCACACGAGGACGGCGCTGCCGGCCTCGAGAATCGCCTCCGGCACCCCGCCCGGGCGGCCGGCAGCGGCCTCAATCGGGCTCGGCGCGTCGAGCACGACTGCCATCCTCG
>CAYRQD010000049.1:0-7079 GCA_964426325.1 uncultured Halobacteriales archaeon | reverse complement strand
GTGAGCTGTTGGACCACGAAGGTCCCGGTCCCAATAAGAAAGATCCCGACGACGACGGTGAGACCGATCACTAAGAGGGTGCCGTACAGCTCCGACACACCCCGCTCTCCACCGCTCGGTCTCCCCATGCCGGTACGGTTATCCGTACTACATTTTAGCTTTACTGGTCCGTTATTAGAAATTGAACTGCTCGATGAACGCGGGTACGTCGACACGAACGGCGGTCGACGGGGCTCGAGCCCGGCGATCAGCTCTGGGCGGCCGGATCCGCGCGGAGCCGATCGAAGGCCGTGTCGACGAGTCCGCCGGTTTCGGCGACGATCTCGGCCCACGCCTCGTCGTCGGGCGCGAGCCCGACCAGCCGGGCGACCCGCATGATCGAGACGTGGTATATGACCTGCTCGCCGGGGGCGCGCTCCCAAACGACGAAGTTACACGGGAAGAGCGCGCCGATCCGGTTCTCCGAGGCCGTAAGGGCCGCGTCAGCGACCCCGGGATTGCAGGCCCCGAGGACGGAGTACGGATCCCGGTCGGCGTCTACCTTCTCGTTGAGCAGCTCCGAGGGGGAGAACTCAACGGGAACGCCGAACCCAACCTCCGTACAGACCGATCGGAGGCGTTCGGTCGCGGTCCCGTGGTCGGTTTCGAAGACGACGCGCTGCTCGCCGATGTCTGCCGGATCGACGGCGGTCGGATCGATCGGAGCGTCCATACGGAGACTACGGCCCGAGGGGAATCAATCCCGCGGAGGCGACTCCCCGTCCGCGGCGACCGGAACCGGTCCGTCGCCAATTACGTCCCGGACCGCGGTCTCGAAGGCCTGCCGAGTTGAAAAGTACGGCTCGTCGATCTCCGCAAGAACGTCCTCGAGCGTCCGCGGGCCCGCAGGCGTACGGATCTGCGTATCACCCTCCCGCCGACGAATCTCGGCAGCCGGGACACCCCAGGTGAACCGGGCCGCGATCCGAGCGAGCGGCGCGCCGTCGACGGGTCTGTGCTCTCCGAGCTCAACCATACCGCAGATTAGACGCCCCGGTACTGACTCTTTCGGGCGTCGGACGGGCGTCTGACGGGTAGTTTTGGCGAGCCGGTCTCAAACGTAGACATGACCAGTCTGACCGACGTCTACGGCGGGGGCGTCGGAGCGGCGGTTCCGCGGTGGCGGCGGCGGGTCGGCGCGGCGGTGGTAGCTGTCGGCGTCGTGATGGTCGTGCTGGGACTCGCGATCGCGGCCGGGCCGGCCGCGGAGTGGCTCGGCCACAGCGACGCCCGATCGGTCGCCGGCGTGCTCGCCGGACTCGGGCTGCCGGTCGCGCTGCTGGGGGTGTTCGCCGTGCTGCCGGCGAGCAACCCGACCCGGGCGGCAGCGGCGATCGGCGCGAGTCTCGCCGCGCTCGGGGTGGGGCTGTTCCGCGCGACGTACCCCGACCGGTGGCTCTCGACGGAACCGCTGACCGCGCTCGCGGTGATCATCGTCTACGCCGTCGGCGTGCTCGTCACGATCTGGTGTCTGTTCGTCGGCGTCGCAACGCTCAGCCGGCGGCGCAGGCCCGGCGAAACGGCCCGGGTCGCGGTCACCGACCGGGGAACGCTCGAGCTCGTCCGATCCCCCGGCAGCGGGGGCGGTTCGGTCGGGCTGATCGGCTCGGCACCGACCGGCGACGCGGGCGACCGGGAGTCTCGGGCGACCGCAGACGGCGCCGGCACGGAGTCCCGGACCGCCTCGGCGCCGGTCGGACCCGACAGCTACTGCGGGAACTGCGTTCACTTCGAGTACGTCCGGGCCGACGGCGAGTTGGCGCCGTACTGTCACCACCACGACCGCCTGCTCGAGGACATGACCGCCTGCGAGGCCTGGACCGGCGGGCGCGACCAACCGGAGTCCGATCCGACCGACGACGACCGGTAGGCGGGGCCTTGAGCATCCCCGCAGAGACCGACGCTGCGACCACGGGGCGCGGCCGGCGGACCCGACCGGTCGCCCGGAACGTTGAAATCGCCGAACCGTCTACCGGCGATCATGGAGTTTTGCGACGACTGCGGCTCGATGCTGAAAACCGAGGGCGACCGGTGGGTCTGTGGGAGCTGCGGGTTCGAGAAACCCAGAGACGCGAGCGACGAAGAGAAGATGGTGACGACCACCGGGCAGGAGGAGACCGAGGTCGTCGACATGAGCGAGGCAGAGACACAGGCCCGACCGACGACCACAGCCAACTGCCCGGAGTGTGGCAACGACGAGGCCTACTGGTACATGCAACAGATCCGGGCGGCCGACGAGAGCGAGACCCGATTTTTCGTCTGTACGGACTGCGAGCACCGCTGGCGCGAGGACGACCACTGACGGATGCCGACGCCGCCGGCGGTCCCTGAGAGCCGGCTCGCCGAGGCCGGCTTTACCCTCGCCGAGGAGTCGACCGAACTGCTCTTCGAGCTCTCGAAGGTCCGGGTGACCGGGGCGACCAGGCGCTACGAGGACGCCACGACCCGCGAGGCGTTGCACGCCGCGACCGACGGCAAAATCGACCGGACGGTCCGGTTTTTCGCCGCGACCGGCCTCGAGTTTCGCCCGTCGCTGCCGCCCGGCGGCGCCTCGGCGATCGCGCCGGTGATCCGCTCGGAGGCGATCGCCGCCTTCGAGAGCCGACTCGAGGACCGCGGGCTCGTCGAGGTCCGGCGCCGTCGGACCGACCGACGGACCGTCGGCGACGCAACCGCACACCTCGCGACGTTTGCTGCCGTCGATCCCGTGATGGAAACCCGACGACTTCCGCTCGAGTGCTGGATCGCGATCTGGACCGACGACCGGCCGGTCGTCGTGACCGGGGGGTACCCGGCCGAGCCGCTCTCGCGGAGTTTCGACCTGTCGGCGGGCGAGGAGCGGCTCGACCGCGGACGGGCAGAGTACCGAAAGGAGTACTTCGAGCTCCTCGGGGCCGTCGGTTAGTTGCGCGCGACGGTCAGATACCCCGTGTGTCCGACTCCGGCCGTCGAGGGCCGGGTCCCGCGGTCCTCAACGGTCATCGTCCGCTGGATCGTCTCGTAGGTCTCGACGATCAGTCCGGCTTCCCGGGCACGCTCGACGACCGCGCGGGTCGCCTCGACGAACGGCGAGTACGCGACCAGGAACCCCCCGACGACGAGCCGCTCGGCGGCCGGCCCGACGACCGCCGGGGCGTCACCGGTGTCGAGGGTTACGGCGTCGAGTCGGTCGTGATCGCCGAGCCGATCGGTCACGTCGTCGGTCCGGACCTCGACGCGGTCCGCCACGCCCGCAAGGCGCATGTTCTCCCGGGCGACATCGGCAAATCCGGGGTCGCGCTCGTAGCTCACCACCGTCGCGCCGACCCGACCCATGGCGGCGGCGAGCACGCCGGTACCGGTACCGGCGTCGAGCACTCGATCGCCGGCCGCGATCCCAGCGTGACCGAGCACCAGCCCGACGTCCCGGGGCAGCATCGGCGCTCCGGTCCGCTCGAAGTGGTGAAACAGATCCGGCAGTCGGAGCGCCCGCGCCCGGAAGGCCGTCCCGAGGTGGGTCTCGACGGTGTCGCCGGGCTCGACACCCTCCGGTACCTCGAGGACCCCCAGATCGGACTCGAACCGGTCGCCCGGCGAGAGCAGATACTCCCGGTCGCTGTCGGTCTGGCAGACGAAAACGAGCCCCACGTTACTCGAGCCGGTCGACGGCGGCGGCGAGATCTCCGTCGACGGCCTCGAGTGTCTCCCGGGCCGTGCTCTCGCTGACGCCGGTCCGGCCGGCGACCAGCTCGACGTCCTCATCGGGGATTCCGGAGTCGGCCTCGCCCCCGGAGTCGTCGGCTGTCTCCAGAGCGGCCTCGCTGTCGCGGTGCTCGGGACTGCCGACGACGGTGTAGGTCTCCTGGCCCTGTGCGTCCATGCGCTGGACCTCGGGGTCGGTGAACACGAGCTGACCGTCGCCGGTCGTGATCACGACCTCCTCGGCGTCGAGCTCGTCGATGTCGATCCCCATCTGCTGCATCATCTGCTGCATCTTCTGCGGGTCGAGCCCGCCGCCGCCTCCTCCGAACATACACACCGATTTACCCTTGGTGGGCAAAAGCGCTACGCCTGACCGCTCCCCTCGCGGATCTCGACCGCGACCCCGCGGTCGAGATCGGCCATCGACGGCCCCGGGAGCTCGGCCCGCCCCACGCCGAGCAGCTCTCCCTCGGGTCCGACGACCAGCACCTCGTCGCGCGGGCGGATCCGCGCGTCCGCTCGGCGGACGAACTTCGCGAAGGCGTTGCGGCCCCGCCGGACGTGTGGAACGCTCTCCTCGCCGACGCGGACCCGACAGGCCGGGGGAGCGAGCGCCGCCCCGAGTCTGTGCCCGCCGGCGACCCCCAGCCGGAACCGGCCGTCGGTCCCGTAGGTGACCACTCGACCACGGGAATCGTGGACCTGGCGGACCCGACCCGAGCCGCTCCGAGAGATCTCCAGGTCGTCGGGGTCGGCGAACAACGCCGCGCCCGCGCCGCTCCCGAACTGGTACTCCGCGGCCGTTCGGAGCCCTTCGAGTTCGGTCACGACAGCACCCGTGCGAGCCCGTCGATTCGGTCCATACCGCAGCTACGGGGCCGACGGTCAAAAGGCTACGATCGAGACCCGCCGCGGCGTTCAGCCACGAGCGCCGGCGAGCCGTCGACTCGGAGTGTGTTAACGGTCCTCAGAGTAGTACTATAACCCTCCAGTTATTATGCAAATGTGACCATGAAAAAACAAGAACTCATCCATCTTCATGGACTTCTCGCGGAGGTACAGCACCACTACGAAGAGCAGACCGGCGACGCCGTCGACCGCGACCAGTACGACTCGCTCGGGGTTCGACCGACATCGATACACAAGTCAAAGACAGACCACAAGGAGGCGGTGTTCGCGCTCGCACACGGCATCACCTCGACGATGTCCGAGGAAACGGAGCGCGTGTCCGCCACCGCGGACTGAAACTGCTTCTGCACCCGACAGGTAGTCACCCCCCGTAGCGGCCGCTCCGTTCGGCGAGTGTCTTGGGAAGCAAGGGGTCGCCGTCCGAACCCGTCACTCGGTATCTGCGGCCCGGTGAAGTACGTCGCGGCTGCTGTGTTGTCGAGGCCATGCTGAGTGTAGGGCCCCAGAGCTAACAGGCTACGCTCCGTTCACCAAGCCGGTGTGTCCAACACGGCCGGCGCGCGGAAGTCCCCCGCTGGCGGGGTGTTCTGTCAGTACGCCCTGAACTCGGGGACGGTGACCGTGAACGCGGCTGAACTGGCGTCGGGCGCGGACGTGTCGGCAGAACGGGAGTCACCCGACAAGCCAACGGCTTCAGCCGTTGGTAGCTGACTCTGTACTCACCAAGCCGTCTGTAGCAGCCGCTGAAGGATTCAACAGAGCCGAACTATAGGTTTCTGAGAGCGCGGATACTGCTCGCAGCGCGGAACGTCACTCGTCGATGATCTCCTCGAACTCGGGAAGAATCTCGTCGTCGTCCGTGTCGGGCTCCGATTCCCGGTCGACCGCCTCGGTCTCGGAGTCGGCCTCGCGTGACTCCGTCGAGTCCTCCTCGTCGGTATCGTCCGGGAGCTGCTCGATCTCGAGAACCTCGAGGGGGATGTTCTCGAGGCGCTGGCCGATCTCCTTGCGCGCGATCCGAGAGGCGTGTTCCTCTCGCTCGACGTTGAACACCGTCATCTCGAGTTCGAGCGCGACGAGGCTCTCGTCGGCGGCGATGAAGGCCGGCTTGAGGGCCTCGCCACAGTGGGGACAGGACCGACTACCCATCTCGATCTCGACGTAGTTCAGGTCCGGGTTCAACATTGCCCCCGTCTTCGAGATCGCGATCCGCACCGCCTCGTCTGGCGTCTCGACGTCGTACACCGGAACGGCCGCTTCGACGACGACTCTACAGTTCATACTCGTTGGTTTTCCACGAACCTATAAGAAAGTTGGCCTGTTCCGGGCGATCGCGGAGACGAAAGCCAAAAGATCGGGCTCGGCGTGATAAAGACGATGGAGACGGGCACGATCGACCTGTCGGCGGTGGGACCCTTCGACCTGCAGGCGACCCTCGAGAGCGGACAGACCTACCTGTGGTGGCGCGCCGACGGCCGGGACTACGAGGCCGACCGGCTCCACGGCGGGGAGGGCTGGTACGTGACGACGACCCGCGAGGCGGGGCCGGCGCCGATCCGGGTCCGCCAGCGCGGGGGCCGTCTGGAGTGGGAGTCAACGATCGACGCCGAACCGGTCCTGCGGCGCCGGCTCGGGCTCGGCGACGACCTGCGGGCCATTAGGGAGACGAGTCCGAACGACCGGCTGATCGAGGCCGCCTACGACCGCTACTGGGGGCTCCGGATCGTCCGGGACCCACCGTTCCCGGCGCTCGTGTCGTTTATCTGCTCGGCGCAGATGCGGGTCGCTCGGATCCACGCGATGCAGCGGTCCCTGCGGGAGGCCTTCGGCGAGGCGGTCTCGCTCGACGGGCGGACCTACCACGCGTACCCGACGCCAGACCGGCTCGCGGCCGCAACCGAGTCGGAACTCCGGGGGCTCTCGCTTGGCTACCGGGCGCCGTATGTAAAGCGTACGGCCGAGATGGTCGCGGACGGCGACCGCCCCGAGACGGTCCGAGACGAACCGTACGAGCGGGCCCGCGAGGCGCTGACGCGGTACGTCGGGGTCGGCCAGAAGGTCGCGGACTGCGTGTTGCTGTTCTCGCTTGGCTACCTCGGGGCGGTGCCGCTGGACACCTGGATGCGGTCGGTGATCGCGGAGGTCTACCCCGACTGCGAGCGCGACGGGTACGCCGCCACCTCCCGGGCGCTCCGAGACCGGCTGGGCGGGCAGCACGCGGGCTACACCCAGACGTACCTCTTTCACTTCCTCCGGCACAACGACTGGGAATCGTACGGGTGATCGGCCGGCCGCGGTCGACGACAGCGCCTGCTGTCCGGTCTCGTCCCAGTCGTCGTCGGCGTCCGCCGGGCGAAGATCGACGTTACGGAAGTTACAAGTCTAAAACCCAGCCTTCAGCGCGGGGAGGCTGTCAACGAGGCCGGCACCGGGACGCCGCTCCCGTGTTA
>CAYRQD010000048.1:0-7603 GCA_964426325.1 uncultured Halobacteriales archaeon | reverse complement strand
CACCGGAGGTCGGCCGCCAGGTCGTAGTCCTGGCGGGTGTGAACGTACTCGTGGACCCAGACGTTGTCGGGATCGGCGAGCGGCTCCACGTCCCGGACCCACACGTCCGACTCGCCGGTCTGGAGCCCGCGAACGCCCCACTCGACGCCCCGGGTGGGCGCCGCGATCGCGAGCACCTGCTCGTCGCGGTCTCCGACCCGCAGGCGGTCGGCCGCCGCGCCCAGCGAGGCGAAGATGTCCGCGGGAGCCGCCTCGAGTGTGGCCGCCTCGGGGACGACCAGCTCGAAGCGCTGGCCATGGGACTCGTTCGCGTACCGTTCGTAGGGACCGAGATACGCCGTCTGGTTGCCGACGACGCCCTGGCGGGCGGTCGTGGTCGAGTCGAGGACGACCTCGACGTCCTCGCCGCGCCAGCTCCAGCCGTGTTCGTCGCCGGGCTGGCGGACCAGCGCCCAGTCGCCGGTGTCGGCGAAGGTGAGCGATCCCGGCGCCGCGGTCGGTCCATCCCGGGGGACCGTCTCGTTTGCCGGCAGCCGGTACCGGATGCGCGGGCCGTCGGTCTCGCCGTCCCAGGCGTAGGTGCGGTCGTCGACGGCCTCGAAGCCGGTTCGCGACTGGACGGCCGCCTCAGCCGGGAGCGTCAGTTCGAGCGACTCCAGTCGGTCGGGCAGCCGGTACTCGTAGGTCGCCGCGTACGTCCCCGGAACGTCCGGAACGAGGGCCAGCTCCCGGGTGAGATCGATCGTCTCCGTGCTCGAGACCTGTGCCTGCTCGATCGGAGCCGCCCCGGGACTCGTCCGTTCGTCCGCGACCTGCGGGCTCGCCCCGGTGGCCGACCCGGCGACCGCGACCAGTCCGCCCGCGACTGCGAGGATCAGCACGACCGCGACCGTCGCCCGACGCGAACGAGTCACGACCCGCGGTACCGTCGCGAGCGGTATGAGTCCACCGTTCGACGGCCGATCGGCCCCGCGGCGACCGCACCGACCACGGAGTGACAAATCGTAAACCGTCCGGGACACAACCCGCGTTCATGGACGATCGGGACAGTCAGGAGATGCCGGGGGCGATCGTCGAGGAGTACCTCCGCAGGGAGCGGGGAACCCGGACGCTGCTCGACGAGCTCGCCGCCCTGGCGCTGGAGGGGCGTGACGAGCGCCTCCGCGAGCGGATCCGGGCGTTCGCCGACAGCGACCGCGAGGTGTTTTTCGCCGTCGCGCTCGCGCTCACCGGCTCGAAGCAGTTTTTCGGCGACGTCGAAGCGCAGCTCGGGGTCGAACGGGCCGACAGGCTGCGGGCGCTCCCCGAGACGTACCCGGCGCTGGCCGATCCGTTCGGCCTGGTGCGCATGGAGGTCTCGAGCGACCGGCACAACCCGGTCACGGGCCTTGACGTGACCACGAGCTACCACGAGGAGGAGGAGGTGCCGCTCGTTTCCTACACGCTGTACTCCGGGGAGACCCCGCTCCACGAGGCCCGCGGGTCGCCACAGGAGATCCTCCAGACGGCGAGTTACCTCGTCCAAGCGACAAACGACTCCGTGGAGAGCGCGCTCGAGGCGGATCACTCGGTCAACACCGACGAGCTGAGCGAGCTTATCGACCGCCACGAGCGGCTCACCTCCGAGCTGACGGCGCTGCGCGATCACATCGACGCGCTCCGCCGAACGCCGGTCGGCGACGATCCCTGATCCTGATCTCGGCCGCCGGGCAGCCGGGCCTACTCTTTGAGTCCCTCGCCCTGGTAGGTGCCGTCGTAGGTCCCCTCGTGGTCGGCGCGGGCGAGTACCAGCTGACCGATCCGGGCGCCGGGTTCGATCTCGATGGGGTGATAGACCTCGAGCAGCCCCTCGCCGCGGCCCTCGTAGCCGGCCTCCCAGACTGCGGTGTTGAGCGTACAGGAGTTGCGCAACAGCGACGACCGGGGGTAGACGTAGCCGACGTGTCCCTTGGGAATCGCGACCCGCTCGGCGTAGCCGACGACGTACCCGCCCGGAGACAGACGGTACGCGTCGCCCTCCGGGGGGCGCTCGGTCCGATCTCCGACCGTCTTGCCGTCGCGGCCGATCCGTCCGGGTTCGGTCTGCTCGAACACGCGATCGAGGGTGAGATCGACCCCGTGCGGTCCCGGCTGGGCTGGGCCGAGCGCGCCGAGCTGCTCGGCGACGAAGGTGCCGCTCTCGAACATGATCGTCGCTCGCGCCGGCGGGTAAAAAACCCCCCATTCCGGACCCGTCTCGCCGGGTGCACCGTCGCGTCGAATTTATACCAGCTCGCGACGATAATCGGGTGTGAACCGACAGCAGACGTTCTTGCTCGGGTTGTTGCTCGTCACGGCCGCGGCGAGCTTTCTGGTCTTGCGGCCCTTCCTGCAGTTCGTGCTGGCGGCGCTGTTGCTCGGGTACGTGCTCCGGCCGGCACACTACCGGCTCGCGACCTACGTCGGCGACCGGATCGCGGCCGTGCTCGTGATCGCCGGCGCGACCGTCGCGATCGTGTTGCCCCTCGGCTACGTCGGGCTCGTCGTCTCGCGGGACGCCCAGCAGCTTGCGGACGGCGAAACCAAACTCGACCTGGGCGCGATCGAGACCGAACTCGAGGCGATCACCGGCGCCGACGTCGACCTGACCGGCGCGACCAGCGACCTCGGCGCGTTGCTCGCGGACTTTTTTAGCGCGAACGCCCCGGCGATCGTCTCCTATCTCACCTACGCTCTGCTCGGGCTCGTGCTCGTGCTCTTTTTAGTCTATTACGTGCTGATCGATGGCCCCGCGCTCGTCCAGTGGGGGGTCAACGTGGTGCCCCTCGACGACGCCGTCGCCCACGAGCTGCTCGTGCGCACCGACCGGATGGCGTGGGGGGTCGTTGCCGGGCACATCTTCGTCGCTGTCGTCCAGGGGCTGCTCGGCGGCGTCGGGCTGGCGATCGCCGGGCTTCCCAACGTCGTCTTCTGGACGGCGGTGATGGTGCTCACCGCGCTGTTGCCGGTGATCGGGGCATTTCTCGTCTGGGGGCCGGCCGTGGGGTACCTGTATCTGATCGGGGACCCGGTCGCGGCCGGCTTCCTGCTCGCCTGGGGGGCGATTCCGGTGAGCCTGGTCGATAACTACCTGCGGTCGATCGTGATCGACCAGTCGGCCGACGTCAACCCCGGCGTGATCCTCGTGGGCGTGATCGGCGGGGTCTTCGCCCTCGGACCCGTCGGGCTGTTCGTCGGGCCGCTGGTGATCGGGCTGCTCGCGGCGGTGATCCGGGCCTTCGACACCCACTACGATCGGCTCTCGACGTCGACGCCGCCGCCGGAGATATCCGACGAGGGCCGGCTCAGCTGGCTCGACACGGAGCCGGCCGCCACTCAGGAGGACTACGGCGGCCACGCCGACCCCGACACCGGCGAGTGACCCGTGTCCGGAGACGGCCGGAGACGGGGCGACCCGACCGAGAGCCCGGGGCTTTTGCCCCGCGGTGCCGAACCGCGACCATGGACGACCGCATCCGTGAGCACGCAGAGACGCTCGTCGGCTGGAGCGCGCGGGTCGAGGCGGGAGACGACGTCCTGATCAGCGTCGGCGAGGGCGCCCACGAGCTGGGCGTGGCCGTCGCGGAGCGACTCGGCGACCGCGGCGCGAACGTGGTCTCGCTGTACGGCTCGCCGGAGCTGAGCCGGGCGTACCTGCGGGCCCACGGCGGCGAGTTCGAGACCAACCCCGAGTTCGAGCTGGCGCTGTACGAGCGCGCCGACAGCGTGCTCTCCCTGCGGGGCTCGCGCAACGCGAGCGCCCGGGCAGACGTTCCCGGAGAGATCCGCCGGGAGTACGCCACCGCACGGGAGGGAATCCGCGAGGCCCACACGAACACCGACTGGGTGTCGACGATCCACCCGACGCGGGCCATGGCCCAGCAGGCCGGCATGAGCTACGCGGCATACCGGGAGTTCGTCTACGACGCCATCCTCAGAGACTGGAAACAGCTCGCCGATGAGATGGCCCGGCTGAAGACGCTGCTCGACGAGGCGAGCGGGGCCCGGGTCGTCGCCGCGGGCGCCGGGACCGACCTGTCCTTCTCACTGGATGGCCGACGGGCGGTCAACAGCGCCGCGAGCGTCGCCTACGACTCACATAACCTCCCCAGCGGCGAGGTGTTCACCGCACCCGAAGGCGCCACCGGCGAGATCACCTTCGACGTGCCGATGACGATCCGGGGGACGCGAGTACGAAACGCCCGGCTCGAGCTCGTCGACGGCGTGGTCGTCGACTGGACCGCAGAGCTCGGTGAGGAAGTCCTCACCGAGATCGTCGAGACTGACGACGGCGCCCGGCGGTTCGGCGAGTTCGGCGTCGGGATGAACCGCGGCATCGACCGGGTCACCGACCAGATCCTCTTCGACGAGAAGATGGCCGGCACCGTTCACTTCGCGCTCGGGCGGGCCTACGACGCCTGTCTCCCCCAGGGCGAGTCGGGCAACGACAGCGCGGTCCACGTCGACCTGATCGCGGACATGCGGGGCGGCGATACCAGACTCGAGATCGACGGCGAGACGGTCCAGCGCGGCGGGTACTTCCGGTGGGAGGGCGGCTTCGAGGGCGCCGAGGACTGACCGGCCGGCGAGCTCGAGTCGCCCGGGGCGTTTTCCGCGGCCAGCGCCTTATCCGGTCATGAACGGACTCGGGCTCGATCACGTCCCGATCGCCTGGCACGACCACGAGGAGATCGTCGCCGCCTTCGAGCGGGTCGGGCTCGCCCCGGAGTTCGGCGGCGTCCACGAGGGGGCCGGCACCCAGATGTCGCTGGTCGGCTTCGACGACCGCTCGTACGTCGAGCTGATCGCCCCCCGAGCGGACGCCGAGCTCGGGGACGCCTGGGCCTGGACCGAGCACATCCGCCAGGACGGCGGGCCGGCGGCGTGGTGTGTCCACGCCGACGACATCGTCGCCGAGACGACCCGCGTCGTCGAGGCCGGCTTCCCCGTCGACGGGCCACACCCGGGGAGCCGGCGGCGCTCGGACGGGCGGCTCATCGAGTGGGACCGGACCGAGATCGGCGCGCCCGAGCGCCGACTGTTGCTGCCGTTCGCGATCGCGGACCGCACGCCGGTCGCCGCCCGCGTCCCGACCACGCCGAGCGTCGCCGACGGGCCGCTGACGGGAGTCGGCGAGGTGGTGCTGTGCGTGCCGGAGATCGAGCAGGCGGTCGAGATCTTCCGCCAGCTCTACCGGATCCCGCGGCCGGTCCGAGCGGAGGTTCCCGGGGTCGGGCCCGTCGGGTCAGTACCCGGACGGCCGATCTCGTTTGTGACCCCCGGCACGGAGTGGCTGGCCGACCGGCTCGATCGGTTCCGCCCCGGTCCGTGTCTCTGCCTGCTCGAAACCCACGATATGGCGGCCGCGCGCCGGACCCACCCCCTCGAGGCGCCGATCGAGTGGCCCCGCGGACGGGTGGCCCGTTTCGATGACGAGACCGTCGGGCGGTGGCTCGGGGTGATCGAGCGACCGGCTCAGAACTGACCGAACGTCGACTGGCCGCCCTCGCCGGCGTAGTCGGCGGCGGTGACGAGCGCGTCCTCGAAGCGATCGCGCTGGCTCGGGTCGTACAGCGTCGCGGCCGGGTGGACCGAGACCAACACTGGCCGGTCGGTCCCGCCGATCCGCACGCGGTCGATCCCCCCGGCCTCGTTCGTGACCGGCACCTCGCGGTCGAGCAGCCGTTCGGCGGGCACCTTTCCCAGGGCGATCACGAGCGCGGGATCGACGGCCGCGATCTCGCGGTCGAGGTAGCCGGCGCAGTTCGATCGCTCGCTCGCGGTTGGATCGCGGTTCTCGGGGGGCCGACACCGCACGCAGTTCGTAATGCGTACGTCTCCGCGGTGGAGCCCGGCGGCCCGTAGCGCCTCGTCGAGCACGTCGCCGCTCCGGCCGACGAACGGCTCGCCGCGCTCGTCTTCCCGCGCGCCCGGCGCCTCGCCGACGAACAGCAGCGCCGCGTCCCGCGGGCCGACGCCGTTGACGATCCGCGATCGGGATTCGACGAGCGCCGGACAGCGCTCACAGCCCCCGACCTCGGCGGTCTCCGCGTTCCAACAGGAGTGCTCGGTCATATCCGGGGGAAACACCGGACCGCAAAGCCTCTGTCGACACCGCCGGACTACCGCCGGAACCGGTCGGCGGCACGGGCGGCGAGCCGGGCCACCCGCACCGGCTCCGGACGGCCGGTCTCGGTCGTGTGCCGGACGACCGTCGCCGCCCGCTCCGCTTCGCACCCGACCGCGCGGACGAACACCGGCGGCTCGGTCTCGACCCGGCGGCGGCGCGGCTGAGCGCGGTAGGTCTCGAGCCGGCGAGCCCGCTCCTCGCCCTCGAAGGCGTCGGCGATCGCGGCCGCAAGCCCCGGGCTCTCCTCGAAGCTCACCGACAGGGCGGGGAGGCCGGTCGCCTCGCGGAGCTCCTGGAGGTCGACGACGTTGAACCAGGCCGGCGCGATGCCCGCGATCATGAGTACCTGAATGTCCTCGCGGCCGAGACGTTCGACCACCGAGCGGATCGCCCCGGTGGCGTCGGTGCCCCCGACCGTGCACGTCTCGAAGGCGAACCCATCGACGGTCCGGTCGACCCGGACCACGGCGCCGGCGACGGTGCTCTCGGTCTCGCGGTAGGATTCGGCGATACCCAGCACTCGCGCGCCGGGCTTGAGACTCACGTCTCGTCTTTGATCTCGTCGAGCTGGCTCAGCAGTTCGTCGTTGGACGCGGTGAACTCGAAATCGACCGAGCCGTCGTGGTCGCTCTCGCCGGTCGCGACGCCGTCCTCGTCGTCAAAATCGGTGTTGTACTCCTGGTTGTCTTGTTCAGATTCGTCGTAGCTTCCGAACCCCATACGTGTACTAACAGTAGCCTCGATGGTAAAAGTGATACGGGGGATATCAGCCGAGATACATCACCGCCGGGCCGGGAGTTCGAGCCCGGAGGTTCAAGCCCACCGGGACCGCAACGCCGGGTATGGACGTTCAGAACCTGACCGCCGACGCCGAGGCGTTCACCTGCAACGCGTACCTCGCGGCCGGCGAGACCCCGACGCTGGTCGACGCGGGGACGATCGCGGGAATCGAGACCCGGATCGAAGAACGCGTCGACGGCCTCGATCGGGTCGTGCTCACCCACCAACACCCCGATCACGTCGAGCAGCTCGAGGCGGTCGTCGAGGCGTTCGATCCCGCAGTGTTCGCCCACGCCGAGCACCCGCTCCGGACGGACGGGCTCACAGACGGCGAGGCCGTCGCGATCGGCGACGAGGACTACGAGGTGGTCACCACGCCCGGCCACGCCGAGGATCACGTCTCGCTGGTCGGCGAGCGGGCGGTCTTCTCCGGGGACGTGGTCGTCTACGAAGACGGGGCCTACGACGACGGGAGCTTCGGCCGGACGGACATCCCCGGCGCCTCCCGGGAACGGCTAATCGAGAGTCTGGGCGACCTGCTCGATCGGATGCCCGCGAGCGTCGACCGGCTGTACCCCGGGCACGGCGACTCGTTTTCCGGGGACGTTCACACAATCGTCGATCGGGCGCTCTCGCGGGCCGAGCGCCGCGAACCCAAGTATCCGGAGGAGTGAC
>CAYRQD010000047.1:0-8280 GCA_964426325.1 uncultured Halobacteriales archaeon | reverse complement strand
CGGCGTCGTCACTGTCCACGTCGAGTTTCACCGGGACAGTACGCCGCACCTCCATGCGTCAGGTGGATGGCTGGTGGTTTATCAACGTTGACGAGAACGGGCGGCAACAGTCCGTGGTATGTTTCGGGGTTGTCGGCTTCCTCTCCGGCCTACTCGGTCGCTTCGCTCACTCCGTGAGGCTGGAGGCTCCGCCTCGAAACTGCTGATCGGGCCGTCCCCGCGAGGCCGGCCTCGGGAGTCGACGCGGAACCTCGCGGGGACGGTGGGAACGGTTAATTTCGGCGCGTGACAACGCGGTGCCGTGACCGACCCGCTCTCGATCGCGACCGGGCTCTGTCTCGTCGGGCTGGTCGCAGTTCTGCTGCTCAGCGTTCGCCGGGGGAACGCTCCGGCGACGGCCAACGCGCTCGTCTCGCTCGCCGTCGTCGGCGTTCCGTTCGCCCTCGCCGCGGTCGCGTCGGCACTCGGTTGGGATCCGACCGTCGGTCGGGCCCTCCCGGCGTGGCTCGCGGTCGCCGGACTGTTACACTCCGTTGGCATGCTCGGACCGTACGACCGAATCGCGTGGTGGGACGGGCTCACACACGCCGTCTCGGCGGGGCTGGTGGCCGCGTTGCTGTACGCGGCTGCGCTCGTGGCGGCCGGTCACGCCGGCGTTGGCGAGTCTCGACCGGCTGCCGCCGTCGTCACGCTCGCGCTCACGGCCCTCGCCGGGGTCTTCTGGGAACTCATCGAGATCGTCGCCCGCGATCTCGGTGAGGCGACCGGCCTCGAGCCGGTGTTGGTCCACTACGGGCTGCGAGACACGGCGGTCGATCTCGCCGTCGACCTGCTTGCGGCCGCGGTCGTCGTCGGGGTCGATCTCCGCCTGTTCGTCTCCCTCGTCTGCCCGGCCCCGGCGCTGACGACGGGCCTCCTCGCCGGGGCCGCCGGCGTGCTCGCGGTCGGATCGCTCGGACTCGCCGCTGCCGCGCGTCACACGACCGCCCGTGGATGACTGAGCGCCCGGCCGCGGGACCGCGAACTCCCGACGCTTGTCGATCGACGCCTGGGATCGACACCTACATGTCCGCGGCCCGGCCACCGACGGGCATGTACTTCGGGCGGTTCGTCGTTGTTGCACCGACGGTCGGCGCCTACCGGGTCTCCTCGCGCTCGTTTCCAAACCGGCGGGCGATCGATCGCGACTCCCGGGTGACCATCGCTCCCACTCCCGCGGCCGAGGAGACGGACAATCCCTACGTCTCGTACAACTGCCTCCGGCCGACCGACCGCGGGGCCGTGATCGGCAACGGCTCGCACGTCGACCCGATCGCCGAGAAGCTCGCGCTCGGCTACCCGGCCCGGGACGCGCTCGCGACGGCCCTGCTCGCGCTCGATTTCGAGAGAGACGAGTACGACACCCCCCGAATCGCCGGCGTGGTCGGGACCGCCCCCGTCGCCGAGTCTTCGGGGACCGAGGCGACAGACGGGGCCGAGCCGGCGGCGTACGTCGGCATCGTCCGCCGGGACGGGCTCGTCGTCGAGCGGGTCACGGAGCCGACGCTCGTGGCGACCTACGAGCGGACAGATCCGGAGCCGTTCGAATTCGCGGCCGACGACGCGGCGACGGCGGCCCGGGCGGTCTACGAGCAGGCCTTCGAGCATCCGATCTGTGCCGCCGGCGTGGCCCTGACAGGGGGCCCCGACTCTCGGTTCGAGACCGCGGTCGTCAACGGCTGAGCTCCGGCCGCGAGCCCCGAGATTGAAGCCGGTCGGGAACGTATCGCCGAGTAATGAGCGATCGGCTCGTCGTCGAGGCCGGACACAAGACCGTCGAAGAACTGCTCGCGGCGCTGCACGACGGCCGCCGGATCGTCGTCGAAACGGAGTTTCTCGGCGCCGACCACGAGGTCGTACTCCGGTACGACGGCGACACCTACTACTGCGATACGCCGACGCGACTCCACAAACACGACTCCGCGGCCGAGATGCGAACCTGTCTCAGAAACCGCGGCTACGGCTGTCCGGACGAGCCGGAGGCCGACGACCGGACCGCCGAGCGTTCCGGCGAGCCCGAACGACCCGACACCGGCCGGGAGTGATCTGTGCCCCGGCCTCGCTGCGAGGCTGGGATTTATTCGCCGCCGTACCGTTCGACTCGGTATGGCAGAGGCAGACAAGTCCCCCACGCGAGGCGACCAGACCGACGACCGGTTCGACGGGCTCGTCGTCGACGAGGGCCCGTCGCTCGAGGAGGCGCTCACCTGCGTGTTCGACATCCAGCGCCACGAGGTCCGGACATACGAGGCGCTGCTCGATCAGCCCGCGAGCACGGTCGCGGAGCTATCCTCGGTGCTCGACCGCGACCGCAGCAACGTCAACCGATCGCTCGCGACGCTCCGCGAGAAGGGCCTCGCACGACGCGAGCGCCGCCTGCTCGACGGCGGCGGGCACGTCTACCAGTACTCCGCGACGCCGCTGTCGGAGGCCCGCGAGCTGCTCCGCGAGACCCTAGAGGCCTGGGCGACGACCGTCGACGAGCGAATCGACGCCTTCGGCACCGACTCGCGGTAACCCGCCTCCCCCGCCCGGCACGCTGTCCGAGGGCTACGAGACCGCCGGCGTCCGATCCGACAGACCCGACTCCTTTTTATCCGTCGGCGTGTCGACCCGACAATGACGGACCTGGCGCTGCGGGGCGATCGCTCCGACCCGGTCTGTGCCACGGCCGGGACTTGGCTCGAGTGCATCGAGTGCGGGGAAACCTACCCGCCTTTCGCCGAGGTCAGGTACACCTGCGATTGTGACGGGTTACTCGAGGTGCGGTACGCCGAACTGCCGACCTGGAGTGACTTCTCTGGAACCGGCGTCTGGCGGTACGACGCCGCGCTCCCGGTCGAGACCGGCGTCTCCCTGCCCGAGGGAGCGACGCCGCTTCACGAGATTCCCGACCTCGAGGCCGAGCTCGGGCTCGCGCGGCTCCGGGTCAAACACGAGGGGATGAACCCGACCGGGAGTTTCAAGGATCGCGGGATGACCGTCGGCGTCGCGGTGGCCCAGCGGGCCGGCGTCGACCGGCTGGCCTGTGCCTCGACGGGCAACACGAGCGCGGCGCTGTCTGCATACGGCGCCCGCGCCGGGCTGGAGACGCTCGTGCTCCTCCCCGAGGGGAAGGTCGCGGCCGGCAAGCTCGCCCAGGCGAGTCTCCACGGCGCGCGCATCCTCGAGGTCGACGGCAACTTCGACACCTGCCTGGACATCGTCCAGGCACTTGCCCGCGGCGGCGAGGCGTACCTGCTCAACTCGCTGAACCCCTTCCGGCTCGAGGGCCAGAAGACGATCGGCCTCGAAATTCTCGAGCAGTTCCGCGACGAGGAGGGGTCCTATCCCGACCGGATCGTTCTCCCGGTCGGCAACGCCGGCAACACCGCCGCCCTGTACAAGATCTTCCGCGAGCTGGTCGCGAGCGGCGCGCTCGCGGAGCGCGAGGTGCCCGCGCTCACCGGCGTCCAGGCGGCCGGCGCGGCGCCGATGGTCGAGGCGATCGAACGCGGCCGAGACGAGCCGCGGCGCTGGGCGGACGTCGAGACGATCGCGACGGCGATCCGGATCGGCAACCCCGTCAACGCGCCCAAAGCCCTGCCCGGGATCCGCGAGACCGGCGGCACCGCCGTCGCCGTCAGCGACGCGGCGATCACCGACGCACAGCGGGCGCTGGCGGAAGCGGGCGTCGGTGTCGAGCCGGCGTCGGCGGCCTCGCTCGCCGGCTTGCGGGCACTCCGCGAGCGGGGCGTCGTCGCTGCCGACGAGAAGGTGGTCTGTCTGGCGACGGCCCACCTACTGAAAGATCCCGACGCGGCCGCGGTCGCGGGCGGCGACCCCGAGCCTGTCCCCGGGACCGCCGAGGGCGTGCGCGAACACTTAGCCGAGTGATCGACAATCGCCGCTCGCCGCCAACTCAGGCAGTCGCGACGGCCTCGAGCCGACCGTACTCGTCGTCGGTCAGCTCGATCTCGGCGGCCGCGATGTTCTCCGCGAGGTGCTCGACGCTTGCGGTCCCGGGGATCGGGAGCGTCACCGGCGAGTGCTCGAGCAGCCACGCCAGCGCGACTTGATACGCCGTCGCCTCCTGCTGGGCGGCGATCTCCTCGAGCGCGCCGCGGGCGGCGCCGAACTCCCCGCCGGCGAGCGGATACCACGGCATGAAGCCGATCCCGTAGGACTCGCAGGCCTCGAGGACCCGCTCGTCCTCGCGGTGTGCGAGGTTGTACCGGTTCTGGACGGTCGCGATCTCGACGATTTCCCGGGCCCGCTCGAGCTGCTCGACCGAGACGTTCGAGAGCCCAACCCGCTCGATCAGCCCCGCATCTTTCAGCTCGGCGAACGCGTGGACGCTGTCCTCGAAGGGTGTGTCCGGGTCCGGCCGGTGCAGCTGGTAGAGATCGATCGTTTCCACGCCCAGCCGGTCCCGGCTGACGAGCGCCTGGTTGTGGATGTACTCGGGATCGCCGTGGGGGAGCCACTCGCCGTCGCGGGTGCGCAGCAGGCCGGCCTTGCTCGCGACCAGCGCCCGCTCGGGCGCGGGCGTGGCCCCGAGCAGCCGCTCGCTTACTCCCGGGCCATAGGAGTCGGCCGTGTCGATGAAATCGACGCCCAACTCGAGGGCCTGCTCGATCACCCGCGTCGCCGCCCGCTCGTCGGCCGGCGGGCCGATGATATCCGGCCCGGTGAGCCGCATCGCCCCGAATCCAAGCCGGTGGATCGTCCGGTTGCCGATCTCGAAGGTATCCCGTGTCATGCTCGTTCGTCGACCCCCGGAGCAAAAACACACGCGTTTCCTCGGCCGGGGGCCCGGAGTGAAAAAGACTAGTACCGTGAGCCCCCCAGCGGTGGTATGAGCGACACAGCGCAGTTCGATCCGGCGGGGATCGAGGCCAAGTGGCAGCGCGCCTGGGACGACGCGGGCGTCTTCGAGACGCCCGAGGACGCCGACGATCCCACGTACGTGCTCGCCATGTTCCCCTACCCCTCCGGCGAGATGCATATGGGCCACGTCCGCAACTACGCGATCACGGACGCCTACGCTCGGTACCGGCGCATGCAGGGGGACGCGGTGTTGCACCCGATGGGGTGGGACTCGTTCGGACTGCCCGCGGAGAACGCCGCCATCGAGCGCGACACAGACCCCGAGGCGTGGACCCGCGAGTGTATCGCGAACATGAAATCCCAGATGGACCTCATGGGATTGGGATTCGACTGGGACCGGGAGGTCGTGACCTTCGAACCGGAGTATTACCGGTGGAACCAGTGGCTCTTTCTACGGGCCCACGAGGCCGGACTCGTCGAGCGCCAGGCCGCCGAGCTGAACTGGTGTCCCGACTGCGAGACGGTGCTGGCAGACGAGAACGTCCACCAACACCCCGAGCACGAAGACGGCGTCTGCTGGCGGTGTGACACGCCTATCGAGCACCGCGAGCTCGACCAGTGGTTTTTCAAGACGACCGAGTACGCCGACGAGCTGTACGACAGCCTGGACGGGCTCGGCGGCTGGCCGGAAAACGTCCGGGAGATGCAGCGCAACTGGATCGGCAAACAGGAGGGGGCGACGCTGGGCTTCGAGCTGACGACCGGCGACACCGTCGACATCTTCACGACCCGGCTCGATACGATCCACGGCGCGACGTTTTTCGCGCTCGCGCCGGGCCACGGGCTCGCCCGGGAGCTCGCGGCGGAGGACGAGGCCGTCGCAGAATATATCGACCGGGCCGAGCGCGAGGAGCTGGCCCAGACCTCCGGCGTGTTCACCGGCGAGTACGCGATCAACCCCGCGACCGGCGAGGAGATCCCCGTCTACGTCGCCGACTACGTACTCGAAGAGCTCGGCACCGGCGCCCTGTACGCGGTGCCGGCCCACGACGAGCGCGATCACGCCTTCGCCCGGGAACACGACATCGAGATCCGGCAGGTCGTCGAGCCCGCCCCGGAGACCGAGACCGATCCCGACGAGATCGACGTCCAGACGGCCGCCTACGCCGAGGACGGCGTGCTCACGAACAGCGGCGAGCTCGACGGGCTCACGAGCGCCGAGGCCCGCGAGCGGGTCCGCGAGGCGTTCGGCGGCGACCGCCACACCGCACACAGCCTGCGGGACTGGTGTATCTCCCGCCAGCGGTACTGGGGCACGCCGATCCCGTTCGTCGAGTGTCCGGACTGCGGGTACGTTCCCGTCCCCGAGGCGGAGCTGCCAGTCGAGCTCCCCGAGTTCATCACCACCACCGGCAACCCCCTCGACGCAGCCGAGGAGTGGAAGCAGACGACCTGTCCCGAGTGTGGCGGCCCCGCCGAGCGCGAGACCGACACGATGGACACGTTCGTCGACTCCTCGTGGTACTTCCTGCGGTACGTCTCGCCCCATCTCGAGGAGGCGCCCTTCGACGCCGAGCGGGCGAGCGACTGGCTGCCGGTCGATCACTACGTCGGCGGAATCGAGCACGCCACGATGCACCTGATCTACGCCCGGTTTTTTACGAAGGTGCTCGACGACCTGGGGCTGCTCGAGGGCGTGCGCGAGCCGTTCGAGCGCCTGCTCACCCAGGGGATGGTTCGCAAGGACGGCGAGGCGATGAGCTCCTCGACCGGCAACGTCGTCTCGCCGGAGCCGTTCGTCGCCGAGTACGGCGCCGACACCGCCCGGCACTTCATGCTCGGGGCCGCCCAGCCCGAGAAGGACTTCGACTGGACAGAGGAGGGCGTCCAGGGGTCACACTCGTTCCTCCGGGGACTGTACGAGCTGGCGGACCGAACCCCGATCGGCGATGACCGGTCGGATCCGGCCGCCGAGTACGTTCGCCGGGAGACCGCGGCGACGGTCGCGACCGCGACCGAGGAGATCGAGGAGTTCCGGTTCAACCACGCGCTGCAGGCAATCGAGGAGCTGGTCGGACTGTTGCGCCGATACGCGGGCGAGGGCGGTCCGGTTCCAGATCGAGCGACCGTCGAGAACGGGGTTACCGCGGCGGTGCGACTCGTCGCGCCGATCGCGCCACACGTCGCCGAGGAGGCCTGGGCAGCGCTCGGCCACGACGGGCTGGTCGCCGAGGCCGACTGGCCGACCGCCGAGCTCCCGGCCGAGTACGACCTCGAACGCCAGCTGGTCGCGGACACGCAGGCCGACGTCCGCGAGATCGTCGACATCGCCGGGATCGACGATCCCGGCGAGATCGCCATCGCGGTCGCCCCGGACTGGAAACACCGCGCCCGCGAGATCGCCACCGAGGCTGACGGCGACGCCGTCGGTGTCGTGATGAGCGATCCCGAGTTGCGCGAGCGCGGCGAGGACGCCGCCGCGTACGCGAAGGAACTGGCCGCACGTGAGTATCTCGATCCGGTCCTCTCGCCCGACCGCGAGCGGGCCACGCTCGAGCGGGCGGCCTGGCTGCTCGAAGACGAGTTCGACGCGACCGTCACCGTCGCGGCCGCCGCAGACGCCCCGGAGCTGGCCGCAGACGCCGTGCCCGGCCGCCCCGCGATCGATATCCAGGAGTAGTCCGACGGAAACGAGCATCTGTCCTCCGACGAGCGACTCCGGCGGTCGACTCGTCCGCACGTTTTTATTCGAGGGCGCGACCAATCCGTCCCGTGGTCACCGAAACGGAGTGTCTCGACGCGCTTCGGGAGGCGGCCGATCGGATCGGCGAGTCGCCGACAAAAGCCGAATACGAGACACTCGATATCACACCAGCCTCTGGAACCATCATCCGTCAGCTTGGCGGATGGAATGCAGCAAAGAAGGCAGCCAACATGGAGACGTACCGATCTACTGGTTCTCGGACCGAGCCGAAACCAGACGACGTCGAGATTCCTGAAGAGGTCTCCTGGGAAGAGCTGACCGTAGATCAGCGGTGGCACTACAAAAACCATGACCACAATACTAAACGAACACTCCGACGACGGGCGTCACTACGAAACTGGATAAATAATACAAAGAGCACTCGGGGCTGTGCGGTGTGTGCCGAGGATGATTCTGCTGTACTCGATTTTCACCATCGAGACCCAGAAAGCAAACGACTGTCGATCAGCTCGATGGTCACGTTCGGATACGGAAAGGAACAGCTCAAGAGGGAGATCACAAAATGCGAAGTGTTGTGCGCGAACTGTCACCGGAAACGTCACGCACAATCGCCGACTTCTGAAACGGTTGCGTGGGTGACCGAACAGAAACGTCGAGGAGATGGGTGTTCAGTCTGCGATACGGAGGATCCGGTCTGTCTCGACTTCCACCACACGGATAAAAAAGAG
>CAYRQD010000046.1:0-8407 GCA_964426325.1 uncultured Halobacteriales archaeon | reverse complement strand
GAGGAAGCCGCCGAGAACGGCTGTACGATCATCCCCTTCGAGAAGTCGACCGGCATCCGCGACCGACTGCCGGGCGCGTCGTGGGGCCACAAGTGGGCCTTCGAGCGGCTGTACGAGTACGTCGAGTACAAGGCCGAACTCTACGACATTGACGTAGCACAGGTTGACCCGGAGAACGCGTCACGGCGGTGTTCAACCTGTGGATTCACCCATCCGGACAACCGCGACGGCGAGGAGTTCGCGTGCCTGAAATGCGGCTACGAGAACCACGCCGACTACAACGCGGCAAAGAACATCGGACTGGGGTATCTCCGTCGTAATCAAACCGGGGACGGCGGAGGCGCACCCGTAGGCGTGTGCTTGAATCGCGGGACGGTGAACGCGAACGGAGAGTATGACCCTCCTGTCGGAGAGTCCGGCCAGAGCGGGAGTCCACGCGAAAGCCCCACGCTACTCGCTCACGGCTTTGCCGTTCGCTTCGTTGCGGGTGAGGTAGTTTACTCGCCGCCAGACTCGGACGCCGGCGCGTCGACCCGGCGGTACCGGTCGGGAACGTACGGGCGCACTCGACCCGGGAGCCGATCGACAATCTGGACAGCCCACGTCGCGAGCGCGCGCCGGAGGACGGCGTAGAGGGTCCCGACCACGAGCGTGGCGACGACAACCCAGTAGAACGGTCCCACCAGCCCGTACAGCAGCGGGCCGGCGAGGACGGCCGAGGCGGCCAGGTCCGCGGGCGCGCCGTCGTAGGGCACGACGCGGCGGGGAGCCACCCACTCACCGCGGTAATGATCGTAAACCGCCCGATCGGAGGTGCCCTCCCAGGGGCGCAGCTCCAGCCCGCCCCCGAGTGCGTCGGTCAGACAGTGTGCCGCCGCCCCGACCAGCCCCGCCGCCGCGGCCACCGTTGCCGCCGTCGGCACCAGCAGCGCGATCGGCACCGCGAGCGCCGCGAGCGCGCCGTAGTAGACCGGAAAGTGAAGCGTCCGCCGGTGACCCGCGTACAGGTCTAGGTCCGGAACGATGCTGCCGACCAGCCCCGCCGCGAGCGCCGCGGTCGCCTGTCCGGGGGCGGCCGCGGCCAGCGGGACCGCGAGCGCGAGTCCGAGCAGCACGTGGGTCGGCAGCATCATACTGTCCTGATGTAGGGGACAGAATGACCTGAATCTGTCGGGAGCCCGTCGGCCTCCTGACACGGGGAGAGCCGGAGTCACGGGACCAACTCGGGGCGGTGGACTTTTTTTCCGACGAGCGAACCGTGGTGCATGTACGAGCAAGCGTCGGCGACGGAGATCTACCGACAGGCGCTGCCGGCGATCACCGTCAGCCTGGCCGCCGGGCTGTTCGCGGGGACGGTGCTTGGAAGCGACGCGATGCGACGGGGCATCGAGCGCGTTCCCGGACTGTTGCTCGTGTTGCCGGCGTTTCTGGCGACCCGGGGTGGGGTGTACGGCTCGCTGGGAGCGCGGCTCTCGAGCGGGCTCCACCAGGGGGTGATCGAACCGCGACTGCCCCTCGATCGGCGGGTCTCGAACGCTCTGATCGCCTCGGTTCTGAACGGACTGATCGTGTCCGTGTTCATCGCCGTCTTCGGGTTCGCGGCGGTGGCGGCCACCGGCGACGGCGGGAACCTGCTCCAGCTGGTCGGGATAATGGTCGTCGCCGGACTGCTGTCGGCGGGGCTGATGCTGTCGGTGTTGGTGACGGTCGTGTTCGTCGGCTACCGGCGGGGGCTGGACCCCGATAACATCGTCGGGCCGCTGGTGACCACCCTGGGTGACCTGTTCGGCGTGGTCTTCCTGCTGGTCGCGGTCTCGCTCGTTGGGCGTGTCCTATGAGCGGCGGGTACGACGGCGACGACCTCACGGGACTGTGGGAGCTGGTCGAGGAGCGGTCGGATCCGCTCGACGGCTGGCGGATCGGGCCGACGGTCGCGACGATGGTGCCGCTGCTCGCGGCGCTGTCCGCGCTGCAGATGGTCTCGGGAGCGGTGCTTGAGTCCTTCGAGGCGACGCTGCTCGCGAACCCGTCGCTTCTGATCCTCGTGCCCGTCCAGATCGGGACCGCCGGGAACCTCGGATCGATCATATGCGCGCGGCTCTCGACGCAGCTACACCTCGGGACCGTCGAACTGACCCTCGACGAGCCGGTCGTGCGGGCGAACGCCGCGGCGGTGCTCGGCCTGGGCGTGACGGTGTTTACCATCGTCGGCGTCGCTGCCTGGGCGCTCGGCGGACTGTTCGGGGGAACGCTCGGGCTCGGCGCGATGCTGACGATCGCGCTCGGCAGCGGCTCCGCACTGTCCGTGGTCGTCGTCATCCTGAGCGTACTGGCGGTGCGGACGTCCGACCGGCTCGGGTACGATCCCAACGACACCACGATCCCGGTCGTGACGAACGCGTGTGACGTTGCAGGCGTGCTCATCCTGCTCGCAGTCGCCGGGCTCGTCGTCTGAGACTGCCTGGCCGCCGCGAGCGCCCCGCAGGTTCATACACCGGCGGCGCGAAGCGGTCGCATGGACCCGATCGCGTACCGGTCGAAAAGCGTTCGGGAGTCGCTCGTCGAGCTGAAAGACACCTCGGGGCTCGCCGTCGACCTCGGATACGCCACCGCGCTGTACGACCTGCCGGAGCTGGCCGAGGAGGTGCTCGCGCTCGAAGCCAGGGCGGAGTCGCTCCGGTATCCCGCGACCATCGCGCTGATGCTGGCCGCGAGGCGGGCGCGAGACGCGGAGCGACTCGTCGGGATCGTCCGGATCGTCGAGGCGGCGACGACGATCGCGAACGCCGCCGCCGACGTCGCGGGACTGGTCACGAGCGGTGTCGGGCTCCCCGGGGAGGTGCGGGCGGCGATGCCGGCCGCAGAGGAGGCGCTGATCAAAGCGACCGTTCGCGAGGGCGCGGCGGGCGCCGGCGCGACCCTCGCAAAGCTGTCCTTCGAGACTGCGGCGGGCGTGAGCGTGATCGCGGTCCGCCGGGACGAGTCCTGGACGATCGATCCCGGCGGCGAGACGGAACTTACCCCCGGCGACATCGTCATCGGGAGCGGCTCCGACGAGGGGATCGCAGCCGTCCGGGAGGCTCTGACCGGGGCGGCCGACGGGACCGCGGCGGCCGATCGAGGCCGCGACAGGGCCGGACTGGTCCGGGCGGCCAAGCTGCTCGTCGAGCTGAAAGACGTCTCAGAACTCGCCGTCGGGTTGGGGTACGCCGCGGTCCTGTTCGACGACGACGCGCTCGCGAGGGAGGTACAGGAGCTGGAGCGGCGCTCGGACCGGCTCAGAGAGACCGTCGAGACGCTGGTCATCGAGGCCGGCGACGCGGTCGCGGAGCCGGCGCGGCTCCGCGGGCTGTTGCACATCGCGACGGCCTCAGAGGCGATCTGCGACGCCGCGGGCAGCGTCGCCGAGATCGTCCTCAGGGACGGGACCGTCCACCCGGTGTTCGCCCAAGCGATCGGCGAGAGCGACGAGCGCATCGCGACCGCGACCGTCGCAACCGGGAGTCGGCTCGACGGAACGACCCTCGGCGCGGTCGGCCTCGAAGACAAGACCGGCGTCTCGGTCATGGCCGTCCGCCGGGGCGAGGAGTGGCTGCTCCCCCCGACCGGCGAAACCGGACTCGAAGCCGGCGACGTGCTCGTCGGGCGCGGCCCCGAGCGGGGGATCGAGACGCTGACCCGGTGGCTCGGAGAGCGCTGATCGGGCGCCGATCGCCGACATCGCGGGGACCCCGGTGTGGTCGATCCCGGGTCCGTCGCGGGCCGGCGGGCGGTCGGGGACCGTCGGAGGGGCTCAGGCGTCCAGATACTCGAGAACGCCGGCGACGTTCAGCCGCTCCTCGTCGCGGGCGTGGACGGGCCCCCAGGCGTCGACGGTGTCGGCCCGCTCGGCGAAGTACTCCGCGACGGCCGCGTCGTCTTTGTCGGCACGAACCCGGGCGACCGAGTCGACCCAGGACTCGAGCACCTCCGCGTAGGCCGCGAGCTGCCCGTCGGGCTCGACGTCGCCGAAGTGGCTGTAATACAGCGCCGTCGGGTCGAGCGCGGCGATCGACTCGACATCTCTGAGCGCCTGTTCGAGCTCGAAATCCGGCGGTGGCGTCGCGTGCTGTGGCTCCTCGAGTGCGGGCGTGACGATGCCGGCGGCGTCGCCGGTGAACACGCCCTCGGTCGCGGGATCGTACAACACCGCCTGGTGGAAGGCGTGTCCCGGCGCCGCGTGGGCGGTCAGGGCGTGATCGCCCAGCTCGACGGTCTCCCCGTCGACGAGCCCGACGACCCGCTCTGCCGGGACCGGCCGGGGCTCGACGTAGTGATCGATGCGCTCGTCGATGACCGCCCTCGTTCCCTCCCACAACGGCTCGGGGTCGACGAGAAACTGCGCCCCCGGCTCGGGGACCACCACGTCCGCGCTCGGGCAGGCGGCCGCGAGAAAGCCCGCGCCGCCGGCGTGATCCAGGTGGACGTGCGTGACCGCGATCGCGGCGAGCTCCTCGGGGGCGATCCCGAGCTCCTCGAGCGCCGCGAGGATCCGGTCGGTGTTCGTCCCGAGGCCGGTCTCGATCACCGCCGGGCGCTCGGCGTCGAGGACGTACGCGGCGCCGTACTCGGGGGTGCCGTACAGCTCCATGTCGAGATAGTACAGGTCCGTGCTGTCGCCGGCGGTCGCCTCGCGGAGGTCCACATCCATGCCCCAGCCCCGGGCGGGAGGGTAAAAGCGTTCACGCCCCGGCGGCCGACGCAGCGCCCGCGGCCGCCGGACGGGAGCGATACGGTTTTGCCCCGGGACGGTGAACTCGAGGCATGCTCGGCAGGCAGTTCGTCCGCGAGAACCCCGAGGCGGTCCGGGAGGCCCTCGAGCTCCGCGGGTCGGAGTTCGACCTCGACGCGCTCCTCGAGATCGACCGGCAGTGGCGCGAGCAGAAATCCCGCGGGGACGACCTGCGACAGCGGCGCAACGAGATCAGCGGTCGGATCGGCGAGCTCAAACGCGAGGGGAAAGCGGAGGCCGCCCAGGAGGCGATCAACCGCTCACAGGAGCTCAAAGCCGAGCTCGAGTCGGTCGAGGCCGAGGCCGAACGGCTCGAGGATGAGCTCGAAGGGCGGCTACTCGAGCTGCCGAACGTCCCGCAGGCGGTCGTCCCGCCGGGCGAGGACGAACGGGACAACGAGGAGGTCCGCCGAGTGGGGGTCGAGGAGGCGAGCCTGCCCGCGGAGCTCGAGCCTCACTACGAGCTGGGCGAGCGGCTGGGGATTTTGGACTTCGAGCGCGGCGCGAAGGTCGCCGGGGGCGGATTTTACTTCCTGCGCGGGGACGGAGCCCGGCTCGAACACGCCCTGATCGAGTTCATGCGGGATCTTCACCGCGAGCAGGCCTACACCGAGGTCTGTCCCCCGATCCCCGTCACGAGCCGGTCGATGACCGGCACCGGCCAACTCCCGAAGTTCAGCGCCGACGCCTACCGGATCGGCGGGCACAACGACGAGCCCTACGAGGACGACGACCTGTGGCTCTGCCCGACCGCCGAGGTACCGGTCACCAACATGTACCGCGACGAGATCCTGCTCGCGGACGACCTGCCGATCAAACACCAGGCCTACACGCCGAACTTCCGACGGGAAGCCGGCGAGCACGGCACCGAGACCCGCGGGCTCGGTCGGGTCCATCAGTTCAATAAGGTCGAACTCGTGAACTTCGTCGAGCCCGACCGCAGCGACGAGCGCTTGGAGGAGCTGGTCGGCGAGGCCGAGGCGGTCCTCGAGGCGCTCGGGCTGCCCTACCGGGTTGTGTTGCTGTGTGGCGGCGATCTGACCTTCGCCTCGGCGAAGACATACGACATCGAGGTTTGGGCGCCGGCCGACGACATGCCCCACGGACCGGACCGGGGCGGTCGGTGGCTCGAGGTCTCGAGTGCCTCGAACTTCGAGGCGTTTCAGGCCCGCCGGATCGGGCTGCGGTACCGCCCCGAGCGCCACGAGTCCGCGGAGTATCTCCACACGCTCAACGCCTCGGGCACCGCGCTTCCGCGGGTCGTGATCGCGCTGCTCGAGCACTACCAGAACCCCGACGGAACGGTTACTGTCCCCGAGCCGCTGCGCCCGTACATGGGCGGTCAGGAGCTGATCGAGGGCCACGACCCGGTCGGCGAGGCCGCCGTCGGCGCCGGCGAGCGCGGGTAGTCGCGCCGTCCCGCGAGCCGACAAGCTCCGGGACAGTCGGCGACGCCGGTCGTGTCATCGAGCACCCGCAGACAGACCGGGACACGCGGAAATCGCCGCGGGGCGGAGCGTCTCCCCCCGTCGAGTCGGCCCGCGCGGCCGACCCGCGGGGATCAGACCATCTCGACTGCCTCCTCGACGGAGAGGTCGCCGCGGGCGACCGCCTCGAGCACCCGGCGAACGCTCTCCTCGGCCGTCTCGGCGTCGGCTCCCGGGGCGGCCTCGGCGAGCGTGACCCGCTCCGAGTGGCCGGTCAGCTCCGGGAAGTCGGTGCCGTCGGCGAGGGCGGTCTCCTTTTTTACGCGGTAGTTGCCGCCGTCGGTCTGGTACAGCTCGTCGGGGTGAAAAAAGTACCAGTCCTCGCGGTCGAACCGGACGCCGATCCGCGGCTTGGCGCCGAAGTTCCGTGAAAAGTACACCAGGGCGTACACCTCCTCGCCGGCGAGGTAGATCGGATCGCCCGCCGAGGATTTCGCCTCGATCGCGTAGAACCGGTCGCCGTCGCCGGCGAGCACATCGGGCAGCTCGCGGTCGGTGGCGCTGCCGCTCGCCGGGGCCCGCATCACCGCAAAGCCCGCCTCGTCGAGCTCGTTGACCAACTCCCGCTCGCGACGGTCGCCCTTGGCGTTTGACATCGGGCGCAGTTCGGCCGGCAACGGTCATAAACGTCCGCCTCGAGGGCTCGCCGTCTGCCCGGTTGCGGGCGACCCGGCGACCGAGCGGGCCAAAGACTAAGCGAGCCCGTCCCGTACAGCCGGCAAATGCTGCTGGTGCTGTGTGTCGACCTCG
The DNA here is from genome assembly GCA_964426325.1 of uncultured Halobacteriales archaeon. GTDB lineage: Archaea > Halobacteriota > Halobacteria > Halobacteriales > Haloarculaceae > Halovenus. The sequence continues at coordinate 1,399 of CAYRQD010000046.1, read as the reverse complement.
ACGACGACCTCGGCCGCAAGACCGGCGTCTCGACGCCCGTGGTCGGCCGGGAGAGCGTCAGAGATGCGGCGGTGGCGCTCGCGACCGCCGATCCCGAGGACAGCGACGTGAACGTCCTGTTCGAGGGGCTGCACATCGCCGGTGAGATCGCAGACGAGTCGGTCACGGTCGCGGCGGTCACCGGCCGGGAGGGCCGCGACGTCGAGGCCAACCGGCGGATCGGCGACCAGATCGATCGCGTGCTGGCCGGGCTCGCGACCGGCGAGGACGTCCGGACGATCGTCGTGACAGACGGCGCCCAAGACGAGTCGGTGCTCCCGGTGGTGCGCTCGCGGGTGCCGGTCGACGGCGTCCGCCGGGTGGTCGTCCGCCAGGCCCAGGACCTCGAGTCGATGTACTACACGATCCGGCAGGTGCTCGACGACCCCGAGACCCGCGGGACGATCCTGGTGCCGCTGGGGATCGCACTGCTCATCTACCCGCTCGCGGTGCTCGCGAACGCGCTCGATCTCCCTGGGACGGTCTTCGGGGTCGCCTCGGGGCTGCTCGGGCTGTACGTCCTCGGGCGGGGGCTGGGCATCGGCGGGCGGATCGATCGGGGCGTCGAGCGCGCCCGGCGGGCTTTGTTTGCCGGCCGGGTGACGCTGGTCACCTACCTCGTCGCGGCCGCCCTGCTCGCGGTCGGCGGGGTCAGCGGCGTCCGGGCGCTTGAGGCGGAGACGACCGATCCCGCTGTCGGCGAGGCGGCGGCCGCGCTCGTGTTCGGCGCCGTCCAGTGGGTCGCCGCCGCCGGCGTCACGAGCAGCCTCGGCCGCGTGACCCAGGAGTACCTCGCCGGGGAGTTCCGGTGGCGGTATCTGAACGCCCCCTTCTACGTGCTCGCGATCGCGGCGGTGTTACACGGCGTGAGCGCCTTTTTTCTGGGGCGGGGATCGCTCGAGTACCTCGCGGTCACGCTGACGGCCGGCACCCTGCTCGGGCTTGCGAGCACGCTCTCGTTTGCGATCGCCGACGCCCGGACCGCAGAGAGCCAGGGCGGGGCGCCGAACTGACTCAGCTCCCGCCGATCCGATCGACGACGGCCTGGATGTCGGCCGACTCCTCGATCGTCTCCTTGATCTCCTCGCGGCGGCGAACGTCGGCCGCGTCGGCGCCGTAGGCCCGGACGTACTCCGCCCGGGAGTGGGTCTCGAAGACGTGTCTGATCGCGAAGTACCCGTCGGGGACGACCGTGCCACAGACTGCACACTCGACGCGCTCGTGTTCGGTCGCCTGGTGGACCATCAGGTCCTCGAGCCGGTCGAACGGGCCCGCGTCGTCGCCCTCGATGGCACACTCCCACTGGGTCATGCCCGAGGCGACGACGCCGCGGAAAATAAGCGTTGGCTCTGGTCAGCCC
>CAYRQD010000045.1:0-8502 GCA_964426325.1 uncultured Halobacteriales archaeon | reverse complement strand
TCCGAGCGGGTGGTCAACCAGCTGCTGACCGAGCTCGACGGGCTCGAGGAGATGGACAACGTGATGGTCATCGGCGCGACCAACCGGCCGGACATGATCGATCCCGCACTCCTACGATCGGGACGGTTCGACCGGCTCGTGATGGTCGGCGAACCCGACGTCGAGGGTCGCGAGCAAGTGCTCAAGATCCACACCCGCGACATGCCCCTGGCGCCGGACGTGAGCCTCCGCGAGCTCGCGGAACGCACCGAGGGATACGTCGGTTCGGATCTCGAGTCGATCGCCCGCGAGGCCGCGATCGAGGCGCTCCGCGAGGACGACCAGGCGGAAGCCGTCGAGATGCGACACTTCCGGCATGCCCTCGAGAACGTCCGCGAGACCGTCACCGACGACATCCGCGAGTACTTCGAGCGCATGGAAGAGGAGTTCCGCGCGAGCCAGCCCGACAAGCCCACGAGCGGGCGGATCGGCTTCCAATGACAGCCTCCCCGTCGTTCACGACGGGGTAGCCCCGCCGTCGGATCGCTTCGGCTGGCCGCCCGCCGTCTGCCTCCCAGTCTCTGTCGACCGTCGGTGTGTCAACCGTTTCCAAACTGTTAACTCGCGCTTTCTCCTACCGGCGGCCATGACGACACACGCCGCGATCGCCGGCGCCACGGGGGCCGTCGGCCAGCGACTCGTACAGCTACTCGGACCCCACCCCGAGTTCGAGATCGCCGCCGTCACGGCGAGCACGGACAGCGCCGGCCGGCGGTACGCCGAGGCGACCGACTGGTACCTAGAGACGCCGATACCCAACGGGGTCGCGGATCTCGAAGTTCGGGAGACCGACGCCGCGGCCGTCCCGGACGAGGTGGAGATCGTCTTCTCGTCGCTGCCCTCCGAGGTGGGCGCCCGCGTCGAGCCGGCGCTCTGTGAAGCGGGCTACGTTGTCTCCTCGAACTCCTCGAACGCCCGCACCGACGAAGACGTGCCTCTGACGATCCCCGAGCTCAATCCCGAGCACCTCGGTCTGCTCGAGCGCCAGCGCGAGCGGCGGGGCTGGGAGGGGGCGCTCGTGAAGAATCCGAACTGTTCGACGATCGCGATGGCGCCGCCGCTCGCGGCCGTCGAGGCGGCGGCCGGGGTCGAGCGAGTGACCGTCGCGACGCTACAGGCGGTCTCGGGGGCGGGCTACTCCGGGGTCGCCTCGATGGAGATCATCGACAACGCGATCCCACACATCGGCGGCGAGGAACGAAAGATGGAGACCGAGTCTCGGAAGCTGCTCGGCGAGTTCGACGGGACCGGGGTCGCCTGGCACGACGCGCGAGTCGATGCCTCCTGTAATCGGATCCCCACCCTCGAGGGACACCTCGAGAGCGTCTGGATCGACACCGTCGAGCCGGTCACCGCAGACGAGACCGCCCGGGCCATGCGGGAGTTCGAGACGCCCGATCTGTACAGCTCGCCCGACCGGCTGGTCCACGTCGACACGGCCCCTGACCGGCCCCAGCCCCGGCTCGACCGCGACCGGGAGGACGGCATGGCGATCGTCGTCGGTGGTATCAAGGAGACTGCCGGGGGTGTCCAGTTCGACTGTCTCGCTCACAACACGATCCGTGGGGCGGCCGGCGCGTCGGTGCTCAACGGCGAACTGCTCGTCGAGACGGGCTACGTCTAACCCGGGCTGAACCGCGCCGGTACGGGTGCGAACAGCTGCCGTTCCCGTGCTGGGACCGACGCGACAGACAAACCGGCGGATGACATCCTCCGCGTCGTGAACGGCGGGACTCTCTTGCTGTATCAAGATGGTCGGCGATCCTGCGGGCTGGGATTGTTGCTCGCCGAGAATCGGCGTCGCTGTCGCTGAGAATCCGGGGTTGGGTTTAAACCCATCTACACTGTGTCAGTTGATATGAGCGTGGGGGACAGAATAACCGGAGCCGCAGACAGAGTTGCGCGGGCGGTAACGAACCACAACCGGATCGTCATCCTCGTGATGCTCGTGGTGACTGCCGGCGTGGCCTTCGGACTCACACAGGAGCAGGGCGAGAACCAGAACAGCGCCGACGAGAGCGTCATCGAGGGGACAGCGGTCTACGATGCCCAGCAGTATCTCGACGCACAGTACTTCGACGAGGACGAGACGAGTACGGTCGCAGTTTACGTCCGAAGCGAGAGCGGGTCAGTGTTGAGCAAGCCGGGGCTGTTGGCGGCACTCGACTACCAGACCGAGCTCAGTAACTCGAGGGCCGTCGCCGACGCGCTCGCCGGCGGCCGATCGGGGAGCAGCATCCAGAACCCGGCGACGGCCGTCGCCACGCAGCTGACCGAGGACGCAGACCCGGGGCTTGCGACCCAGCGCGAGGCGTTGGCGGCTGCGAGCAGCGAGGAGATTGCCGAAGCTGTCCGGACCGTATTCGCCGGCGGTGAGCAAACCCGTCAGCTCCTGCCGGTCGACTATGAGGCTGGGACGACCGACGCGGACGGAATGCGGCTGCTGCTCACGCTCAGCGAGGATGCCGGATCGGACGTCACTGACGCCATCGACGAGGCCACCGCGACGATCGACACGCCAGCGTCACTGACGGTGTTCACCACCGCGGGGGCATTCGCGGACCTGAACGTCCTCCCAGAGCTGGTCTGGCTGGTCGTGCCGTTGATTTTGTTGGTGCTGGCAATCATCCTCGGGTTCGCCTATCGGGATGTCACCGATGTCATCGTCAGCTTCACCGGCGTTATCCTGGCGCTGGTGTGGACGTTCGGGTTGATGGGCTGGCTCGGGTTGCTCGGCCAGACGACGGCCCTGGTCGTGCCGGTGCTCGTGATTGCGCTGAGCATCGATTTCAGCTTCCATGTGTTCATGCGGTATCGGGAACGCCGCGACCCGGGTGACAGCATCCGGGACGCGCTCAGCCGGTCGACGGCCGCGGTGATGATTGCGTTCACGCTCGTCACCGTCACGGCAGTGATCAGCTTCCTTCCGAACCTGACGAACCCGGTGGCGCTGATCAGGGATCTCAGCGTTGCGCTCGTTCTGGCGGTGCTTGCCTCACTGGTTATTTTCACGACGCTGGTCCCGGCGCTGAAGGTGAGCGCCGACGGTCTCTGGGAGCGGTTCGGGTTTGACCGCACGGCGACGCCACTCGGAAGAGGGTCATACCTCCGTGGCATTCTCGGCAGCAGCGTGACCGCTGCGCAACGGGCCGGGATCGTCGTCATACTGCTCGCGTTAATCATCAGCGTCGCCGGCGCGGTCGCGTTCACAGAGGTCGACCGCCAGCAGTTCCAAGACAGCGATCTCCTCTCAGATCCAGGCTGGCAGTCGGAGCTACCCGGGCCGATGGCATACGAGGTTCACGAGACCGACGCCGCACAGCAGCTGTCATACGAAGACGAGCGGTTTGGCGCGTCTGAAGCCGACTCGGATAGCACGTTCGGGTTCACGCAGTTCCTGATACGCGGTGAGGTCGCAACGCCGGAGACGATGCAGGCACTCGTTACTGCGGAGGAGGCGGCGGCCGCGGCCGACGACGAGGTCGTGTTGAACCAGGGCGGTGTCGTCGACGTCCGGTCGCCACTCTCGGCGATGCAGGAGTTCGCCGCCGCGAACCCCGATTCGGCGTTCGCCGAGACGTTTGCCGCGGCGGCCGGGACCGAGGCGACCGATCCGGCAACGCTCCAGACGCTGGTCCCCGAACAGGACGTGACGGAGACGCTCGATGCGTTCGTCGAAGCGGCCCCTCAGCAGGCCACCCAGCTGCTTGAACAGACCGAGGACGGGTACGCATCGATGCGGGTGCTCGTGCCGACACAAGGCGGCTTCGGTGACGACCGCACCGCGGCGATGAACACCATCGAGAAACAGGTCGACGCCGAGACCGCCGCGTCGGTAACCGCTGTCGGGAGCGGCACGCTCAACGACGCTTACCTCTCACAGATCATCGACGGCATCTTCACCACGATGGCGCTGGCGCTGATCGGTGTCTTCGTTGTCTTGGCGGTCGTCTACCGGGCCACCTACGGCAGCGCGACGCTCGGCCTCGTGACGGCGCTCCCGATCGCGCTGGAGCTGGGCGTTGTTTTCCTCGGCATGTTGCTGCTGAACGAGCCGCTGACCGCGAACACCGCCCTGATCGTCAGTATCGCAATCGGCCTCGGGATCGACTACAACATTCACATCAGCGACCGGTTCGTGACCGAGCTCGAGCGCGGCGCCGACACCGTCACGGCGCTCACCAAGGCAACGACCGGGACCGGGGGCGCGCTGCTCGGGAGTGCCATCACCTCGGCGGGCGCGTTCGCGCTGTTGGTCATCGCGCCGCTGGCGGTCTTCCAGTCGATAGGGACGATCCTCGGGCTTACCCTGGCCGCGTCGTTCCTGCTGAGCGTGTTCGTGCTTCCGAGTCTACTGTACCAGTGGGCCGGGCTCGTCGACGTACGAGACGAATCGGTCGCCACCAGGGCGTCTCCGTCTGACTGATCCGCGCGCCGGCGATCACTGCCGGAGGACGATCCGTCCCTCGACGGCGACCTCGAGGCCGCCCGCCCGGGCGTGTTCGACCAGCAGCTCGTGTTGGATGCCGTGTTCCGCCACGCGGTGTCGCGGACCGATCGTGGGGAACTCTTCGTCGGTGTACAGCAGGTACTCCGGCAGCGCGACCTGGTACCGGCGGTCGGCAGCGACCGGCCGACCGTCGACGGTCAGCGTTTCGAGGCGATCCGTCCCGCGGTCGTAGACGATCCGGGCGCCGCTGACGTGGCCGTGCCACCAGCCCTCCTCGCCGAAGCCCGTCGTCGTGCCGGCCATCTCAGCGGCGACCGCCCGGAGGTCGTCCCCGGAGAGTTCGACGGTCACCAGCTGTTCCTCGAAGGGGACGATCGAGATGCAGTCCGCGACGGTCACCTCGCCGGCGAGTGGGGGGCCAAGCCGGATCCCGCCGGAGTTCTGTAGGCCGACGTCGGCGTCGGCGGCGACGCGGTAGGCGTCGGTGACGAAGTTGCCAATCCGGGACTCCCCGCCGTAGACGGTCTCGTTGGTGCGACAGAGCGGCGTCTCCGCGTGTCCGACGACCCGGTCGAGCCCGGCGCCGCGGGCGTACGCCCGGAGCCCCTCGAGGACCGCCGGGACCGGCTCGGGATCGAACGCGGCCGGCTCGAGCAGCTCCGCCCGAACCTCGTCGGTCAGCTCTGCCTCGACGATCGCGCGGCCGTTGACCCCCGGACGAGCGATGACGGTCCCGTTGACCCGGTCGATCCGGCGGCTGTGGACGTGACCGCCCAGGATGAGATCGACGTTCGTTCGTCGGGCGAGCTCGTCGTCGCCACGGCCGAGATGCGAGAGCGCGACGACGTGGTCGGCTCCGGCCGTCCTGAGTTCCGCGATCGCCGTCTCGGCGGCCGGGATCGGGTCGGCGAACAACAGCTCACGCGCCGAGGGATTGAGGGTGTCCGTCGCCGGATCGGTCAGGCCGAAACAGCCCACGGCCACGCCGTCGACCCGCTCGATCGCCCACGGTCGGACGCCAGCGTCGCGCCCGAACGGCTCGCCGTCCTCGTCGCGGGCGTTCGCGCTCAGCCAGACCGGCTGCCCCTCGGCGACGAGTTCGCGGGTCCGGTCGGGGCCGAAATCGAAATCGTGGTTGCCGAAGGTCTCGAACCGGGTGCCGGCCGCCTCGAACAGCGAGAGCGCCTGCCGGCCGTTCGCGACCAGGGCGAGCACGCCGGGAGCGGTGTCGTCGCCGCTGCCGACCACCAGGCTGTCGGGACCGCTTCGCTCTCGGAGAAACCCCGCGAACGCGGCGGCTCGCTCGGGATCGTCGTAGATGGCCTCGATATCCGAGTGTTGAATAAGCCGGACCACAGTACAGACGCGACCCTGGCGGGTATGTGCGTGACGGTTCGGGATCGACAGAGCCCGCTCGACCGGTAGGGACCGGCTCGGACGCCCGCCGATCGGTCAGTCCTTTCGCTCGACGACGTCGCCGAGGGTGTAGCCGCCGGTGGAGGTCTCGCTTTCCCACTCGGTCTCGTCGGTCTCGCCGCCGGCCGTGAGATCGATCTCGAGTGCGCGCTCGAGTTCGCGCTGGACCTCGTCGCTGGGGAGCGTGTCGCCGCGCTCGAGCTTGCCGATCAGGCTCGCCTTCTCGTTGAGCTGATCCGCGAGCTCCGCCCGGGAGAGGTTCGCCGCCTCCCGGGCCGAGCGGAGCCGGTCGTCGTAGTCCTGAGCAAGCTCGTCGATCTCGTCGTACATGTCGCGCCGCCCGCCCGATCCGCCGGACCCGCCAGACGTGCTCGCGCCGGTCGTCGAGCCGGCCGTTCCGGACGAGCCGTCCGAGGAGCTGGTCGAGTACTTCGTCGACGTCGACCCGCCCGAGTCGGTCTGGACCTCGGTCCCGAACTCCGCACACTCGTCACAGACCTTGAGCTCGGCGCCCTCGATTTTCACGCGGTTGGGGCTGGCCGTCTCCGTCCCGCACATCTCACACTGGACCATACACCGGGTTCGCCGCCGCCGGGCATAAACTCCACGCCAGTCACCGCAGATCCCGCATGGCGTAGTAGAACCGCTGGAGGGCGGTCAGGTGACCGACGACCGCGAACACGACGAGCAGCCACGCCACGGAGCCCAGCCCGGCCGCGGTCGCGTCCGTGACCGCCGCGACGACGGCGGTGACCCCCACCAGCGCAAGCCGGTCGGCCCGGCCGAGCAGCCCGCCGTATACCCGATCGAGCCCGACGGCTTCGGCCTGCGTGCCCAGATACGAGGTAAGCAAGACGCCGGTCACCGCCGCAAAGCCCAGTCCGTAGGCCTCAACGCCGGCGGCCAGGCCGGCGATGATCGCCACGTCGGCGTACCGATCGAGCACGTGATCTAGTAGGTCGCCGGCAGAGGAGTCGGCCCCGAGTTCACGAGCAAGGGCGCCGTCAACCAGGTCCAACACGCCGTTACAGAACACGAGCGCCGCCCCCAGGAGGTACGCGGGCGGCCGATCGCCGGCGAGGTAGAAGCTCGCGCCGGCACCCCCAGCGACGGCCGCCGCAAGCACGCTCACGCCGTCCGGCGAGAGTCCGAGCCGCCGAGCGCCGGTCACGAACGGCTCGATCAGGCGATCGGCGACCGGGCGGAGCTCGTCGAGGGTCACGGCTCCAGGTACTCGGTAAACGACACCGCGCCGACACCCGGCGGCCGTTGGCCGTCGATCGCGGCCCCGATCGCCGCCGCGGTCTCCGCCGGAGACCGGTCGGTAGTGTCGATCTCGTAGACCGCCTCGCTGCCGTGGCGCTCGATCGCCGCGGACAGGACGAGATCGAGGGCCTCGCTCTCTGCGTTCTCGGTGACCGAGTCGGCGGCCATCCCGCGCGCGGCGAGTCGCTCGGTCAACTGGTCGGGGTGACACCGCAGGACGATCACCCGGTCGGCGTCGTACCGGTGGGCCAGGTGCGACTCGAACAGCACGTCCTCGCGCCCGGCCAGCCGGGTTGCGACCGCGTCGTCGTCGACCACCAGCGAGTCCCGCTCCGGGTCCCGGCCGGCAGCCAACTCGGCCTCGCGGATCAGGTCGTTGAGGTGAACCACCGCCAGATCGGTCTCGAGGGTCTCGACGGCGGTCGTCTTGCCGACGCCGGGAGTTCCGGTCACCGCCACGCGCATCACACCACCTCGTTGAGCCGCTCGACCGCGGTCCGGGTCCCCTCACGGGTGCCCGTCGAGATCCGGATACAGTCGGGCAGCCCGAAGCTCGTACAGTCCCGGACGATCACGCCCGCCCGCTGGGCGCGCTCGGCGACGGCCGCCCCGTCTCCGACCGCGGCGAGCACGAAGTTTCCGCCGCTGGGCCAAGTCCGGGCGTCGAGCTGCTCGCGGATGTACTCCCGGCCCCACCGGGCGGAGGCGACGGTTCGCTCGCGGTGGGCCTCGTCATCGAGTGCGGCCAGGGCCGCCCGACAGGCCAGCCGGTTGACCGCAAACGGCGTGTTGATCCGGTCGTAGGCGTCGGCCCACGCCTCGGGGACTATCGCGTAGCCCACGCGGAGTCCGGCCAGTCCATAGACCTTCGAGAAGGTCCGCACGACGGCGACGTTCTCGTGCTCGTCGAGCAGCGATCGCGCAGAGGGCCGGTCGGTGAACTCGCCGTAGGCCTCGTCGACGATCACCAGCGTCTCCGGCAGCGACGCCGCGAGGTCGGCGATCTCGGACAGAGACAGCTCGGAGCCGGTCGGGCTGTGCGGGCTCGTGACGTAGACGATCCGGTGGTCGTCGTGGGCGGCCCGGATCCGATCGGCGGATTGGGCGAACTCGTGCTCGCGGTCGAGTCGGTACCGATCGACCGTACCGCCGTGGTACCGGGCGCTCATCTCGTAGTAGGCGAAGCCGGGATCGGGGACGAGGACGCTGTCGCCCGCGGCGAGGACGGCCCGTGCCAGGTAATCGAGGGCGCCGTCGGCGCCGGGGCCGGGCCAGACCTGCGTGGGCGACAGCTCCCACCGGTCGGCGATTGCGGCCGTGAGGTCGGCGTG
>CAYRQD010000044.1:0-9483 GCA_964426325.1 uncultured Halobacteriales archaeon | reverse complement strand
CTGCGAGCCGGTCGACGACCCACCGGCCCGTCGTGCCGCGTCCGCCCGTGACGACAATGTCCATATCCGGAATTCGCTTCGGCCGATGAAAGACTGTCGACGATCCGCTCCGTATCTTCGATCTCGTCGTGTCGCGTGCCCTCCTGAAATAACCGTGAATTATTCCTATACAGAAACGTATAACTGCGAGGCGATCTGAAAGTACGTATGTCTCAAGACGAGACGCGGCGGCGGTTTCTGTCCGGCGTCGGGGCGGTCGCAACGGTAGCGGTGGCAGGGTGTGCAAGTAGTGATGACGACCCGACCGACGGGGACGAACCTGGAGATGAGGGGGGAGACGACTCGGAGGGCAGCGGGTCCGACCGGTCACTGCAGCTGCTTGAGATCCCACAGCAGACACTCGATCCGATCGGGATCGCCGGTCAGGCATCCGAGGGTATCAACCGACAGACCCACGAGCAGCTGTTCACCTACGAGAACGGGACGGCACCGGTCGTCGGCGAGTTGGCGACAGACTACAGCGTTTCCGACGACTACCTGACATACACGTTCGATCTAGAGCAGGGGGTACAGTTTCACAACGGCGACGAACTCACCGCAGAGGATGTCGTATACTCGTGGCGACGGCTGGCGGAGTCCGAGAACAACCGCGGACACACCGACAACATCGTCGGCGGCACCATGTCCGTCGCCCACGAGACCGAGGGGGAGGGCGACGACGAGGAGGTCGTGCCCGGCTCACTCGCCCTGCGGGCCGTCGACGAGTACACCTTCGAGATGACACTCGAGACGCCGTTTCACGGCACGCTCGGGTTGCTCACTGACCCGCGGTTTGCGGTGATCCCGGAGGGCGTGGTCGGTGACATTGAGGGGTACGACGGCGAGGTGAGCTATCAAGAGTGGTCGACCGAGCGGATCGACGGCACGGGCCCCTACCAGCTGCGGACCTGGAATCAGGGCAGCGAGATCGTCATCGAGCGGTTTGAGGAGTATCACGGCTCTGTCGCGAACGTCCCAGAGATCCGCTGGCAGATCACCGCGGATCCAAACGCGCAGTACACCAGAGCGGTCAACGAACAAAACGCCGACATCTTCGAGCTTCCGCGCTCGCAGTTCAACCCGTCGTTGGTCGACATCGATGAGGAACTGGGTGACGGACGCCGACTCGGCTCGTACGGACCGGTCAACGGGGAGACGCTCAACTACGGGGAGACGACGCTGTTGCGGACCCAGTATCTCATATTTCACACGCTCAAAGTCGAGCGGCCGGTCAGGCGGGCGATCGCTCACCTGGTCGATCAAGAGACGATCGTCGATTCTGCGGCCCGGGGACAGGGACAGCCGGCGTATTTCCTCACCCCACCGACGGCGTTCCCAGAGGGGCCGGGCAACTACGCCGACATCGCGGAGTCCGAGTATCCCTACAGCTACGGCACGTCGAACGTCGAGGAGGCGGCTCGGGTGATGGAAGCGGCCGGATACGGCGAGAGCACCCGCTACGAGGTGAGCTTCCAGTACCCCTCGGACGAACAGGGATCGGAGTGGAATCAGACTGCGACGCTGCTCCGAGACTTAGCCGAGAGCGCGTACATCGACATCGAACTCGACGAGGCACCGTCGACCACCCTCACGAACCGCGCTATCGAGGGAGACATCGAGATCTTCGGCACGTTCAACGAACTCGAGTGGCAGGAGGCAGACGCGACACTCCAGTACGCCTATCCCAACCCGTTTACGTGGACGCGGTGGGGGCAGGGAGACGGAGAGCTCTCCGGCCCGGCCGAGCAGGCGACACAAGCCTGGGAGCGGTACGGCGGTCACCGAACTCCGGGTGAGGGGAACCAGCAGGTGCGCAACGAGTCGTATCTCGAGCTCGAGCGGGCGAACTGGACCGACATGACACAGCTCCCGCTGTGGCACCCCGTCGGCGAGCAGTACTGGTACGACCGGGTCGAAAACGTCGAGATGCACGGCCCGCAGTACAGCCAGAAGTACAACAACCTCTCGCTGACTCGCTGACCGCGCTCAGCCGGCGTCGTGGGTCTGCCACTCCTCGTGGTACGCGCGTTGCTCGGGCGATACCTCGTCGATCTCGACGCCCATCGCGGTGAGTTTCTCAGTCGCGACCGCCCGGTCGATCCGATCGGGTAACTCATACAGCCCCGGCGGGTGATCGACACCCGCAGCGAGCGCGGCCAGCCCTCGCGACATCAGCGCAAAGGTCGTGTCCATCACCGCACTAGGGTTGCCGGTGCCGTCTGGCGCCGCGAGGTTCACCACTCGTCCGTCGGTGAGCAACGACACGGTTCGACCGTCTGTGAACGTGTACCGAGAAACACCGGAGTCGCGGCGTTCGACGCTTGCGGCGTCGGCCAGAGCTTCGTCATCGATCTCGATTGCGCTGCCGATCGAGGCGATCACGGTGCCGTCGGCGAGTTCGTTGAGGTGTTCGGCTCGCAGGACCCGGTACCGGCCGGTCGCGGTGATAACGAGGTCGGCGTCGCCGACTGCTTGCGCCATTGGGCGGACATCGTGGCCGTCGGCGAGCGCCTCCAGGGCTTTCCGTGGATCGACCTCGGTGACGATCGTCCGGGCGCCGAGACTCCTGAGCTTGCGCGCGATCCCGCGTCCACACCGGCCGTACCCTGCGACGACGGCGACCGAGCCCGCGAACATGATATCGGTCAGCTCGGCGATCGCTGTCAGGGAACTTTCTGCGGTCCCGTGGACGTTGTCGAACTGGCGTTTCATCGGCGCGCCGTTAACATCGTAGACCGGAAACGCAAGCCGGTCTCGTTCGGCCATCGCCTGCAGGCGGGTGATGCCGCCGGTCGTCTGTTCACAGGCTCCCCTGACGGCGGCAGCCGCGTCGGGGAACTCGTCGTGGAGGAGACTCACCAGGTGTGCGCCGTCGTCGGCGATGAGGTCCAAGCCGGCCTCGAGCAGCTCCCGGCGGGTGTCGGTCAGTTCGGAGGCCGACAGTCCGGTACTCGCGAGTGGTGTGACTCCCGACCGGTCGCGGAGCCACTCGACGACAGTCGGATCGGTGCTTCCGGCCTCGCCGGTCACGAGTACGTCGGCTCCGCCGGTCGCCAGGACATCGACAAACAGGCCGGTGTGTGGCGTGAGCGGCGCGGACACGCCGACGGTCAGTTCCGCGAACGGCGTCGTCTCGGCGTATCGGTTTCGGGTGGCACGCAACAGCGGCGACCGCTCGTGGACGGCTGCGAGCGGCCCCCACTCTGTGGTTGTCATACCGCGAAACAGTCTTACCGGCTCAAATATGTTGGCTCTCGGCGAGACCCGCGGCCCGGCCCGGCAGTTATCGGGCGTATCACCGCCGTGAGGAGAACCGGTCGGCGCCCTCACGGGCCTGGTCTGGCTCGTCGTACTCCTGGCGGTGGCGGTGACACCGGCTGTACTGGCCCTCGCCAACGGCGTGCTCCTCAGGAGACTCGGTCTCACAGACCGTGGCAAACTCGGCTTCGAGCAGCGAGTGTGCCGCCTCTGTCTCGCCGTCGGCGACCAGCGACGCCGCTTCCTCAAGGGTCTCGGTGACCGACTGAGGGTACTCCGAGAGCGCGAACAGCTCCGCAACCAGCTCTTCGGCGGGCGTGGGGCGGTCGCCACGCACCCGCTTTCCGAGCCGCCCGAAGACCGTCTCGGCAGCGCGGTCGCGGATTACCTCGCGGAACCGGTCGATCTGTGTCCGCTGGTGGTCGCTGAGCTCGTCGTAGACCGGATTGTGGATCTCGAACGGACACCGCGTCGAGAACACGCAGCCGCTCGGAGGGTCACGTGGACTCGGCGGCGTCCCCTGGAGTGTGACCCGGTCCGTGTCGGCGCTGGGGTCGGGGACGGGAATCGCAGAGAGTAGCGACCGAGTGTAGGGGTTCGCTGGATCCCGGAATAGCTGTTCCGTCGGGCTGACCTCCATCAGCTTTCCGAGATACATCACGGCGACCCGGTCACAAACGTGTCGAACCACGCTCAGGTCGTGGGCGATGACCACGTAGGTGAGTCCGAGCTCGTCCTGCAGGTCCGCAAGCAGGTTGAGGATCTTCGCCTGTACCGAAACGTCCAGCGCCGAGACCGGCTCGTCGAGGACGAGAAACTCCGGTTCGAGTGCGAGCGCCCGGGCGATCCCGATCCGTTGGCGTTGCCCGCCGGAGAACTGGTGGGGATACCGGTGGTAGTGCTCAGACCGGAGTCCAACAAGATCGAGCAGCTCCGTGACGCGGCGGCGGCGGCTCTCTGGGGTCTTCCAGTCGTGGACCTCGAGTGGCTCGCGGACGATCTTCCCGACGGTCAGCCGTTCGTTGATACTGGTCGTCGGGTCCTGATAGACCATCTGTGCGTTCTGCCGCCACCGCTTGAGTTCGCGTTTCCCCAGCGAGGTCACGTCGGTGCCGTCAAAAGAGACTGTTCCGCCGTCGATCTCCTCGAGCCGGAGCAGACTCCGGGCGAGAGTCGTCTTCCCGCAGCCGGACTCGCCGACGATCCCCAGGGTCTCGCCGCGGCCGACCGCAAACGAAACGCCGTCGACGGCCTTGACTGGCGACCCGCCGATCAGCCGGTCGTCATCGTAGTACGTTCGCAGATCCTCAACGATCACGAGTGGATCCTCTGGGACCGATCGCGGCGAGTTACGGGGCGACGCGTCCGGCTCCGGCAGTTGAGAGTCTCGGGGGTGCTCGGTCATTGTTCGGCATCCACAGTGTCGGTGTGTGCCTGCAGGCGCTTGTCGAGCGGTTCGTCTGCGGGATATAACAGACAGGCTGCCGTGTGCTCTCTGTCGGTGTCCTCGGCCGCCTCATCGGCCACTCGTTGTTTGTCGACCGGGACGTGAGTCGGATGGATCTGCTCGCACTCGTCGAAGGCCTTCGGACACCGCGGTGCGAACCGACAGTCGGTCGCCGGCTCGGTTGGCGTAGGGACACTTCCCTCGATCGTCGGGAGACGGTCAACGCCGCCGCTCAGCCCGGGGATACTCTGGAGCAGTCCCCGGGTGTACGGATGCCTGGGCCGGTCGAATATCTCCGCAACCGGTGCCCGCTCGACGACCTCGCCGGCGTACATCACCGCGACGGCGTCCGCGACCTGCGCAACGACACCCATGTCGTGAGTGATAAAGACGATCGAGAGGTCTCGCTTCTGTTTGAGCCGTGCCAGCAACTCAAGAATCTGTGCCTGGATGGTCACATCGAGCGCGGTCGTCGGCTCGTCACAGAGCAGTACCTCGGGATCGCACGCGAGAGCGAGCGCGATGACCGCACGCTGTTGCATACCGCCGCTGAACTGGTGTGGGTACTCATCGAGACGTTCTTCTGGGTCTGGGATGCCAACGTTCTCGAGGAGTTCGGCGGCCGCCTCGGTCGCCGCCGAGCCCGACAACCCCTGGTGGACGCCGAGCAGTTCCTCGATCTGGTTTCCGACCGTGTAGACGGGGTTGAGGCTGCTGAGCGAATCCTGAAACACCATCGCTATCTCGCCACCGCGGACCGACCGGACGACATCAGCCGGTGCGTCGACGAGCTCGACCGACCCACGGTCGACGGTCACGGCCGGTTCCGAGCCCGGGCTCGCGCCGGCACGGGAGCCAGCGGTGACGGTAACAAAATCCCGTTCGGAGCCACCGGGCTCGCCGTCTGTCGCCCACCGGACACGGTCGGGGTACTCGCGGGCGACCCGCTCGACGAACGCCGGGTTATGGTACCGGATCTCGCTGTCGGGATCGACCCGCCCGGGGTCGTCGACAAGTCCCATAATGGAACGTGCGGTCACGCTTTTACCCGATCCGGACTCGCCGACGATCCCCAGTGTCTCCCGCCGCCCGAGACGTAGGCTCGCGCCGTCGACAGCCCGAACTGTCTCCCGGTCGGTCCGGAAGGTCGTCCGAAGGTCGGTCACGGACAACACTGGCTGGGTCACGCTCCGCCACCTCTCGATTCAGTCTCGCTGGCGTCGGTTACGCCGGCGTCGCTCTGTGGATCGACCGCGTCCCGGAGCGCATCGCCGACGGCGTTGAACGCCATCACGACGAGCGTGATCATCACGCCGGGGATCAGCGAGATGTGCCAGGACTGGGTCGCGACGTACTCCCGACCCAGGTCGACCGCGCGTCCCCACTCCGGGGTCGGCGCGGTAATGCCAAGCCCAAGAAAGGAGAGCCCGGCAATCGCGAGGATGACCCCGCCGAGGACCAGTGAGCTGTAGATCAGCAGGTATCCCACGAGGTACGGCAGCAGGTGCAGTCGCATAATCCCTCCGGGCGACTGTCCGTAGCTCCGGGCGGCGTCGACCCAGTCTCGTTCTGCGGTCTGTAAGGCCGGCCCGCGAAACGAACGCCAGAGAAACGGCCAGCCGGTTCCGGCCAGAACCAGCGCTAAGAGGACCCCGCCGTCATAGATCTCGGCCAACCACGTATCCGAGAGCAACACGGTCAACAAAATGAGCAACAGGAGCCGCGGGACACCCATGATCGTGTCCCCAACGACGACCAAGAGCAGATCCGCGAGTCCCCGGTAGTACGCCGAGATCAGCGCAAACACCATCGCAAGGGCCGCGCTGACAGCAACACTCAACAGTCCGATCAGCAGTGATACACGCGCCCCGTGCATCAGAAATGTAAACAGGTCCTTCCCGTCAGTCATCGTCCCGAACGGGTGAAAGCGGTCGTACTGGTCGTAGCTCAGGGGGGCGACGTTCCGTCCCGGGTATCCCTCAGAGGTGGTTTGCAGATTCGCCTGCCCGACGAGCAGTTCCGTCACCTCACCGGCGTCAGTGTCGTAGTACTCGATCGAGTTGCTGAACGGCGAGTATATGTTCTGTTCGGCGGTCGTTGTCCCGAGTGTCGGCGCGAACAGCGCCATCGCGAGAAAGGCGGCCACGACGAGCATCCCGAACTGTCCCCATCGGTGCCCCCGGAGCCGGCGGAGGACATCATCGCGGGGGGTCCAGTCGGCCCGCCTGTAGTGTCTGCGATACCACCGGTAGCCGACGCCGAGCCAGCCCAGCCACGCCGCCACGTACACCGCGACGAGCAGGACGCGCAGGCCCCAGGCGACTGCGGGCGAGAGTCCAAGGAAGGGACCGTGCCAGGTTCCGTCGGGGGTCTGGTAGCCCCGGTTCGGCACCAGTTCGCGGCCGGGCAGGGTCGGAACGCCGTCGAGCGCGGTCAGTCCTGCCTGGACAGCTCCCCCGACCGTCCGGACAGGACCGAGGAGGCCGCTCCGGACGACAAGCCACCCCGTTCCTGCGAGCCCGACGGTGACAAGCAAGTCATCAACCGCTCGGTCGAGGCGAGACAGGCGGCGAGCGCCGGGGAACGAGTCGAGCCGTCTGGCGTGAGCGAGGATCCACCTGACCGGCGATCGTCCAGAGAGGCGGTTGAGCACGATTCCAACGGTTGCGACTACGATGCCTGCGGCCACTCGCCGCCACCAGGGACCACCGAATCCGTCGGCGATCCACGCGACGGCGACACTTGTGGCGGTCACGAGTTCCACCCCGAGGCTAGCGATCCCAGGGCCGATGCGGCCCGCCTGGAGTCCCAGTAAAATGAGCACTCCGACGACCCAGACAGCCGCCGGAACTGGAGTCGATCGAACCCGGTCTCTGAGGGGTTCCGACCCGACGAGTGGGTCATCAGCGCTCACGCTCACCGCCCCCCGTATCCAACCCGCGGATCGATCAGCACGTACAGTAGATCCTGAACGATGTTAATCGCGACAACCACGAGGAGAAACACGAATACGAGTCCCGTGACCAGCGGCAGGTCACCGTTGAGCGCTGCCTGGAAAAAGAGCCACCCGATCCCGTTGATTCCGAACACGACCTCGACGATGACCGAGCCGCCGATGAGCAGGAACGCCTCGTTGGTGATCGTCGGGACCAGCGGGACGAGCGCGTTGCGGAGGACGTGTTTCCAGACTAACGACCGCCGCGTGACGCCGTTTGCCCTTGCAGTCTGGACGTAGTCTTCGGTGATCGTTTCCAGTACGGCCGTCCTGGCGATCCGGAGCTCGCTGCCCATCGACGCAGACCCCAGTACGATCGCAGCCGGGAGTACCTGCTTTGTCGCGGCCACGAACCCATCTGGTGAGCCGAGAGCCGACAGATCGGGTGTCCCGGTGACACTTGTCTCGACCAGGAACCCGTTCCAGTCGAACCCGAACAGCGAGTCGGTCTGGGACAACACCGCAAGCAGGATGATCGCGAGCCAGAAGTTCGGCATCGCGCGCCAGACGATTCCGAACACAGAGAGTGCGTAGTCAGTCAGGGAGTTCGACCGGAGCCCGGCGTACACCCCGATTGGGATTCCGACAAACAGCGGAATTAAAACCGCCCAGAAGACGAGCCAGAGCGTCCGGGGAAGGTAGATCGATAAGAGATCCGTGACCTCCCGACCGGGGGCGATGACCCACGACTCACCGAGATCGAGGGTAAAAAACTCGATCATGAACTCGACGTAGTGCTCCCAAGCAGGCTGTTCGAGGCCGAGTTGCTCGCGGATTCGATAGTACTCGGCCCGAGACTGTTCGGTCGCCGCCTCGCCGACGATCGCCGCTGCCGGATCAAGCGGACCGAACCGGAAAATGGTGAAGGTAAGACTCGCGCCGACAAACAGCACCGGGATCGACAGTCCGAGTCGCTTGAGCAGATACCCCGCGCGGCTCATGTAGCTGACTCCCGCTGGGTCTCTCTGGCAAACGAGTCGGGCCGGACCGTGGTGTCGCGCACGACGTACGCGAATATCCTGTGGACACGAGTATTTAGCCTTGACGTAGTTGCCCACGACAGTGGAGAGGATGCGCTGGGCTACGGAGAGTCAGGAAAAAACGGCGCTGGGTCGGCGTGTTCGAACGATCCCAGGTGGGTCCCGTCGACACGAAACAGGTGCGAATGCATCCGACCGGTCTGTTCGGCCGCCGCACGACAGCGCGCGAACGCCTCTCCCGTACGGTCGAGCACGCCGGCCAGGAGGATGGCGACCTCCGTTTGAGGATTCTTGAAAACAGTTAGCATGTAGAGCTTCCCGGAGGTCACGCGGCGGTAGAGCTCGGTTTCGGGAAACTGGCCCTGTCCGGGATCGAATCGCTCGACGAACGCGTCGGCGGCATCGCCAGGGACGACGTAGGCGTAGCCGTGCCGATCGGTCAGTCCGGCATCGGGACCCTCTGGACCGGCGTCGCCCGCCGGGATCGTCAGCGTGTCCCAGCCGTCGGTCGCTTTTTCCGACGCCAGGTCATCCATCTCCCCAAGAAGTCGGAGCCAGCCTTCATCTGTTGGCGCGTCGGTCACGACCACGAAGTCGTGAGCCTGTGTACAAAACACTACTGACCGACACTCACGATCGTCACTGACCGGCGGAGATCCGAGCGTAGCGGCTTTGTGTGCCGGTGGACAACGAATCACGATGAGCTACCCCGAGCCGGACCCGGAACTCGACGAGCAGGGCCGGGGAATGGACGCCCACAACCG
>CAYRQD010000043.1:0-10374 GCA_964426325.1 uncultured Halobacteriales archaeon | reverse complement strand
CGCTCGAACCCGCGATCGACCTCCTCGTTGGCGACGCCCCACTCCTCGATGACGAACGCCCGGGCGGCCTCGATGTCGGGCGCGATGGTCGTCTCGACCGAGACCTCTCGGACGGCCGGATCGAGAAACAGCCGGCGGAGCCGATCGGCCCGCTCGATGTGCTCCCCGCGGGCGTCGAGCACGCCCCACAGGTCGCCGTGTTCGTGCAACAGGTCGACGGCCGTCGCGGGGCCGATCCCGCGGATTCCCTCGTTGAAATCCGTCCCACAGAGCAGGGCGGCGTCGACCAGCTGCTCGCGGGTGAACCCGTGGCGATCCAGCGTCGCCGCCAGATCCATCAGCTCCGGGTCGCCGCTGCTGGTGAGCTGGCGCACGGTCAGGGGGGCGCCGAAGAGTAAGGCGTCGTAGTCCTCGGTGCCGGCGTACTCGACGGTCCCCCGGCGGGCCATGTGGGCACACTGGGCCTCGCCCTCGGCGGGGGCGTCGACGACCGGCACGTCCAACAGTTCCAGCAGCTCGCGAGTGGTCTCGACGATCGTCTCGGTGAGCCGCTGGGTACGCGAGTCCAGTCGCGCCGCCGCGACGCTGTCGCCACGCTCGCGGGCCCGTTCGAGATCATCCTCGTAAGCCTCGCGTTGCTCGCGGCGGCGCTCGAGTTCGTCGGCTTTGAGATCGACCACGGCGCCGTCGAAGACGAACGCGGGGGTCACGTCGTGTTCGAGCAGCTTCGGCAACCCCTGGACGACGCCGATCAGGTTGGCCACCTCGGTGCCGTCTGCGGTGGTGTAGGCGTCCGTGCGGGTGAACTTGACCGTCGTCGTGAGATACCGATAGAGCCAGTTGTGGGCGTCGATCGCGACCGTCGCGCCGGCCAGCTCGTCGTAGGCGATCTCCTCGATGGCGGCGAGATCGCGTAGGTCCGCGTTTCCCATATCCTCGGTAGCGCACTCGCCGGCTTTAACATTGGCACACGATAGACCGGTAGTGCTTAGCGGCTGAATCGACAGGGATATTCAGTTGAAACAGTGTACTATCGGAGTCGGTTGGTTACTATTGTGGCGCTTTCTGGTTTATCTACTGACGCAGTTCATAAATAGTATGAATACGTACGACTAGACAGAACAATGGCCCGAATTACTGGCTCGTACCCGGACGACCTTGACCTTCTGATCGAAGGTGCTGTTGAGGCGGGTGTGTTTGGCGGCAAGAGCGATGCGTTGCGGGAATTCGTGCGTGAATACTTTGAAACAAATCAAAACGAACGTATCGCAGCAGCAGTCGCGCTCTACGAACGCGAGCGGATCACGCTCGGTAGGGCAGCGAGACTTGCCGATGTCGACCGTTGGACGATGCGGGACATTCTACGAGAACACGGCGTCGAACCTCGCCTTGGACTCGCTGATGAAGACGACGCAGCTTACGAGATAGACGCGGCAACAGAACTCGAATTTGGAGATGAGACTACCGAGGACGAGGCGCCGCAGTAATGCCGAACGAGGATCCTCCAGCTACTCCAAGCGTTCTCAACACGACAGTTCTCTCGAATTTTGCATACATTGATGAACTCTGGATAGTGACGGGACTTGCTAATATTTGTACCGTTCCAGTCGTTCGAGAAGAACTCGAACGCGGCGTCGATGCCCATCCATACCTTCGGGTAGCACTCGATACGCTTGATAACGAGATTCCAGTCGCGACCATCTCTGATACGGTTGCAAATCGCGAATCAGTGGTCCGGAGCCATCTCGATCCTGGGGAAGCACAAGCGTTCGCCGTGGCAGACGCCTACGACGGTCGATTACTGACCGACGACGGAGATGCACGATCATTTGCGAAAGAATACGGAGTGACCGTCGTCGGTTCGGTTGGTGTTCTGTTGGCTGCAATCGACGCTGGCAAGATTGATGAATCGACGGCTGACGAGTGGCTGCCGACGTGGATCAACGATACTGGCTACTACGTTCCATACTGTTCGATCTCTAAGTACCGATAACTCTGCAAACATAGGACGCGACCGATGTCACGAATGTGAACTACCCCACCCGGCTCGCGCTGACACGTTCGCTGATGATGAGGCTTCCTGCCACGACGTTGCCAGACTGCGTCTGACAGCCCACCAGACTCTGTCTGGTGAACGCGCTTTGCAGATACAGGCGTATCCACAGGGAGCGCAGTCTCCACAGGCGTGCCTTCGGAGTGTTTCACTCCTAATTGCTCGACGGGGTGATTCCGTGAGACAACGCACGCTTTGTGTCGCGTCTGAACGCTGTCCGTATCCGTCAACTTCGCACGGAGCGAGTCATTCCGAATGGAACGACGAGCGAGTCGAAGCCGACAGGTCGGAACGCCCATCTTCGCCGTTGTTCGGCGTTCGTTCGAATAAATGCTTGCGTGGGCCTGCCGACGTGCAGTGTATGAAAGATGATGACGGCGCTGTCTCCCCTCCCTACTTCGCTGCTTATCAGCTTACGCGGACTGCGCTGTCGTTGAGGGAGAGGGCTTAGCGCCTGCATTCAGATAAAGCCCCACCGACACTGATCCATCAGCGGTCATCAGAGTATGCGTCGTCGATCACGGTGTCTGGCACCTGCTGTTCAGGAAGCTCGGAGTCCAGTACGGCCCGCTGGTCGGCGGGCAGGTCACGATCCCGGAACCGATCCAGTCCTGCCTCGTACCGTTCGGCCGAGCGATCGCCCCCATGGGCCATGCGCAGCTCGGCCAGTCCCGTCTCCTCGCCGGTGAAGGCAAAGCCGGCCGTGTAGCAGGCCCGGTAGGCGACGGGGTTGTTGACCGCGATCGCGACGCGGTCGTGGCGCTCGCTCAGCACTCGGCCGGCGGCCGCGAGCAACGCGCTCCCGATCCCCTCGCCGCGGCGGTCGCGGCGGACGGTCACGTACCGGATCCGAGCGGTGTCGGGTGCCGCGCGATCGCCGTTGAACGAGGCCGCGCCGAGGATCGCTCGCCCCGCTGGCCCCGTGCTCGCGTCGTCGTAGGCGAGTGCCTTGCCGGTGCGTTCGGTGTCGAACTTCCCGGCGTAGGCGAACTGCTCGTGGTCCAACTCGAGTCGCGGGCCGCCGGCGACAGAGCCGCGGATCGCGTACTCCACGCGGCGAGGTACACACCCGAGGAGCATACAGCCTGTGGCTGGCCGGGACCGCGATATCGGAGTCGAGGCCCCGAGTTGGCAGCTGCCGCATCGATCCGGGCCTGCGGACCGGGGCGCTCGGTCGCGAGCATCGGCATCCGCGAGGCCGTTGCCGACCGTGAGTGGGCCGCGGCTGGATCCGAGAGGTCCCCGCGCTCACTCTACCCAACAGACCGTTCGAGGCTATCAGGCCGATGGTCGAGTGGGAGTGTCCGACTAAACCACGGGAAGCCTCGGGGATTGACCCCGAGGCAGTTCACGAACTGGTCGACGATCCCCGCGACGACTGAGCGACAGTTTTTCCCGTACCACCCACGTACCACGCGGTATGAGCATGGACGCGGCCGACAACAGCGACGGGGACATGGTGAAATTGAACGTGAAGGTGCCGAAGCGGCTTCTGGAGGAGATCGACGAACTGGCGGAGGAACTGGAGTACACTAACCGCTCGGAGTTCATCCGCGAAGTGCTGCGCGACACCACGGAGCCGATTCTGACGCCCGGCGCGCAGGAGGGCGTCTCGGAGGGCTACGCGGACGTCGCAGCGGGACGGACGATGTCCACGGACGAAGCCCGTGATCGCCTCGGTATCGACGACTGAGGGTTGACGGTGGCCCACGAGGTCGTTCTGACGGAGACGTTGGTCGAAACGCTGGACCAGTTCGAGACCGATGATGCCGAGCGGATCATCACCAAGCTGGAGGACATCGGCGACTTTCCGGGCCATTTCCTTGACCGGCTGAAGAATCATCCCGGCTACAAGCTTCGCGTCGGCGACTTTCGCGTCCTGATCGATTGGGACAAGGACAACGAGACGCTGTACGCCATCGACGCCTTCGAGCGGAAAAAGGAGTACCGCGAACTCGGCAAGTACCGAGAAGTGTGGGGGAGCTGGAGAGACGACGATTGACCGCCTCTCACCCCTAAAGGGCTGGGATTCCTCGACGGGGATATCCAGCCGTGGGATGCAAGTCCTGTCGGGGGTGTCTCTCCGGTACGGCCACGCTCGATCGGGACACAGGTCGGCACAACTCGTGTCTCCCCCCGACAGGCTGCCGGCCGGGGGGTGGGTCGCAATACGTTGGCGAGAAAACAAGCCTTATTTCACTGACTTGCGTCACGCCGGGTAATGGGTACCGAAACCGACGACGAGGAGGTCGTGGCGGGCGACGCCGTCACGGCCGACACCGTGCTCGCGGTGCTGTCGCGGTGGTACCACGTCCCCGCCCTGGCGATTTTGATGGTGTTTATGTTCTGGACGCGATTTCAGAACTTCGACGCGTTCAGACGCGGCGGCGACGGGTTCTGGCTGCAAGGCGTCGACTCCTGGTATCACTGGCGGACGGTCAACTGGACCGTCGAGAACTACCCGTGGGTGATGGGGTACGATCCCTGGACCGGCTTTCCACAGGGCACCTTCCAGGGGCAGTTCGGGACGATCTTCGACTGGCTGATCGCCACTGTCGCGATGGTGCTCGGGCTGGGCAGCCCCGGCGAGCAGGAGATTCTGCTAGCGGGACTGATCACGATCCCAGCGCTCGTGACCCTGACTGCGATCCCCGTCTACTACATGGGCAGACGCGTCGGCAATCGAGCGGGTGCGATCGCGGGCGTGGCCTTCCTCGCCTTAGTCGCGGGACTCTTTTTCCGCCGGACCACCGCCGGCGAGTTCGACCACCCGGCCGGCGAGATCTTCACGATGGCGGTCGCGGTGCTCGCGATGATGGTCGCGGTCCGCGTCGCCGAGCGCGATCGGCCGATCTGGGAGCTCGTGGTCGCGCGCAGTTGGACCGAGCTCCGTCGGCCGGCGATCTACAGCGCGCTGGCCGGCGTGGCCCTGACGCTGTACATGTGGGTCTGGCCGCCTGGGGTAGTGCTCGTCGGCATCTTCGGCCTGTTTTTTATTGTTCAGTTGTCGTTTGATTACGTCCGCGGGCGCTCGCCCGATCACATCGCCTTCGTCGCGATCGTGAGCATGACGGTCACTGCCCTCCTGATGGCGACCCGAATCCAGGAGTCGGGCTTCGGTGCGACCAGTCTCGATTACCTCGGACCGGCCGCAGCGCTGCTCGTCGCGGCCGGCGCGGCGTTCATGGCCTGGCTCGCGCGGGTCTGGGAGAGCCAGGCGCTCGACCGCCGTGCCTACCCGGGGGCGATCGCGGCCGCCGTCGTCGCCAGCCTGCTCGGCGGGTCGCTGGTGCTCCCGGAGCTGTTCAACACGATCATCAGCAACGCGACCGGGCGAATCATCCCGTTCGGCTACTCGGCGGGGACGCTCACGATCGGCGAAGCCGAGCCCGTCAGCAACATCTCGGGGTTCATGACCGACGAGTACGGGATGGGGCTGTACGCCGCGGTCGTCGGCGCCGTCTTGCTGCTCGCCCGACCCTTTTATGACCGCGCGCTCCGGGGCGAAGAGCTGCTGGTCATCGTCTGGGCGGTCGTACTGTTTAGCATGGCGGTCACGCAGGTCCGGTTCAACTACTACCTCCCGCTCGCGCTCGCGGTGCTGAACGCGGCGCTGGTCGGAATCGTACTTGAGCAGATCGACCTCGCCGGGACCGTCGAGACGCTCGGTGACGTCCAGTCCTACCAGATACTCGTCGTGGCCGTGGTCGCGGTCGTGCTGTTCGCGCCGCTGCTCCCGCCGCTTGCCTCCGCGACGCCGCTCGCGGTCGGGAACGGCGCGGGCCCGAGCCCGGACGCGGTGAAGTTCGCGGACTCGAACGACTGGCTCGAGGACAACACCCCCGCGATCGGCAACTACGGCGGCGCGGGCAACGGCGGCGAGCTCGTGTACAACGGCCAGTACGGCACGCCAGACGGCGACACCTTCGCCTATCCCGAGGGCGCCTACGGCGTGCTCTCGTGGTGGGACTACGGGCACCTGATAACCACACAGGGCGAGCGGATCCCCCACGCGAATCCGTTCCAGCAAAACGCCCGCTCGGCGTCGGCGGCCCTGACCGCACAGAGCGAAGCCCAGGCCGAGCTGTACCTCGATGCGATCGCCGCCGGCGAATCCCCAAGCCGGGAGAGCGACACGGCGGCGCTGCAGGCCGCGATCAACGACAG
Source organism: uncultured Halobacteriales archaeon (assembly GCA_964426325.1). Classification (GTDB taxonomy): domain Archaea; phylum Halobacteriota; class Halobacteria; order Halobacteriales; family Haloarculaceae; genus Halovenus. The sequence goes on along the minus strand of CAYRQD010000043.1, from coordinate 4,154 downwards.
CGACCCCGCGGGTGGAATTCAGTACGTGATGATCGACGACCAGTCCGCCGCCGCGAAGTTCCCGGCGATCACCGAGTGGACCGGCCCCGAGTACAACTCGTATCTCGAGGACGAACGGATCGAACTGGGACAGGGCCAGAACCAGTCCCTGCCGGTCGCCGGCGAGGCGTACGAGAACACCCTGCTCGCGAGCCTGTACCTGCAGGACACCGCCGGCATGGAACACTTCCGGCTGGTTCAGGAGGCCCCGCGGTACTCGATCGTCGGCTTCCAGGTGAGCCGGGGCGGCGTGAGCCAGAACTCCCAGGTCTTCGCCGACGGCGGGTACACCAACCGGGTGGCGAACGTCAGTACTGCCGTGAATCGAGCCACCCAGCTCGGTCAGGTTGGCCCCGGCGGGTTCTACGACGCCCAGGTCGAGGCCTCGGTGAAGGTCTTCGAACGGGTCGACGGGGCGACGATCGCCGGCGAGACAAACGCCACCAACGGCACCGTCACCGTCGTGCTCGATCTCGAGACCGGCACCGACCGACCGTTCAGATACACGCAGTCGGTGTCCGTCGAGGACGGGGCCTTCGAGCTGACGGTGCCGTATCCGACCGCGGAGACGCTCGGGCCTGCGGACGGCTACGCCAACGCGAGCGTCCGGATGGCAGAGGGCGCCGGCGGCTACAGCGTGTTCGTCCAAAACGAGACCGGCTCGATCGTCGAATCGGCAGAGAACGTGACCGTCGGCGAACAGGCGGTCCAGACCGGTGGCTCCGTCGACGTGGAACTCGAACCGTTCGAGCCCGACGGCGGCGATGACGGCGAGGACGACAACAGCACCGACGGCCAATCCAACGTGATCGTCGCGCAACCTGAAGACGAGTAACGATCCGGTCGTCTCGACCGCGCCGGGGTTCACCTCTGCGGCCGGACACTGCGAGTCCCGTTCAGCATTCCTTTATTCCCTGGTGTCGAACCGGCGACAATTCCGACGGATGAAGATCTCTGTGGTCGTCTGCACGTACTCGATGGACCACGCCGACCTGTTCGAGGACGCAGTCGAGAGCGTTCTCGCACAGGCGTACGAGCCGCTCGAGGCCGTACTGATCATCGACGGGAACCGCGAGGTCTTCGAGTATGTCACCGAGCGGTTCGGAGACTGCGACCAGGTGCGACTCTACAACAACGACCGGAATCGTGGCATCTCCTACAGCCGGACCCGTGGGGCGGAGCTCGCGACCGGCGACGTGGTCGCGTTCATCGTCCCCGCCGGCAAAGGCCTCCTAGTGTCCGCGCCCGCCACAGCCACACCGCCGGTCGCTGTTTGGCTCCAGGATGAGGTGGCCGATCTCGGCCGCGTTGCCGTGCCGTCCCTGCAATACCGGGCCGTCGAGGACGACGCCGGCGCCGACGCCACCCGACAGCGTCAGGTAGACGACGTTCTCGGTCTCGCCACGGCGGTGCTCGGCGATCCTCCCGGCGACAGCGTCGTTGAGCACTGCCACCGGCGTCTCCGCCGGGAGCTGGTCGGCGACACGGCGTTCATCCGCGCCTGTCCCGAGATCGGCGTCGCGGCCGCGAAGACGTTCGCCTCGCAGGTAGCGACGATGACGATGCTCGCGGTGGTGATCGGCCGCGAGCGCGGCGCGCTGGCCGCTGCCGACGCGGAGGAGTTTCGCGAGCTCACCGGGGCGGTCTAGCAGGTGCTTGACGCCGAGCCGGCGGTACAGGAGCCCCGACCGAGTACGGCGGCAGCGAGGCGTTCTTTTTAGATCGGCCGGCAGCTCGGCGCCCCTGCCGCCCTGGAGGGGGCGCTGAATCACAAGGAGATCTCCTACGACCACGCGGAGGGGTTCGCCGCCGGCGAGCTTAAACACAGGGCGCTCGCGTTGGTGACCCCCGAAACGCCAGTGTTGGTCGTGCTGACCGACAGGTCGCGCGCCGACGAGATGATGAATAATGTCACCGAGGCACAGACGTGCGGCGCGCCCGCCATCGGCTGCGTGTCCGCGGGCGAGGAGTACGGCACGCTGGACGTGTCGCTCCCGGTCCCCGACATGGGGGTTGTCGAACCGCTCGTCGCGAACGTCTATCTTCAGCTGTTCGCGTACCACGTGGCGAATTACAAGGGGCGATCAATAGACAAAGCGCGCAATCTCACGAAGAGCGCCACTCTCGAGTAGTCGCCCCTTTGCTCCGGTCCTACCAAGTCAGTCCTTCGTACGTGATCCCTTCGCGGCGCTCAACGATGCGCCGGCCGTCGACGACGATGGGGGCCGCCATCGCGTTGAATTCCGCGTCGAGCGCGGCGAACTCGTCCCAGTCGGTGACGACGACCGCGGCGTCGGCGCCGTCGAGCGCCGCCGCGGCCGAGTCGGCGTAGGTCACCCCGCCGAGGTAGTCCCGGGCGTTGTCGGTCGCGACCGGGTCGTAGGCGGTCACGCTCGCGCCGCGCGCCTGTAGGTCGTCGATCACCGGAATCGCGCGGGAGTTCCGCACGTCGTCGGTGCCGGGCTTGAACGCGAGGCCGAGGACGGCGATGGTCGCGCCGTCGAACCCGCGTTCGCGACGGTCGGCGAGGTGGTCGGCCAGCAGCTCGACCAGCCGCGCCGGCTGGCGGTCGTTGACCTCGACGGCGGCGTTGAGCACGGCCGGCTCGTACCCGGTCTCCGTCGCGGCCGCGATGATTGCGCGCGTGTCCTTCGGGAAGCAGTTGTGGACAACGACCCCATCGGTCGTGACGAACGTGTGGTCGTCAGCGACTTCGAGTGAGTACACGTCCGTTGTCGTCTCCTCGACGGTGATGTCACGGACGGGGACTGAGGTGAAGCCGCCGTCTGCCGTGTGCCCGGTCGGCGCGATGTCTCGATCATACTCGGCGAGTCGGTCGTCGATCCGATCTCGCTCTTCCGGCAGAAACATCTCCTTCAATCGCGCAATCTGTCGCTTCGAGCTCACGCGAAGGAAATGGGCCGGCTGCGTCGCCTTTGCTGACGTCGAGGTTTTGTAGCTCGGAACGATACCGAGACTGTGTAAGAGGAGCGTCATCCCGTCGATGAGCTCCTCACTTACCGACCCGTACTCGTAGACGACGGCGTTCGAGTGGTCTGGGTACGCGACATGACCGTCGCCCCGGAACAGTCCCGAAAGGAGTGCGACGCGTTCGTCGGCCGTCGCTTGAAACGCTGTGTCAGGAACTGCCGCCGAGTAGGAGCCGGTCCCACACCCGAGCCACTCGAGGAACTCGGCGAACACACGGCTGGACACGGTGACAGCCGTCGTGGTCTCCTTTTGCGTCGTCTGATACCGGATACCCAGCCGCTCGTAGTACGACTCCACATCGCGGACGTACTCCGGCTCGTCGGTGGGATGGAAACTCAACTGGACCCGCCGTCGCGTCGTCGAGCCGTGGCCGGAGGTGTCGTCGCTGATATGTCCCTCGCTGAGATAGTAGCCGATAAATCGCCAAAACCGTTCATCGACAGGAATGATCGCCGGGATGTACGTCTGGCCGCCGCCTCGCGTCGTGTACAGCGAGAGGTCTGCCCTGTCGACGGGCAACTCATCCTCGTAGTCGAGGAACACATCGAGCGGGAGATAATTATCCCGAACGAGGTCGTGGACCTTGTGATAGCCGAACTGCTGGTTGTACTCCCGGAGCGTCTCGTACAGTTCCTCTTTGACCGTCTCAAACGATGTCGATGGTTTCAGATAGACGCGATCGTTCTCGAAGGCGGGCGACGCATCGACGATGTCGATGAGATCAAAGGTTGCGACGGGGTCGCTCGGGATATCGGCCACCACGGGCAGCGCATCACCCGCTTCGAGCGCGTCGGCTGGCTTGACGGTGGTTTCGCCGCCGTCAAGCGTGAGCATGGGATGGTCGTGGGTGACGGTCACGCGCTTGTTCATCTTCGTCCGAATCGTATGGAGCGGACCCTCGTACTCCCGGCGCGTCGCCGCATCGACTGGGCTGAACGCGAACGTTCCATCAGCGGATCGACTGAGGACGGAGACATCCGCAAGCGTCCCTTCGGAGACGTATCGCTCGAAGAACTCGGCGAGCGTGAGATGCTTCGTTCCTGTGTCGTCTTTTGCGACAACGTGTTGCTCGCCCGTGAGACAACTCCCGCCCCAGCCCACGCCGCTCTGGAGGAACTGCTCGC
>CAYRQD010000042.1:0-11464 GCA_964426325.1 uncultured Halobacteriales archaeon | reverse complement strand
TCTCGCGAGGGGGATACAACAGCACAAGCAAAAGGTGAAATACCCGCCACCTCATCGTACATACAGACAATATTCCCGCTATCATGACGACACCTGACACGCAGGACGACGGAGACGACGACCGCGAGCACCTCCGGGATCTCAGGGACGGCTGCGGCTGTGCGGAGATCTGGGAACACCTCTCCGAGCGCCGCGCCGAAGACAGATCCGACGCCTCGAGTGCCGGCGGAGAGGCTCCGGCGGATCGACCGTAAGGACTTAGCCCGCACCGCCGAACCACGAGACGTGGGCCGGTAGCTTAGTCCGGCAGAGCGTCCGGCTTTTAACCGGATGGTCGGGGGTTCAAATCCCTCTCGGCCCGCTCTTGCTGTCCGCGTCTCTCGCGTGCCGCCCGGTCGAGGGTCGACCGCGAACGACACGCGTTTAGGCGCGCCGCCCACATCACGGATGATGCGAGTGACCTTCCTGGGAACCAGCGGCGCCGTCCCGACGACAGAGCGCAATCCGAGCGCCCTGTTGCTCGCCCGGGAGGGCGATCGGCTGCTCTTCGACTGTGCCGAGGGCACCCAGCGACAGATGATGCGGTTCGAGGCCGGCTTCGACGTGGAGCACGTGTTCGTCACCCACGTCCACGGCGATCACGTGCTCGGCCTGCCGGGACTGGTCGCGACCTGGGATTTCAACGAGCGCGAGGCGCCGCTGGCGATCCACGCCCCGGCGGGCACCCGCTCGCAGATCGAGAACCTGCTGGGCGCGATCGGGCACCGGCCCTCGTTTCCAGTTCGGGTCACGCAGGTGTCCCCCGGGGAGATCGTGCTTGACCGCGAGGACTACGCGGTCCGGGCGGTCGAGACCGAACACGACACCGCCGCCGTGGGCTACGCCCTGATCGAGGACGAGCGCAAGGGTCGGTTCGACCGCGAGACGGCCGAACGGGAGCTCGGCATCCCGCCGGGACCGAAGTACTCCCGGCTCCACCGCGGCGAGCCGGTCGAACACGACGGCCGCACGATCCACCCCGAGGAGGTCGTCGGCCCGCCCCGGCCGGGCCGGCGGGTCGTCTACACCGGCGACACCCGCCCGACCGAGCCCGTCCGCGAGGCAGCAGAGGGCGCCGACCTGTTGATCCACGACGCCACCTTCGCCGACGATCACGAGGACAGGGCCCGCCGGACGGGCCACTCGACGGCCCGCGAGGCCGGCCGGCTCGCCCGCGAGGCCGGTGCTCGGCGGCTGGCCCTGACCCACGTCTCCACGCGGTACACCGGCCGGACCGACCGCCTCGAACGCGAGGCCCGGGCGGCCTTCGACGGGCGGGTCTTTCTCCCCGACGATGGCACCCGCGTGACCGTTCCGTTCCCCGACGGCGACGAGCCGTTCGAGCTCGAGCAGTGAGCGATCAGGCGAGCACCTCCCGGACCCGGTCGGCGAGTTCGGCGAGCGCCCGAGCGGCTGCCGAGTCCGGTGCGAGCTCCCGCACGGGCCGGCCGGCCCGCTGGGCCCGGGCCACGGCCGACGAGTCGGGGATCCGGGTCACGGGGCCGCCGAGCGCGGTCGCGATCCCCTCGGTCGGGACGGCCCGATCGGCACGGTTGAGCGCGATCCGAGCCAGCGGCGTCTCCACGGCCCGGGCGAGTTCTCGGGTCCGGATGGCGTCGGCAACTGCCGGCTCGGTCGCGTCGGTGACCAGCAGGCACGCCCCGCCGGCCAGCAGTGCCGTCCCGGCGTCGCTTCGCATCCCCGCGGGCGCGTCGATCACGACCCGATCGTAGGCCTCGGCGACCGACTCGACGGCCCCGACGAGGTCGGTCGAATCGGCCGCCCGGGCGCCGGCGAGGCTCCGCCCGCAGGGCAACAGCGCCACGGGGCCCGCCTCGCGGACGGCCTCGACGGCCGTCGCCCGCCCGGCGAGCACGTCGTGTAGGTCGGGCCCGCGTCCCGCGGGAAGATCGGCCATCCCGAGGTCGGCGTCGACGACGACGGCCTCGAGTTCGGCCCCGAGGTTGTACGCGATCGTCGACTTGCCGACCCCGCCTTTCCCGGCCGCGACGGTGAGGATCATTCGACGACCCGCTCGATCGTCCGCAGGGGAACCTCGGTCTCCCCGAGCCGGTCGTCGAGCCGTCTGGCCCGCTGCCGGACCGTCTCGATGGCCTCGGCGTCGCGGGCGAGCTGAGCGCGCAGCTCCCGGACCGCCTCGAGTCCGCCGACGGTTTCGGTCGCCGCTCGGGCCTCGCTGGCCGTCGTGGCGGCCGCCAGCCCCTCGGCGCGCTCGACTCTCGCCGCGACCGCGTCGAGCCACGCCGCTGCCGGGGACGCCCCGTCGGACTCGCGCGCCTCTCCGGTATCGACGGTCCGGCTGTCGGTCTCGTCCCGGGAGTTTGGCGTGACCGCCGCCGCGGGCGGTCCGGCCTCGCCGAGGGCCCGCGCGACCGCCGTCGGGGTGACCTCCTCCGTCCCGATCCGGTCGGTCTCGCCGGTGCGATCGATCCGATCGACCGCACCGTTGGCCGGCGCCGTCTCGACGATCTCCGCGGGCGGATCGGCCGCCGGTGTCGGCGTCGCGAATCCGGCGACGAACCGGCCGTCCGGCCCGGCGACCCCCGCGACGGTCCTCTCGTCCCAGCCCGCGGCCGGCCGACCGTGTCGACGCGGGGACCAAACCGGCCGACACGTGATCCGGACGCGCACGCGCTGGGGGCGCTCGCTCTCGACGGCCAGCTCGACGAGCCCGACGTCACCGACCGCCCGGCAGTGGTAACGGAGTTCCGGCACGGGATGTCTGGTCGCGCCACGACAGTTAAATTTCGATCACCGGGACGCCCAGCCAGCGGCTCGCGGCGGCCGGGGTCTCGAACCGATCGCAGGCCAGCACGATCGGTGCCTCGATCGCCGCCACCTGCGCGATCGCGAGCGCCGCGGTCGGGCCGTCGGCCGCGAATGGCGCGTCGGCGCCCAGCCGCCCGGCGGCGCGTTCGTACGCCTCGCGGAGCTCCTCGACGAGGTGTGCCCGGGCCTCGCGCCGTAAGTTCGCGGCACGGTCCTCGAGCCGGAGCCGACGGTCCCGTCGGTCGCGGCGTTCTCGCGCCCGCTCCCGGGCGTCGGCGAGCTGTTGTCGGGCGGCGGCCGCAGTCGTCTCCGCCTCGGCCAGCTCTTGGACGGCTTCGGCGACCGCTCGACGCGCCGGCCCGGGGTCGAGGTCGGCCTCTCGGCGAGTCTGGAGTCGTCCCCGGGCGGCGGCGACGCGCTCGCGGAGCCGCTCTACGTCCGCGTCCGCCGCGGCCAGCTCCCGCCGCCGGGCGGCGAGATCGGTCCCGTCGACCGACAGGTCCTCGAGTTCAGCCGCGACCGCCGCGAGCTCCCTGTCGACCGGCGTCGAGCGGCCCCGACTCCGCCCGGCCCTCGCCAGTGCCGTCCGGACTCGAACACTCGTTTCCGGCCGCACGCAGCCGACGTGCTCGTGCACCGGGCCGGGGTCGGGACACTCGACTCGCACCCGGCCGTCGGCGACCGGCTCCTTGTGCCGGACCGCCCGCGCGAGCACGCCCGGCTCGACGGCTCGATCGATCCCGATCGCGTACCCCTCCCGGACGGTCTCGCCGACGCGACACCGGACGCTCACAGCTCGGTCGTCTTGAGCGCCCCCGGTGCCGGGTGGTCGGTGCCGGCCGCGAACTGGGCGTACGGGACCGCCGGCGTCTCGCGACGCTCGTAGGCCCGCGCGGCGGCCCGGACCGGCTCCGGCACCGCGGCGAACTCGTTGAACGGCCGGGTTCGCTCGATCTGTACGTCACCCCCGTGTTTCTCGCGGAGCCGGAGCGCCTGGAAGGCGCCGAACTCCGTCTCCTCGAACAGCGCCGCCCGTCCCAGCCGCCGGACGACGCTGTCCTCGTGGGCCCGACAGACGTTCCGGAGCGCGCCTCGGGCAGCCCGCGAGTACGTGACTACCAGTAGCACACCCGGCGTGAACGTGTGATCGAATAAAAATGTACCGCCGGTCGACACGACAGCGGGGCTGCTGGTCTCAGTCTCTGGCCCGGGCCTGGACAGTCCCCGCGGCGGCCGACACCCGGGCCTCGACGAGCGAGGTCAGCGCCGCCAGCGACTGCTCGTCGTGGGCCTGCGGGTCGACGTGAAAGTGCACCCGGGCGCCGCCCTGTCGGATCTGGCTCGCGATCACGTGTAGAAACTCGTAGGCGGTCGCGAACTCGACGTACTGTAACATCGCGGTCACGGAGTCGAAACAGATCCCGACCGGCGGCTTGAGCGCGGCCAGGGACTCGTCGATCGCGATGCCGAGCCCGGTCAGGTCACTCGGCGTCGAGACGTGCTCGTGACGAACCCCATCCGGAGCGGTCCGCGGCCCCTCGCCGACGGTGATCACCGCGAGTTCGGACGTAGCCTCGGCCCGCCGAGCGTACGCGTCCGGATCGTCGGTGTAGGTCACGTAGAGCGCGCTCGCGTCGGAACGATCGAACAGGAGTCGTCGGCAGGCGTCCGTGCTCTCCCCCAGCGGCGGCTCCTCGAGCAGCACCGTCGCGACGTCGTCCGGTACCCGATCCTGGTCCATCTCTGTCGAACCGACCGGCTGTCGACTGTTAACGGTTGCGTTTGTCCGGTCGGCGGGCCGATCCGACGCCGTGATGTGACCCGGGGTCCAACGGAGGGTATGAAGCGATCGGTCTCGGAACACGCAGCGCGGTTCGACGAGAAGGCCCCCGAGTACGACGCCGAGAAGAGCGAGGAGTACACCGCCGCGGTGTCGCTGGTCACGGCCCACGCCGATCCCTCACCGGGGGAGACGGTCCTCGATCTGGGGACCGGCACCGGCGTCCTGGCGCTCGCGCTGGCCGACGAGGCCAGTCGGGTGTTGGGGCGAGACCCAAGCGAGGGAATGCTCGAGCAGGCCCGCGCGAAGCCCGGAGCCGACTCCGTCGAGTTCGCGACCGGCCGGTTCCGGGCGCCGGCGGTCGCGGAGCCGGTCGACGTGGTCGTCTCGAACTTCGCGATGCATCACCTCGACGACCCGGCGAAAGGCGAGGCGATCGCGACGATCGCCGAGCTCGATCCCCGACGGTTCGTCCTCGGGGATGTTATGCTGTTCGGCGAGCCCGACCCGACCGAGCCCGTCTACGATCCGTCGGTCGACGACCCCGCGACGGTCGGGACGCTGGCCGAGGCCGTCACCGACGCCGGATTCGCGATAACCGCCGTCGAGCGCATCCACGACCAGGTCGGGGTGCTCGTCGGGGACCGGGACCCGTGACGCTCCCGAAACACCTCCGGCCCCGGTACCGGTATCTCGGGGTCGGCGTCGAGAGCTGGCCCGACGCCGAGCTCTCCCGCGATCGGTTCCAGCGCCAGCTGTGGTACGCCGCCCAGAACCTCCTCGGAGACGCCGCGGCCGCCCGGCTCGCGCTGTCCGTGCGGTCCTTCCGCCTCCGGGACGGCGCCGGCGAGGCGATCGTCCGGGTCCGGCGCGGGGAGACCGAGCGGGCCCGGGCGGCGCTCGCCTGTCTCGAGACCGTCGACGGCGAGCCGGTCGGGCTCCGAGTCCGAGGGATCAGCGGCACGCGGCGAGCCTGTGAAGAAAGGTATATGCGTCGCAGTCCCCAACATGTGGTACAGAGACGAGTCGTGTTCGGCAACGCCGAGCGGTCCGGTGTCCTCGCGGACGGACGCGCCGACGTTCGGACTGACGACGGCTTTACCGGCGCGGCGACCCTCGAACTCGAGACCGACTAACCATGCAGGGACAAAACCAACAGCAGGCCTACGACCGGGGAATCACGATCTTCTCCCCGGACGGTCGCCTCTACCAAGTCGAGTACGCCCGCGAAGCAGTCAAGCGGGGCACCGCGAGTATCGGCGTTCGAACGAAAGACGGCGTGGTCATCGCGGTCGACAAGCGCATCCGGTCGCCGCTGATGGAGCGAGACAGCGTCGAGAAGATCCACAAGGTCGACGACCACATCGGGATCGCGAGCGCCGGCCACGTCGCGGACGCCCGCCAGCTGATCGATTTCGCCCGGGAACGGGCCCAGGTCAACCAGCTCCGGTACGGCGAGCCCGCCGGCGTCGAGACGCTCACCAAGGAAGTCACCGATTACATCCAACAGTACACCCAGGTCGGCGGCGCCCGCCCGTTCGGCGTGGCCTTGATCATCGCCGGGATCGCCGACGGCGAACCCCGGCTCTACGAGACCGACCCCTCGGGCACGCCCTACGAGTGGCAGGCCCTCGCGGTCGGCGCCGATCGGAACGCGATCCGAGAGTACCTCGAGGAGAACTACGCCGAGGGAATCGATCTCGACGCCGGGATCGGACTCGCGCTCAGGGCGCTGGCCTCGGTCACCGACGAGGGGCTCACGCCCGAGGGCATCGGCGTGGCGACCATCGACGTCGAGACCGAGATGTTCACCGAGCTGACCCACGAGGAGAAGGCCGAACACCTCACCGAGAACGACGTTCTCGACGAGGAGTAAGCCGGAAACGATTTTATACGAGCCGGTAGAATCCTGAGCATGATCTCGCTCGAGGAGGCGGTCACGGCCCGGCTCGAATCCCACGGCCAGCGGTTCGAGGTGCTCGTCGACCCGGACGCCGCGCTGGCGATCGCCCGCGGCGAGTTCGACGGCGATCTCGAGGACGTGATCGCCGCCGAGGACGTCTTCGAGGACGCCTCGCGGGGCGACCGACCGCCCGAATCCGCACTCGAGGACGTTTTTGCCACGACCGATCCCCTCGAGATCATCCCCGAGGTGATCAAGCGCGGCGAGATCCAGATCACGGCCGAGCAGCGCCGGGAGATGCAACGGCGAAAGCGCAAGCAGCTGATCACCCGGATCGCGCGCAACGCCGTCAACCCGCAGATGGACGACGCGCCTCATCCCCCCGAGCGCATCGAGTCCGCCCTCGAGGAGACCGACTTCCGGGTCGACCCGATGGAACGGGTCGAGGAGCAGGTCGACGACGCCCTCGACGCGCTCAAGCCCGTGATCCCGATCCGGTTCGACACCGTCACCGTCGCGACGCAGCTCCCGCCCGAACACGCCGGCAGCGGCCAGGCCAAGATCCGCGAGTTCGCCGAGCTCGACAGCGAGGAGTGGCAGCCAGACGGCTCCTGGATCGGGGTCGTCGAGTTTCCCGCCGGCATGCAAAACGACTTCTACGATCTGGTCAACGAGGTCTCGGGTGGGGAGGCAGAAACCCGGATCGTCCGCGACGAAGACGACATCGAGACGCGGTGAGCCGGCCGGGACGGCCAGGCCTTTGAAATGGGTGCCGCTCGTAGAAACGGCAAGTGACAGATACCGACACGCGGGCGGTCGTCGCCAAGCGCGTCGAGACCGGCGAGCCCGAGCTCGAGGAGATCCTCCAGCTGGCCCGCGCAGCCGGCTACGAGCCGGCCGCGACCGTGACACAGACCCGATCGGAGGATCCGGCCTACCACTTCGGCGAGGGCAAAGTCGAGGCGATCGCCGACCGGGCCCGGGCCGTCGACGCGGCGGTCGTGATCGTCGACAACGAGCTCGGCCCCTACCAGACGTTCAACGTGGGCAACAAGCTCCCGGTCGGCGTTCGGGTGATCGACCGCTTCCGGCTCATCCTCGAGATCTTCGGCCAGCGCGCACGAACCCGGAAGGCACAACTCCAGGTCGAGCTGGCCGAGCTGCGCTACGAGCTGCCCCGGGCGGAGGCGAAGGCGAGCCTCGCGAAACGCGACGAGCGGCCCGGGTTCATGGGCCTGGGCGAGTACGACGAGAGCCGCGAGCGCGACATCAAGGCCCGCATCTCCCGGATCCGCGAGGAGCTCGACCAGATCGAGGAGACCGACCGGAAGCGCCGCGAGCAGCGCCGCGAGTCCGGGTTCGACCTGGTAGCGCTTGCCGGCTACACGAACGCTGGGAAATCGACGCTGCTGCGCCGGCTGGCCGCGGATCTGGGCGTCGAGGCGAACGAGAATCTGCACCCCGACCTGGACCAGACCGCCGAGTCCCGCGACCGGCTGTTTACCACCCTCGGGACGACCACCCGACGGGCAGACCTCGACCGTCGGGACGCACTCGTGACCGACACCGTCGGGTTCATCTCCGATCTGCCACACTGGCTGGTCGAGTCGTTCAAGTCCACGCTCGACGCGGTCTACCGGGCCGATCTCGTGTTGCTGGTCGTCGATGTTAGTGCGTCCGTCGCGGAGATCCGCGAGAAGCTCGTCACCAGCCACGACACCCTCTACGAGCGAAACGAAGCCCCGATCGTGACCGTCCTCAACAAGCGCGATCTGGTCGATCCGGCCGAGCTCGACCGCAAGCGCGAGGCCCTGTCCTCGCTCGCCCCCCGGCCCGTGGCCGTCAGTGCCGCGACCGGGGCCAACATCGAGGCCCTCCGCGAGCGGATCGACGCCGAGCTCCCGCCCTACGAGCACGAGCGGCTGGTCGTCCCGATGACCGAGGACACGATGAGCCTGGTCTCGTGGCTGTACGACAACGCCCACGTCGAGAGCGTCGAGTACGGCGAGGAGGTCGTCGTCGAGTTCGAGGCCCGGCCGTCGATCGTCGAACGGTCCCGCTCGAAGGCAGGCGCGCTCGTCGAGACCGGCGCCTGACCCGTCACTCCGATGCCGACTCGCGGCGCGCGGCCGCCGGAATCCGGTCCAAGAGGTCGGTTGCGACCAGCCCGTCCCCGTTGGTCTCGGCGGCGAGTTCGCCGGCTCGTCCCGTGACGTACGCGGCCAGGGCGGCCGCCTGCAGGGGCCCGAGTCCGGGTGCGAGTCCGCCGGCGACGCCGGCGAGCACGTCGCCGGTCCCGCCGACGGTCATCCCCGGGTGTCCGGTCCGGTTCAGCCGGCTCCGCTCGCCGTCAGAGACGATGTCGGTCGGGCCCTTCAGGAGGATCGTCGCCCCGAGCTCGGCTGCGAACGCCTCGATAGACGTCGGATCGATCTCCTCGCCGGTCGGTCCGCCCATCGCCGCGAGCTCGCCGCGGTGTGGGGTACAGAGTAGCGTGGCCGGGCTCGTCTCCGGGAGGGCGGTCAGGGCGTCGGCGTCGACGACGGCCGTCCCCTCGTACTCCGAGAGAAACGCCGCGACGGCCCGGTCGGTCGCCTCGGCGTCTCCGAGCCCAGGGCCGATTACGACGGCGTCGACCCCCGCCTCGGCCGCCAGCGTCTCGAGCGAGTCGACGTGCTCGGGGACGAGTCGCTCGCCCGGCAGCGCCCGGACGATCAGGTTCTCGGAGTAGCCCTGGAGCTCGACGGCGGCTTCGGGGGTTGCCACCCACGCGAGGTCGGCCCCGGCCCGGAGCGCGGCCTGTGCGGTCAGGGCCGGTGCGCCGACGTAAGGACCGCCGCCGATCACGAGGACGGTGCCGTTCTCCCCTTTGTGGCTGTCCGGCGCCCGGTCGAGGCGCCGCAGATCGCCCGGACCGACGACCCTCGCGGCCGCCTCGGGCAGCCCGATGTCGGCGACGGTTACGGAGGCGGCCAGCTCCTCCAAGCCGGGCTTTGGCTCGTGGAAGGTCACGACGTGATCGGGGTCGACGGCACCCTCGGCCAGCCGCCCGGTGTCGGCGTCGAGGCCGGACGGCACGTCGACCGAAAGCACCGTTGCGTCTCCTCCGTTGATCGCCGCGGCGGCGGTCCGGGTAGGCTCGCGGAGCGGCCCCCGGACACCGGTTCCCAACACGGCGTCGACGATCACGTCCGGCTCACCGAGCTCGAACTCCCGCGAGTCACGGACCGTCCGGGTCTCGACGCCGATCGTCTCGAGGATCGACCAGTTCCGGTGGGCGATGTCGGTCCCGACGGTTTCAGGACGCCCGAGCAGCAAGACCGTCGGGTCGAGCGCCGCGAGGTGCCGGGCGGCGACGAACGCGTCCCCGCCGTTGTTCCCGCGGCCGGCGACGACCGTCACCGACGCCCCCTCCGCGGCTCGCTCGCGGACGGCGCGGGCGACGGCGGCGCCGCTGGCTTCCATCAGCTGGAGCTGTGAGACCCCGAGCGCGGTCGCGTTCTCGTCGACGATCGCCATCTCAGAGCCCGTGATCATGCGTGCCCTTACGACCGCGGAGAATAAGACACCGGTGGATGCCCGAGGTCAGGCGCCGGGCACGCCGTAGGCGTCGAGCTGATCGATCCCGACCAGCGAGAGCACTGCCAGCGCGACCAGCGCGGCGAGCCACGCGCCCAGTCCGATGATCGCCGCTCGCGTCCATCCGACTTCGTAGCGCTGGCGGACCACCCAGACCCACACGATCAGCCCCGCGAGCGAGGCGAACCAGCCGCTGGCCCCGAGCTCGTCGAGCCCGATATCGACGATCGCCCACGCAAGCGCGCCCAGAGCGGCGGTGACCAGGGCGTGGCCGTAGTCCTGGGAGGTGAGCGCGATCATCGATCCGACGTGGACCGCGAACCCGCCGACGAGCAGCCCGACGAGAAAGACGAGCAGCGACGTCTCGAATCCGGTCGTCACGTCTGTCCCTGACCCACGGGAGCGGTAACGGTCTTGTGACCGGTCACCGTCGGATCCGGAAGCCCGACTCCCCGCGGGGCCGCTCGTACTCGACCTCGACGCCCTCGACCACAGCCGCCGGACTCCCCTCGTGGCAGAACTCGACCATCTCGGCGACCGCCTCCTCCGGTCCCTCGAAGACCGCCTCCACCCGGCCGTCCGAGCGGTTCTCGACCCAGCCGTCGACGCCGCGGTCCCGCGCCTCGTTCCGGGTCGTCGCCCGGAAGTAGACCCCCTGGACAGTCCCTTCGACGAACGCGTGTACGCGGACGTGGTCGCTCACGTCTCCCGACCGGTACGTCGCGGCAAAAAATCCGGCGTGTGAGTCCCTCGCGTGAGAGGCGGTGACACCAGAACTCAGTTTCAGTAACGCCCGTTACAGAAATTTACTTCAGATTACACTTATGTGGTGAGAACCCCTATGAAGGTATACGATGAGTTACGGACCATACACGACGCTGACAGACGAACAGACACAACCGACGCGGACGCTGGGCGGGTTCCTCGCGTTCCTGCTTGCCTTCCCGCTGTTTATTGCGCTGCTCGCGGCCCCGGCGATTGTCGTCGCGGCCGGACTCGGCGCGGCGACCGCCTACGCCATCGCTCGACGCTGGGACCGGTAATCGCGCCGACCCTCCGACGGTCCCTCGCGCGACCGGGTGAAGGCCCGCTACCGCGACGCCGTCCTGGCCCCGACCGCCCAGGAGATTACGAAACCCGAGCGTTCACGTAATTTGGCTTTTCGATCCGATCAGACGTGCGAGTGAGTCTCTGGCTCGCCGCCGACGGCGCCAGCCCGACGCGAGCGTCGGTTCTCTCCGACTCGGGCCCGGGGGAGGCGAGTTTACTGCCGCGTTCCAGAACCGCACAGTCCGTGATCCACGGTCCGACGCCGATCTAACACGGGAGCGGCGTCCCGGTGCCGGCCTCGTTGACAGCCTCCCCGCGCTGAA
>CAYRQD010000041.1:0-13061 GCA_964426325.1 uncultured Halobacteriales archaeon | reverse complement strand
GGCTGGGACTTGAGGTCCTCGATCGGCTGGTTGTAGTGGTTGCACCACTCGGCGCCCCCGCGATCGCCGTAGTGTTGGCAGCCCATCCCCGGGATGCGCTCGGTAAAACTGGGACACTCGTCCGCGAGTGGGCAGTCAGACATGGGTAAGCTACCCACGGCCGGAAGTAAACGCTTACGCACGCGCGGGCGTCCGCCGAGACCGGGATTCCGAGCTCGTTGGCCGGCGAGTCGCCGTCGAGGCCGGGAGCCGAGGAGTCCCCGGGCTCCGAGACCGGCGAGTAACAACAGCCAAGTGCCGGCCCGGGCTCACTCGATGTATGAAGGCGACGGCGATCGCTCACCCGATCCAAGGACTGGTCAAGTACCACGGGATGCGCGACCCCAAGCTGCGGCTGCCTTACCACGATTCGATCAGCCTCTGTACGGCTCCGAGTCACACGAAAACGACCGTCGCGTTCGAGCCCGACCGCGAGGCCGATCGGTACGTCGTCGACGGCGAGCCCGTCACCGGGCGGGGCGCCGAACGGATCGCGTCGGTGGTCGATCACGTCCGCGAGCGGGCCGGACGGACCGAGCGGGTGCGGCTGCGCTCGGAGAACTCGTTTCCGACCAACGTCGGCTTTGGCTCCTCGGCCTCGGGGTTTGCGGCGGCCGCGACGGCGCTCGCCGAGGCCGCTGGACTCGAGCTCACCCGGCCGGAGGTGTCGGCAATCGCCCGACGGGGATCGGCCTCGGCAGCCAGGGCCGTCACGGGCGGGGTCTCGCAGCTGTACGCCGGGCTCAACGATCAGGACTGCCGGTCCGAGCGACTCCCCGCCGACGAGACCCTCGAGACGGACCTCCGGGTGGTGGCGGCGCTCGTTCCCTCCTACAAGGAAACCGAGCAGGCCCACGAGGAGGCCGCGGCCAGTCACATGTTCGAGGGACGGCTCGCACACGTCCACGAGCAGATCGCGACCGCCCGCGACGCGCTCCGGGCCGGGGACTTCGACCGGGCCTTCGAGCTCGCCGAGCACGACTCGTTGTCGCTGGCCGCGACGACGATGACGGGCCCGTCGGGCTGGGTCTACTGGCAGCCCCGCACCATCGAGATCTTCAATACGGTGCGGGCGCTTCGCGAGGAGGGCCTGCCGGTGTACTTCTCGGTCGACACCGGCGCGAGCGTCTACGTCAACACGACCGCCGAACACGTCGATCTGGTCGAGGAAGCCGTCGCGGACTGTGGCGTCGAGACCCGGGTCTGGGAGCTGGGCGGGCCGGGCCGGATCGTCGACGACGAGTTGTTTTGATCGCCCTCCGGCGGAACCGTTTCCCGACGGGCAGACACACCACATATCATGGCCGCCGACTGCGAACGCGAGGTCGAATCGCTGCACGCGTTCTTCGGGGCGTGGTACCGCGGCGAACTCCCTCCGGAGCGGTTCGCCCGGGTCGAGACCGCGCTGGCCCCGTCTTTCGAGCGAGTTACGCCCGACGGGACGATCCAGGACCGCGAGACGGTACTCGCGGGCGTCGAGGCCGCCCGCGGCGAGCGCACCGAGGCGTTCGAAATCGAGATAGAGGACCTCGAGGTGATCGACCGGACCGACGGGCGGGCGCTGGTCCGGTACGTGGAACGACAGAGCCCCGGCGACGACCGGCTGAGTGCGGCGCTGTTCGGCGCCAGCGCGTCCGAGCGCGGGGACGGGGGGGATGGCCGGCCGAGTTGGCTGTACCTCCAGGAGACCCGGCTGTAGTCATTCCTGGATGTGACCTTCTTCGCGGAGCTGATCTGCCTCCTGTTTCTCGTAGCGCCAGGTGATGTCGGCCTTCTCGTCTTGCCAGTCCCAGGGATCGACCAGCACGACGTCGTCCTCGCGGATCCAGATCCGCTTTTGCATCTTTCCCGGGATGCGGGCGGTCCGTTCGACCCCGTCCATACACCGTACCGCGACGCGGTTCGCGCCGAGCATCTCCGTGACGACCGCGAAGACCTCGTCCTCGTCGGGCATCCGGAGGTCTGTCCTGCCCTCGCTGTCGCTCATACTCGGCGGTTTGTCACGAAGGGGCTTAAGTCTGCAGGACCGCTCGGAGACCACCTACACATAAGTACCAGCCGATCGCCGAGTCGGACATGCTGGGTAGACTCGGTGTTGTCGGCGCGGTCGGCCTGTTGCTCGTACTCGGCGGGATCGGCCTCGCCGCCGTCGAGAGCCCGCTGGTCGCGGGCGGGATCGCGCTCGTGCTTCTCGGGCTCGGGCTGGTCGCGTACGGGCTGGTGCGGAACCTGCTCGGGAGCGTCGGACTGTTGGCCGGCGGTCCCCCCGGCCCCGGTCAGTAGAGTTCGCCGCCCGGGGGGACACGGTCGGTCGGAGAGACGACGACCGGGTTGCCGTCGGCGTCCGGAACGCCAACGGTGAGCGCTTCGGACTCGAAGCCGGCGATCCGGATCGTCCCGAGGTCGGTCGCACACAGCACCTGCCGGCCGGGCAGCTCGGCGGGATCGTGATTGTACCCGAGCTGTGCACACGACTGGCGGCGCTTGTCGTCGAGATCGAGCCACAGCTTCACCATCTGGGGTTTGTTCGTCTCGGGGAACGGCTCAGCCCGCAGCACCTCGGCGACCCGGATCGTGACGTCGAACGGACTCTCTGCCATGTGCCAGCGACGACGCCCCGAATAAAAAGCGACTCGCCGGGCGAACGGACCGCCGGGAGCGGTCAGCCCTGCGAGCGGTCGACCCGGTCGGCGCGGTGTTCGCTGATCAGCCGGTCGACCAGCTCGGCGCGCTGTTGGCGCTCGCGGTCGGCGGCCCGGCGTTCCCAGTCCTCGATGGCGGCCTCGACTTCCGACTCCCGGGCGACGGCCAGCTCGTCGACCTCTTGGACGGTGACCTGGTCGGCGGGCGCGACGGGAATGTCGCTGTCGAACAGGATGCGGTCGGCGACCTCTGAGAGCCCGCCGGTGCGCAACACGAGCCGCGGGCCGACTTCGGCGAGTAGCTCGGCGGTCGAGCGCCCGGCGCCGCTCGCGTCCCGGAAGAGAACAATATCGTCCTCGGCGAGCCCGAACCGCTCGTCGGCATCTCGGATCGCGCCGGTGGTGAACTGCTCGATGATCTTCACCGGGACGAGCCCGGCCTTTGCCTCCGAGACATCGGCGAAGTTCGAGTGATCGAGCTTCCAGAGGGCCTTGAGCCGCTCGAGTTTCCCCTCGAGATCATCGACGGTCTCGCGTTCGGTCTCGAGTTCGCGCTCGAGGCGGTCGGTCTCGCGCTGGAGCCGGGAGACCTCGCGGCGCTCGCGGGCGCGCTGGCGCTCCTCCCGGCGGGTCTCGGTGAGCTCGTCCTCGAGCTCGTCGATCCGGTCGTCTTTCTCGTCGACGGTCGCCTCGAGATCCTCGACGTGTGCCTGCAGGCGCTCGACTTGGGTTTCGAGCTCGCGGATCCGGCGTTCCTCGTCGGTCAGCTCCCGCTCGGTGTGCTCGCTCTCGCTCTCGGACTCGTCGTCGTCCTCGCGGAGATCCGCGAGGGCGGTCTCGACGGAGGCCTCCTCGGCGACCACCCGGGCAAGCACCGCGCCCAGCTCTACCTGCGGAGGTACCTTCGCCGCGACCCGGTCGAACTGCTCCTCGTGGGCGTCGTAGGCGCCGAGCGCCGCCGCGATCGCGTCCCGCTCGTGGTCGTTGTCGTAGGCGGTCTGGCGCGTGCGGTGTTTTTTCACGTCCACGGGAAGGTCGCGCGGGGGCGTCCAGGCGGCGGCGTCGAAGCTCCGCCGGATCTGCGCGACGGTATCGGGCATCGGCGTGACGTCGGCGGCGACGATAATTGGCCGCCCACGCTCGACGATCCACTCGATCACCGCCGCTGTGTCCGCGGTTCGGGTGCTCGTGACGTCGAGCAGCTCCCCGTCGAGCCCGACGACCGCGACCGCGGTGGTCGTCCCGGGGTCGATTCCGACCAGCACGTGATCCCGGCGCTTCGCGAGGGGCTCGAACTCGATTCCGTCCCGGCGCTGGCGCTGGATCTCGATCCGGACGTCCCCGGCCCGTTCGGTCGAAACCGGCAGCTCCTCCGGGGGGGCCTCGACGGTGAACACGGCGTTCGAGAAGCCGCCGTACTTTTCAGTCACCTCGCGGTCGTAGGCCAACCCGGCGTCGTCGAGCTCTGACTCGACCTCGCGGGCCCGCCGTTTCACCGAGCCGTGGATCCGGCGGGTGTACCGGTCCTCGCTCCAGCCGCCGCTGCCTGTCGAGCGCCCCCGGGCGATCTTGACCTCGGTGGTGTCGGTGAAGGCGGTCACGACCTGGCCGACGTTCGCCGCCGCCAGCCGGGCCGCGGCCTCGGCCTCGTGCATCGGCTTCTTGCCGTAGGGGACGCCGTGGCGGGCGGCGACACGGGAGAGGGGCTCGGGCTGTTCGGCGCCGGTGACCTGGACCAGCCGCGTCTCCTCGGGCAGCCAGTCGAGAAATCGGATCAGGGCGTCCTTGTCGGCGGCCAGCTCGTAGCTGTTGTCGGTCGCGACGATCGCGGGCTGCTCGTCGTCGATACGCCGGCGGAGCTTTCGGTGGCTCACGACGTCGCGGGCGATCTCCTCGCCGTCGAACTCGACCAGCGCGAACGAGGGGGCGTCGCCGCGGATATCGCCGCTCTGGATATCGACGCCGAACACGACGGCGTCGAGCGCGTCGGTTCTGTCGTTCACTCACCCGGTGTATGCGACCGGTGATCTTAAGTTCGGCGACGGTCGGGTCACTCCCCGGCGTCCGCGAGTTCGTAGTAGGTGTGTCGCAGCGTGACCGGCGTCACGTCCGCGGCCTCGGCGGCCGCCCGTTGTGTCAGGGGGTGGTCGGCCCGCTTGGCCGCGGTGTACAGACACGCCGCCGCGACGCCGCTCGGATTGCGGCCGTTGTCGAGCCCGCGCTCGCGGGCCTCCTCGGCGAGCGCTTGGGCCCGGCGCTCGACGCCCGCCGGCAGGTCGAGCCGGCTCGCGAACCGGGCGATGTACTCCCGCGGGTGGATCGGCCCGGTCGGGAGCCCCAGCTCGCGGTTGAGCGCGTCGTAGGCGACATCTAGCTCGTCGCGGGTCGACTTTGCCGCCTCAACGACCTCGGGGACGGTCCGGGAGACCGAGGCGGTCCGGCAGGTGGCATACACCGCGGCGGCGGCAAAGCCCTCGATCGACCGCCCCTGGAGCAGCCCCTCGTCCTGGGCGGACTCGAAGAGCACGCAGGAACGGTCTCGGACGTGTTCGGGCAGGTCGAGCTGGCTCACCAGCCGGCGGATCTCTGTGAACGCGTACACCCGGTTGCGCTCTGCCTTGGTCCGGATCTGGGTGCGCTTGTGCTGGCGCCGGAGTCGGGCCATCCGGCGGCGCCGGCGGCCGCTGTCCGAGTCCGAGCGGCCGATCTCCGTCGAGAGCCCGCGGTCGTGGCGGGCCCGGGTCAGCGGCGCCCCCGTCCGCTCGGGATTGGTGTCATCGTCCTCGAAAGACCGCCACTCGGGACCCGGATCGATCGCGTGTTCGTCCACCACCAGTCCGCAGTCCCCACAGACGGTCTCGCAGTCGTCGGACTCAACGCGCCCGTCACACTCCGGGCACCGCCGCGGTCGCTCCGTCGCCGTCGGCTCCGCGTTGCAGCGGTCCGATCGCGGGTGACGTGTCGATTCCTCCGTTCGGGGTCGGGGTCCTTGCGCCCGCATCACGTACTCCTGGCCCCGGAATCGGGTTTTAAACGCGGGAGAAATCGGCCCCCACGAGCGGAAATCGCCGCGGCGTACCTATCGGTAACCGATAGGTGCGAGCCGCCGACGGGCGGACGCGAGCGGCCGGCGGCGCGAGGGTTTATGTCACTGGATCCACCAGTCACGCTCGATGGGGCTGGGCGAGATCGCGGACGGGCTCAAGGTGACCGCGACCCAGGAGGAGCGGGGGGTGGCGGTCGTCGACGAGACCGACGCGACCGTCGCAGAGCGGCTCCGGCCGTTCGCCGAGGCGTTGCCCTGCCCGCCGGCGACGGCGGCGACGGTGCTCGAACGGTACGCAGCGGGGGCCAGCGTTGGCGCGGCCGGGCGCGCGGCCGGCGTCGCCCCCGTGACCGCGGCCAAAACGCTACACTTGCTCGGTGAGCCGGTCTCGCCGGTCGGCCCAACCGGGCGCGAGGTCGTCCGGGACTGGATCGACGGCCGGCTCTCGCGGACCGAGGGGCTCGAACTCGCGGGCGTCACAGAGACCGAGTTCGCACTGGCGGCGTACGTCGAGACCCACGAGCCGATCGAGGCGGCCCAGCGGGCCGTCGAGGGACTCCTGACCGCCCAGCGGGTCGGACTCAGAGACGCATAGTACGGCTACCCGCCGTCGAGGACCCCGCGCAGGCGCCCGCTCTCGGGGAACTCGAGATCCAACTCGACGCCGAGGGCGGCCTCGACCGCGGCCGCAACGGCCGGAGCAAAGGTCTCATTCGGCGGAACGCAGGCGGGACACCCGCGGGGCGAGGCAGGCTCGGACGGGACGGCCGCGTCGGCGTCGGCAAGCGTGCCGTCGCCGGGGGTCGCGATCGTCGCGTCGTGACTCGCGCCGACATCCTCGAGTCGATCCCGGAGGCGCGCGAGGGCGTCGGCGCCGCGGTCGTCGCCGCTCGTGACGACGGCCAGCCGGTCGGCGGCGTCGACGGCCGCGAGCGCCTGGTTGCCCCCGACGGGCGGGGTGTCGACGATCACCGCGTCGTGTGAGAGCGCGGCGGCGGCGAGTTGCTGCTCGAACCGGCGAGCCGCGGCCGCGGTCTTCGCGCGGGCGAGCCGCTCGAAGGGCGCCCGTGCCGGACACAGCGCCAGCCGGCCCGGCACGTCGAGCTCGCGCTCGTACAGCGCCGCCCCGAGCTCGGCGTCACCGGTCGCCAGGGTGGTCGCGTCGGCCTCGATCCGGCCCTCGACGTACCGGGCCAGCCCCTGGGTGTCGAAGGCGGCGTCGACGACCGCGACGTCCCGCCCGGTCCGGGCCAGCGTCGCGCCACACTCGACGGCCAACCGGGTGGTGCCGACCCCGCCGGCGGCCCCGACCAGCGCCAGCGTCTGGGTCCGTGGCATACCGTCGTCTGCTCGCCGATCGTACTAAAACTGTTGGCCGGCCAACCGGTCGGTCGGGGCCGCAACCGGTATGTGGGCGCGAGCACTGGTTCGGCCGTGAGCACCGGCACCGAGGCGGACGCGTCCGCGACGGCGACCGACACGCCGCGGGTACCGCCGGTCCTCGGGCTCGGCGTGGCGATCCTCGGGATCAGCACCGGCGCCGTCCTCGTGCGGCTCAGCGAGGCTCCCTCGGCGGTCGCGGCCTTCTACCGCGTGCTGTTCACGACCCTCCCGCTGTTGCCGGTCGCGGCGTGGCGGTACCGCGGGCAGTTCCGCCGGATCGGCCGCCGGGACCTGGGGTTCGCGACCCTGTCGGGACTCGCTCTTGCCGTGCACTTCGCGGCCTGGTTCGAGAGCCTGGAGTGGACCAGCGTCGCCGCGAGCGTCACCTTAGTGCAGTCACAGCCGCTGTTCGTGGCCGCCGGGGCGTGGCTGCTGTTGCGCGAGCGCCTGACCGGCCGGATAGTCCTCGGAATCGTCGTCGCGGTCGCCGGGATGGCGGCGATGTCGGTCGGCGAGCTGCTCGGCGGGGTCGTCGGGACGGATCCCCTGCTCGGTAACGGGCTGGCGGTGGTGGGCGCGATCGCGGCCGCGGGGTACGTGCTGGCCGGGCGGTCGCTTCGCCAGCGAGTCGCGCTGATACCGTACGTCGTGGTGGTGTACTCCGTGTGTACGGTCGGGCTGCTCGCGGTCGTCGTCGCACAGGGCGGGCCGACCGCGCTGACCGGCTACCCGCTCCGGGAGTGGCTGCTCTTTGCCGGGCTGGCCGCCGGCCCCGGCCTGCTGGGACACACCGTGATCAACTGGGCGCTCGCACACCTCGAGTCGAGCGTGGTCTCGGTGTCGCTTCTGGGCGAGCCAGTCGGCGCGACGATTCTGGCCGTTTTGATCCTCTCGGAGGCCCCGACGGCCGCCACGGTCGCCGGCGGCGCGGTGGTGCTCGGCGGTATCTACCTCACCGCGAGCGACAGCCAGGAGAGCGAGCCGGCCGGAGCCGACCTCGACCGTGGGGAGTAAAAGGAGGCGGCGCCGAACGCGCTGTGAGAGTCATGCGACGGTCTCGGGAGCCGGGCGACGCCCAGAGAATCACTCCGACAGCTCCGGGGGCCGTTCGCGCTCGCCAAGCCGCATCTCGGTCCGGGTCACGTACAGGTGTGCGAGCGAGGCCACCAAGAAGCTCGTGACGACGAAGACCGCGAGCCCGATCGCGGGAACCGCCGAGACGACCGGAACCCCGACCGCGTAGGCGGCCACGACAAGCAGGTCGAGCCCCGAGAGACCCAGGTAAAAGCCGCTCCAGGGAACGTCCCGACCCTCGACGACCTCGAGGTACACGTCCAGGTCGGCCGCGGCCGGGCCGATCTCGACGGCCCCTTCCCGGTCGTCGAACTCGACGACGCCGGCCTCGTCCATTCGGGGCAGGTGGACCTGCTGGAGAGAGGTGTAGACGCGCTTTCGCTCGTCGTAGCCCACCTCCTCGAGGTCGATCTCGTTTTCCCAGGCGGCGATCTGATCGGACAGCTCCCCCAGCGTCGCCCGGTCGCCGTTGTGTTTGATATAATGCAGCGCGTACCGACGCCGGTGGTTGCTCAACAGGTCGAACCGATCGTCCTGTGACAGTTCTCCGGACTCCTCCTCGGTCTGCTCCGGGCTCGGTATGGCCTGATTCTCCCCGGCACCCCCAGAGAGATCGCGTTCGACACCGCTCGATGAACTCATCCGTGTATCCCCCGCTGGCTGTACATATTGTTGGATAATAACGTTACTCCCTGGCGGGCCGTCACCCCGTGGCGTGAGACCGCGATTTATATATTCGCGTCGTGCTCGGCGGCGAGCGGTCGTGCCTCCTCGCGGTACTGGTCGAGGGTAGATTCGGCCCACTCCCGGACGGCGTCGTCGGTCGTCTCGAGGACGGCGTTGGGGTTGCCGTCGTCGGCGACCCCGAGGACGACGGTCCCGTCCATGATCGCGAGGACGAACGGGAACCCGCCGGGGTGGACGTACTGGGTCACCTCGTCGGCGGCCGCGACGGCCGCGAGGGCGTCCTCGTAGGCCGGTCGGGACCGGGCCGCGCGGGCGGTCGCCGCGGACATGATTATCTCGACGGCTAGCTCCTCGCCGGCGTCGGTTCGGTCGGCGAGCTGCTCGACGCTGCGGCGCTCGACGGAGGGGGCGAGCTCCCGGATCCGGTCGGCCTCGGCCCGCAGCGTGAGCGTTCGATCCAGCGGCGCGTACGGCTGGCTCTCGTCGGCGACGGTCAGGGTCGCCCCGCGGAGCCGCTCGAGATCGAACCCGAGCAGGTCCGCCTCGAGGCGGCCCAACACCGGCCGGAACGCCCGGGCGAGCTCGTCCCGGCGCAGCCACTCCCGGAACGACGCCGCCTGGGTCTCGCCGAAGGCCGTCAGCAGGTAGCCATCCTCCGTCTCCTCGACGAGCCGGCGGTCCTCGAGCTGTCTCAGCGTCCGTGTGAGCGTCCGGCGGGAGGTATCGAGCGTCTCCTCTAAAACGTCTGTCTCCAGGGGCGCCCGCTGGGCGAGCGCCGAGAGGACGTTCAACCGGGTCTCCGAGCGGAGGAGAAATTGGAGTTCCTCCGAGGCGAGGCCCATACCGAGCGCAGAGACGTGAGAAACTTGACCGTTACTATCGACACTCGACCGCGGGCGGGCGTATTCGGGATCCGAAGCGACCCGATGAGAGGTTGCTGGAGACGGGCTCTGTGCCCAGACGGACGCGTAAACGGTTGCTCGGACAACAGCAGATGCTTCATTACTAAGTGCCGAACGCGACAATCATATGAAAACGGTCGACCGTCGGCCGCGCTCATCTCAGAGAATGCGCACGAGTCTCGCAGTCATCGCCGTGCTCGCCGCGGCAGGAGCCTTGGCCGTCGCGACCGCCGGCGCGCCCTTTTCCGATCAGCTCGAAGACTCGGAGATTACGCTCGAGAACGCCTCGGGGCCGAACGGGGTCTACGCGGTCGAGCAAAACGGCGAACTCGCGATCCGGATCACCGAGGCGCGTCAAGAGCTCGCCGCCGACGGGGTAAATCCCGGGGCGGTAACTGTTATCGAGGACATCTTCCGGATCACCTACGGCGGAAACGAGAGCGCGGAGGTCTGGATCGAGACAGGCGTCGAAGACGTCGAGTTCCGCACCGAGGCGCGCTCAATCGAGGGGCCCGAAAACAGCGTCCGGCTCGGGACGGGCGAGTCGGATAGATCGGTCCTGGTCGGGCTCCGAATCGACACCACGGGCGATCACGACGTCGAGACGATCGAGGAGTTCACCGTGAACGCGAACGTCACCGACGCGACGAGCGCGACTACAGGGAGCGACACTGGGGGGACGAACGCAGCTATTGGCGGCGGAGACGATACAGTCGGGGACTCCGACGACACGCCATCCAGGGATGAACCCGGCGACAGCGGTGAGCCCGGCGACACCTCCGACGAGAGGGACGGGCAGACCACCTCAGACGACGGGGGCGAAAACGGAGGCGACCAGCAGGACGGCGAAGAGACCACCCCGGATGACGAGAGCGGGGACGACCAGCCCGACGACCAAACCGGCGAGACGGACGAAGACGGGCCAGACACCGAACCCGAGAGCGACGACGGTGAATCACCCACCGACGGCAACGACGACGGACCGACGGCCGAGAGCGGCGACGCACCGACGGATCTCAGCCAGTCCGGTCGGCCGGCGGTGTTTGAGCCGGCACAGACGCTGGGCGGATTCCTGCCGCAGCTGCTGGGACTGATGTTCGCCATCGCCGCTGGGGCCGGACTGGTCGCCGCGGCGCGAGCGATCGCCGGCGCGGGCGGGAACTGATGGGAATCAACGCCGCTGACGGCAGGCAAACACGCACCGAGCCGTTCGGCAAGGCTCTCCGCCAGGCGGTCAGGCTCACGGATCTGCTCGTCCTCGCCGGGATCGCGGGCGCGCTCGTCGCGGTACATGCCCTCGAACGGGGGACGCGGGAGTCGCTCGTCTTCGACACCACCGCGCCGACGGCCACGACCGCCTACACCGGCCATTTCGTCCACCTGTCGGACCTGCACCTGATCGGGAACCTCGCGGTCTACGTTCCCGCGGTATCGATCGCGTACTTACTCTGCGTGCTGAGCGGGCGCCGACAGCTGTTCTGGACCGCACTCGTGACGTTGCTCGTCGTCTTTCCGTTCGCACTGTCGGCGCTGCAGCTCGTCTTTCCCCGCGAGCGGCTGATCTACGGGTTCTCGGGGATCACCGCCGGGATCGTCGGGCTGGCCGGGTTTGCCCTGGTGGGGTACCTGCGGGAGACGATCGCCCCGGGGATCGGCGACGAGCACGCGCCGGCGATCCTGCTCGCGATGGGCGGCGCGACGGCGCTGATCGCGCTGCCGGGCCGGGCCTGGCGCCTCGAGATCGGACTCGGGGCGCTCGCGCTCGCCCTGCTGTACGTCGGCGCCGCCGTTCGAACCCAGGGCCTTCCCGGGCGAGAGCGCCTGCGGGCGGCGCTCGGCCGGCCGGGCTACCTGGAGCTGGCCGGCGCGGGCGCGGGACTCCTGATCGGGTACCCGTTCGTGGCCTTCCAGGAGGCGGTCGTGCCCGGCAGCGGCGTGGTCGACGTGTACGTCCACCTGCTCGGGTACGCGCTCGCCTTTATTGTCGTGTTCGCGTTCGTATTTTCGAGGGAACTGCTCGAAACCCGGGTCGGGCAGACGGAGTGGTAGCTCTACGGTAGATACGGAGTATCAAGCCGGTATCTCGTTAGCTGTTACTACAGTCGACATCACTAGCAGTTCCGGAAAACGGAATACCTGATTCCGTGGAACCCTCAACCGTTACGGTTGTTTTGTTACTCGAACCACAGTCTTCGACGGTCGTTGTTAGGGTACTATTATCTACGCTTGCGGAGTCGGAGAGGTCAATATCGGCTGTCGAGTTGGTATCGTTGAGTTCGACATCGGCCTCGATTTCTGGCACTTCGAGCGTGAGTGCCCGATCGGCAGCGATATTGATGCTATCGTGTTCACCAGTGACCTCGAAGGATAAAGTGTCGGTAAACTTCGACTGTCCGTACCCCGGGGTATCGACTGTGATACCGGACACGGAGTGGCCCGGAGAGAGATCCGTAATCTCGACACGGTGTCCGGATTCTTTGATAGACGCCTCCGTAGATCCGTCGACAGACCAGTTATTTCTATCAGTGAAGACGAGCGTATCGAGGTCAATATCCATATCGACGGCCGAGGAGGTTTGATTGGTGACACGGAAGTCTACTGGTGCCGTCTGTGGGCCGCCGCCGAACAGAAGCTCGGTCGCTTCTGAGCTATCATTGTCTTCGTCCTCGCTCAGCCCGAGGTAGCCGTATTCGTCTGCGACGACGGCAATGTCGACGGAGCGGTTGAGTTCGGACGAGCTGAAAGCAGTCGTTCCGGTCAGCAGTGCCCCGCTTGCAAGCACCGCGGAGGATCCCAAGAGAAACTGACGACGCCTCATTTAGATCCCTCCCAGTGGAACGTACTGACTGTCCCCCCGTACCGGCTGTAGATCGTATTGTGGATATCCATGTTCTGATCGACCTGCCGTCCGATCACGTCTCCCCCGTCCTGATCTGCCCCATCCTCGTTTTCGTGTCGCGTGTGTCGTGGTAAACCTTCGTTCGTCACTAATAGATGCGTTCGCTATAATTTAAATACTCACTATCGTTTCGACGAATACCGGCGTTCAGACCGAGCCTGTGTCGTGTCAGAGACGCATATCTGATTATTCAGGCTAGTGTAGATCGTTGTGAGGGTCGTTCAGGCGGGTTGATACAATGTAGATGCAAGCATACACATACAGGTAAGCCCGCACCCGGCACGCAGACTGGTCGGCGAGCGAGTGGGGGTGGCGCCGGCGCGGGTGGAAACACAGGTGACAACAACTATGGACCGACGGAAATTCCTGATCGGTGCTGGATCGCTCGC
>CAYRQD010000040.1:0-13986 GCA_964426325.1 uncultured Halobacteriales archaeon | reverse complement strand
TAGTCCCGGGCGGATTCGAACCGCCGTCAGCGGCTAACTCCCGCGTCGGCGCGTCCGGACGCGTCCAAAGGCCGCTATGATTGGCCACTACACCACGGGACTACACCGCGAACTGTCCGTGCCGGAAATAAAATCGTTGCGCTCGGCCGATCCACCGTCGGTCCGTCTCCCGGCGCCGTCGATCCGGCCGCCCTCCCGGGACGCAAGGCTTTTTATTTCGTTCCCACTGGCGACAGTCGATGGACGGCCCCAGACGACCCGCCCGCCGCCGGAGGCTTCCGTGACGGCTCGATCGGATGGCAAGTCGGGCGCCGGTGGGCTGCCCGACACGGTCGTCGTCTACCTCAAAGGCGTCGCGATGGGCGCGGCCGACGCGGTGCCGGGCGTCTCGGGGGGGACGATCGCGCTGATCACCGGGATCTACGAGCGGCTGATCGCCGCGATCACGAGCCTCGACCCGCGGGTACTCGCGGCCGTCCCGGGCGCGCGAACCGCGGCCGGCCGGCGGCGACTGCGGACGCGCCTGCGGGAGATGGACGTGTTCTTCCTGCTCGCGCTCGGGACCGGACTCGCGACGGCGATCGTGATCGTCGCCCGGGGCGTCGAGGCCGCTCTCGAGGCCGTTCCCGGGCTAACCTACGCCTTCTTTTTCGGGCTGATCGGCGCCTCCGCGGCCGTGTTGTACGAGCGCCGGTGGCTGGCGCGTCCCCGACTGCTCGGGGCCAGCGCCGCGGGGTTCACCGTCGCCGTCCTGATCACGGGGGCGACCGCGACCGGCGGCGTCGGCCACGGGCTGCCGATCCTGTTCGGAGCCGGAACGATCGCGATCGCCGGCATGGTGCTGCCGGGCATCTCCGGGGCCTTTCTCCTCCTGTTGCTCGGCCAGTACGAGTACATGGCTGAACGGCTCAACGCGGTCGTCGACGGGCTCGCCACCGGCGTCCCCCGGGACGCGGTCGTCGACATCGCCGGCTTTCTCGCCGGCGCCGCCGTCGGGCTGTTCACGATCGCCTACGGCGTCCGGTGGGCGCTGGCCCGCGACCGGGCGGCGACGCTCGCCGTCCTCGTGAGTCTCATGATCGGGGCGCTCAGGCTGCCCGTCCGTGAGGTCGGGGCCGCGACGGAGACCTGGACGCCGACGGCGATCGCCGCGGTCGTCGGTGCGGTCGTGGTCGGCGCCGGGATCGTCGTCGCCTTGAACGCCGCGACCGAGGACTTCGGGGCGTAGCGGGCCGAGGCGGTACACCTATAGGTGCGGTCACACACCGATGGATCGATGACCGATCTCACGAACGCGACCGCACGCGGACCGTCGCAGGGCTCGCCGATCGTTCCTGGGGAGAGAGGATGGTCCTCGGGTCGCTGAGCGGGCCGCTGGTGATCGCCGGGCTCGCCGGGGGGGCCGTCGGCGCGGCGGTCGGCGCCCGACAGGCGCTCGCGCTGGCCGGCGTGTTCGTCGTCCTCGGCGAGCTCGGGGCCGTCGGGGTCGGCGGGCCGATCGCCGGGCCGGCGGTGCTCGACGCTCGCGGCGTGGCCGGAACGGTCGGATTCGGGCCACTGTTGGGCCCGCACGTCGCCTTCGCCGGCGGCGTCGCCGCGGCCGCGTATCTGGGGCGCTCGCAGATGTTCGACACCGGCTTCCGGTACCACCAGGCCAAGTCGATCGGCAAGCCACTCGGGAGCCGGCCGGACGTGCTCGCGGTCGGGGCGGCGTTCGGCGCCGGCGGCGCAGTCCTAGCGCAGCTGGTCGCCGAGGCCGGGCTCCCGCTCGATCCGATGGCGCTCGCGGTCGTCGTCTCCGCGATCGTCCACCGGATCGCGCTCGGGTACCCGCTGGTCGGGCCGGTCCGGGACAGCCTGCTCGATCTCTCGGCGTTCGAGCGTCAGGAACGGTGGGAGGGCGAAGAAGGTCGCGCGCGCGGCCGGCGCGGTCGGCTGATCGTCGAGCCGTGGCTCCCCGAGCACTACGCCTGGGGGAACGTCGCGGCGCTCGGAGTCGCCGTCGGCGGGCTCGCCGGCTACCTCGCGCTCGCGACCGGGAGCGCGTTCCTCGCCTTCGGGCTGACCGCGGCCAGCCTCCTGGTGCTCTCGGCCGGGCAGTCGTCGTTCCCGGTGACACACCACATGGCGCTGCCGGCCGGGATCGTCGCCGTCGGCCTTGAGACCGGTCCGACGGTCGCGGTGCTCGCCGCCGGGGCCGTCGGCCTGCTCGCCGGCGTGATCGGCGAACTCGCCGAGCGAGCCCTGTACGCCCACGGCGACACGCACTTCGATCCGCCGATGGTAGCGATCCTCCTGACGAGTCTGCTCATCGCCGGGCTGGTCACGGCCGGCGTCCTCGACCCCGGCCCGGTGCCCTACGAGGGGATCTGAGCCGGTCCGGACGGCCAGCACAGTCCGCGCTATTCCTCTGAGAGGGGATTGTATGTGCCGGTGATGTCCCACTCGTGGAGACAGTGTGGCGTACCCGATCGGGCCAGGCCGCGCCAGGTCTGCTCGTCGTCGTCCCAGCGCTCCCTGCGGCCGCACCGCTCGCAGCTGCGTTCCGTCGGCGGGACGATCGTCGCGGGGCTCGTCGAGTCGGACCCTGACGGGCTCATGAGAAAACGTACTGACGGTCGGACGGGATCGGTCGCGACCGGTCGCGACGCGTCGGGTGCTGGCTATTCACGCGGCGGTTACTTGTCCTCGGAGTCGAGATTCATGTACTCGTCGTCGGTCTCGAACTCGTCGTCCTCGAAGTCCGCGCTGACCTCCTCTTCCATCTCCTCGAGTTCCTCTTCGACCTGCTGGCGTCCCTTCCGGAACTCGCCCATCGCCTGGCCGGTCGAGCGGGCAAGCTTCGGGATCTTGTTCGCGCCGAACAGCAGTACTGCGATCAGCAGAATGACGAGCATCTCCGGGCCGCCGGGGATCGGGCCGAAGAGTGGCACGAGTGTCGTTGCCATTGTGATCGAAGTTAGCCTGGTGTTAATTATAGTCTTTTTGCTCCCCGCGGGCGTCGACCCGCCCGGCGGCCGGACCGGGGAGTGCCGAAGCGTGGTACTTTTGCCGACCGGTCCGGTGGTTTCGGGCAATGGCCGCCTCTGTGGGACTCGTCGTTCCCGCCTATCGCCCCGACATCGATCGGTTGGTGCACTTTCTCGAGAAGCTATCGGCGGCACTCGACCCGGCCGCACTCCGCGTGGAGATCGACGATCCCCGGCCCGAGACGACCGACCGGCTCGAGGAGCTTCCCGTGACGGTGAACGCGGCCGAGCGACGACGCGGAAAGGGTGCCGCGCTCACCGCCGGCTTCGACGCCCTCGAGACGGACGTGCTCGGGTTCGCCGACGCGGACGGCGCGACCCCGGCCGCGTCCGTGGCCGACGTCTGCGAGCCGGTGATCGACGGGAGGGCCGACCTCGCGGTCGGGTCGCGGCGTCACCCGGAGGCGACGGTCGTCGCCCACCAGACGCTGTTGCGCCGAGAGATGGGCGACGCTTTCGCCTGGCTCGCCCGCCGGCTGCTCCCGGTCGCGCTGTACGACTACCAGTGTGGCGCGAAGGCGATCGCCGCCAGCGCTTGGGCAGCGATCAGGGACGACATCACCGCGCCGGGGTTCGCCTGGGACGTCGAGTTGATCAGCTTCACCGGCGCCCGCGGCAGTCGGATCGTCGAGGTTCCCGTCGAGTGGCACGACAGGCCCGGCTCGACGGTCTCGGCGCTCGGCGCTCCCTTCGAGTTCGGGCGGACGGTCCTGAGCGTCCGCCGCCGGGCCGGAGCGATCGCCGCCGATCGGGAGGCGACCGAGCCGACGGCCGTCGAGGACGGATGAGCGCCGACGGCGGGCGGCTCGCGGCGCTTGCCTCGCGGGTCCGTATCGGCCAGTTCGTCACCGTCGGCGTCGTCGGCGCGGTCTGTGACACCGCTGTGTTGCTCGTCCTCGTCGAGTGGGTCGGCGTGCTCGAGGAACTCGCGGTGCTTGCCGGCATCGAGACGGCGATTCTCGTGATGTTCGCGATCAACGACCGGTGGACCTTCGCGGAGGTCGGGGCCGACGGGCGACGGTCGTTTCTCCGGCGGCTGCTCCGGTCACACGGCGTCCGGGCCGCCGGCTCGGCGACGCAGTTTCTGGTGTTCGTCGCCGTCTTTCGCCTCCTGTTCGTGCCCGTGACGGCCCTCGGGGTCGACCTCTGGCTGTTGGTCGCGAAAGGCGCCGGGATCGGCGTCGGGATGGTCGTCAACTACGTCTTCGAGAGCCTGTTCACCTGGCGGGTTCACGACGGGTCGTGAGGTCCGCTCACCGGCGGCAAACACAATTCTTAAACACAAAACAGAGCTACCTAGTAACAGCGGGATGGGATAGCCAGGAGATTCCGGCGGGCTCATAACCCGCAGACCGGTGGTTCAAATCCACCTCCCGCTACGTTCTCTCGATCGCCGGGGCAAGATCGTCGGACCGAAGGGTAAAAGCGGGCCAGCACCCAATCGGACGTACATGATACCACCTAACGACGCCGACGGCCCCGGGGGCTCGCCCGCGGCGACGGTGTACGATCTCGCTCCGGAGTGTACGACCGGGGATCTCGAGGTGGGCGAGCGGTACCTCGCGACGGTCAACGGCGTCGTCGATTACGGCGTGTTCGTCGACGTTTCGGAGGCGATCTCGGGGCTCGTCCACAGCTCGGAACTGACCGGCAGCTACGATGTCGACGACGAACTGCTCGTCGAACTCGAGGAGGTCAGGGAGAACGGCGATCTCAGCTTCAGCGAAGTCCAGCCCGCCGAGTACGACGTGACCCCGCGGCTCCCGGGAACGCTCGTCGACGGAACCGACCTGGCCGCCCACGCCGGCACGCAGGCCCGGCTCGAAGGGCAGGTCGTCCAGGTCAAACAGACCGGCGGTCCGACGATCTTCCAGGTCAGCACCGGCGCGGCCGTCGTACCCTGTGCCGCCTTCGAGGCCGCGGGAGAGCGGGCCTTTCCCGCGGTGGGGATCGACGACGTCGTCCGCGTGCTCGGGACCGTCGAGGCGCGCGCCGGCGCCCACCAGATCGAGGCAGATACCGTCCGCCCGCTCGAGGGGACCGACCGCGACCGGGTCGCCGAGCGGGTGCGGGAAACTCGAGCGGAAGTCGCGGCCCCCGACGAGCTCGAGGCGCTGATCGAGTGGCCGGCCTTCGAGCCGATCGACGAGGAGCTGACCGCGGTCGCACGCCGGCTCCGCGAGGCGGTCCTTCGTGGCCGGCCGATCCGGCTGCGCCACCACGCGGACGGCGACGGGCTGTGTGCCGGCGTGCCGCTCCAGCACGCCCTCGAGCGGTTCATCGCCCGGCGGTGGGTCGACCCAGAGGCGCCCCAGCACCTGCTGAAGCGCCTGCCCAGCAAAGCGCCCTTCTATGAGCTCGAGGACGCGACCCGCGATCTCAACTTCGCGCTCGAGAGCCGGCGGCGCCACGGCCAGAAGCTGCCGCTATTTTTGATGCTCGACAACGGCAGCACCGAGGAGGACACCCCGGCATACCGGAGCCTCACCCACTACGACATCCCGATCCTGGTGGTCGATCACCACCATCCCGACCCGGACGCGGTCGAGGAACTCGTCGAACGCCACGTCAACCCGTACCTCCACGGCGAGGACTACCGGATCACGACCGGGATGATGTCCGTCGAGATCGCCCGCGCGATCGATCCAACCATCAGCGATGACCTCCACCACGTGCCGGCGGTCGCCGGGGTGGCAGACCGCTCGGAGGCCGACGCGATGGAGGCCTACCTCGAGCTCGCCGCCGAGACGGGCTACGACGAGACGCGGCTCCGCGAGGTCGGCGAGGCGCTCGATTACGCCACCCACTGGCTGCGGTACAACGCCGGACGGGAGTTTGTCTACGACCTGCTCAACGTCAACTGCGAGGACCGCAAGCGCCACGAGGAGCTTGTCGATCTGCTCGCCGAGCGGGCGAGCGCGGACGTCGACCGGCAGCTGTCCGCGGCCGAGCAACACGTCGTCCACGAACGCCTCGACAACGGCGCTCACCTCTACCGGATCGATGTCGACGAGTACGCAAAGCGGTTCACCTACCCCGCGCCGGGCAAGACGACCGGAAAGGTCCACGACCGGAAGATCGCAGAGACCGGCGACCCGGTGATCACGATCGGCTACGGCCCGGACTTTGCGGTGTTGCGTTCCGACGGCGTGCGCCTCGACATCCCCGAGATGGTCGCCGAGCTCAAAGCCGAGACCGACGGCGGCGTGAGCGGCGGCGGCCACCTCGTCGTCGGTTCAATCCAGTTCGTCAGCGGTATGCGGGGGGCCGTCATCGAGGCTCTGGTCGAGAAGATGGCCGAAGCCGAGATCGACGAGAGTCTCGGGAGCTCCGCGGTCGTCGCCGAGTAACCAAGACTCACCGCCCGGGCGCGAACCGGACCGTCCGCCCGAACGCGATCGCCAGCCCGGCCGCGAGCACCACCGCACCCACCAGCCCGAGCGGGAGCGACCGACTCTCGCCGGCCCAGTCGGCCGCGTACACCTCTCGGAAGTAGGCCGCCGGCTCCGGGCCGTGGAGGATCACCGCAACCTCGCGGTTGTTCCGGATCGAGTTGTTGCTCCAGTTGACCGAGCCCAGCACGACGCTGTCGTCGGCGATGATTCCCTTCGCGTGGATTCGATCGAAGGCCCCGCCGGGCTCCGCGAGACGCACCGTCAGCGGCAGGTCCTCCTGCTCGGCCTGCTCGCCGAGCCAGCGGGTCAGCCGCCTGTTGTCCTCCTCGACGTACCAGGCACTCGAGAGGAGAACTCGGACCTCGACGCCGCGCTCCGCGGCCGCGAGCAGCGAGCGAACGAACGGCATCGACCGATCGGAGACGGTCGGCTGGATGACCCACAGCGACTCCTCGGCGCGGTCGATCACGTCGGTGATCCGGTCGGCCGCGTTGTCCGGCGCCACCACGAGTTCCGTCCGCTCGACGGTCACGGACTCGGCCTCGAAGGCGGTAGGGTATTCGCCGCTTGCCGGCTCGGCCTCCGTGATGGTCGGATCGAACTCGGCCCACGGGATCGCGTCGCGCCAGCCGGCGTCGCGCTCGAAGGTCTCGGCGAGGCCGCCGACGAGGGACCGCTCGGAGAGCACGACGCCCCACCCGCGGCTTGCC
Organism: uncultured Halobacteriales archaeon; assembly: GCA_964426325.1. GTDB lineage: Archaea > Halobacteriota > Halobacteria > Halobacteriales > Haloarculaceae > Halovenus. The sequence goes on along the minus strand of CAYRQD010000040.1, from coordinate 6,852 downwards.
GCGCCGCCGAGTCCCGCCGGCTTCCAGTTTTCGGTCGTCACGAGCGCCCGGTCGTCGACGACCGCGTACTTCGGGTGGTGGTACACGTACCGGGCCCGGTCGCCCCCGACGACGCGAACGTCAATCCCTGCCCGGTCGAGGGCGTCGAGTGCGGCCGCCCCTCGGCCCGACATGCCCCCGACGGGCTTGCCCTCGACGAGCACGCGGACCCGAACGCCCCGGTCGTGGGCCGCACGCAGCGCCTCGATGACCGGCCGGGAGCTGAGCGTGTACCCGGCCAGAAGGATCCGTTCTTCCGCGCTCTCGAGCAACGCTCGGGCCCGACCCCCCTCATCGGGGAGGACGAACACCTCCGACTCGCTCCGATCGGCGGCGAGAACCGGCCGGTCGGTCGCCCCGAGGGGCCGCCAGGCGTTCGTAGACGCGTCGTAGACCGCCCCCTCGGGGGCGTGGTCGTAGGTGAGGCCGTCGACGGTGTGGCCGTCGCGTCTCAGCTCGATCCGATCGCCGTCGTCCGCGAGGCGGATTCCCGCCGGCAGCGGTGCGATCGTCCGGTTCGTGAGCGCCCGTGTAAGCCCCGGCGTTCGCGCGAAGGTTACGACGCGACACCCCATGGCGTCGGTCGCCGGGAGTCTCTCTCGGGAGGTCTCGTCGACGAGGACGTATCCAGAGGAGCTGACCCCCGGCGGGAACGCGACCGTGACGAACTCACCCTCGTTGCCCGCCGCGACGGAGTTCGGGTACGCCTCGACCAGTCGGGGCTCCTCCGCGGTCAGGGGTGCCCCGCAGACGCCGAGACCCATCACGAGCGTTACCGCCGCGATCGTCCTGAACACGGGCTGGGTGCCGCGGCTTCCCTCCTAAACGCTTGGAGTACTTGAACGCCCGCGATACCGCGGGACGCAGTTCACCGTTCCTCCGGCCGTACCGTTTGGTACCGGGCGTCGCCGAGAGTCAGACGCGCCCGGTTCGCTGGGGACTCACGTCTGGCCGCCTCGCCACCAGTGGTCGCCACCCATCCCCCCCTTCGGTGTCGCGACCACTTTTGTCGTGACCGACAGTCCTGACCTCGGTCGTCACACTCGCGCTCTTCGGTCCGAGCGGTTCGAGGACGATCGCGGGGTCGGTCTCGATCCTCGCGTCCCAGTTACTCCTCGATCGCGCTGGTTCCCGGCGGGAGAAACTCCTGGATCAGGTCGGGACTGGCCACCGTTCGGACGAAACTCTCGTCGACAAACCGCGACCGGAACGTCCGGTAGATCCGCTTTGCGACGTCGCCCTGTGCGTACCGCCCGGGCTCGACCGCGACGACGGTCTCGGCGCGGGCCTCGATCGGGGCTCGCGGGCCGCCGATAACGCGGGTTTCGGGCTCGCAGGCGATCCCGACCGCGGCGTCGACGGGAACGTCCTCGAAGTAGGTTCGGTCGCCCCGGACCGCGAACCCACCCTTCTCGAGGTACTCGCCGCTCTCGGGGGTCTTCGAAACCTGGTCGTGGCCGACCGCGTAGGCGTCGCCGGCGTACTTTCCGTCCTTCCACACCGAGGAGTACGAGACGGCGAACCGGGCGGCCTCGGCTTTCGACCGCTCCGGGATCGTCACGTCGTCGTCGTAGGATTCGCTCGGGCCGGTGGCCTTGAGGATCGTGACCGGGCCGCCGTGTGCCTGTGCGTGGAAAAACAGGTCGCCGCGGTCGAGGTACTTCTTGACGAGCTCCTCGTTTTGGGTGGCGTCCCGGCCGCCGATGACCAGGAACTCGTCGTTCGTGTGAAACCAGCGGAACCGCTCGTACCACCGCTCGCTCTGTCGGATCGGAATCGAGGACCGCTCGAGCCAGTTTTCGGTCCGGTCCGACTCCCCTGCGGGCGCCTCGTCCTCGTCTTTGTCGTCGTCCGCCCAGGCCTCGCGTTCGGCGCGGATCGAGGCCAGTTCCTTGCGGGTCTGTTCGATCGCGGCCTCCGCGCCGGTCTTTTTCTCCTCGATCTGTTTTGCCTCCCGGTAGAGCCGGTCGGCATTTTTTTCGACGCCGTCTCGCACGCGGAGCTCGACTTCCTCGCCGTCGACGGTCGCGGTGACGGTGCCGTCGGTACCGTCGACCGAGCGGATCGCCTCGGCGGCCGGGTTGTCCCGCTCGCGGGCCTCCTCGAGCCGCTCGCGGATCGCCTCCCAGGACCGGTCGGCCTCGCGGGCCTCCCGGATCGTCGAGAGCAGCTCGTCGACAAAGTCGTAGTTCGCGTACAGCGACTCGGCGCGCTCGCGGGTGTGCTCGGCCTGCCGCTCGAAGTTCTCGATGGCGCCCTGCTGTTGGTCGATGATGCGCTCTTTTTCCTCGATCTGGGCCTCGAAGTCCGGGCGATCCCGGCCGGTTTGCTCGTCGGCGTCGGCCTCGAGTCCCGAAAAGTACGAATCCAGCGCCGCGGTGAACCGCTCGAAGGGCTCGGCGGCGAGCTCGTCGTACTCGGCCATCGCGACCGGGGTGACGTCGACCGGCCGGTCCTCGCGCTCGTAGACGCGGGGGTCGAGCGGGCCGGTCGCGAGCGTCTCCCCGAGCGCTTGGATCTCCTCGTAGACCGCACGATAGGCCGCCCGATCGGCGGCCCCGATCTCGCGGGTCTTCTCGACGCCCGCGCGGGTACACAGCTCCTCGGCCCAGAGCCCGCCGAAGTTCAGTCGCGTCGCGAGCGTCCGAACGAGATCGGTATCCGAGTCCTCGAACCGGTCGACGACGTCCTGAAACGACGCCGCGAGCGGATCGAACCGTGCGTCGGGGTACTCGTAGGGCTCGCCCGGTGCGACCGTCCGGGATTTCAGCCGGACCGTCTCGAGACAGTCGACGACGGTGCCGTCGGCGACGACCGCGAAGTTGCCGTCGCCGAACAGCTCCGCGATCAGCGTGACCGTCTCGGTCTCGCGTTCGAACTCGAGACGGAGGATCCGGTCGAATGCAAACTGCTCGGCGGCGGCGAGTTGCCCTCCTTCGAGGCGGTTGCGAAGCATCATCGCGAAGTTCGGCGGTCGGTCCGGCGCCGGCGGAACGTTGTCCGGATCGGCGACCCGGGCGTGTTTGTTCGTGCCGAGATCGAGCAACAGCTCGACGCGTCCGCGATCGAAGTGTCGGAGCTTCAGCCGGACCAGCCCATCGTCGTAGAGGTAGGCCTTCTCGAAGAGAGCCCCCTCGTAGGCCGACAGCTCCGACGCGAGCGCGGCGATGTCGGCGCTCGTGAGCTCGCGCTTTCGGTCCATGCCAGTCGTTTCGTCAGCCCGGGCAAAGGGGTGTCGTTGTCGGCGGGGCCGTAACGCGTATTTACCGACGGCGTCACCCCCCGGTATGCCGGTTGACTCCATCCGTCTCGGCCCGGTTCAGGAGTTCGTCGACGGGCTCGTCGGAGCCGTTCCCGCGATCCTGTCGGGCGCGCTCTTTCTCGTGTTCGCGTACGCCCTGATCGTCGTCGTAAAGTACAGCCTCCGGTCGGTCATCGGCAGGCTGTACCCGCCCGAACAGCAGCTGATCGTCGATTTCGTCATGCTCGTCGTGACGTCGCTGCTCTGGTTCGCGACGGCGCTGGTGTTCTTGCGGGTCGTCGGAATGGGCGAGATCGCCGCGAGTCTCGGTACTGCGGCCGGGTTCATCGCGTTGGGCGTCTCGTACGCACTGTCGGAGATGATCGAGGACACCGTGGCAGGGATCTACCTGCTGCGGGACCCGGATTTTAACCCCGGAGACACCGTGACGACCGCGGGGATGACCGCTACCGTCGCCTCGATCGGCCTCCGGAAGAGCCGGTTCACCCTCGACTCGGGCGACACGGCGGTGCGGGCGAACCGAGACGTCGAGTCGAACTGGACGAAACGCGCCGAGCCTCCCGAAGCGGAGTAGCTATCCGTCGAGCCGGGCCAGCCAGGCCGCCGGGTCGTCGAGTTCCTCATCGGTTGGCAGGGTCGCCGGCGAGTCCCAGACCCGTCCGGCCGTCTTGAGATCCCGTCGGTCGGCGACCGTCTCGAAGAAGGCCTTGCCGCGCTCGTACTGGCGGCGCTTGACGCTCAGGCCGAGCAGCCGCCGGATGAGTCGCTCGACCGGCCCTCGCCCCTGGCGGCGCTCGTCGAGCTTCCGCCGGAGATCGGCGTACTCCTCGTCGAAGGCCCGATCCATCACCAGCTCCGCGTACCCCTCGACGGCAGTCATCGTGGTGTCGAGCTGCCCGAGCGCCTCCGGGTCGATCGTCCCGGCCGAGAGCTTCCCGATCGCCTCCTCGACGGCCGACTCGAGGTGCGCCGAGAGCCAGGGGGCGGCGCCGAACTCGGCCGCGTGGGTCACCTCGTGGAAGGCAATCCAGCGCCGAAACCGGTCTGAGGGCACCCCGAGAGAGTCGGCGGCTGCAACGATGTTCGGGCGGACGAAATACAGCGCGTGGTCCCCGCCGTCGGCGAGCAACAGCGGGTCGTACTGTCCGAGCACCTGTCGGGAAAGATAGGAGAGTCCGACCGCCATCGAGCCCGTGTTGAGCACGCGGGCGACCCCCGGAATCCGCCCCGCCTGCTCAAGCGGTCCGAGCACCCGCTCGAAGGTGTCGACGTTTGCGGCCAACCAGTGGTGGCGGTTCTGGATCTCGATCCGGTCCGGGAGATCGAAGCCGAGCCCGGTGACCGTCCGGACGCGGTCGCGCGCGTCCCCGACATCGGCGGCGTAGGCGTCTCGCTCGTCGGCGTCGATGTCGAGATCGCCGGGATCGGTGCTCGCCTCTGCCGCCCGCGTGACGGCCGCCCAGTCGATCGGACCGTCGCCGGAGGCGCCCGTGACCGCCCGAACGCTCTCGTACAGACCCATACACGGGCGAGGTCCCGCCGGCTGATAGCCCTTGTGTCGACTCGTCAGCTGACGTCGACATCGACCTCGGGCTCGTCGCCGATGAGACGGTAGGCCGCGGCGGCCAGCCCCGCGAGTACGAGGAGCGCGAGGAGGACCGAGAGTTTGCCCCGTCCGCCCCTCGACCCGCTCCTGTCGCCCTCTCCGGAGTCCTCGGACGTTTCGGAGTCGTCGGAGGCCTCGCCGTCGTCCGGTCGGTCGCCGCTGAACGGCGCGTTGGCGGTGAACGTTCCCTCCTCGAGGTGTACCTCGAACAGCGTCAGGTCCATACGGCGGGTACAATGGGTGCCCTCTTAGCGGTTGTGCCGGCGGCGACCGGTGGATTGACGCCCGCCGAGCCCGACCGGCGGGTATGGAGGAGAGCCAGCGGTCGTTTCTGGAGGAACTGCTCGGAACCGCCACCCCCTCGGGCTTCGAGACGCCCGGCCAGCGGGCCTGGGTCGAGTACGTCTCCGAGTTCGCCGACGAGGTTTCGACCGACGAGTACGGCAACGCGGTCGCAGTCGCGGAGGGCGGCGACCCCGAAGTCGCGATCGGGGGGCACGCAGACGAGATCGGCCTGATCGTTCGGGACATCAAAGAGGACGGATACCTCCGTGTCTCCCGGATCGGCGGCGCCGACGCGACCGTCTCGCGGGGCCAACACGTCGTCGTCCACACCACAGACGGCCCGGTCCGGGGCGTGGTCGGCCAGACCGCGATCCACATCCGAGACGAGGAGGACGACCCCGAGATCGGCAGCCAGTTCGTCGACATCGGCGCGACCGACCGGGCGGCCGCGGCCGAGCTCGTCGATCGGGGCGATCCGATCACGTTCGTCCAGACCGTCTCCCAGCTCGACGGCGACCGGATCGCCGCCCGGGGACTCGACAACCGCGTTGGGATCTGGGTCGCGGCCGAGGCACTACGCCGGGCGAAGGCGACCGACCCGGAAGCGACGGTGTACGCCGTGAGCACGGTCCAGGAGGAGGTCGGCGGCCGAGGGGCAGCGATGATCGGGTTCGACCTCGATCCCGACGCGGTCGTGGCCGTCGACGTCAACCACGCCACCGACGCACCGGGGACGCCCGGCGAGCACACGAGCGGCGTCGAGCTCGGCGGCGGCCCGATCGTCTCCCGGGGTGGGACGAACCACCCGCGGCTCGGCCGAGCCGTCCGGACTGTCGCCGACGACGAGGACATCGAGCTGCAGCTCCAGGCCACCGGCGGCCGAACCGGCACCGACGCCGACTCGTTTTTCGTACAGCGCGGCGGGATCCCGGCGCTGTCGGTCGGCGTTCCCAACCGGTACATGCACACGCCCGTCGAGACGATCGACCTGGGCGATCTCGACGCCGTCGCCGACCTGCTCGGCGCCTGGGCGACCCGGGCGGCGGAGTTCGAGTACGCCGTCGACCTATGACATCCTCCCCGTGGTGAACGACGGGGTTTCTTCCGTGGGAGTCTCAGTCGGTCTAAGATTTCCCGGAGGCAACATTCCCGTCACGGTGGGGACGGTACTCGGGTCTGTGCGCTGTTCTTTGGGACGATGAGAGCGTGATAACTCCGACCAGTTGTGGTCGTCCCACTCGAACCGCACGGGCCGTGCCATCGGCCTGACTGCCTGTTCTGTGTGCCGTTGACGAGACGCTTCGCGTCTCGTTCGCCAATCAGAACTCGAGGAGTTCTGATGACGTCTCAGGAACGTTTCTGACGCTGTAAGGTCGGCGTGCCCCTCAAAGTCACATGGACAGGTGAGCGTATCCTGATGCCGTGTTGTCCGGTCTGTCGAACCACACTGCGGGCACTCCTGACTGGTCCACGCTTCTGACCGGACTACTACCGATATACCGTATTCTTCGGCGGTGAACGCACCCCGGGGTCAAGCCCCGGGGCTTCCTGTTTCAACGACGCGCTTTGCACTCACAGCCTCCCGGTGAGGCGTGAGCGTAGGGGGCGCAGTCTGCACAGGCGTTGATTCGGAGCGTCCCGCCCCTAACTGCTTGAGTCC
>CAYRQD010000039.1:0-14799 GCA_964426325.1 uncultured Halobacteriales archaeon | reverse complement strand
GCGCTTAGGACGCTGTCCCGTAGGGGTCCGCCGGTTCAAATCCGGTCCCGCGCACGTTCCGTCCGAGCGAAGCGAACACGAACGAACAGACGCGAGCCCGGATCAGCGAAGAAGCGAACCGACCGCGGCTCGAGTCCGGGCCCGCACGCTCTCGGGGATTCGCCCCGTCGAGACGCTCAGAGCAGTTCGCCGCGGGCGACCGGCACGACCTGTCCACCGACCTCGACGTGGCTCTTTTCGCCCAGATCGGTCGCGCGCAGCCCGAGCAGCGATGGCCGCCCGATCTCGTGGCCCTGTTCGACGCGGACATCCACCGTCGGGTCGCCGAAATACCGGTGGCGAGCGAGGTACGCGGCCAGACAGCCGTTCGAGGAGCCGGTGGCCGGGTCCTCCGGCACGCCGTAGAACGGCGCAAACACCCGCACAGCGAGGTCGTTTGCCTCGTCTCGGGGCTCTGGACAGACCGCGAGGACGTTTTTGACCTCCCGGTCGCCGGTGACCCTGTCGTAGGCCGCGTGGTCGAGCTCGATCGCGGTCAGGGCCTCGCGATCTGTCAGGGGCACGACGATCGTCGCCAGCCCGGTCGAGACGACCTGCACCGGCCACCGGCCGTCGACCGCCTCGGGCGAAAGCGACAGGACCGGGGCCAGCTCGTCGGCCGAGAGCTCCGGGCCGAACGTCGGCGGCTGCTGTGTCATCCACAGCTGGGTCTCGCCGGCACTGCTCTCACGTGCCTCCACCGGCACCTCCCCGACGTCGAGATCGAGAGTCACCTCCTCGGGTCGTCCGTCCGCGACGTGCTCGCGGATGACGTGTGCCGTTCCCAGCGTCGGATGGCCGGCGAAGGGAATCTCGGCCTCCGGGGTGAAGATCCGCACCCGGTACGGTGGCGTGTCCGACTCGACGTAGGTCGTCTCGGAGAAGCCGATCTCGGCGGCGAACGCCTGCATGTCGGCCGCCGAGACCGCGCCGTGACTCTCGACGACCGCGAGCTGGTTGCCGGCGTACCGGTCGCTGGTGAACACGTCGACGAGGTGCAGTTCGGGCGTCGCCATCACGACGACGACCGGCCGCGGAATAAAAACCACTTTGGGTGTCCCGACCAGCGCGGTTGACGGTCGCCTCTCGGGATCACGCTGGTCACCGTCGCCTCGCGGTCGCCCTGCACCGCCATACGTTGTGTTGTCCCGGTCGAACTATCGCGGTGGGTTTTAGTATTCATTTACCCTGAAAATAGTATCTTGAGCTTCGAGTTCACCGCCGTGGCCGTCGGTCTGATAGCATTGCTCTTTTTTATCGCCTCGATTGTCGAGGGCAGCTCCGGATTCGGCTTTCCGGTCATCAGCACGGTCACCCTCGCGCTGTTTATGAACCTACAGCTGGCTGTCCTGCTTGCGATCCCGGGGATCGTCGCTTCGAACATCAAGCTCGCCCGGAGCCTCTCGCCGCGACAGAAAGAGCGGGCGGCCGAGAAGTTCTGGCCGCTGATTGGCGCGATCCTCGTCGCCTCCGTCGTCGGACTCTTCGTGATCGAGGACGTTCCGGTCAGCTTCATCGAGCTCGGCCTGGGACTGATTACGCTCAGCTTCGCGGTGTACAAACAGCCCTTTGTCGATCTCCCGATCGAGCGCGCCGACACCGACAGCTGTCTGATCGAGGGGACCATCCCGATGGTGGTGCTCGGGGCCGCCTTCGGGCTCATCTTCGGGATGACAAACGTCGGCGTCCAGATCGTCGCGTATCTGAAGACCTGCCCGCTGAAACACATCTTCTTCGTCGGCGTCGTCGGCATCGTCTTTTTCGGCGTGAACGTGATCCGCTTTCTCGGCGCCGCGGCCGGCGGGCTCTACCCGTCCCTCGAGGTGATCGGCATCGCCCTGGGGCTCATGCTCCCCGCCTACGCGGGGGCGTACGTCGGGATCCAGTACGGACGCCGGCTCTCGCAGTACGGCATCCGCGCGCTGGTCGCGACCGTGCTCACGGTCGTCTCGATGCGGCTGATCAGCTTTCCGCTGCTCCGGTTTTTCGCGTGACTCCGTACCCCTGCAGGGCGCGTTCCCAGCCCGCCGACCGGTTGCTCGGCTTGGCGAAGCCGGGGAAAGCCGTTTATCGGTCGGTCGCGTACCCGTATGGATACCGGCGATCGCCGAGCGGCCCGACGCCGAGAGCTGAACCCTGCGCGTACTGTGGCGCCCGCATCTTCGATCACGACCCCAGTCTGTGTCCGGGACTGCACCGACGAGTGTGGCTCGCCGACGTACTTTTGTAACTACGCCTGTCTGTCCGCTCACATCGACGAGAACGACCTGACGGCCGGCGACGCCTGCGCGTGGTCGCCCGAGTAGAGCCTCCCGGGTGGCCGTCGCGCTCGGCGACGTCCACTCCCGGGTCCGTCCCGGAAACGACGTCGTTGTCCTCCCCGGACGAACGGGGTGACTCCGATCGGACTGCCGGTCGGGTCGACGCCCTCGGGCGATCGGTATCGTAACGCACTTTCCGGCGGTGTGCCGGAGTGAGCGTGTGTCGGACGCCGCTGACTCGCAGTTCTGGGCGCTGTATCTCACCCGCTTTGCCGAGGGGTTCGGGTTCATCACCCTGATCACGCTGTTGCCGACCTACATCAACACGCTCGAGCCGCAGGCGACGACGGTTCTGGGCGTGACGATAAGCGCCGGGTTCATTATCGGGCTGTATACGACTGGGTTTACGCTCGCACAGACGGTCACGGTGATCCCGCTGGCCTGGGCCGGCGACCGGTTCGACAAGCGGACGATCCTGCTCGCGGTGCTTGCCGTCGGCGCCGGCGTGTACGCGCTCTTTCCGTTCGTCACCTCCTCGGGCTCGTTTATCGGCGTCCGACTGCTCCAGGGGGTCGTTGTCACCGGCGCCGGGCTGATGACGCTGTCGCTCGTCGGACAGATCGCCGACGTGGGCCAGCGCGCCGAGAAGATCGGTCGGGCGAACGCGGCCTCGTTCGGCGCCTCGATTCTGGGGTCGCTGTCTGCCGGCGCCGTGTACGACGCCGTCGGCTTCGGGCCCGTGTTTACCGTCATCGCGGTGCTGATGGTGCTCGCCTGGGTCGTCGTCTGGCGGGTGCTTGAGCCCGATCGCACCCGGATCGCGGGGGTCCCGTTTTCGGATCTCGCGGTCAACCGGAAGATCCTGACCGTTTCGGCGTTTCGGGCCCAGTACGCCTTCGCGGTGACGATGGTCCGGACGTGGGTGCCGATCTACGCCGGGACCGCGGTGTCGGGCGGCGGACTCGCTGTCGGCGCGACGGCGGTGGCGGTGACCGTGACCGCCGAGAAGGCAACGAACATGGTCGGACAGCTGTTCACCGGTCGGCTCTCTGATACCCACGGCCGGTCGCTGTTCGTCTTCGCCGGCGGCGGCGCATACGGCCTGATCGCCGTCAGCATTCCTCTCGCCCCGGCGATCGGGCGTGTACTCGGCACCGGCGGGACCGTCCCCGTCTTGGGCGAGCCGCCCGCCGCGTATCTCCCTCTGCTCGGGTTCTCGGGGCTGTTGGGCGTCGCCGATTCCTTTCGCGAGCCGGCGAGCATGGCGCTGTTCGCCGACGAGGGGACCGACGATGGCGGGGTCGCGTCGAGTTTCGGCATCCGGGAGCTCGTCTGGCGGCCCGGCTCGGTCGCCGGCCCGCTGATCGCCGGCTGGCTGATGGTCGAGGTGAGCATGGCTGCGGTGTTTTATGTGGGCGGTGCATTCGCCCTGACCGGCGCGCTCACCCTGCTCGGCCTGCTCGCTCGGCGCAACCGACGCGGGGCACTCACGCGGTGGTGACGGGGCCAACACGGCGCCCGAGACGATCCCGTCAGATCGGCATACGCCAGGCTCTCACAGGGCGAGGTTGCGAGACCCGATCGCGTCCGTTCCGGAGTGTCAGTCCACGATCACCCCGACAAGTACCAGCCCACCGACGACCAGCAGCAACAGCGATATCTCTGCCCACGGACGGTAGACGCTCTCGTCGCTGTCTCGCACCATCTTCACGACCGCGCCGATCCCCCTCTCCGGTTCGGTCTCCGTGCTGGCGTCCTCGCTCTCTGACCCGCCGTCCGATTCCATGCTATCGGACGTGTCGGTCGGCGGCACTTAATTCCGGGCGGTCAGTGGCCACACGCCACCGCCCGGAGACCCGACCGGCGCCGCAGTCTCGGTCGTCCGCTCCCGGGGTTCGGTCGCCGCGACGCGTCGCCCCGGAGACGGCCGGACGGCTCCGAACACCGGCGTCTGGCGCCCGTTTCCGGGACCGGAGTGTATATGTCTCTCCTGTCGGTTGCAGAGGTATGGATCCACTGGAGACCGGCGCGTTCTACGACCTCTCGACGCCGACGCAACTCGCCGTCTCACCAGACGGCGACCGGATCGCGATCGTGGTCGACGAGTTCGACCCCGACGAGGACGACCGGCGGTCGTCGCTGTTCGTCGTTCCCGCCGACGGCTCGGAGGCGCCACACCGGCTGACCCGCGCCTCGGACGCCGCGCAGCCGGCCTGGTCGCCGGACGGGACGCGGCTCGGATTCGTCGCTGCCCGCGACCCGGACGCCGATCGCCGCGTCGGCCGGCCGACGGACCGCAACGCTGATGCCGACGAGTCAGACGAGGACGGCGACGACGGGACCGTCGCCGACGAGGAGCCGAAGCCACAGGTGTGGGCGTTCGACCTGGAGCGTGGCGGGGACGCGATACAGGTGACCGACCGGGAGGAGGGCGTCCGGGAGTTCGACTGGGGCCCGGAGGGCGAGCGGATCGTCGTCGCCGCCCGTGATCCAACCGACGAGCAGTCCGCGGCGCTCGAGGAACGCAGAGAAGGCGGCCCGATCGAGATCGAGCGGCTCCAGCACAAGGCAGACGGCGTCGGCTGGCTCGACGACGTCACGACATACCTGTTTGTCGTGGACGTCGCGACCGGCGAGTCACACCGCTTGGACGAGGCCTACGGGCAGGGCGCCCGCGAGCCGCTCGTCGGCCTCCAACCCGCCTGGGGCCCCGGCGACCGGATCGCCTTTGCATCGACCCGCACCGACCGACCGGACGATTCGGGCGTGACGGACCTATACACGATCGCGCCGGACGGATCGGAGCTGCGGAAGGTGACCGACTCCCGACACCGAACCAGCGGCTACGCGTGGGGGCCGGACGGCGAGCGCGTCGCGTTCGTGGCCGGCGACCCCGAGAACTGGTACAAGCCCTCTGAGCTGCGGGTCGCCGCGCCGGCGGCGGGCGAGCACTGGTCGGTCACCGCGTCGCTCGACCGGACGATCGCGCTCGCCGGCGCCCCGACCTGGCTCGACCGAGAGACGGTGCTCGTGCCGATCGGCGACGAGGGGCTGACCCGGCTGATTCGGGCTTCGCCGGACCGAGACGATCCGGCTCGGACCTTCGAGGCCCAGGGACGGGATCGTACCCTCGTGGCCGTCAACGCCGGGGGCGGCCGGGTCGGAACGATCCTCTCGGAGCCATCGGCGGGTGCGAACGTCTTCGCCGTCGACGGCGAGACCCTCGGGGACGACGCCGCCCCGACTCGGCTGACCGCGCTGAACGACGAGTTGCTCGCGGGCTACGCGTCCGACTGTCGGCGGGTAACCTACGAGAACGCGGACGGCGAACGGATCGAGGCGATCGCCTATCTCCCCCCGGAGTTCGATCCCGAGACCGACGAGCCCCGCCCGGTGATCGCCGCGATCCACGGCGGGCCGATGTCCTACGACGCGCCGGAGTTTCGGTTCAGTCGCGCCTACTGGACCAGCCGCGGGTACGTGATCTACCGGCCGAACTACCGCGGCTCGACCTCCTACGGCCGGGCGTTCGCCGAGTCGCTGAAAGGGACGCGCGGCGATCTCGAAGCCGACGACGTCGTCTCCGGACTGTGGGCGCTCGCGGAGCGCGGGTGGGTCGATCCCGACCGGAGCCTGGTGACGGGCTTTTCCTACGGCGGGATCACGACCGCGAACGTGCTTACCCGCTCGGACGCGTTCGCCGCGGCCGCCGCCGAACACGGGATTTATGACTTTCGCTCGACGTTCGGGACCGACGACAACCACCTCTGGCACGAGTGGGAGTTCGGCCTCCCGTGGGACGAGCCCGAGCGCTACGAGCAGATCTCCTCGATCACAGCGGTCGATCGGATCGAGACCCCGTTGTTGGTGACGGCCGGGGAGAACGACTGGCGGTGTCCGCCGACCCAGGCCGAGCAGCTGTACGTAAGCGTCCGCAAGCGCGGCCTCGACGCCAAACTCGTGCTCTACCAGGACGAGCATCACGACGTCGGCGATCCCGATCGGGCAGTTCACCGGCTCGAAACGCTCGATGAGTGGTTCGAAGCCCACGCCCTCGAGGAGTGACTCCCTGAACCGGAGCCGTGGCACTCGCGGTCGCCGCGACCACAGCACCGATATGGGTGCCCGCAGAACGAACCGTATGGCCACACTCCGCGTTGCCAACGGCCGCGTGCTCGCCCCGGATCACACCCTCGAGTCGGCGGACGTGCTCGTCGATCAGAACACCGGAACGATCCGCGAGGTCGGCGACGTCAGCGGCGGCGACACGATCGTCGACGCCGCCGACGGCATCGTCATGCCGGGACTGGTCAACGCCCACACCCACGTCGCGATGACGCTCATGCGCGGGTTCGCCGAGGACGAACCCCTAGAGCAGTGGCTCAACGAGACGGTCTGGCCCGTCGAGGCGGCGCTCGAACCCGAAGACGTCCGAGCCGGCGCCCGCCTGGGTGTCGCCGAGATGATCCGATCTGGGATCACCGCCTTCTCTGACATGTACTTCGAGGTGCCCGAGATCGCCGCCGTCGTCGAGCAGGCCGGGGTGCGGGCACGGCTCGGACACACCGCGATCAGCGTCGGCAAGGACTCGGATGCCGCCCACGCCGACATGGAACACAGCCTGGAGACTGCCCGCGAGCTCGACGGGGTCGCGAACGGCCGGGTCCGGACGACCGTCCAGCCCCACAACCCCGCGACCGTCGACCGGGACGTGCTCGAGGCCCACGTCCCGACCGCCCGCGAGGAGGGGTTCCCGCTACATTATCACACGAACGAGACCGACGAGGAGGTGGCGGGCGTCGTCGAGGAGACCGGGATGCGACCGATCGTCTACGCCGACGAGCTCGGGATGCTCGAACCCGGGGACACGCTCGCACACTGCGTGCACGTAACCGACGAGGAGATCGACGTGCTTGCAAAGCGGGGCGCCACGGCGATCCACAACCCGGCGGCGAACATGAAAATCGCCAGCGGGATCGCGCCGGTCGCCGATCTGCGGGCGGCGGGCGTGCCCGTCGCGTTAGGAACGGACGGTCCGGCCTCGAACAACGACCTGGACCTGTTCGACGAGATGTGCGACGCCGCGATGGTCGCGAAACTCGCTACCAGAGACGCCGCCGCCCTCCCCGCCGAGGCCGTCCTCGAGATGGCGACCGTCGAGGGTGCCCGGGCGCTGGATATCGACAGCGGCCGGATCGAACCCGGCGCCAACGCGGATCTCATCGTCGTCGATACGAGCGAGCCGAAGTTCGATCCCGGCCACAACCCCGTGACCTCGCTCGTCTACACCGCGAACGGCGCCGACGTCCGACACACAATCTGTGACGGCCGGCTGCTGATGCACGACCGGAGGCTACTCACGATCGACCTTGAGCGGGCACGAGCCGACGCCGCCCGGCAGGCCCGCCGGCTGTTCGAGCGGGCCGGCGTCGGCGATCCCGGCGCCGAGTCGGCCTGACTCGACGACTCGGCGAACTGCGGTCCGCGGCTGCGGCTCCCCGATCGGGGCCGACGAGAACGGATCCAAAACTCGCCGCACCCCGATCGTCGCTCCGCGCTCGTCCCAGCGGTGAGCGGATCACACCCGAGCGCGCGGCGGGGCTACTCGCTGAGCCGCTGGGTCGTCTCGACGAGCGGATGGTGGGCGTAATCGACCGACTCGATGTCCTCGATCGACTCCAAGTTCTCGCTCTCTGCGGTCCGTGCGAGTCCCAGCTCGACCGGCTCGTCGATGACGATCACGTACGCCTCCATCTCGTCGATGCCGAGCGTCCCGGCGGCGGTCACCCGGTGGTGACCGTCGGCCAGCAGGAGCTGCCCGTCGGCGTCGACGACCACGAGCGGCTCGGCCAACCCCCGCTCGAGCTCGTAGCGCCGCCCTTCGAGCTCGTCAGCGTACACCTTCCCCTGCGTCGGGGTCAGCTCGTCTAGAAGGACTTCCCGGCGCTCGCTGCGGGTCTCGACGCCGTGGATGTTCTCGAGGGTCTGCATCAGCTTGTCGACCTTCCCGGGGGTGGCACGCTCGATGTGACTCCGAATAACGTCCGCGTTCGAGATGATTCCCACCAGGTTGCCGGCGTCGTCGACGACCGGGAGCTTCCGGATTCCCGAGCGGAGGATCACCCGGGCGGCGTCGTCGATGTCCATCTCGGGGTGTGCGACGAGGATGTCGGTGGTCATCACCCTGAAGATGGGCTCGTGGGCCTCTTCGAGCAAGAGGTCGTGTGCGCTCACGAACCCCTCGACGCGACGGCCGTCACAGACCGGGAAGCCGCTGTGATCGTCCCCCGATGCGATCCGCTCGGCCACTTCCCCGACCGTCTCGTCGGGCGACACCGTCGCGACCTCGCGGCTCATGTACGCCTCGACGGTCGCGTCGTCCTCGTCGGTCATTACGTTGAGCCTCGACTCCGGCTGACAAAAGTCCCGCGACTCCGCTCAGGAGTCCGCGGCGGCGTGATCGGCCTCGAGTGCGCGCCGGAGGAGTCCGATCGCGGGAGCCCGCGCCGCCTCGGGATCGACACCGGAATCGCCCTCGGAGTCGTCGGTCTCGTCCTCGGGGCTCGCCCCGGTCGACCGAGTCGCAAGCGCCGACAGCTCGATCTGTGCGCCGGCCATGTCGACGTGTCCGCCGGCGCTCCCGACCGCGCCGAACGCCGACCGGAGCAACTCTCCGACGTCGAACCCACCCCGGGATCGAGCCGAGACGTGGACCGTCTCTCCACAGACCCCGATCACGACGACCGTGCTCGCCCCGTCGAGTTCGAGCAGCCGGTCGGCTGCCTGTGCGATCGCGGTCCGCCGGGAGACGCTCCCAGCCCACGCGATGACCAGCCCATCCTCGACGGTCCGGTTCCGGATCGCGGCCCCGACGGTCTCGAGCGCGCTCGCGCTCATCGACGGCGACTCGATCTGTGCGACCCGATCGAAATCCGCCCGCGGCACCAGCCACGCGGCGGCCTCGAAGTCCGCCGGCGACACGCCTCGAACGAACTCGTTCGTATCGACGAGGATCCCAAAGAGGAGCGCGGTCGCGATCGGTTCCGGTGGGTCGAGCCCGAACTGGGTTAGATACTCGACCAGCAGCGTGCTCGTCGCTCCGACCTCGCTGCGGACGTCGGTAAACTCGGCCGCGGTCGGCCCGGACGCGGGGTGATGATCGATCACGATGTCGATCGGCGTCTCCGGGGACAGCTGATCGTTGACTCCCGGCCGGGAGTGATCGACCAGCGCGACGCCGTCGTACTCGGCGAGTGCCTCGGGGCCCTCGATCGCCCGGAGGTCGAGATCGAGGAGGTTGACCAGCGCCTGATTCTCGTGGTGTGCGATCCGCCCGGCGTACAGGACGCCGGCGCGACAGCCGACGTCGTCCGCGAGTGCGGCCAGGGCCGTCCCGCTCGCGATCGCGTCCGGGTCGGGACTGTCGTGGGTAACCACCGCGAGCGAGTCGAGCCCGCGCAACACCCCGCGGAGCCGGCCGGCCCGCCGTCCCGACGGTCCGATTCGCCCGAGCGCGGCGCCGGCGACCGCCGCGACGGGATCGACCACGCGGTCCACGATCGCACTCAACTCCTCGCGAGGGCCGTACCCGACCACGTACGCCTCCGGGAACGCCGTCCGAGCCGCCCGGGCGACCGCGGCGTCGGCGACGACGAACACCACCTCCGGGTCGTACCGCTCGGCAAGGGCCGCCGGGTCGGCGATCGCGAGCGCCGCCGCGTCGACCTCCCGATCCCTGAACCCCGCCGCGCGCCCGTCGGCCGCGACCGCGACCGAGGGCGCCGACCCGCGGGCCGCGAACTCCTCGACGAGCGTCTGCACGAGCGATCCCTCGCCGACGATGAGGCGATCGGTCATCTCCCGTGCGGTCCGGCCGCCGAGGCTGTCACTTCAGTCGCTCCTGGAGAAAGGACGGATGCGCGGCGGTGACGCCCTCGAGGCGCGTGATCTTCTCGTTGATCACGTCTCCGAGCTCCTCCCCGTCGGTCGCCCGGATTTCTGCCATCAGCGTGTGGTCGCCGCTCGAGGTGTACAGCGACTCGACGGCGTCGAGCTCCGCGAGCCGCTGGGTCACCGTCACGTACTGTTCGCTCTCGACGTCGATCCCGACCCACGCGATGGTCTGCCCCGAGAGCTTTTTCGGATCGATCTCGGCCGAGTAGCCGACGACGACCCCCTCCTCTTCGAGTCGATTGATGTACTTCCTGACGGTTGGTTTCGAGACGCCGGCCCGGTCTGCGATGTCCGCGTACGAGGCCCGGGCCTCCTCCTCGAGGACTGAGAGGATCCGGCGCTCGGTCTGTTCGGTGCTCATAGTTCTACGTTTACGTCAGGTAAAAAATACCTTCCGAAACGGTAACTGTGCTTTGCCGTCTCGGTCGTCGAAGCGCGGATCGTCGGTCCCGTCTCCCGGAGCCTGCGGGCACTCAGGTGTGTTTGTCGATGAGGTCGCTGGCCGGCTGGGGCCACTCGTCATCGCCGTAGGACTCGGCGAGGGGCTGTTCGGGCATCTCGCCGGTGCGGCGCTTTTCCTCGCCGTAGGAGGGCCGGTCGTCGCGGTAGAACCGGCCGGTCAGCACCTCGCCCTCGTAGAGCCGGGACTCGGCCTCGTACATCGCCTCGCCGGCCTCGCGCCGGTCGGTGACGTCGAACTCGATGTCCTCGGCCTCCTGGACGTCGATGTAGGGGACGTACTCCTTTGCGTCCTTGTTCCAAGTGGGACACTGCGTGAGGAAATCGACGTGGGCGAACCCGTCGTGTTCGATCGCCTCGGTGAGGATCGTCTCTGCCTGTCGCGGGTTCGTCGCGGCCGTCCGGGCGATGTAGGAGGCCCCGGCCGAAAGCGAAAGCGAGAGCGGCCGGATCGGGTCTTTCGCGCTCCCGTGGGGTTGTGTCTTCGAGGTGTGGCCCTTCGGCGAGGTGGGCGAGGTCTGGCCCTTGGTGAGCCCGAAGATCTCGTTGTTGAACACGATGTAGGTGAGATCGTGGTTCTCCCGGGCGGTGTGGATGAAGTGGTTGCCCCCGATGCCGTACCCGTCGCCGTCGCCGCCGGCCGCGACCACCTCCAGGCCGGGGTTGGCGAGTTTCGCGGCCCGGGCGACCGGGAGCGCCCGCCCGTGGATCGCGTGGTACCCGTAGCTCTCGAAATAACTCGACAGTTTCCCCGAGCAGCCGATCCCGGTCGTGAGCAACACCTCCTCGGGACTGCGCCCCACCGCGGGCATGGCGCCTTTCAGCGCCCGCAACACCGCGTAGTCGCCACACCCGGGACACCACGTCGGCTGTGGCTCGACCCCCGGGGTGAACGACTCCTTGTCCGGCTCCGGTTCCTCCTGTCCGTCGATGGCTGAAAACGCCGTCATGTCTGATCACTCCGATCTGTCTGTCGTACGGTCGTTCGTCCTGGTCGGCGTGTTCGTCCCCGGTCGATCATCTCAGTCTCCCCTGGCCAGCCGGACGTTGTGGGCCGGCTCCGTTAGCTCGGTTCCCTCGACGGTCGCGCGGAAGCTCTCGACGATCTCGCCGGGCTCGAACGGCTCGCCGTCGTATTTCAGCATGCTCGAGAGCTTCGGGCCGAACCGGCCCAGCTCGCGCTGGGTGAGCCCGCGAAACTGCGCGGTGGCGTTCATCTCGACGACGACCGCCTCGTCGACGTCTTCGAGGAAGGCCTCGACCTCTGCCCGCGGGTACGGCACGAGATCGCTCACGCCAAGCGCCCGCACGTCGTGGCCGGCCTCGCGGAGCCGATCGACCGCCTCGAAGACGGTGTCCTGCTGGCTGCCCCAGGCGAGCAGCCCGTAGGTCGCCCCCTCGGGGCCGCGGTAGGCCTGGTGCTCGCGGTCCGCGAGCGCTTCGCGGATCGCGTCGAACTTCCGGAGCCGGCGGTCGACCTGTGCCTTGCGGTTGTCGGGATCCTCGCTGATGTGGCCGACCTCTTGGTGTTCGTTGCCCGTCGCGAGAAACCGGCCGCCGGCCTGGCCCGGGAGCGATCGCGGGCTGACGCCGTCCTCGGGGTCGTGTCGGTACCGGCGGAACTTCCCCGAGGCGTCGTGGGCGGCCTCGGCGAGCTCCTCTTCCGAGAGGGTCGCCCCCAGGCTCGGGTCGGGCTCGCGGTCGAAAAACGCCGTCGGGACCGTCCGGAGCTCGCCGCCGAGTTTCTGATCGTACAGCACGATCGCCGGGAGCTGGTACTCGTAGGCGATCTCGAAGGCTGCCCGGGTCTGCTCGTAGGCCTCTCGGACCGAGCCGGGGGCAAACACCACCCGCGAGGAGTCGCCCTGACTCGTGTACAGCACGTGTTCCAGGTCGGCCTGCTCGGTTTTCGTGGGCATGCCCGTCGAGGGGCCGGCCCGCATCGCCTCGACCAACACGACCGGCGTCTCGGTCATCTCGGCCATGCCGAGCGGTTCGCTCATCAGCGAGAATCCCCCGCCCGAGGAGCCGGACATCGCCTTCACGCCGGCGTGGGAGGCCCCGATCGCCAGCGACGCGGCCGCGATCTCGTCTTCGACCTGCTCGGAGATGCCGCCGTACCGGGACAGGTTCTGTGACATGATCGTGAACACGTCCGTCCAGGGGGTCATCGGGTACCCAGAGATGAACCGGCAGCCGGCGTCCAGGGCGGCGTAGGCGATCGCGTTGCTCCCCGAAAGCATCGCCATCTCCTCGTCGTGTTCGCCGGTCGGGACCCGCAGGTCGTGGGTCCGATCGAACCCGCTCGCTCGCTCGTGGGCGGTCGCGAGGATCTCGAGGTTCGCCTGCTCGATCTCGCCGCTCATCACCTCGCTTATCAGCTCCTCGAAATACCCGGTGTCGATGTCGAGCAGGGCGGCGGTCACGCCAACGCCCGCGGTGTTTCGCATCACTTCCCGACCCTGCTCGCGGGCCATTCCCCGCAGGTCGACTGGGTAGACATGCCAGTCGTTCTCGGCGGCCCGGGCCTCGAGATCGACCGCCTCGGCGGCCTCGGCGAGCACGCCCTCGTCGTAGACGATCACGCCCCCCTCGTTGAGATCCGACAGGTTCTCTGTCAGGGGCTTTGCCTTCTCGTCGCCGTAGTAGGCTTTCTCGCTGGGGTTGCGGGCGAAGCTGTCTCCGAGCGCGAGCAGGAAATTGAACCCGTCGCCGCGGGCCCGAACCGGCTCGTCGCTCGCCCGGACCTCGACGTAGGTGTGTCCGCCGCGGATCCGCGAGGGGTAGTGCCGGTGGGTGAACACGGACAGCCCCGACCGCAACAGCGCCTTGGCGAAGTTCTGGCTGGTCGAGTCGATCCCGTCGCCCGACCCGCCCGCGATCCGCCAGACGAGCTCGTTTTCGGTCACGCCGGGTCACCCCGCTGTGTACCGGATCGCATACTTACGCAAGGGCACGTCCGGGGATAAGTATTGTTACGCGACAACAACCAACACAATTAATCATCCTCGTCCGGGGAGAAAGCCAGTTACGTCCCCCGATCGAGGCGGGGACATGTACGAGGTCGAACTGAAGCTCCGCGCCGAGCACGACGCAGTGCGGGGCCGACTCGCGACCACAGACGCCGGCCACGCCGGCCGGATCGAGCAGCGAGACACCTACTACCAGGCCCCCGACCGGGACTTCGCGGCGACCGACGAGGCCCTGCGGGTGCGCGTCGAGAGCCCCGGCTCGGACTCTGACTCCGAGGACGGGAGCGAGCGGACGCTCCTGACCTACAAGGGGCCGCTCGTGGACGAGGACTCGAAGAGCCGCCGGGAGGCCGAGACGGCCGTCGACGACGCCGAGGCCCTGGCGGCGATCCTCGAGGGGCTGGGATACGATCCGACCGCGACCGTTCAGAAGACCCGCGACCGGTACCGCCTGGCCGGGTGTGCGGTCGTCCTGGACCAGGTCGAGGGGCTCGGCGAGTTCGTCGAGGTCGAGACCGAGGCCGACCGCGAGACCGACGCGGCCCTCGCGGCCGCCCGAGAACGGGCCGTCGAGGTCTTGGAGCGTCTCGAATTAGATCCCGACGAGCAGATCCGGACGTCGTACCTGGGCCAGCTGCTCGCCGTCCGCGACGGTTCGTAACATATAGGCGCCCGCGTCATAAATCTGCAGCCAATGATTACTCGGAATATTCACGTCCAGCGGGCGAGCGGGCGAGCGGTGGAGGACCAACACGTCGAGATCGTCGAGCGCAAGGGGCTCGGTCACCCGGATTCGATCTGCGACGGCGTGGCCGAGGCGGTCTCGCGGGCGCTGGCCCGGACCTACCGCGAGCGGTTCGGAACCGTGTTGCACTTCAACACCGACGAGACCCAGCTCGTGGCCGGCTCGGCGGCGCCGGCCTTCGGCGGCGGCGAGCTGCTTGAGCCGATCTACCTGCTCGTGGTCGGACGCGCGACCAAGGAGTACGACGGCCGGCGGATTCCGGCGGAGTCGATCGCCCTGCGGACTGCCCGCGAGTACCTCGACGAGCAGTTCCCGCACCTCGACGTGGGTTCGGACGTGATCGTCGACGTCAGGCTCGGCGAGGGCAGCG
>CAYRQD010000038.1:388-14846 GCA_964426325.1 uncultured Halobacteriales archaeon | reverse complement strand
TGCAGACCCACATCGTGCCGGTCGGCTTCGATTACGACCGGTTGATCGCGCCGCTGGTACGCGATCAGTTCGACGTCGACTCGGTCGTGTTGCTCGAGGGCGCCGTCGGCAGCGAGGCAAACGTCGAGTACTCCCGCCAGCTCACCGAAAAACTCGCCCGTGACTTCCGAAGTCTGCTCGGGGCCGAGACCGACCGGCTCCGGATCGAGGACGTCTACGACTACGACGCGGCCTTCGAGCAGGCCTTCGGGCTGATCAACGCCGAGCTGGACGCGGGCAACGAGGTCTGGGTCAACGTCTCGGCGATGCCCCGGACGGTCTCGTTTGCCTTCGCGACCGCGGCCCACTCGCTGATGGTCGAACGCGAGGCCGATCGCGACCGGATCCACACCTACTATACGGTCCCCGAAAAGTACTTGGAGACCGAGCTCGCGGAGCAGCTCCGGGCGGCCCGGGATGATCTCGCGGCCGCGCTCGCCGGCGAGGCGACCGACGAGCGGCTCCGAGAGCGGCTCGCCGCGACCGACCGGCTGCTCGAGGAGTTCGACGAGCGGGGGACGACCGTCGGCGCGAAGGAGTTCGACGGCAGGCACGTGCTGGAGCTGCCGGTCGCGTCCTTTTCGAACGTGAAGCCGTTCGAGGAGCTCATCCTGTACACGCTCGGCGAGCACGGCGAGGTCGACTCGGTCAGCGAACTCGCGACCACGATCGCTGAGGAGCTGGGCCAGGAGTGCACCGACGCCTTCCGCTCGAAGGTGATCTACGCGGTCGACCAGCTCGGCCCCGGCGGCAAGGGCTACGTCGAGCGCGACCAGCGGGGCAACTCCTACCGAACCCGGCTCTCGCGGATTGGCCGGCTGTGGGTCCGAGCCCACGGCGACGGGACCGGCGGGCCCAGGGCTCTCGAGATCGAGGACGGCTGAGGGGAGTAAGCCCCCTTCTGTTTTCGGGACATTCAGCTTCGCGTCCGGACCCGACTCCGGGCTACCAACCGGTCCGGACTTGCACCGGTGAGGATTCGCCGTTCCATCCGTTCTCCGCCGTCGCCCCTCGGCGGGGTCGCTCCCTCGCTTCGCCGGGTGGCTCGCTCGGGATTCGCACGCCTCATCGGTCGGACGGAGTGGTCGCGTTTCTGTTCCAGAGCCGACGGTCTCCCGCCCCGGGCTTGCGCCCGGTCACCTGCCCGGAGGGTGGGGGGACTTTCCTCATGTCCCTTGTGCCGTTGGCGGTCCGGGACACGGGAGCCCGTCTCCCTCTGCCGATCTACCCTACGCGCCGGCGGTAGTAAACGGTTCGGTCTCGGGGGTCGATCCCCGGACTCAGGCCCGAGTCCGGCGGCGCGGACGATCACAACCACTAAGCGCGGACGCGGCGAACCGCCGGATATGATCCGCGTGGGCGTCAACGGCTACGGAACGATCGGCAAGCGCGTCGCGGACGCGGTCGGTGCCCAGCCGGACATGCGCCTGGTGGGCGTGGCCAAGACCCGCCCGAATCACGAGGCCAACGCCGCCGTCGGGAAGGGATACGAGCTGTACGCCGCCGTCGAAAAGCGCCGGGACCAGTTCGGCGCCGCCGGGATCGAGATCGCCGGCGGGCTCGAGGAGCTCGTGGCCGCAAGCGACGTGATCGTCGACGCCACGCCCTCGGGGATCGGCGCAAAAAACGTCTCGCTGTACCGCGAACAGGACACCCCGGCGATCCTCCAAGGCGGGGAAGACGCCGACGTGGCCGAAGCGAGTTTCGTGGCGCGGGCGAACTACGAGGCCGTCGCCGCGGCCGAGCCCGACCTCCTCCGGGTGGTCTCGTGTAACACGACGGGGCTCTCCCGGCTGATCGCCCCTCTCCGGGAGAGCTACGGTATCGAGAAGGTCCGGGCGACCCTGGTCCGGCGGGGCGGGGACCCGGCCCAGAGCGGCCGCGGTCCGATCAACGACGTGCTCCCGGATCCGGTCGAGATCCCCTCGCACCACGGGCCGGATGTCACCACGATCTACCCCGAGCTCGAAATCGACACGCTGGGCATGAAGGTGCCGGCGACGCTGATGCACACCCACAGCGTCAACGTCTCGCTCGAGGCGACACCCGACGCGGCGGCCGTCCGGGACCTGCTCGCCGGGGAGTCGCGACTGTTCGTGGTCCCCGAGTGGCTCGATGTCGACGGCGCGGGCGCGTTGAAAGAGCTGGCCGGCGACGCCGGTCGTCCGCGGGCCGACCTGTGGGAGAACGCAATCTGGGGGGAGTCGATCACCGTCGAGGACGACGATCTGTACCTCTTCCAGGCGATCCACCAAGAGTCAGACGTCGTCCCGGAAAACGTCGACGCGATCCGGGCGATCACCGACGCGGCCGGACAGGCAGAGAGCATCGCGCGAACGAACGCGGCGCTCGGCCTCGACGAGCCGCTCGTCGCGAGCCCCGGCCCGTGACCGGTCACGCCTCTCGTTCGAGCACTTCGACGCCGGGCAGGTCGGCGCCGGTGAGGGCGTTGATGTAGGCGCCGCCGGCGATCGAGACGTGGGAAAACGCCGACTCCTCAAGCCCGTACAGCTCGATCGCCCGCGAGGTGTCGCCGCCGCCGACGACGGAAAACGCGTCGGTGCTGGCGATCGCCTCGAGCACCCGAACGGTTCCGAGGCTGAACCGCTCGTCCTCGAACACGCCCAGGGCGCCCTTGACGAACACGGCCGCGGAGTCCGCGGCGATGTCGGCGTACCGTTCCGCGGTGTCTGTCCCGACGTCGCGGTAGTCGTGGTCGCTGTGGCGCAGCTCCGCGACGGTCGCCTCCGCGCGCTCGTCGCGCTCGTTCGCGTACGCCAGGTCGGCCGGGAAGACCAGATCGCTGGGGTGACCTTCGATCAGCTCGGCGATCTGCTCGCGGTTGGCCCGCCACTGGCTCTCGTAGAGGTCGTTCTCGTCGACGTCCCGGCCGACGTCGTGGCCCACCGCCCGCAGGAACAGCTCGCCGACCACGCCGCCCAGCAGGAAGTTGTCTACCCGGTCGCGCAGCGCCGTCATCACCTCGATGACGTCGGTGGCTTTCGTCCCGCCGGCGACCATCGTTACCTCGCCGTCGAACTCCCGGGTCGCGATCGAGGAGTTGGCCTCGTACTCGGCGGCCATCACCCGGCCGGCGTAGGCGTCCATCACCAGCGGAAAGCCCACGATCGAGGCGTGACTCCGGTGGGCCGTCGAGTAGGCGTCCCCGACGTAGGCGTCGAACTCCGGCGCGAGCGTCCGGACCAGTCCGCTGTCTGCGTGTTGTTCGGGGGGTTTCTCGGGGAGCTCGTCGTCGGTCATCCGGACGTTCTCGAGCACGAGCACCTCGCCGGGCTCGAGGGCACGGATCGCGTCGATGGCGGTCTGGCCGGCGGTGTCTGGCACGTACTCGACGTGGTGATCGAGGTGCTCGGCGAGGATGTCCGCGTGCTGGTCCAGCGGCAGAAACGTCTCGCGGCCGGGCCGACCCTGGTGGGCGAGCACGGCGACCCGGTGGTCGGCCGCGATCAGCTCCGCGATCGTCTCGGCGTGGCGCGCGAACCGCCGGTTGTCGGCGACCACGCCCACCGACACCGGCGAGTTGAGGTCGACGCGGACCAACACCCGCTGGCCCGCCGAGAGATCGTCGAGGGTCTTGTAGCTCATCGGGCGCCGTTGGACCAGCCGATACAAGTGTGGTCCGGTCATCGACGACTAGTTTCGCTCTCGGGGGATCTTTTAATCCGCGCGCGGTACAACGACCGGTATGGCACAGACGACACTGGACGACGACGACCTGTTCGACGAGGCGGCCTCGGAGATCCGCGCGGACGTCGAGGAGTCACTCGAGCGGGCCCGCGCCGAGCTGCCGACGGCCGAGTCGATCTGGTCGGTCGAGGCCGACAACACGCTCGGCGTGCTCAACACCCTCCGGACGGCACTCGATGTCGGGGAGGCGACCGATCACCTGCGGGACGCGAAAAAGTGGTACACGATGGGCGAGCAGGCCGGGGCCTTCGACGACGACGGCCTCGCCGAGGAGATCGCGACGGTCGAAGAGCTCATCGCAGACGTCGAGGCGGCAGGCGAACAGGCCGGCGAGCTCGCGACCACCATCCCGGGACTGAAAGACCAGCTCGACGGCGCCGGAGAGTGACTGCTGGCGCCGTTCGACGCCGAGTCGCCGCATGCAGGCGGTCCCCCTGCCGCACGGAGCCCCAGCCGGCGGCGAGTCGGCAGGGGTAGTTCGCCGTCTGCCCTCTGTCACTCCACTTCGAGTGCGTCGAGCAGCTCCGCGAGCCGGTCGGCGGCCGCCCTGAGCAGCTCGTCGCCGATTGCCGCCGTCGCCGCGCTCGGGTCGCCGACGACGCCGTTTTTCGCGAACTCGTCTGTGTCGTATGCGATGTTCGTGCCGCCCGCCCACCGCCCCCACCGGCCGGCGCTGTCGGCGCTCGCCGATTGGATCTGTCCAGGGCGGAGCCGGTCGGGGTCGGTGTGCTGGAGCAGGCTCGTCTCGACGGCCCCGGCGTGGCCCATCGCCAGCCCGTCGGGCATCTCGATCGCGTCGAACCAGGTGAACGGCACCGCCCGGGCCGCCGTCTCGCGAGTCACGCGGGCACAGACCTCCCGGAGCGGGTCGACGTTGCCGCCGTGGCCGTTCACGACGACGATCCGGTCCCAGTCGCGTTCGAGCAGGCTCTCGAGGACGTCCCCGATGTAGGCCCGAAACGAGTCGGGGCCAACCCAGAGCGTGCCGCCGAACTCCCGGTGTTCTTCCGAGACCCCGACCGGCAGCGTCGGCGCGGTGATGACCTCGCCGTCGTGGGCCGCGACCCCGGCCGCGGCGACCCGCTCGGCGGCGATCGTGTCGGTTCCCAGCGGGGCGTGGGGCCCGTGCTGTTCGGTGCTTCCGACCGGCAGGACCGCGAGCCGGGTCTCGACGGCCGCGGCTTCCGGTGCCGTGAGCTCAGATAGGTGCATGTGAACCGTTTCTTCCCGTTCCCCTTAGCTCGTGTCCTCTCGGCGGCCGCCGTTGCGGTTCGACGAGAGACCGATCCGAGGGGCGTCAGTCGTCGTCGCCGACCTCGGCGCGGGCCTGGCGCTGGGCGGCCCGCTCGATGAACTCCTGGGGCAGCTCGTCGATCTCGCCGGCCTGCACACCCCAGAGGTGGGCGTACAGGTCGTCGTTGCCGAGCAGCTCCTCGTGGCTGCCCCGCTCGACGATTCGGCCGCCCTCGAGGACGAGAATCGTGTCGGCGTCCTTGATCGTCGAGAGCCGGTGGGCGATCGCGAAGGTGGTCCGGCCCTCGGTGAGCTGGTCGAGGGACCGCTGGATCAGCATCTCGGTCTCGGTGTCGACGTCGCTGGTCGCCTCGTCGAGGATGAGGATCTCCGGATCCTTAAGAATCGCCCGGGCGATGGCGATTCGCTGGCGCTGGCCGCCGGAGAGTTTCACGCCCCGCTCGCCGACCTCGGTGTCGTAGCCGTCCGGCAGGTTCGAGATGAACTCGTGGGCCTCGGCCATCTTCGCGGCCTCGATGACCTCCTCGCGGGAGGACTCGAAGACGCCGTACTTGATGTTCTCCTCGACGGTACCGTAAAACAGGAACGACTCCTGGCTGACGTAGCCGATCGACCGGCGGATCGACCGCAGGCGCACCTCACGGAGGTCGGTGCCGTCGATCCGGACCGCGCCCTCGTCGACGTCGTACATCCGAAGCAACAGCTTCAGCACCGTCGACTTGCCGGCGCCGGTCGGGCCCACCAGAGCCAGCGTCTCTCCGGGCTCGACCGTGAACTCGACATCCTCGATGATCGTCTCCTCACCGTACCCGAAGGTCACGTCGTCGTACTCGACCCGGCCCTCGGTCACCTCGAGATCCGGCGCGTCCGCGGGCTCAGGCAGGCGGTCGGGCTCGTCCATCAGCCCGAAGATCCGCGCCGCCGAGGCGCGGGCCCGCTGGTAGAGGTTGATGATCTGTCCGAACTGTGCCATCGGCCAGATGAACCGCTGGCTGTACAGAATAAACGCGACAAAGGTTCCGGCCCGCAGCTCGCCAGAGAATGGCCCGGGCGCTCCCTCAAGCACCCAGACCCCGCCGATCAGGAAGGTCACGACGAAGCCGATCCCCGAGAGCAGCTGGAGCCCGGGAAAAAAGCCGATCCGGATCCGGATCGCACCCCAGTTCGCGCCTAGGTAGTCATCCGAGACGTCGTCGACGCGGTCGGACTCGTAGTCCTCGGTAGTCGAGGATTTGATCTCCTTGATACCGCCGAGGTTGTTCTCGAGGCGGCTGTTGAGCTTGCCGACCATCGAGCGGACTTCGGCGTACCGGGGCTGGATCAGCTTGATGAAGATGTAGGTAAACAGCGCGATCAGCGGAACCGGCGCCATCGCGACCAGGGCCAACTGCCAGTTGTAGGCGAACAGAATGATCGCGATCCCGACGACCATCACCGACAGCCGGAACAGCGAGTTCATCCCGTCGTTGAGGAACCGCTCAAGACGGTTGACGTCGTTCGAGAGCACGGACATCATCTCGCCGGTCTGCTTGTCGGCAAAAAAGTCCATGTTCAGATCCTGCATCCGGTCGTAGGTGTCCGTCCGGGCATCGTGTTGGATGTGCTGGGCGAAGTAGTTGAACCCCCAGTTGCGCACCCAGTGGAAGCCGGCGGCCAACACGAAAATCGCCGCGAGCAGCCCGATCGTAAACCAGAACTGGTCGATCGCCGCCTCGGGAATGAACGGTCCGAGCAGCCCGCCCCCGAACGGGAGCGCCTCGGCGTAGGTGGCGTCGTCTCTGAAGATCGCGTCGATCGCGACCGCCAGGAAAATCGGCGGTAGGAGATCGAGCACGCGGGCGAGAATCGAGGAGATGATCCCGACCGTCGCGGCCCACCAGTAACGCATTCCGTACTCACGGAACAGCCGCTTCATCGGGTTCTCGACCTTCTCGCGCTGGTCTTCGAACGGGTCGTCGTCCTCCCAGTCGACGCTCATCCACGTACCTCCACACCGTTTTGCCAGAATCGCCCCTGTCTCCCTGGGGGACCGTCAGGTGATTGTATCCTATTGTGCATAGTAGTATCACAATATAAAAGCGGTTTCAGAATAAAAAGGCCACCGATCCGTATCTCTGCTACCCGGGACGTGTCACCCGATTTCCGGTGGGATCCGCACCGAGTCACCGACCGTGACGCCGCGATCCGCGGTCCACCCGCGGGGCACCTCGAGGACGTACTTACCGGTTCCGGGGTAGGGGCCGCCGCCGATTGCGGCCTCGTAAATTTCGGTGATCGTCCCGTCGGCGTCGACAAACACGATGTCCAGTGGAAAGGACATGTCCCGTTGGACGAGACTCAGCGGGAAGGGTGTCTCGGGCATCACGTAGGAGTACTCGCCGGGTTCGGGGTGGACGAACAACATGCCCTCGTTCGGTCCCAGCGAGCCGGTCTCGCTCAGCCCGAGGTACCGCTTCTGTTCGGTGTCCGCGACCCGTGCGGTGACGGTGCCCAGCGTTGCGGTCTCGTTTTCGACTGTGACGGTCACGCGGTCGTACTCGCCGGGGTCGATCAGCGCCGGCGGCGGCGCGAACACCGCGAGCACTGCGCCCACCACGAGCACGAGCCCCACCCCAAGGCCCGCGACCGTCAGCCACCGTCTCATGTCACGGCCTTCGCGCCCGCAATCGTAAGCCCGTCGGACCGGACAGAAAGGATTATTCCTCGCGGTCGGCTCACTCAGATTGGGGTTCGTGGTCTAGTGGTTATGACGTGGCCCTTACAAGGCCGAGATCGGCGGTTCGAATCCGCCCGGACCCATACGCGGCGCGTACGGTTTCTAACACTCTCGTTTTCGGCTTTTCACGACTTCTATCGTCGATATTTGTGTTTTTGTCGTTCTATGATGACGACCTTCGTCATATGAACCCATGCAGATTCCTGCGCGCCCCGCCTTCATGCTGGGATTCCGTTATTCGATGACGTGTGGTTGGTAATTAATCCATTGGTTCATATAACATATAGCATGTGTGCCAGCATAGCTTCCCGAAACGAAACGCAACGCAACAGATTGCAATCTCGTTCTGGGTTTTCTGTCCGTCGCGACGTTTTGCTACAGCTCGGACGGCAACAAAGAGACCCCAGACGTGGTCAGGCAGATTCGGATTCCACGTCTGCCCTGATCTGTCGTATCGTCTCAGCCAATTGTTCTTTGTCCTGTCCCTCATACGGGAAGACAGAACCCGACTTTCGAAATCGCTTGATCGTCTCGTCAAGCACGGAATCCGCTGTTAGTGACCCTTCCTCTTCACCGTTCGCAACATCGTCGTAAAGTACGTCTAACAGAGCTCGTACCGCAGGTTTGTATCTGGCCATGGGCGTGTCGAAAACCAACAACGAGAAGCGTCGCTTACTGAGTGCACGTCGGGTTAATTCGTAATCGACCGTTCCATCGGACTGCTCCTCAAACGTCAGTTCTGCTATCCACCAGACGCGTTCGAACGTGCTAGCTTTACCGTCGAGTGCCTGTGCCTGAGTCCAGAATTTCTCTTTCATTGCCGAGACAGTATTAAACGGCCAGCGATGATCGACGTACCACGGGAAGTAGAGCATCGAGAAGGCACTCCAGAGTCCCGAGTCGGCTGCCGCAGACCGAGTGATATTGACGTTCCGGTGGACGGCGACAGCGGCTTCGGGATCCGATTCGGTCGTCTCGGGCTCGGTATGAATTGAATATTTCTCTCAATTCGGCTGTTTTGGCCCAATCAATGGCCCAAACAATGGCAAAATTCGACAATCTGGAGCGTCTGACGAAACGCCATGAGTCGGCTGCTGGAAAGATATAACCGGCGGGGATCCCTATCGGATCATATGACTGTTATCCGTGACGAAGATGTGCTTGGCGGCGAGCCCCGAATCGACGGCACGCGGATTGGCGTGCGCCACGTCGCCGGCCGGGTGATTGACAGCGGCCAATCCCCCGCACACGTCGCGGACCAACTCGACGTGTCTCTTGCAGACGTGTACGAATCGCTCTCCTACTACTACGCCCATATCGACGAAATGCGCGAACTCGAAGCGGAGAACGAAACGGCATTTGAGCGCGTTCGTGAGTCCTCACTCAAGCCGAAAGAAACCGTGCAGTGACGGGTGCACAGATTTTGCTTGACGAGCACGTTGGTCGAGTCTTCGAGCGGCTGCTCCGAGAGCGTGGACACGACGTAGAACAGGCGAAAGACCGGTTCGGTGAACACACGACTGACGCTGAACTTGTCGAGTGGTGTTGTGAGTCTGGCACTGTCCTCTTGACGAACAACGCAAAGGATTTCGAGCCGCTGCACCGTGAGTACGACCACGCGGGAATCTTTCTCTACTACGACCAGACACTCCCGGACACCGACCCCGAGGGACTTGCTCGCACCGTCGACGAGGTGTTCAATCAGTACGGACTCGACGGGGTTGCAAACCAACTCGTCGATCTCGGAGAATGGCACGACTGGCTCAACGAGTGACCGTCCACGATTGAAAGTCCGTTGGCCGATACAGTAGCTGGGTGTAGTTCGATAACGACCGACGATCCGCTACACCTTGTCGAGATAGCCTCTTCGCTGCTCTAATTTCACTTCCTTGGTGCGCTTGTCGTAGTGCTTGTCGAGCACGTCTCGACTCACGTTCATCCGGTCTCCAACAATCTCCACTGGTACGTCCTGCGAGAGGAAGTGAGTGATACTGCCGCGCCGGATTGCGTGCGGACTCACTGACTCTCCACACTTGCCCTCGGCCCCTTCCGGACAGTCTGGACAGGACTCACCACGGAAGCATGGGGCTGTCACACGATACACTAAGCGGCGCATGGTTGTCCGGACCATCCGGCCCTGCGTTGTCGTAATAAACGGATGTCGACCGTACTCGTCGGTCACCTCCTCTCGCGTCATCTCTCTGTAGTCTTCAAACATCCGTGCCAGTTCGCTCGAAATTGCAATCGGTCGCTCGCCGTCAGTCCCGTTCTTCAACTGCGTGCCTTGCTCTGGTCGGTGGATCAAATTAATCCGTTCTTCGTCGGTGTCGACATCTCCGAGATCGAGTGAGTTCGCTGCTCCGATCCGAATGCCTGTTTCCCACAGGAGCGCGAACACCGCATGTTCTCGTGAGGCGTACTGGTAGGTCGACAGGTAATTAAGGATCTCTTCGGCAACGTCAGAATCCAGTGTCTCGTCGTTGCGTTCGTCCTGCGGCCGGACACGCGGGACCATCACCTTCTCATAGAGGTCTGCTGGTACGGCTTCGATTGACCCACACCATTTCAGAAACACCCGAATTGTGCTCATCTGTTGGTTCAACGTGATCTTCTTGAGGTCACCATCTTCCTGCCGCCACAGTCGATACTCTTGCAGATCCCTGCCAGTCAGTTCGTTCATATTCTCAATCCCGTTCTGGTTACACCACCGAATGAAGTGCTCCGTCCGATAGGTGTAGGATTGGACTGTGCTTTCGGCACAACCGGTGGTCTTGTGCTGGAGGAATAGCTCGCGCGCGTTGCTTGGCTCGATTGGTTCGAGTTTGTCGTTTCTCGTGTTCATGTGTCTCACGGAATCCCGTGAGAAGGCTCGAAGCGCGGGAAATCGGCAGGGAAGGGAAGGTACGCACCTCATACTGGTTCCGCCCGGACCCACTCGCACTCTGCACGATTCGTAACCGGACAGTATCCGGACGGCTGACAGCGCCGTATCGAGATGCATAGCCGTCCAATCAGGCGAGCGCTCGACTGCTATCGGTCCGCAGCCGTCCTCGTCGTCACTGGTCAGTCAGGCCAGCGACTACGTCCGAGAGTGGGTGAGGTAATAGTTTTAGCTGAATATAGGCGCTAAGCCCCCGTCTTCAAGAAGCACCGCAGTCCGTGCCAGCGGACACGGAGCGCAGTCGGGCGGGGATACAGCGCCGTCTCATCTATCCATACACTGTTCTGTTGCAAACCGACAGGCCCACGCAAGCATTTATGATGATGAACGCCGATCGGGAGCCAAGATAGGCGTTCCGACCTGTCGGCTTGGACTCACTCGTCGTTCTATCCGGAACGACTCGCTCCTTGCGAAGCCGGTGGATACGGACAGCGTTCAAACGCGACAAGAAGCGTGCGTTGTCCCACGGAATTTCCCCGTCGAGCAACTAGGAGTGGGACACTCCAAAGCAACGCCTGTGGAGACTGCGCTCCCTGTGGATACGCCTGTATCTGCAAAGCGCGTCGTGGAAGCAGGAAGCTCCGCCCGCAGCGAGGCCGTCAGGCCGAGCAGGGCGGGGTAGTTCACCGCGACTTCTCTGCCGTGAGACTACATTTGAGTTAGCGCCCACCCCAGCGATCGAGAACTAATAAACTCTGTGGCGATACGAATATCTAACTCTAATTTCAGGGAAGGTATTTTGAATAAGGCGTGTTTTCAGGTGAATAACCACAATGTCCACCGAGGAGCTCCCCGAGCGGGCCCCGGGCAAATACATCCTGTTCGGACAGCGGTCGTATTACCTGCCGGAAAAGTTGCCGCCGTCGCGTGAGATCGAACTCGGCCCGGAGTTTCAGGAGACGCTCCAGGATGCGATTTATCAGCTCGGTCGGCTGGAAGGAATCAGCGAAGAGACGGACGCGAGCCCTCTCGTCTACACTTCCCTTGTGCGGCGTGAAGCCGTCGAGTCGGTACTCATCGAAGGAGCGGACCTCGAGCTCGAAGATCTGTTTCGCCCTTCGGACATTGACCATGGTGAAACAACCAAAGACCTCCGGGAGGGGT
Source organism: uncultured Halobacteriales archaeon (assembly GCA_964426325.1). GTDB lineage: Archaea > Halobacteriota > Halobacteria > Halobacteriales > Haloarculaceae > Halovenus. Next base: position 3,084 of record CAYRQD010000038.1, on the reverse strand, counting down.
TGAACTACGAGGAAGCGGTCAGAGAGGGGGCAGACCGCGTCACCGAAACTAGCGAGATCTCTCTCGAGTTGATCCACGACCTCCACGAGATGATCATGGCAGGCGTTCGCGACGAGGGAGACGGAGCCGGTAGATTCCGGTCGCAGCCGGTACACATTCCGCCACCCGAGCCCCATCGCGCACCGTTCATCCCGCCTGTCCCTAGCCATGTTCCCGGGCTCATCGACGACCTCGTGACCTACATCACGCAGGGCGGTCCCTACCACGACCTCGTCGACCTCGGAATCGTCCACTATCAGTTCGAGACGATCCACCCCTACGGTGACGGGAACGGTCGGCTCGGTCGGCTACTAATCACACTACAACTCATCCAGCAGGGGTATCTGAGTGATCCCTACCTCTACCCAAGTGCGTACTTCAACGAGCACAAAATCGAGTACGTCAAGCTACTGCGGGCGGTGAGCGAAGACGGTGCCTGGGAGCAGTGGCTTCAGTTCTTCCTCGACGGCATCCGCCAGCAGGCCGCCGATGCGGTGGCAAGGACCGACGAACTTCGCGGATTGCGCCAAAAGTACAAGGCGCGGTACGGTCACGAGAAGACCGCGACCGACCGTCTCGCAATGCGCCTCTTCCAGTATCCCTATGTGACGACCAACGACGTAGAAGAACTGCTCGGCGTGTCCCATCAGACGGCCCGGAACGCAATTACGGAGTTGGAGAAAGAGAATGTGCTTCAGGAGACAACCGGTAAGGAGCGCTATCAGGAGTTCCAAGCGGTGGACATCTTCGACATTCTGACGCGCTCGTTCGAGAGCGAGACGTGAGCGGCGACTTTGAGTTAGCGCAGAGTGGCGTAGCGTGCTGGTATATAGGATCGTCGGCTTGAGCGGGTCGTAACTCAAATATTTCCCCACGATATTTTAGTTACATCCTACATCGGCTGACTGATTCAACCGAGTGAGTGCCACGGTCTAGTTGGGAGTGTGTAAGCACGCTGTATTGATCGCTCCAGCGAACTCGCTGTGATGACGTCAGAACCCGGACGGTCGCGGCTGAGGGCCGTTACACGTCTTCGAGATACACGCCGCTGTTCGAGTTTCACCTCCTCGTCACGTCGGTCGTAGTGCTTGTCCAGAACGTCACGGCTCACGTTCATGCGGTCGCTCACGATCTCGACGGGCACGTCGTTGGTCAGGTAGTGCGTGATACTACCCCGCCGAATCGCGTGGGGATTCACGCTCCCGCCACACTTCGAACCAGGCGCCTCCGCACAGTCGGGACACGGCTCGTTCCGAAAACAGGGGGCGGTGACGCGATAGACGTGTCTCCGGATCGACGATCTGCTGATCCGCCCTTCGTCGTGGTGATAAGCGGCTCTCGCCCGTACTCATCGGTCTGGTCGATTCGGATGCCGTCGATGTAATCGTCGACCACGGTCGCTAATTCCGGCGTGATGGCGACCGGTCGCTCGCCACTCGCGCCGTTTTTCAGGGTCGTCCCCTCATCCGGACGGTGGACCAGCGTCACGTGATCCTGCTCACAGTCGACATCCGCGAGGTGGATCGACCAGAGCGCACCGATCCGCATCCCGGTTTCCCACAGCACCGCGAAGACGACGTGTCCCTCCGACGCGTAGTGGTACGTCTCGAGGTACTCCAGGATCGCTTCGGCGTCGTCGGCCTCAAGCATGGCGTCGGATTGCTCATCTGAAGGTGAAACCTGCGGGACCATCACCTTCTCGTGAAGATTCGGTCGGACGGCCTCGACGGATCCGGCCCACTTGAGGAACACCTGGATGGCACTCGTGAGGTTGTTCAGGGTCATCAGGTTGATGTCGCCCTGCTCCTTGCGCCAGAGCCGGAACTCTTGGAGGTCGCGTCCGGTCAATCGGTTCAGGTTGTTAATGTCCTTCTCGTCGCACCACCGCACGAGTCACCTGATGTGCTGGCGGTGGTTCTGGACGGTCGCGCCGGTACACTCGGTCCCTTTGTGGCCAAGGTACGGTTCCTGGGCGGTGCGCGGATCGATCGGTTCGAAGTCGGTTTCGTTCCGTGCCATGGGTTGTCACGGAACCCGCCCGAAAGCCGGATGGCCCCACAAAACCGGATTGAAGGCGGCGCCCTCGGGCGGATCTAGTTCCGCCCGGACCCACTCGCATTCTGTACGATTCGTAGCTGTGCGGTTTTCGCTGTGTTCGAGTTGTGAGGTCAGCGGTTGGGCTCCTTCTTCGCCGGTTAGATCGGGGGTCGCGATGGTCGAATCCGCTCGGTCCAGGAACGGGTTCGGCTTCTCACGGGCTCTATCATGGCCCTTCGGTCGACTTCAACCCCACGAGGGTCCGTCTGAAACGAGTGGGTCCACGCGCCCCTGGTCCACCGCGGCCTGGCTTCAACCCCACGAGGGTCCGTCTGAAACGATGCGTTCCCGTTCGTGGACCACGGCGGGTTTAGGCTTCAACCCCACGAGGGTCCGTCTGAAACTCTCCAGTAGTGCCGTCGCGTCGGACAAGATCGATTTGCTTCAACCCCACGAGGGTCCGTCTGAAACTGTCGGCTGTCCGTTCGTTGCCGCGCTCCGTGTCCCGCTTCAACCCCACGAGGGTCCGTCTGAAACCAGCGCTCGGACGCCGCCCAACAGCGGCTGTCGGCTTCAACCCCACGAGGGTCCGTCTGAAACCCGAGGTGCCGACCCTCGAC
>CAYRQD010000038.1:0-378 GCA_964426325.1 uncultured Halobacteriales archaeon | reverse complement strand
ATATCCAGCTTCGGTGTTTCTCGGGGACTGTCGGAGGCTTCAACCCCACGAGGGTCCGTCTGAAACACGGGCTTCCCGGTCGGGTTCGGGCCGACGCGCTTGCTTCAACCCCACGAGGGTCCGTCTGAAACAACGACACGGACTATTGGGCGCTGGCGATTGTCGGGGCTTCAACCCCACGAGGGTCCGTCTGAAACGGACCGCGTGCGCCCGGCGTGTCCGGTTGGCGCTCGCTTCAACCCCACGAGGGTCCGTCTGAAACTTGATTGATCTGGAGGACCGTGGGTTGGTGAGGTCGCTTCAACCCCACGAGGGTCCGTCTGAAACACCCGAACTTTGGCGGCGATCCCGTGCCGATGGCCGCTTCAACCCCACGAG
>CAYRQD010000037.1:0-14946 GCA_964426325.1 uncultured Halobacteriales archaeon | reverse complement strand
GGCCTCGGCACTCATAGGGTTCCTCATCGCCCTGAGGGCTCGGAAGCAGGCCTCGTCATCGGCCGGCTCGGATTACCGAGTCCGGGGCTAAGGATCCATCGTTCACGCGCTCGCTCGCCCGGGCAGGACTCGGCCGGTCTCCCGATAGACGCCGGCGATCAACGCCCCGGCGGCGAGCACCGGAAGTACGCCGCAGGCCACGTACACCGGGGCGAACCCGACGCTGTCGACAAGCGGCAGCGTCACCAGTGGGCCGAGCCCGCCGCCGACGTCGCCGAGCACGTTGTTGGTCCCGACCGCACGGCCCATCCGCTCTTCGGGGGTGAGATCCGCGAGCAGCGCCAACAGCGGCCCGTTCGAGCCGCCCTGTCCGATCCCGACGAACACGCAGGCGACTGCGAGCACGAACACGGACTCCGCGACCGCGAGCAGGAAGAAGCTCCCGCCGGCCAGTCCAAGAAAGACGACCAACGTCGGCACGCGGGACTCGGCCCGGTCGCTGAGCACGCCGCCGATCAGCATGAACGATCCGGCCGCGATCACCGTAATCGCCATGAACATCCCCGAACTCCCCTGGGGACCCAGTCCGAACACCTCGAGCCCGCGCCGGCGGACGAACACGACAAGTGTCGCGAACAGCGCCCCGAAGTAGACGAAAAACACCGCGAAGTTCACCGCCCCCGCGGTCAGAGCCGGCAGGCTGGTGTCGACGTCCCAGGGCTTGACCGAGCGGTGGCCGTCGCCGGTGACGTGAGTCTCGGGGATCGACAGGTACGCCACCGCGGTCGCGACGACGGCAAACCCAGTCGCGAGCCCGAACGCGGCGACGTTGCTGTACAGATCGCTGACCAGCCCGCCCAACACCACGCCCGTCGGAAAGCCAAAGAGCACGCCCCCGCGGATCACGCCCATGTTCGCCCCGCGCGTCTCGCCGGTGCTAACGTCGGCGGCGATGGTCAGGGCCGTCGCGAACACGAAGGCGCTGCCGACTCCCCACAGCACCCGGGCGCCGAGAAACCACGCGGTCGGGAACGGTGCGAGAAAGGCGACGACGTACCCGGCGGTTCCGACGGCCTGGATCGTCATCCCGGCGACGAACGGCCGACGGGTGCCGATCCTATCGACCAGGGCGCCGGCCGGCGCGTTCGCGACCAGCCGCGTGAACCGGTTCGCGCTCAGGATCACCCCCACCAGGAACGGCGAGATGCCCAACACCGCCCCCAGGTTCGGCAGGATCGGAAAGATCACTCCGCCGCCGAAGCCGATGAAAAACGTACTCGCGATGACGGTCCCGACGACCGGACCGCGCTCGCCGAACCGGCGGCGCAGCCGGTCACCGACGCCTGTCGCCACGACCTCCCTCCGGTGGACGGGCGCGTTCCGACACTAACTAACCGGTCAGTCAGCCACGCGCAAATAGCTTACGCGATCGGCCCGCCACGCTCAAGACCGCCCGCGGAGTACCGTGGGTGTGAGCGAGCGCCAGGAGATCCGCCGGCTCGACCAGCGGGCCGTCGAGCAGATCGCCGCCGGCGAGGTGATCGAGCGGCCGGCCTCGGCGGTCAAGGAGTTAGTCGAGAACAGCATCGACGCCGACGCCGACCGGGTGACCGTCTCGGTCGCGGGACGCGGGACCGAGCTGCTGCGGGTCCGCGACGACGGGATCGGGATGGACGAGTCGACGCTCCGGCGGGCCGTCGAGAAACACACCACGAGCAAGATCGCCGGGATTGACGACCTCGAGTCCGGCGTCGGGACGCTCGGATTCCGCGGGGAGGCCTTGCACGCGCTGGGAGCGGTCTCGCGGCTGACGATCGCCTCGCGACCGCCGGACGGGCGGGGGACCGAGCTCACCGTCGAGGGCGGAGCGGTCACCTCGGTGTCCCCGACCGGCTGCCCGACGGGGACGACGGTCACAGTTCGGGATCTGTTTTACAACGTCCCCGCCCGGCGCAAGTACCTCAAACAGCCCGCCACCGAGTTCGGCCACGTGAACCGGATCGTGACCAACTACGCGCTCGCGAACCCCGGGGTAGCGGTCACGCTCGAGCACGACGACAACGAGACGTTCGCGACCACCGGCTCGGGCGAACTGCGCGAGGCGGTCATGGCGGTGTACGGCCGGGAGGTCGCGACGGCGATGCGCGAGCTCTCGGCGCCCGTCGGCTCTGAGGGCCCGCTCGAGTCGGTCGCTGGACTGGTGAGCCACCCCGAAACGAACAGGGCCAGCGGCGAGTACGTCTCGACGTTCGTCAACGGCCGGTACGTCGAGGCCAGCGCGGTCCGGGAGGCGATCGTCGAAGCCTACGGTACCCAGCTCGCCCCCGACCGGTACCCGTTCGCGGCGGTGTTCCTGACGGTGGATCCGGCGACGATCGACGTCAACGTCCACCCCCGCAAGCGCGAACTCCGCTTCGCAGACGGGGCGACGGTCCGCGAGCAGGTCCGGTCGGTCGTCGAGAACTCGCTGCTCGAGGCCGGACTCCTGCGCTCGTCGGCTCCGCGAGGCCGGTCGGCCCCCGAGGAGACGAGCGTCGATCCGGGATCCGAGGCGGATCGGGGCGACACGACCGAGATCGACGCGGGGACGAACGCGGACACGCGGGCGAGAACGACCGAGACGCGAGAGGGCGACTCGGACCGGGCGTCGACGAGTCGGGCGCGGGCGACGACCGAGACGCCCTCGGGGGCAGCCGAGGACAAACACGAGCGGCTCGAACAGACGCGGCTCGGGGCCCCGTCGGAGCGACCCGGCGAGTACGACACCCTCCCGCCGCTGCGGGTGCTCGGACAGCTCGATGAAACGTACGTGGTCGCCGCGAGCGAGGACGGCCTCGTGCTGGTCGATCAACACGCCGCAGACGAGCGGATCAACTACGAGCGCCTGCGGGCGGCCTTCGAGGCGGAGACGAGCACGCAGGCGCTTGCAGAACCCGTCAGCGTGGAGGTAACCCCCGGCGAGGCCGACCGGCTCGCGGCCCACCGGAAGACGCTGGCCCGGCTCGGCGTCCGGGCGGCCCGTACCGGCGACCAGACAGTAGAGGTCCGGGCGCTCCCCGAGACGCTGTCGGAGGCCGCCGGCCCGGAGCTGGTGCGTGACCTGCTCGCGGCGCTCGCCGAGGGGCCCGAGGCCGCCGAGCGAACCGTCGAGGCCGCCGCCGCGGAGCTGCTCGCCGATCTCGCCTGCTACCCCTCGATCACGGGCAACACCTCGCTGACCGAGGGCTCGATCGTCGACTTACTCGAGCAGCTCGACGCCTGCGAGAACCCCTGGGCCTGTCCCCACGGCCGGCCGGTGCTGATCGAGATCGACGACGCGGAGATCGAGGCGCGGTTCGAGCGCGACTACCCGGGTCACTCGGGCTGAGCCGAGGCGGCCTGTCCCCACCGCTTGTCGTTGTACCCCCGGCGGCACTCGGTGTCGAAGGCGTGCTCGATCCGCCGGCGCAGCGCCCGCTTGCCGTCGCGGCTGATCCGGGCGAGGTCGTCGGCCTTTCCGACCGCCAGCGGCGGCCCCCGCTCGGTCGCGACGGCACTCAGGGCGTGTCGGGTCAGCCGCTCGCGGGTGGCCGGATCGCGGGTGAACGCGTACGGCGCCTCGACCCGGTAGACCAGGTCCTCGCGGGGATCGTAGATCACGAAGAAGGTGAGCTCGTAGGCTTCCTCGCCGAGCGCGCGACCCCTGCTGAAGGGGCCGCCGGCGAACTCGCCGTCCGCGAGCAGGCCGTCGGTGCCGACCCGCGACCGGAACCAGGTGGTGAAGGTGAGCGCCTCCGACCGATCGTCCCGCGGTGCGAGGGCCCGACGGAAGAAGGCGGCGTCGTCGACCCATGGCGAGCCGGTCTTCTCCCGCAGGGTCTGGGTGATCGCCTTCGAGGTGGTGTTCTTGACGAATCCCATCAGCGGCACGCCCCGTTCAACGAACCGCTCAACCAGCCGGAGGTAGTTCTCGATCACGCCGGTGAACTCCTGTTCTTCGATGATCAGCCGTTCGAGGGTCGGGTCCCGCTCGACCCACTGGAGCAGTCCGGTCGGGTACAGCGGCCCGTCGAGCACGAGCAGGTCCTCGACGGCGTCTGCCTGTTCCAGGGCGTGTTCGCTCTCGGCGCGGTACAGCGCCAGGGCGTGGACGACCGTCTGCTCGTACCGATCGACCCGGGGGGCGCGCAGCACTCGCTGGCGGGCGTACTCCTCGTCGTCGGTCGTCCAGCCGTCGTCGGCGACGGTCACCGTCTCGTCGTTCGTGTGGACGGTCATCACGATCGTCCGGCGCCTGTGCACGTCGAGATCGGAGGGTACGCTCGCCATCGCGGCCTGAGAAACGTCGAGCACGAGCCCGTTCTCGAAGGTCGTCGGGTTGATCGTCCCGGCGTCGAGCCCGTGTCGGGTCTCGAACGGCGAGCCCTCTAGGGCGATGTCCTCGGCGGGGACGGCCCGGCGACCAAGCTCGTCGACGGGTTCGAGCACCACCCCGCCGTCGTACAGCGGATCGAGGAACTCCTCGAAGGCCCGCTCCGCGAGCTCGACGTGATCGCGCTCGTCGACGGCGTCGCTCACTCGGCTCGCCAGCGCCGCGATGCCGTCGACGTGGACCGGATCGAGGGTCATACGCAACGTTCGCTCCCGGCGTGGAAATACCTCCCGGACGCCTGTGTACCCGTTGCGCTCACACGAGGATTGGTTATTAGTGTACATTCCATACAATTCAATTGGTATGCTAGCCGAAGACACGGCGGTAATCACGGGCGCAGCGAGCGGCAACGGACGCGCGATCGCACGGCGGTTCGCCGAGGAGGGAGCAGACATCGTCGTGGCGGACATCCGCGAGGAGCCGCGACAGGGCGGTCAGCCGACCCACGAGCTGGTTCGCGACGAGTACAACGTCGAGGCGGCGTTCGTCGAGACCGACGTCACGAGTGTCGACGACCTCGAAGCGGCGGTCGAGGCCGCCGAACGGTTCGGCGGGATCGATCACATGATCAACAACGCCGGCGTCTTCCGGTCCGAGGAGTTCCTCGAGGTGACCGAGGAGGAGTACGAGTTCCTGATGGATATCAATGTCCGCGGGGTCTTTTTCGGCGCACAGGCGGCCGCCCGCCGGCTGATCGACAACGGCGGCGGAACGATCATCAACCTCTCAAGCGTGGCCGGACTCGAGGGATCGGCAGAACACGTCACATACACGGCCTCGAAGGGCGCTGTCAGGCTCTTGACCTACTCGCTCGCGGCGAAACTCGGGCCCGAGGGCATACGAGTCAACGCGATCCACCCGGGGCTGATCGAAACCGCGATGACCACGGATGACGTGCCGATCTTCGGGACAGAGGCCGAGGACCAGTTCCTTCAGATGGTGCCGTCGGGGCGGGGCGGTACCCCCGAGGACGTGGCCGATGCGGCACTGTATCTCGCGAGTGATCTCTCGGGGTACGTCAACGGGGAGTCGCTGGTCGTTGACGGAGGAATGTCAAGCAGCACGTGAGTGCCGGATCCTGAGACTTGGCACGGACGCCGGCGTCTGTCTCGGTGGTCCACAGCGATCGCGCGGCCGGTCGCGGTGTCGCGTAACGGGCCACGAACTGGCGATTGTCTCTGCTCCGGCCAACCCCGTCGGCGCTACCCCGACAGGTGAAGGGTCGGTCACAGAGTAGAGCATGTGCTCGGGGGCTCGCCGTCGGCCCCGGTCAAACCCGGGGTCCTCGCAGGCGCGGTCAGCTCCCGGCCAACTGGAGCCTGGTGAAGTCGGCGAGCATCGGCAGATCAGAGAGGTGGACGAGCTTTCGCATCGCGAGCCGGTCGCCGTCGTTGACCCGCTTGAGCACGTCGTCGTCGGCGGCTCGCAGGTCCTCCATCAGCCGATCGAACCGGTCGTTGGGGGCGAAATACATCAGCTCGGTCATCAACAGCCGGGTTTTCGCGTTGGGGGCGACCTCGTCGTGCCAGAGCCGGTCGTAGACGGCCATGCTCTCTGCGGAGGTGTCCGGCTCCGAGAACGACAGCGCCCGATCCGCGACGGAGGCGGCCGCGCGGGCCGACTTCATCCCCTTGTGGATCCCCTCGCCCCACAACGGGTCGACCGTCGGGACGGTGTCGCCGATCGCCATGAACCCGTCCGTCGACAGCGAGGCCGGCGGCTGGATGTGCGCCGAGCCGCGGTGGTTCTGCCCCTCGATCCGGGTCGCGTCGGCGAACCGGGGATCGGTGTCGAGCCATCGATCGAGGTAGCCGTCGATACCTAGCCCGTCGGCGGCGTACCGCTCGTGGTGTTCGTTTTGCAGGTAACAGACCCCGACCTTGGCGCGGTCCTCGCCGGTGTGGAAGATCCAGGAGTATCCGCCCGGGGCGAAGTCGTGATCCAACCGGAGCATCATCGCGTCGGTCAGGTCGGCGTAGCCGGGGTAATCGAGGTCGACGCCCTCGAACTCCCACTCGACGCCGATCGCCTGGCGCTCCCGGTCGAGGTCGACGACCCCGAGTTCCTGCGCGAGCGGCGCCGCCGGCCCGGTCGCGTCGATGACGATCTCGGCCCGCACCGCCCGATCGCCGTTGTACTCGATCCCGGCAACGGCGTCGTCCTCGATGAGCGCCCCCGTCGCACGGGCGCCGAACCGGTACTCGGCGCCTTTCTGTTGGCTGTCCTCGACCAGAAACCGCTTGAAATCCGCGAACTCGAGGACTGCGCCGGATTGCTTGCGCTCGAAGTGATCGTTTGGCGACTCGATGACCACCGAGTCGGTGAAGTTCATCACGACCTCGTCGGGGACGTTGAACGAGGACAGCATCGAGGGGAAGGTTCCGCCGGTGGACTTGTTGCTCGTCCGGGGGAAATCCGCCTCCGGTTCGGCCTCGAGGACGACCACGTCGTACCCGCGGGCTGCCAGGTCTCTGGCGGCCTGTGCGCCGGCGGGACCCGCGCCGGCGATCGCTACGTCGTATCGCTCTGTCATATCCGTTGGTTGGGCTAATTGTTCATATGTGTTCCTGTTCTTGTCTTCCGGAGATTTGGCTCCGACCCGATCACGTCGGGGCAGTTTCGCCGCCGGCTCGTCTCGGCGGCGTGGAGTCACCGTCGCTCGCGCTGTTCGACCTTGTTGAGCTCGATCAGCAGCCGGAAGATCGCCTTGACGAGGTTCGCGTCGACGTCGAACCGTTCCGCGTTCTCGCCGGCCCGGTCCATCACGCGCTGTTCCTGCTGTTCGTCGGTCGTCGGCAGGCCCCGATCGGCCTTGACTGCCGCGATCGTGTCTGCGACGTACGTGCGCCGGGCGATCAGCTCCACGAGCTCCCGGTCGATGCCGCTGATCTCCGCTCGGAGCTCCCCGAGATCCATCTCCGCCGGGTCCGGGCCGTCGCCCGTCTCACCGGTTGGCTCTGTCGACCGGGATCGACCGTCGTCGGCATCGTCGCTCACGCCACCACCTCCGCTCCCGCGGTCTGTGTCTCGGTCAGCCAGGTCCGGCCGGGGCGATCCCGCCAGCGCTCGGCGACCGGTTCGAGTGCCTCGCGGTCGCCGACGGCGGTGACGCTCGGGCCCGTCCCCGACAGCGACACGCCGGCAGCCTCGTCCATCGCCTCGACCAGCGGCTCGGTCGGGTACTCGAGTGCGGCGCAGTACGCGAGTCCGTTGACCGTCATCGCCCGGGCGAACGCGCCCTCTCGGGCCAGCTCCGTCGCCGTCTCGACTGGCCCGGCCACCCGGCGACACCGCTCGCGGTCGGCCGCGGCGCTGTAGGCTCGCTCGGGGGGCGTCCAGACCAGCACGTCCCAGGACCGCTCGGCGCGGGCGAGCAGCGCGTTCTCGGCGTTGTCGGTGACGGTCACGCCCCCGAGCATGCTCGCGCTCGCGTCGTCGAAGGCTCCGGTGGCCGTGACGCCGGCGTCCCGGGCCGCGGCGACGCCGAGTCGGGCCGCAGTCTCCCTGGAGGCCGCCTCGCGGTCGATCCCGAGGGCCGCGAGGGTCGCGAGCACGGTCGCGTTCGCGGCCGCGCTCGAGGACTTGAGTCCCGCTGCCATCGGCACCTCGCTTTCGGTCCGGACGTGCCCGCCCTGGCCGTTGCCGAAGCGGGTGGTAACCAGCTCGAGACAGCGCTCGATCAGCGTCGTGTCGGCGCCGTCCGCGCCGGCGACCTCGCCGGTGACCGTCGAGCCGCCCAGCCGAACCGTCGCCGTCGTGTACTCCTCGATCGCGAAGGCCGCGCCGGTGTCCGTCGCGAGCGCGTTGATGATCGTCCCCGCTGCCGGGGCGGTCGCCGTCGCCTCCATGTTCGCTGGTACTCCCCGGCCAGCGCATTTACGCGTGGTGGTTCCGGCGACGTCCCGACGGCGTTTAGTCGATCGACGCGGTACCGATCTCGTGGCCGATCTCGAGATCTCGCCGGCGGCCCTGCCCGTCGAGCTCGTCGAGGGCGGGATCGTCGTGACCTACCGGGACGGACGAGAGGTCCTCTACCGCGGGGTCCCCGAGCGGGTCGGCCTGGAGTACGCGACCGGCCCCGGCAGGGAGATCCACCTGCTGGTCACCGACGGCGACACCGGACGCCTGGTGTACGTCGACGAGCGCATGACCGATCCCGAGATCCTCGAACGCACCGGCGTCGGGCGGATCCGTCTGGCCGTCGACGATTCCGTCGAGGTCCAGCCGGGCGTAACCGCCCGCAAGACCGGCCTCCGGATCGAGCTCACCGTGGCGCCGGCCGACCTCGAGGGAACGGCCTTTGTCTTCGAGCAGGACCAGTTCGGCGAGCGCTCGGTCGAACTCGCCGCGACCGACGAGCCGGCCGAGACCGGAGACAGTTAAGCCCCGCCGGCCCCTACCCAATCGCATGACCGACGAGATCGAGGTCCGCGTCGAAGGCGCCCGGAAATCCGACGCGGGCCGCGGTCGGGCGCGGCTCCCTTCTGCTGTCCAGGAGCGACTGGGCGTGCTGAGCGGCGACCCCGTGATCATCGACGGGGACCGTCTCACCGTCGCGAAGGTGTGGCCGGGCGACGACGAGGGCCGGGTGATCAGGATCGACGCCGACACCCGAGCGAGCGTCGGCGCGAACATCGGCGACACCGTCCGGATCCGGGCCGGGACCGTCGAGGACGCTGCCGACGTGACTCTCCAGCCCGCCGACGACCGGGCCGACCCGGACCCGCCGACCGACGCCGTGACCCGAGCGTTGGTCGATGGCCTCGTCCGAGAGGGAAAACAGCTGCGCGTCTCGGGACACGGGGCCTACGTCGTGACCGGGACCGATCCGACCGGGTCGGTGCGCATCACCGACGACACCACGGTCGCGGTCGAGCCCGAGCTCGCCGCCCCCGAGGCGACCGGAGACGCGCCCGAGGCCTCGACGGGCGTGAGCTACGAGGACATCGGCGGGCTCGACGAGGAACTCGAGCTCGTCAGGGAGATGATCGAACTGCCCCTGTCCGAGCCGGAGCTGTTCGCCCGGCTGGGCATCGAGCCGCCCAAGGGCGTGTTGCTGTACGGGCCGCCCGGGACCGGCAAGACGCTCATCGCGCGGGCGGTGGCGAACGAGGTTGACGCGCACTTCGAGACCATCTCCGGGCCCGAAATCGTCTCGAAGTACAAAGGCGAGTCCGAACAGCAGCTCAGAGACGCCTTCGACCGGGCCTCGGCGAACGCCCCGGCGATCCTGTTCGTCGACGAGATCGACTCGATCGCCGGCGCCCGCGACGAGGACGCCGACATGGAAAACCGGGTGGTCGCGCAGCTGCTGACCCTGATGGACGGGCTCGAGGCCCGCGAGGAGGTGATCGTGATCGGCGCGACCAACCGCGTCGACGCGATCGATCCCGCGCTCCGGCGGGGCGGCCGGTTCGACCGCGAGATCGAGATCGGCGTCCCCGACGAGGCGGGCCGGCGGGAGATCCTGGCGGTCCACACCCGCGAGATGCCCTTAGACGAGGCCGTCGACATGGACGCGCTCGCCGCCCGGACCCACGGGTTCGTCGGCGCCGACCTCGCCACGCTGGCCCGGGAGGCGGGCATGGCCGCGCTCCGCCGGGGGTCGGGCGACGAGCCGGTCGTCGAGCCGGGGGATTTCGAGACGGCACTCGCCGGGGTCGAACCGTCGGCGATGCGCGAGTACGTCGTCGAGTCGCCGACGACGACCTTCGCGGACGTCGGCGGGCTCGGGGAGACCAAGGCACGGCTCCGGGAGGCCGTCGAGTGGCCCCTCTCGTACGAGCCGCTCTTTCGCGCCGCGGCGGCGGAACCACCCAGCGGCGTGTTGCTGTACGGGCCGCCCGGGACCGGCAAGACGCTGCTCGCGGAGGCGATCGCCGGCGAGAGCGGGGTCAACTTCCTGCGGGTGGCCGGCCCGGAGCTGCTCGATCGGTACGTCGGCGAGACCGAGGCGGCGATCCGCGAGCTGTTCGACCGGGCCCGCCAAACCGCGCCGGCGATCGTCTTTCTCGACGAGATCGACGGGCTCGCCGGGCGCCGCGGCGAGGGCAACGAGATCACCGAACGGGTGGTCTCGCAGCTGTTGACCGAGCTCGACCGGGCCGCCGAGCACCCCGCGCTCGTGGTGGTGGCGGCCACAAACCGCAGGGGGAGCCTCGACCCGGCGCTGTTGCGCCCCGGCCGGCTCGAACAACACATCGAGGTGCCCGAGCCGGATGAGCCCGCCCGCCGGGAGATCCTGGCGGTCCACACCCGGGAGACGCCGCTTGGCGAGGACGTCGACTTAGACGCGCTGGCGGCGAGCACCGAGGGGCTTTCGGGTGCACAGCTCGAGGCGCTGGTCCGGGAGGCCTCGGTGCGGGCGGTCCGGGAGATCGCAACCGAGATCGACCCCGCGGCCGCGGCCGACCGCGCGGAGGACGTGACCGTCGCCGCGGCACACTTCGCGGCCGCAAAGGATTCACTCGGGACCACGTAGGCAGACCCCAGGGCCACGCTTTTTATCTCGGCCGCAAAACCCAGCGTAGGATGGCACAACACACCACCAACGCGGACCCGTACGGTCACTACATCGACGGGGAGTGGGTCTCGGGGGCGGGCGAGGACACCTTCGAGAGCACCAACCCGGCCACCGACGAGCAGCTCGCGACCTTCCACCGGGCGACCGAGGACGACGTCGACCGGGCGGTCGACGCGGCCGCCAGCGCCGCCGCGGAGTGGCGCGAGCACTCGTACATCGACCGGGCGGAGATCCTCTGGGAGGTCTACAACGAGCTGCGAGACCGCCACCAGGAGCTCGGCGAGATCGTCACGATGGAGTCCGGCAAGGAGATCAGCGAGGGCAAGGCCGACGTCACCGAGGCCTGGCACATGGTCGAGTGGGCCGCCGGCAACGCCCGTCACCCCCACGGCGACGTGGTCCCTTCGGAGATCGCAAGCAAGGACTCGTACATGCGGCGGTCACCGCGGGGGGTCGTCGGCTGTATCACGCCCTGGAACTTCCCGGTCGCGATCCCGTTCTGGCACATGGCGGTCACGCTCGTCGAGGGCAACACCGTCGTCTGGAAGCCCGCCGAGCAGACGCCCTGGTGTGGCCAGGTCGTCGCCGAGATGCTCGCCGACGCCGGCGTTCCCGACGGCGTGTTCAACCTCGTGCAGGGATTCGGCGACGCCGGCGCCGCGATCGTCGACGACGACCGGGTCGACACGATCCTGTTTACCGGCTCGGCCGAGGTCGGCCACCAGATCGCCGACCAGATCGGCGGCGAGCCCGGCCGCGAGGTCGCCCTCGAGATGGGCGGGAAAAACAGCGTCATCGTCACCGAGGAGGCCGACCTCGATGTCGCCCTGCACTCGGCTGTGATGTCCTCGTTCAAAACGACCGGCCAGCGGTGTGTCTCGAGCGAGCGGCTGATCGTCCACACCGACGTCTACGAGGAGTTCAGAGAGCAGTTCGTCGAACTCGCCGAGAGCGTCGCGGTCGGCGATCCCCTCGATGAGGACACGTTCATGGGGCCGGCCATCGACGAACGGCAGGTCGAGAAGTTCCACCGGTACAACGACCTCGCCCGGACCGAGGGGGCGACCGTCCTGGTCGACCGCGCGGAGCTGCCCCCCGAGGAGATCCCGGACGGCCACGAGGAGGGCAGCTGGGTCGGACCGTTCGTCTACGAGATCGATTACGAGCCAGACCTGCGGTGCATCCGTGAGGAGGTGTTCGGTCCCCACGTGGCCCTCATCGAGTACGAGGGCGGGGTCGATCGGGCGATCGAGATCCACAATGACGTGCCCTACGGACTGGCCGGGGCGATCGTCTCCGAGGACTACCGCCAGCTCAACCGGTACCGCGACCACGGGGAAGTGGGACTCGCCTACGCCAACCTGCCCTGCATCGGCGCCGAAGTCCAGCTGCCCTTCGGCGGGGTAAAAAAGTCCGGCAAGGGGCCGGCCAGCGCCCGCGAGGTGATCGAGGCGGTCACCGAGCGCACGGCCTGGACGGTCAACAACTCCACTGACATCGAGATGGCCCAGGGGCTCTCCGCCGACATCAAAACCGACGACTGAGCCCGACCCCGAACCGCTCGGACGGGTCCGCCCGCCCGGGAGAGTTAGTTCTCCCCTCCGATCCGTGCGTCGAGCGTGCTCGCGGCGAGGTCCTGTGCAACGCTCGCGAGGATCGCGATCAGCGAAAAGACCATCGTCAGCACCATCACCAGCTCGATCTCGCGGCCCAGGATCCCCCGGTAGGTGAGCAGCCCGATCCCCGGAATCTCGAAGACGACCTCGACGACGAACACCGTCACGAGCAGGATGCTCAGCAGTTCCGTGACGAACAACGTCACCAGCGAGAGGGCGTCGGCCCGGAGCACGTGGCGGGCAACCCGGCGTTTGCCGGCGCCTTTGGCCCGGGCGAACTTCACGAACTGCTCTCTGAGCGATGCCCGGCTCTCGGCGCGGCTGTACCTGAAGTATCCAGCGAGCAGGTGCGAGGTGAGCACGACCGCCGGCAGGCTTAGCCAGAGGAGATTCGACGCGGTGAACCCGGCCCCGATCTCGTAGCTCTCGGGGAACCAGCCGGGTTCCGCGTCTTGGAGTGTAAAGAAGATCACGCCGGCGATAAAGAAGTTCGGCAGTCCGAAGATGAGGTAGAAACTCCCCGCGAACAGGCGGGAGCTCGCCGCCGCGGGGGTTCGCGCGGCGCGGTACCCCGTCGCGAGCGCTAACCCGAAGGCAAACACAGTCGCCGGAACCGCGTAGGTGAGCGTCACCGAGAGCCCCTCGAGAACGGCCGTCAGGTTCGACACCGGCCCCTCCGAGGAGCCGATCAGCCCCGCCGCGACGCTCGACCGGCCCCACTCGAGGGTGAGAAAGGCCTCGAGCCAGTCGACGTACTGCTCGGACAGCGACGGCGGCTCCGGCAGGTCGGCGTCTTGGCCCCGCAGGCTGCGCGCCCACTGGAGCGCGGTGCGGTCCTGGTCGGGGCTGAGAACGACCAGCGCGAAAATCGCCGTCGCCGCGACGTACACGGCGGCGACCGCCCACGCCAGACGCCCTAGCGCGCGCAGTACGACCGACCGTGACGAGCGCACACGGTTTTGACGAGAGTGAATCAATAAAGTTCTTGTCCCGAGTGTGCCCCGGCGAGCCGGGGCAGTGGTTTTTTGTTGACATGGGGGCAGGGAGACGGTATCCCGGATGTCTGAGATCACCCGAGTCAGCGACGATCAGTTCGGGATCTCGGCGTGGCAACGAGCCAGGGCGGCGATTCGACCGGCGCTGGTGCTCGCGCTCTTTGTCGCGTTGCTCGCCGGCTTCGTCACCTCCTACAGGCCGAACCGCCCCGACGGCGGGACCGTCTCGGTACTCGGCTCCGAGATCGTGATGCTCGACTGGCTCACCCTGTGTGCGGGCCTCGCGGCCGTCGTCGCGGTCGGGCCCGCCGCCGTTCGTCGGCGCCACGGTATCGCAGTCGTCGCGCGGCGGCTCGTTGCCGATCGGGTCGTCATGGGTGCCGTCGCCGCGTTACTCGGGATGGTTCTTCTGGGCGCGCTCGGACCACTGACGGTCGCGCGAAACGCGTTCAATCCGGCCGTGCAGTTCAATCCGCCGTTCGGCGTGTCCGTCCCGAACTACATCCCGAGCGGGTGTTCCGGTACGGTCGTCGACGGGTCCTGTCGCGGCGGGACCGAGTTTCCCCTCGGGACCGACGGCTCGGGGGGTGACGTCTTCGGCGCCGTCGTCCACGGGCTCAGAACCAGTCTCCAGGTCGGGGTCTCTGCCGCGGTCATCGCCGGCGGGATCGGCACCGTCGTCGGGCTCGTCTCGGGGACGGTCGGCGGTCGGGTCGACGCCGCGCTGATGCGGTACGTCGATCTGCAGATGGCGATTCCGTCCTTTTTCGTGTACGTGTTGTTGACCCTGATCCTCAACACGCCCGGAGACCTGGCGCTGATCGTCGTCGTCTTTGGCCTGTCGAGCTGGGGCGGGCTCGCGAAGCTCGTCCGAAGCGAAGTCCTACAGGTGAGACAGCAGCTGTACGTGCGGTCCGCCCGGGCTGCCGGCGGCTCGTCGCTGTACCGCCTCCGACACCACCTGCTACCGAACGTCTCGACGGGGGTGCTCGTCCCGCTCACCACCCTCGTTCCGCTGTATGTCCTGTACGAGGCCGCGCTCTCCTTTCTCGAGTTAGGCGCGTCGGAAAACGAGCGCGTCTCCCTGGGCGCCGAGATCGCTCAGGGCTTTGGCGGCACGTACGCCTGGTGGGAAACGTGGTGGGTCACCGTCTTTCCGGCGCTCGCGGTAACCGCACTCACCGTGTCGCTGCTTCTGGTCGGCGATCGGATCAACGACCTGCTCGACCCCCGGACGCGGTGACCGGCGTTCCTGCCCGCCGCGGCCGGCGACGCGTCAGTCGTTCCTGCGAGTCGAGATCTCCTCGACCTCGTCCAGATCCGCCAGGTCGCCGTTCGAGTCGATGTCGAGTTCGCCGAGGATCTCCTCGATATCGTCGAGCCCGAGCATCTCCCGGGTCT
>CAYRQD010000036.1:0-15805 GCA_964426325.1 uncultured Halobacteriales archaeon | reverse complement strand
GAGCACTACCTCGAGGCCGACACCCTGGTGCTCGACAGCGCGACCCATTGACTTCTTCCGCGCTGAAGCGCGAGGATTCCTCCGTGGGTAATCCAACCAGTTGATTACCCCGGCTGTGAACTTGCGGGTTTGCTGATGCTGGGTTGGTCAGGCAACCACGATTGTTCCCCGAAACCGGCGGGTGTCCAGTCGTGGTCGTTCCACTCCCAGTACGCCCCATTCGTGGGTGCGTCCCTGTCGCGTTCAGCAGACAGGGCAGCGGGCCGAGCCATCGGGCCTACTTCCGATTGCAGTATATTCCACGCTCCAACAATATCCGCATGCGCCTCCAAGTCGCATGCGTCACACCGGAACGAATCATCGTTCCGAGTGACCGCGTCACTCCCGCACGCAGGACACCGGCTACTTGAATCGTACTCACCAGTCTCCAACACGGTGATGCCAACATCACCGAATGTGAGCTTCACTCGGTCAACCAGTTGGCGGTGTGACCAGAACACGTGCGTCTTTTCATTCACATCTGCTGACCAGTGTGTCTCCAGTATATCAGTTAAGTCACCAACGTACACGGTGTCAACGTCCCGTTCAAGCAACCACTCAGCAGCGTGCTTCACCGCTGCGTTTCGGCTATGCTCACGCTTCCGTGATCGATCGTCGTAGAGACGCTGAATTCGCTCGCTCGTCCACTGGTCTGCTGGAAGTTCAGATTGGAGTGTTGCGATGCGATTCGACTGCATCTGGAACCGTTCAAACTCCGGGCGTGCGTGATACACGGTGGTGTCACCATCTGCCGTGACGATAGCGAGCGTGTTATTTGCGCCGACATCGATTGCTGCTGACTGCGTCGTGTTCTCGGAGTCGAGTGTATGAGTGAAGCCATCCTCCCGCTGTTTTCGCACATTGTCTGGTTGAATGCGGACAGGATGCTGGACACGAAGCTGATCAGCGTGTTCCTCGTAGATGAGTTCCAATCGACTGTCGTCACCACGCCACTGCGGATCACCACGAACCTGGAGCGTGATGCGTTCGTTATGCTCAAAGCTATACCGTTCTTTGAGCACGTCACCGACGCCGAATTCAAGTGTACTGGTATCCTCGTTCCAGTCGAACGTGTAGAGGTCATTTCGAACAAGACCGTGTAAGTCGTAGCCGTCGTTACGGTTCCCCCAGTACCCAGGCGGTGACGGTTTCTCCGTCACGGTTTGATTCGTTTCATCTCGGTACAGTGAGAGCAGTTCGAAGTGACTGCGCCAGGCCTTACTGTTTTTGCGAGCGATCTGCTGGCAGGTTGCTTTGCCGAGAATTGGGGCGTAGTCGTCGTAGAGATCGGTGTAGTCAGCGTCCCAGACATCAGCATTGTCACTGAAATATTGCTGACGGCGTCGGTAGGTGATTTGATTCCAGAGTGGAGCGTGTGCGGCCAGTCAGTCGAACAGACACTCCCGATACCGGTCACTGACCGGGTCAGCAGTGTACGTGTTCGTTCGTTGTGGCCGATCGCTCACATATCACCATACATGACAGACTAGTATAAGTATTGGGGCTACAGTGTAGTTGCGTCTGGCGGTTTGTAGTATATCACGTCGTCTTTATCCCTGCGCTGAAGCGCGAGGCTTTCGGCTTGAATCTTCCGTAACGCGTCGAGACGAGACGGCACGGGCCGGATCAGGTAGAGACAAGCCAGATGGCCGCGCCGGCGAGGACGACCCCGACCGCTTTTTGTGCCGTGAATGCTTCGTCGAGAAAGACCACGCCGATCAGCGACGAGAGCACCAGAAAGGTGCCAAACACCGGCACGACGACGCTCACCGGACCGGCCTCCAAGGCGTAGTAGTAGGCGATGATCCCGACGGTCAGGGCGACTCCGGCGCCGTACATGTAGGGAGCGGCCCCGTCGGTCGTGTGTTCTGTCAGGGAGGCATCGGAGACGAGTAGGATGGCGACGGCGACGACGACCAGCATCCCGTTTGTCACCACGATCACCACCTCCGCGGGAATCTCGTTGGTCGCCAGGCTCACGAGCGGCGCGACGAAGGTGTAGGCGAGCAACGCGATCAGCGCCCAGCCGAGATACTGCATACCGCGGGTCTACGACAGGGCGGGTTTTGTGCGGTTCGGCTCGCGGTCGGTCCGGGCGAGGACGAAATCGAGTACCAATCGAGTCCGCGCGGGCCGAGTGCGAACCCACCGTAGCGGGAACCGAGACCCTACGATACAAGGACCGCTCATAGCCGGCACAGGAGGTCTTTCGGTCGACGCTGGAGGCCAGCGGTACGTGCACGACGACCCAGCCCGATGACTTCGTCTACCAGCAAGACGCGACTGATAGGAACTACATCACGGACGACTCGGAATATCACGTACTCTTTTCAGAGGTTCCGCCCGGGGGCTTCGCCCCCACATTCTACGCTCTGTTCGGCGGTCTCACGATACTAGTCCTGCCGGTCGTTAGCGGCGTCAGCTGGGCCTTCGATCGCCGCAAACTACCGGGGGCGACGCTGATCGGTCTCGCCGCGCTGGTCGGACTGGGAGCGTCCGGCGTCGACCTGACGTATCTCTTCGGGGGAGCCGTGCCGATCGGTGCGACGGCTTGGGTCAGACTAAGAATACTCGAGCGCACTCCCAACGACGGCTGCTCACAACAGCGCAGCAATCAGGCCAGCAGCAAGTAGGCCACCGAACAGATAAACTAGCAAAACAACGAAGTTACGACGGGTCGCACCATGGGCCATCCCCGGTAGGAGTACCTTTCTTCTGCGCCGTCGCGGGATCATTACCCTGCTCCAACGCGGACGTCTCTGCCGGTTTCCACGCTGGTTGTCGCGTCATCAGCGGGGCCGTCTACTTCTACAACAGTGGTATCACAGGCGGGTTCGTCGGTGGGGTCGGCGAGTCTTAGGGGCGCATCAGTATCTACGTTGTTCTCAGTCGAACCATCCAGATCAGAGAGTTCCACAGTCTAATTCGCCTCAGACTCATCCGAGCCGGCGGTGTCGGTTCTCGGCTCGGCACTATCCTCGCCTGCATCACTTTCTTCCTCGTCAGGATCGCCTTGATTGTCGGTGATCGTTTCGTTGGGTGAACCCTCATCGGGCGTGGTGCCCTCCGCAGGGTCGTCGGCGACGGTCGCGTCCTCGCTACTGTTGGACGCGTCGTCCTCGGGTGTATCCGTCGTGCTGTCCGAGTCATCCGACGGGTGGGTTCCGGTGGCAGCGTCGTCGTCAGTACGATCGTCGGTGGCAGTCCCGTTGTCGGCGCCCGCGCCGCCGTCGCCCGGATCCACGGTCTGCGTTTCGTCGGTCAAGGACTCTTCGCTGGTCCCGGAGGAGTTGGTATCATCGGCCGAGGACTCTTTGTTCGCGGTGTCTTCACGGCTGGGGGGTGCCACCTCGTCGGGAGTGGTCTCGTTGTCGGCCGATGGCGTGGTGGTTCCCGCGCCAGCCCCTTCCTCGCTTTCCCCGGAGTCCTCCGCGTCGGTCCCGTCGGTCTCGTTCGATTCCACACTGTCGGTAGTGTCGGCCCCCGAAGTGTCAGCATCATCACCGCTGACAGTGCTGTTTGTCTCGTCGGATCCAGCGGCCGTGGTGCCGTCGTCGTCGGGGACAACCGCGTCCGAGTCGTCGCTGTCCGCGCCGGAGCCACTGAGGATTTCACCATCGCTGACAGTGTCGTTCTCGCTTCCGCCGGGGGAGCCTTCTGTTGGACCACTGTCAGTGCTCTCACCGTCGGTCCCGACCGTCTCAGTACCCGTCCCGTGAGTAGCGGAGCCGTCACTGCTGTTTTCGGTCGTAACGTTACCACTGCCGTCGGTGATGTTCCTACTGCTGTTAGTGATGTTCACACTATCGCTAATATTCCGGCTCCCGTCAGTAGTAGTGTCAGTGACATTGCTGTTGCTGACGGTGGCATTTTCGGCGTCAACGACACTACCGGTGTCCGGAGAGACAGAGACGTTGCCAGTCGTGTCGGCAGCAACATTGTCGGTGCTATTGCCGCTCGTGCTGTCGGTAACGTTGCCGTCCCGAGAGCTGTTGGCGGGGCCATCAAGTGCGGGTGGTGACCTCTCCGTCGCTGTACTCTCAGTGGTGTTCGCGTCGGCCGTCGCGGTGTCGGTGGTGCCACCGGACCCGTCAGTAGCGTTTTTGTCGATCGCACTGTCGGTACCGGGATCATCAGTGTCTCCGGTGCCGTTGTTGTCACTGCCGCCGCCGGGAGTGTTCAGTCGCTCGTCGTCGCCGGTGTTGTTCGTAGCCGTGACTGTGATGCCTTCGGAGACATTGCCTACTGTCTGATTGCCTCCCATCGGGTCGGACCGGTTACCGCCGTCCTCGGTATCGTTCTGGAGCGTTGTGGGTGAGGGCGACGGTTCGACAGTCTCGAAGTCAGTTGCCCCGCTGGCTGTAAAGCCGAATGCAAACCGTTCCTCGTCGCTGAACTCGCCTGCCGACGCGCCGCCGCCGGCGAAGCCGGCCGTTGCTGCCGCAAAGACGACGAGCGCGGCGACGAATACGACGACACTCCGGGTCACCGCTTTGCCTCCGTGCCACCGTCGGTACGCGATGGTGCTGGTGACGGGCGGCCCGAATCTATCGTGGCCCGCCGAGCACTGACGGTCACCCAGACAGCAAAGCCCAGCCCGAGCAGCCCGCCGGTGAGCGCGCCAACCGACACAGGGCTCGGTGTGGCGACCACAGTCACCTCACGGTAGACGTTCCAGGCGGCGTAGCCGACCAGCCCGCCCGTCGCGAGGGTTGTCAGCTTCAGGTCGGCAGCGGCGACGGCTACCGTCTCCCGGTTACTGCTGGGCGCGCTGTTGGCTGTCGTGTCGGTGTCGTCGGTAAACCCGTCGCGCTCAGCACGAACCTCGTCGATGTGACGGATCGCTGGCTTCGGTGTCCGGTCGCTTTCGACATCGCTCTCGTCGGTGTCGTTCCGAGTGCGTGCCCACGCGAACAGTTCGTTCGCGGCGAGCAACACCAGCGGTGCGACCACGAGGCTGACGTAGCCAGTGGGTGTGTTCACCCAGAGAATGACGTATCCGATGTACGGGATAGTCAGGGACACCTGCCCCAGCACGTCCCCCGGTGCGACACGTTGTGCGTCAGGGTTCTGATTCGCGTCGCCCTGAGTCACGTACTGTCCGCCCTCAAATCCGATGACGCGGTGGGTCGTTGGAATATCGTTACCGTCGTCGAACGTGATTATGTCGCCGACCGCGACCGCCGCCGAGGCGTCGACGATGACCACGTCACCCGGTGACACCGTCGGCTCCATACTCCCCGAGAGGATGACGAACCCGTGGTCGGCACCGACCACTTGCGGGACGGCAAAAATGACGAACGGCACGAGCGCAGCGACGAGAACGATCAGGCCAAACGTCGCCGCGACGCTCCGGGCGCTCGGAAGCCGCTCCACTGGGCTCATCGCTTTCCTCCGACTGGTTTCCCGCGTGGATGCTTGGGATCCGTGTCGTCAGGCCCCTCAGGCGGTGGCGCCGGGCTATTTCCCGCGGTCGCGGCCGGATTTACTGCTGGTTCGCAAACCCCGTCGACGGCGTCGGCAGGGAACGGGTTCGTATCGGGGTCGCTGTTCCGGCACTGCGTGGCGACCAGTGTCAGCGGGAACGAAACGGTCTCCTCGCCGGCGAACGCTCCAATGTTGTACTCGAGGGTAAGAAAGACATCGTCGGTCAGACAGTCCGCCGGAGCCGTGGTCGGATCGCCGTCGATGTGCTGCCCGGTCCGCAACGCGTTCGCTACGCTCCGCAGGGACCCGCTCGCGATCTCTTCAGTCGGCGTGCCGCTGGCGTCGGCGTAGGATACCGTCACCTGCAGCACCTCCGCGAGCGTCGTTCTCTCTGGGCAATCGGTTTTTAGCCAGAGACTCGCCGGATTATTCGGTCCGTCGGTCTGCGGGAGCGAGATCCGAAGTACTGTTCGGCCCCGATCATTCTCCGCCAGTGGAGCAGTCGGAACGGCCAACTGTGGGCCGTCGACGATGCCGTCGGGGTTCGAGCGGCCGATTGCGCCCGCGGGGTTTTCCCAGTACTCGGCGACGATGTCGACTATCCCGGTGGTGAGCGCGAGGCCTCCCCGTTCGCGCTCGCCGAGGAGCGCGCTGGTCGCACCGCCGGTGAGCGCGCCCGCACCGCCGGCAGCGGCGAGTGCCGCCAAGACGCGGCGGCGGGTGGTGGTCATGCGGACCCCCAACTGAGGGGACCGGCCCCCTCAGCGGAGGCGCCAGCGAGGACGACGTTCAGCGGCAAGCGAGCGACGGTGGAGCTCTCGAGCGATTCGAGACTGTCTTCTGTATTCTTACATAGCCCTATCGGCGCGCCGTCGCGCCAGAGTTCGACAAACACCTCGTCGTCAGTGTCGCCATCGGTCGCGTGCGTACAGTAGTGAAATTCCGGGCTAGCCTCCGCGAGGCTAAGACCGCCGAAGCCGAAGGTTCCGGCTTCGATTCCCGCCAGCAGTCCCCACCGTGTAAGTTGCATTGTAAGTCTCGTGGTCGTGTGGTCGCACTCGATACTACTCCCTCGCAAGCACCGGACATAGGTATGGAGTGGCTGCCATCCAGCCAAACACCGATACGGTATCCGTACAGTCCGTCTTCCGGGTGAACTCGAAGATCTCGCGTCCCTGCGAATAAAGAAATAGACGTGTCAGGCAGACACTGACGGTCCGCTGCCGTCGTTGTTGCGCTCCTGTTCGGTGTAGAAGCCCAGGTCGAAGCCCAGAGTGTCGCCCTGAACCTCGTTACCAGCCTCGAAGGGCAGTTCCCACGAGAGCGCGATGCAGTGCATCACGCCGTCGCCGCGGAACGCGTCGCGATCCGAGTCGTCGGCTGGATCCGACAGTTCGTCGTACAGCGTCGCCCGGTTTCCATCAAGCGGGATCCCGTTGCCGTCCGCCAGTTCATCAAGGATAGTGCCGAGGCTGTCCTCCATGATGACTTTCTCCTCCGTGGTCTGTGCCGCGAGGTTCCCGAACACGCTCGGGATGTCGAGCGGGTCGTTGATGTTGTTGAAGAACACCGGGTCGCCGCCGGGATCGGTCGCAGCACCAGCCATCGCCTGGAGGGTACTCGCGCTGCCGTTCACGTTGATTGTGTAGACGTCAGTCGCGGGCGACGACGACGCCGCACGGGCGTCGTCGGCCGCGCCGACCGGCGAGGCGAACTGCGTGTTTCCGGTGCCGTTGAACGACTCGCCGTCCGAAAGGACGATGTTCCGGTACGTGACTCCGGGACGGCCGTTCGTCGCGAGTTCGCCCTGCGCGTCGTCGACACCCTCACCGATGTAGGTGCCCGTCGCGATGCCGTTGCTGGAGAACGGGTCCGGGTCGCCGTCGCCGTCGAACGTGGTCGATGGGGCGCTGCCGGTCACGACGTTCGCGAGCTTCTGCCGGAGCCCCGCGAGCGCGCCGTCAACGACCGAGAGGTCGGTCGTCAGCGGCTGGATGATTCCGGTCCGGGGGATGTTGTCGTCGCTACCCTCGCCGTCGAAGTACGCCACCCCGACTTGGACATCCGCGTTCGCAGACTGGAGGAAGTCGATGAACCGGCGAGTCCCGAGTTCAACGAGGTCGATCTTCGTCGTCTCGTTGTAGGAGCTGGAGCTTCCGTTGATTCCGTTGATCGAGATACTGTCGTTGTTGACGAGCCCGCCGTACTCTTCGTACAGCATCGAGCCGGAGAAGTCAAGCGTCAGCATGACATCGACCGGCTCGACGGCGTCGTAGACGTTGTCGCAGTCCTCGTCGTACCACAGCCTTGCCTGGATCGCGTCGCCGAGGTTACCGAGGTTGTCGGGGTCGACCGCCATCTCGGGGTCAGTGAACGCGCCGCCGTCTTCGGTGACGTTGCCCGCCTGCATCCAGAGGTAGCCGGGGTTGTCACACAGGTGCAGCGAGAACGTGACCTCACCCGAATCGCCGGGCTTCACATCCGTGAACTGAATCAGCGTCTCCAGCTCCTCGCCGGTGACAGGATCGACACCGAAGTCGGCCTCCGACAGCGGCGGGATGTTCTCGCAGTTCAGCCCCGGGATGTTCGCGCCGTTGCTGTCCGGGTCGGTCTCGTCCGGGAAGTCGCTGTAGTTGAGCACTTCCTCGGTTTCTGGGTCGACGATCGACTGCTCGCCGTCGCCGTCGTGGTCGGGGTGTGCGCTGACGAACGTCGTCTCGCCGTTCATCCGGTACTGCTGTTGCCAGTCGACCAAGAGGTCGAGTTCACCGGCGACGATGCTGTTGTCGGCGAAAGATTCGGTATCACTGAACAGCGCGGAGGTCCCGAGGCTAGTACCGACCGACGCGACGCCGACTGCGCCGAGTCCAGCTAGCACTTTCCGCCGGCTGAGGTTGTAGAGTTGTGTTTTTTCGTCTGCCATGGTTCTGAGTTATTTTATCGTTTGAATGTTTGGTGATGTGTGAGTGGCGTGGGAATTACTAGTTCTGGTCGCCCCCGTTGGTCCCGTTGACCGGGGTTTCCTCTCCCTCATCCTCGTCCTCGGTGTCGTTCATGAAGGGAGTCTCGTTGTTCCGGACCTGTTCGGTCTTGAACACGAGGTCGAAGGAGACGCTGTCTCCCTGCACGACGTTGCCGACTTGGTAGGGCAACTCGATGAGGAGGCAGAACTCGTAGACGTCATCCTCGCTGCCGATCGGGACGATGTCGCCGTTGTCGTCTTTGACGATGTAGCCGCCATTGTTCACGTCGAGAATTGCGTTCGCTTCGCGTGCAGTGGTGTGGTGCTGGTCCGGGTCAACGACACCGTCGAGGTCGGGCTCGCCGTAGGCCAGCGGGATAATGTCGCTGTTGTTGTTGAAGACCGGATCAAGGACGTTCAGGTCGGACTTCGCGCCACCGGTGCCGCCGTCGTACCCCTGCCAGATGGTGGTCAGGAGGAACTCGCCAAGATCGGCGTCGTTGTCCGTGTCATCTTCGGCTTCCTGTTCGGGCTCGGGGTTGGCACCGCCGGCCTCCGCGAAGTTCTCCGTGCACACCTGCACGTAGCCGGGGTTGTCGCCGACTTCGATTTCGAAGCAGATGATACCCCAGTCACCGGGCTTGATGTCCTCGATTTGCAGGCCCATGACGGCGTCCTCGCTGTCGGCGACGGCGGAGACATCAAGGCCGCCCTGGTTCACCCAGTACTCGTTTGCGGCCACCACGTCCGCGGTGACGCTCATGTCGAGCGTCCCGGCAGCCAGGCTGTTGTTCTCGAATTCTTCACGGTCGCTAAAGTACGCGGAGGTACCGAGACCGGCGCCAGCGGAGGCGAGTCCGACGGCTCCGAGTCCGGCGAGCATCTTGCGGCGCGAGAGGTTGTACAGTTTTGGATCGTTGTCGGTCATTGTTGGATTCTCCCCCGTCGGGCCGCCCTCTGGGCTGTGCCGTTCGGGATATCAGTACCCTGGCTCCAGGGGGTATTACCTATGCACAGATTCGACGGTTTCAGGAACGCTCTACCGCGTTTGTACGGGTTTCGTGCCGGTCGAATCGCCCGGTATACGACAGCCGTACCGCTCTTCGATTGTCGCGTACGGACTCGATACCAATTTATCGGGAATCACTACCGGTTTTTTCCGGGGAGCGTACCGTCTCGGAGACGCTAACTCTGAAGCGGTACACTCTCTATACGTATGTGACGGGTGTGTGTCCCTGCGTGTAGGGGCCAGCAAATGTTCCAGCGAGTCACAATCCCGGAATCGGACGTGTATTATCTCCTCAGCAACAGACGCCGCCGTGAGGCGCTGTCTGTCCTATGGGAGGTCGACGACACGCTAACGCTGCGCTCTCTCTCAGAACACATCGCAAGCGTCGAATCCGAGATGACGCCAGCACCGCGGCCACTGCGCGAGAGCGTCTACAACGCGCTCCACCAAACACACCTTCCAAAGCTGGCTGCGTACGGACTCATCGAGTACGATTCCGATCGCAAACTCGTCCGGCCCAACCCCGAGAGCCGGTCGTTGTCCCGGTATATGAACAGCTTGACCCCCATCGGTATCTCGTGGGGTGAGTACTACCGGGCGCTGGGCATACTCGGCCTCTGTGCTGTCGTCGCCTCGCTCGCCGCTGTACCACCCTTCGCTGCTGTCGATCCGTTGATCCCTTCGAGTATTGCCCTCGCGTCCTTTGCACTCTCAACGCTGTATCAGATGCGAGATGCAGTATCGCGGCCACTACGCTCGGCCCGCGTGCTATTCCGACAGTATCTGGAATGAAAGAATACAAATCAATCGTCTCTCCTCATCAGATCTACTGCTGGGTCGCTGTTTATTCTCCGCTCAAAAGACTGCATTGAAACAGCACAACAGCTCCCTGCACGTCGGTTTACATACGCTCGTTGCACATACTGTACTCGTGACCCGACGGACATTATACTCAGTTAAAAGTACCATTACCGATATCTTTATTACAGAGATGCTCTCTATTTATTTCGAGGAAGAGACATAATGAGTTCCAAGGCGGGAATGCGTGCGGTTGCCAGTGATGTGGATGCAGACGCACACCTCCCGACAGAAACTGTGTTCCAGACACTCGGCCACCGCCGCCGACGCCACACGCTACACTACCTGCGCCGGCGAAACGGCCCGGTTTCGATCAGGGAACTGTCGGCGCAGCTCGCAGCGTGGGAACTGGGGAAACCCTGCGAGGTAGTGACGCCCAAAGAAAGAAAGCGATTGTACACGGCGTTACACCAGACACACCTGCCGAAAATGGACACGCTCGGTGTCGTCGAGTACGACCGGGGGACTGTCTCGCTAACCGACCAGGCCAGTGACTTCGATATTTATCTTGATGTCGTGTCCCAGAACGACCTGCCGTGGAGCCAGTTTTACCTCGCACTCGGCGCGGTGTTCACGGCGCTGGTGACCGTTGCAGCCCTCGGGGTTGCACCATTTACCGCTGTCAGTGGCTTCGGCTACGCGCTCGGCGTCTCCGCAGTTGTGCTGTTTGCCGCGGCGTATCACACCGTCCGTGACCGTCAGCTGCGTATCGGGTCCTCGGAGCGTCCGCCCGACGCGCTGTCACCGGCGACAGAGAGTCTCCCTGCTGACGACGACTGATACTGACCGGTGTGGGACGTTTCGACGCGTTATCTGAAACGAGGCTTTTCGACCCTCAAAGATCTCGAGTATCTTTACACACGAAGGGGAACACTCGGACTGATCGTCGTGACGGCTCGGAGAGGACTGCTCACATAATCTGTTATTATCTCCACACAGTGAGTGCCACGCTAACTCACAGTCTACCTATATGCCGCCGCGAATCAGTGTTCGAACTACATACAACAGTCAATAGCAAATTGTTATATTACGCCCCTGTGCCGAACAAAAATCGTCGCAATCAGGCTGTTTCGGTCTCAGCTTCGTCACTCGTCTCCTCGCCGGCTACGGCCTCATTGAGTTCGGTTTCAATTTCTTCTCGACCTTTTTTGAACTCCCCCATCGCTTGGCCGGAAGAACGAGCCAGTTTCGGCAGTTTGTTCGCCCCAAAGAGCAGGATTCCGAGGGCAAGAATGATGAGTAGTTCGGGTCCACCGGGCACGCCGATGAATGCGGGCATGAGTATGTCCATACACGTTCTAAGCGGGTAGGGGTAATCAGTATAGCATTCCTACGGGATGGTTTGAAAGCTGATTCTCGTACAAGACTCAACCACTAGCTGTTGGATCCACTCTCTGGCGGGTCGTTCTACGAACATGATACTGTCAGCAAAACTCAGCACAGACCCCGGAGCGATCAGCCTGCAAGTGAGCATCGTGTGAGCAGCCGTGGCAGCTGCAAAGTCGGTAACTTAGTAGTAAGTGCTAACCGCACGATGAACGCAATTACCCTTAGAAACCGAGGACTGGGACCACAAGCTATAACCCAGGTCAAGCGGCCGTCGAAAAAACCGACGGCGAGGTGACATACGTACCGAACGTCGGTGTGTACGCGTCCAGGTATTACCGAAGAATCGGGCCGAAAGCCTCGCGCTTCAGCGCGGGGAGGCGGTCAAGTCGATAGCTGGATGGTAATACAGTGGGCGAGCACGTGCACCGAGTAACTGGAATCACGCCTTTGAGATCCTGCTGGATATCGGTAATTATCCCGATAGTGTAACTGAGACGGTTAAAACCGGTCGAATGAGGTCCGTTCGCGTCACGCATGGGTCAGTGCGGATTTGAACACTTAACAGGCGCTAGCGCGCCTCTCTGCCCCTGCCTCGCTCTGCTCGGCAGGACGCCGGCTTCCTCCGTGTGAAGGAGGTATCATAACCGGACTAGATCAGCGAGCCGTATTCGACGCCACCGCTGGGTCGGCATTAACAATTGTCTTGTCTCGCGGGTCAGTTCGACGCGCCGGGATTTGTGCGGTTCGACTCGCGGCCGGTCCGGTCGGAGAGACGCGCGAAACGTCAGGGGACTGCGGGCGGGGAACTTCGGACCGCTCGACGGCCGTTGTCGTCCGCCCGCGATCGGCGTAACGGAGCCGAACCCGGAGCGGACCCGCGAGTGACGCTCACTTGGCTTCGGGCGTTCGCACGGCGGGTCGGTGTGGCCTTCGGGCACCGGAGCCGAAACGGGGCCCGAGGGGGGCTCCCGGCGACGTTCTTATTCTGTCGGTCTCCCGAGGTATACGGTATGCTCGGGAACGTCCCCATCCCGCAGGGCCCGATTCTGGACTGGGTCAAAAGCGAATACCGAGGAGAGGACCACGAGACGAAGCAGAAGGTGATTCAGGAGACCGCCGATCTGGCGAACAAGATCCTCGCGAGCCACGCGTTCTACATCGAGGGCCCGGACACGCCGAGTGCCGAGCACAGAACGCGGTTCAAAACCGATATCGAAACGTACGGAAAGCGTGCGGTCGAACTGAGGAAGTTCGCGGAACAGAGTGACACGCCCGATCCGACGGCGTCGAACGTCGAGCTGATGCGCGCCGCACAGGCGTCCATAGCTGCGGAGAACGAACCGACGACCACGACCGAGGAACTGCTGAACAGCTCACTACGGAGCCTGGGACTCGAGTCAACCGACGTTACGTTCGATCCGAAAGAGACCCTCGACGACGTGTTCAACAAGATCGACAACGACCTGTATCTGATGTACTACACAATCTTGGAGCAGATCGTCGAGAAAAGCATCGACTACGCGGTCACCGAATCGGTCGATCACGCGGCGTTCGATCGGCTGAAGGTGTCGCTGCGGGTCGCAGTCGACCGCGTGTGACGCGGCGGCGGGTCTGTTTGCTGTCGGATGTGTCGGGCCGCCCCGAGCGACGCCTCACCGCGGGGCGCGGTCGCTCGCCAACGTCCGCCGGAGAATAAAGGATAATTGATCTCGGGACGGTAGGACACACGGTAATGTCGAACACGTGGACGTCCGGGTTCCAAACCCAGCGCGAGGAACTCACCGACGTCGAACTCGCCGTCGAGGGGTCGTTCCCGGAGTGGCTCACCGGGACGTTCATTAGCAACGGTCCGGGGCAGTTCGAGGTCGGGGACACCCAGCTCGAACACTGGTTCGACGCGCTAGCGATGCTGAAGCGGGTCCGGATCAGCGAGGGGACGGTCCGGTACACGAACCGGTTGGTCAGGAGCGACGACTTCCGCGTCGCCCGGAACGAACGGCAGGTGCGCCGAGCGCTGCCGGGGACCCCCGCCGACGGTTCGGGGCTCAGGCGGCTGTACCAGTCACTGACCGGCGAGTTCCAGGACAACCCCTCGATCGGGGTCGTCGAGTTGGACGGAGAGGTCTACGCCGTCACCGAGAGCCGGTACGGGGTCGAGATCGATCCCGAGACGCTCCAAAGGATAGGACGGCGCGACCTGACGGCCGGGATCGAGGCCGACATCACCCTCGGACACACCCACGCGGACGGCGGAACGCAGTGGGGGCTAGCGGCCGACTTCGGGAGGAGGTGTGCGTACACGGTGTTCCGGCGCGCGCCGGGAGAGCCGCCGACGGAGCTCACCCGCCTCAGGTTCGATCACCGCCCGCCGTACGTCCACGCGTTCGCGCTGACCGAACGCTACGTCGTCGTTCCCGAGTCGTCGTTCGGCGTCGACTTCCGCGCGCTCCTGGCGCGAACGCCCCGCGGCGGAACCTTCCTCGACGCGTTCGGGGCCCGCGGCGACTCGGGGGCCTTCCACGTGCTCGACCGCTCGACCGGCGAGCGGGTCACCGAAATCGAGGCCGAGCCCTTTCTCGTCTATCACTTCGCGAACGCGTACGAGCGAGACGCCGAGACGATCGTAGTCGACTGCGTGAAATTCACCGACAAAGCGGCGATGACCGATCTCACGGTGTCGAATCTTCGGAGCGACGACCCGACGCTCCCGCAGGGGGACCTCGTTCGGTTCCGGCTGCCGTTGCGGGGCGGGCGGGCGCGAGAAGAGCGGCTGGTCGAGGGCCCCTGTGAGTTTCCGACGATCAACTACGGGTACAACGGTCGGCGGTACGAGTACGCGTACCTCGCGGTTACCGACCGCGGCAGTCTGCCGACAGGCATCGCCAAGATCGCCGTGGACGAGCCGACGGTCCGGGAGTGGTCCGAGCCCGGACTCCACCCCGGCGAGGCGATCTTCGTCCCGGCGCCGTCGGCGTCGGCCGAGGACGAGGGGGTGTTGCTGTCGCTTGCGCTGGACGGAGCGAACGACCGGTCGGTGGTGCTCTGTCTCGACGCGACCACGCTCGAGGAGCGGGCGCGCGCGGCGCTGCCCCACCGGCTCCCGTACACGTTCCACGGCCAGTTCTACGGGTCCGCTGACCGGACGCGGTCGATGGCGTGACCGACGCGGTCGAACCAGTGATTGCGGGGCCGCGTCCGCCGGGTCGATCCCGACGAGGCGTCGGCGACGAGCCCCAAATCGATCGAACGCGCCGAACTACCACCGTTCGAGGACTCTCTCGGCGCCCGCACGGAGCGTGGTAGACGGGCCGGTGTCTCGCTCGTTGGGCTCTGAGCGCGGAGGATCACTAATCGACTCGAAGCCAGCGTGACACGGCACGGCGTCGCTGGGGGACCCGAATACGGTACGAGGCACGGGAGAACGACGGTGCGGGATCGACTCCGGTGGCCGTGACAGTAATACGTACCACCGTTACAATCCCCATAATTTCTCGAGATACCAGTACGGGTCAGCGTCAGACGGTATCAGTTGAAACAGACGTGGGATACGACACGGAACGGTGTTTTATTTATTCTTCCGACAGTTTCGGCCGTCGCTGTCCGACGGCGGCCCCGAACAGCACCAGTGCGGCTGCCGCGGAGATGACCTTCTGACCACTCCGGACCGAGAGTGCGTCTACAAACAGCAGTGTTACAGCTCCGGCGAGTCCTCGTGCCAACCGGTAACTCTTCGTCCCGTGGGCGGCGGCCTCTCCGAACAGCGTGTCCTCTATCGGGCTCCCCGTCAGTCCGTCTGCCGGTGACTCGCTCCGGTTCCCCCGCGAGCAGTCCCGTTGGAGCGGGACCAGCGGGCGAGTGCGACCGCAGTTCCAGCGCCCGATACAAACGCACCCAGTAGGACCGGCCAAGAGAGCGCGGCGATCGTCAACACCGGCGCCACCGCGAAGACTAGTAGCCCGCCCAGCGAACGGGTTTCGCTCGTCTCGGACGACGTAAGGCTGTGCCGTGGTGTCTGGCTCATTGTATTCGAATCAAGGTGATACAAGATATTCAGGGTACCATCTAGTAATTCAAACCGACCTCCTGTCGACGGTGTCAACGAGATACAATCCGTACGTGCCGCGTATGGGTCGGGGCGGATTTGAACCGCCGGCTTCCTCCGTGTGAAGGAGGTATCATAA
>CAYRQD010000035.1:0-16468 GCA_964426325.1 uncultured Halobacteriales archaeon | reverse complement strand
AGGGGACCGACGCGGCCGTGATCGTCAAGCCCGCCGGCTCGGCGTCGCTCCGGGGGACCGACTCGTTCGAGCGATGCCACGAAGTCGCCGCGCAGGTAAACGGCGGCGGCCACCCCAAAGCGGCCGGCTGCAAACCCGAGATCTACGACGACATGCTCGATTACGCCCACCACTGGAGCACCCGCGGTGCGGTCACAAAGCAAGTTATCCTCGCGGCCTTCGACGGACTCGTGCCTGAGGCCTGAACGCGGCGCCAGCGCTCTTTTTTCCCCGGATCGACCCCCCGTCTCGTCGAGATCACCCCGCACCCGCCCCTGTCTGAGTCGAATAGAGCCCCCGAAGCACCCTCGTCTCGACCTGTCCGGTTCCCCGTGGACCGATCACCTGCTGCCCCCAGTAACTCACGAATCCGTGTGAACGATAGCTCCGCTTGAAGAACAACTCTTTTCATAGTCGATTCCTCTAGAATCGTTCCCATACGATGGCCCGAATGGAGACGGCGGACATAGACACGGAGCTGAGTCTGTTCAAGTACGACAACCTCGAACGGCTGCCGTCGCAGTACCGCGATCTCGACCGGGAGGAGCGAACCGAGCGCATCACCGCGGCGCTCGACACGCTGGGCGACGATGTCGTGATGCTCGGACACAACTACCAGCGCGAGGAGATCGTTGAGCACGCCGACTTCGTCGGCGACTCGTACGGTCTCTCTCGGGAGGCGGCGGCGACCGACGCTCCGTATGTCGTCTTCTGTGGCGTGACGTTCATGGCCGAGTCGGCAGACATCATCACCGATGATGACCAGGCGGTGTTGCTCCCTTCGATGGAGGCCTCCTGTCCGATGGCTGGGATGGCCGAGGCGCTCCAGGTTGACGCTGCCTGGGCCGAACTCACCGCTGCCGCGGGCGCGGACGCGGAGATCGTTCCGATCACCTACATGAACTCCTACGCCGACCTGAAGGCGTTCTGTGCCGAACACGGCGGCGCGGTCTGTACGTCCTCGAACGCCCACGAGGTGTTCGAGTGGGCCTTCGACCACGGCGACACGGTCCTGTTTCTCCCGGACAAGTACCTCGGGCGAAACACCGCACACCGGCTCGGGCTCGAGGACTCCGTGGCCGAGTGGGATCCCTGGGACGCGGACGCGACCGATCCGGCGGCCGCGGCGGCGGCGGACGTGATCCTTTGGGACGGCTACTGCCAGGTCCACGAGCGGTTCCGCGCCGACCACGTCAGGCAGCTGCGCGCCGACCGTCCGGAGGCGAACGTCGTCGTCCACCCTGAGTGCCGTCGCGAGGTCGTCGAGGCGGCGGATGTCGTCGGCTCGACAGCTACGATCCGCGAGACCGTCGCCGAGGCGGCCCCGGGGGAGACCTGGGGGATCGGGACAGAGATTCACCTCGCCAACCACCTCGACCGCTGGCACCCGGAGGTCGAGGTGGTGCCGCTGTGTGGCGACGCCTGCATGGACTGTAACGCAATGCGCCAGATCGATCCCAACTACCTCACGTGGATCCTCGAGAGACTCGTCGAGGGCGAGCAGCGCAACGTCGTCTCGGTCGCCCCAGAGACGGCGGCTCTCG
This sequence comes from uncultured Halobacteriales archaeon, assembly GCA_964426325.1. Classification (GTDB taxonomy): domain Archaea; phylum Halobacteriota; class Halobacteria; order Halobacteriales; family Haloarculaceae; genus Halovenus. The sequence continues at coordinate 14,885 of CAYRQD010000035.1, read as the reverse complement.
CCGAGACCGCGATGGATCGTATGCTCCGGATCTAACGATGTCACGGACAGACACCCTCTCGGACTTTCACACTGCGGATGTCCTGGTCATCGGCAGCGGTATCGCTGGGTGCGGGGCCGCACTGGCCGCTGCCCGCGCCGGCGCGGATGTCCTCTTCGCGACGAAGGCCACCGCACCAGACGACGCCGCCACGGACTGGGCTCAGGGCGGTATCGCCGTCGCTCGATCCGATCCCGAGCAGTTCCGACGGGACATCGTCGCGGCGAGCGACGACACTGCCGACCCCGAGGCGGTGGACCTACTGGTTTCACAGAGCCGCGCGGTCGTTACCGACGTGCTCGTCGAGACCCTCGGAATCGAGTTCGACCGCCGAGGCAACGATCCGGATCCCGACGGCGACCGGCCGGACTACGAGTACGCCCGAGAGGCGGGCCACACTGAGTCGCGCATCCTCCACGTCGACGCACGGACCGGTCGCCGGATCCTGCGGCCCTTTCTGGCCTACCTGCGCGATCACGACCGGGTCCGGCTGCTCGAAGACGCGGCGGCACTCGAGTTGCTCACCCACGAGGGCCGGGTCCACGGTGCCGTCCTGGACACGACCCCGACCGGCACTCCGACCGTGGCCGGCGCGACCGTGCTCGCCACGGGAGGCATCGGCGCCTGTTACCCGCGAACCACCAACCCGGCGGCCGCGACCGGCGACGGGATCGCGATGGCTGCCCTCGCCGGCGCCGAGGTTGCCGACATGGAGTTCGTCCAGTTCCACCCGACGGCGCTCGCGCCCGAGTCCGACGACGGGTCGGGCCGCGCGACGCCGCTGATCAGCGAGGCGGTCCGCGGCGCGGGCGGCGTGCTCCGTAACGCCGCCGGCGAGCGATTTATGCCCCAGTACCACGCCGACGCCGAGCTGGCCCCCCGCGATGTCGTCGCTCGGGCGGTCAAGCGGGAGCGAGCGACCGGCGGTACTGTCCGGCTCGATGTCTCTGAGGTCGCCTTCGACGAGCGGTTCCCGGGGCTCGCGCGCCGGTGTCGCGAACGTGGAGTCGACCCGGCGGCGGGAATCCCGATTGCGCCGGCCGAGCACTTTCTCTGTGGCGGGATCGCCGTCGATGACCGCGGCCGGAGCTCGCTCGAGAACCTGTTCGCCGTCGGCGAGTGTGCCCGCACCGGCGTCCACGGTGCCAACCGGCTCGCCTCCACGTCGTTGCTCGAGGGTCTCGTCTGGGGGGTCCGAGCCGGCGCCACGGCGGCCGAGACGGACGGCCCCAGTCCGGACGCGGTCGAACCACCGACGCTTCGCGACCGCGACCCGCACTTGCCCGACGGGTTCGCCGCCGGCAAGTTCGGGCGGCTACGCCGGGTGATGGGCGAGCATGTCGGGCTGGTCCGCGACCCGGAGGAACTGTCTCGCGCTGGTTCCGTCCTCCGGAGGCTCAAAGGCGAGGTCGACGCATACGTCCGGACCCGGACGACCAGAGAGCTCTACGAGCTCCGGAACGCGTCTGTCGTCGCGTTGCTCGTTGCTCGCGCGGCCGCGAACAACCGACAGTCGGCCGGCTGTCACTACCTCGCCGAGCAGTCGGCGACGCGACGCCCGTAGCCGGGCGCCCGCGACGAGTCAACCGCTGTGGTCGCTCGACTGCCACCGGAGACGGGACAAGATACTTGTGCGTGTGTCTGTCACACACGGTCGATCGTATGTTCGAGCTGTTCTCTCGAGGCTACTACCTGGGACGGCTGTACGTCCGGCCGAGCGCCGAGGACCGGGCGACGCTCTGTCGCGCCCAGTACGAGCGGGTCCACCGATCGCTGTACGAGGACCGTGACGCCGACGATCGGCCGCTCGTAATGAAACTCGACACGACACACCTGCCGGTCCGGCCGGCCGACGGAACTCCGGCGGACACGCTCGCGGTCCCAGAGGGCGTTCTCGAGGCAACCTCGGTTCGGAACCCGCCGACCCTCGAGGAGGTCTTTCTCGCGACCGCAGACCGGGCCGAGCAGCTGCTCTCGCTCGCCTCGCCGTCCGCGCCCCGGGGCGCTTAACTCCGCCCGGGGTCCACTCCTGGGTAGATGCTCGACGACCTGCTGGGCCGGACCGAGCTCAAAGACCGGATCGGGGAGCTCGAGGCGACCGTCGAGCGCCTCGAAGACGAACGCGACCGGCTCGAACGACGGCTCGAGGCCGAGCGCGAGCGCCGGTCCGAGGCCGTCACCGACCGCCAGGAGGCACAGCGCCGGGTCAACGAACTCAACGACCGGGTCACCGAACTGACCGATCGGCTCGACCGCCTGCAAGCCGACGACCCGTCGGTCTCGGTCCGCAGGAGGGCGACGCTACGCGGCGAGCGCCTCGAGGAGGTGCTCGCCCGGCTGGAGTCTATCGAGGCCGGACCGGAGGGCGCCCTGACCGCCGCGATCGCGGACGGCCACGACCTCCCCGTGGCGGTGACGGAGACGCTGGGCGAGCGGGCAGCGCTGGTCGAGCGGGCGGCGCCGTGCGTGCTCGTCGCCGACGACGCCGGCCTCGTCGCGGCCTGCCTGCGGCCGCCGGTCCGGCCGGACCCGTTCTGCGAGTGGGGTCGTCGGTTCCGCCTCGACCGAGCGTGGTTCCAGCCCCGGGATCGGTACACGCTCGCGCTCGTTCGGTCCGACCTGTTCGCGATGGGGACCTACGAGGGAGACAGGCGCACCGCCTTCCACGGGTTCGACGAGGACATAAGGAGCCAACACTCGAAGGGCGGATTCTCACAGGCTCGCTTCGAGCGGCTCCGGGAGGAACAGATCGACGATCACCTCGACCGGTGTCGCGCCGCGCTTGAGGCCCGCGAGACCGACCGGCTGTACCTCGTCGGCGAGCGGTCGGTGCTGGATTCGTTCGCCGGGCTCGACCCGGCCGTGGTCGCGGCCGTCGACGCAACCGGCGAGCCCGAGCCGGCCCTCGAGGCGGCCTTCGACTCGTTCTGGACGGTCCAGCTCCGCGTGCTGTAGGCCGCGGCCCCCGACGGTCGCTTCGCCGGGACCGGCTACGATCGTCGGTCCGCGAGCTCCGCGCGCAGGTCGGCGGCGGTGATGTCCTCCGCGACCAGCGCGACCAGCAGGTGATAGACGAGATCCGCGGCCTCGCTGGTCGTCCGGTCCGGGCGGTCGTTTTTTGCGGCCAGGACGAACTCGGTTGCCTCCTCGCCGACCTTCTCCAGGACGGCGTCCTCGCCTTTCTCGTGGCTCAGCAGCGAGGCGGTGTAGGAGTCCTCGGGGAGACGCTCCTTGCGGTCCTCGATCACGGCGAACAGCTCGTCGATGACCGCGTCGATCTCCGGGTCGTCCGCGCGCTTTGCGTTCTCGGGCTCGTCGGCCATGGCCTACCGAGCGCCCCGGCGGCTTTCAGGCCGTCGACTCCCCGGCGAAGAAGGCGAGATCGTGGAGCCGGGCGTCGCCGGTCAGCTCGGGGTGAAACGAGGTTCCCACGACCGGGCCCTGGCGCACGGCGACGGGATCGCCCTCCCAGCGGGCGAGCACCTCGACGCCCTCGCCGACGCCGTCGATCACCGGCGCTCGGATGAACACCGCGGGGAACGGCTCCTCGAATCCGGCCACGGACAGCGGCGCCTCGAAACTGTCGCGCTGGCGGCCGAAGGCGTTGCGCTCGATGGTCACGTCGAGCACGTCGAGCGTCTCGACGCGGTCGTCGTTCGCGTCCCGGGCGGCGACGATCAGCCCCGCACAGGTTGCGAGCGCGGGCTTGTCGGCCTCGACGTGGGCGATGATCTCTTCGTCGATGCCCTCGTCGGCGAGCAGCCGGGAGATGGTCGTCGACTCTCCGCCCGGGAGGAGCAACGCGTCACACTCCGGGACGACCCCCGACGACCGGATCGTCCGGACCTCGGTGTCCTGCCCGTGGGTCCGACCCGCCCGCTCGATCGCCCGGGCGTGCTCGCTGACGTCCCCCTGGACGGCGATCACGCCTGCGGTCAGTGTCATGGCCGTGGTAGGCGATCCCGAGCCAAAACCCCACCGGAACGGACACAAAAGCTTTCTCCGGTCGCGTGAAATCGGTGGTATGGTCGATCTGATCGCAGCCGCGTTCGTCGTCGGAGGGGTCGTCCTCCTGTTCTCGGGGGCGGTGTTGTCGGTGTACGGCGTCGGGCTGGTCGGTGCCGCGGTCGGCGGCGGCCTCGCCTATCTGGTCGGGCCGACGTCGCTGCCGGTCGTCGGGCTCGAAGGGACGGCCGCGACCGCCGCCGCGATTCCCGTCGGCGCGCTCGCGGGAATCGTTGCGACGTACATGTTGCTCTCGCTTGCCATCTCGGCGATCGGGTTCGTCGTCGGCGGGTACGTCGGGATGGTCGCGGTCGCGCCCGCGCTCGGCGAGAGCGGAATCGCGGTCTACGGCGTCGGCGCCGCCGTCGGGATCGGGACCGCGCTGCTCGCTTCGTTCATGTCGAAGACTGCGATGGTGCTTGTCACCTCCTTCGTCGGCGCGGCGCTGACCTCGCGGACGATCACCCCCGACGAGTTCGCGACCGCGAAAGAGGAGGTGACGATCGATCCGCTGTTGTTCGATCCCGCCGCGCCGCTCCTGCTCGGGCTGTTCGCGCTCGGCGTGCTCTCGCAGTTCGGACTGTTCAAGCTCGGGTACGTCACCGGGCTCGTGGCCCGGCTGCCCGGCGCGCGCCGGCTGCGCGACCGCGGCGAGGAGAGTGGTTCCTAGACGTAGCCTTCGATCAGCGACTCGACGTACTTCGCGACGACGTCGACCTCGAGGTGAACCGGATCGCCAGGGGCCTTCTCGGAGAGATTCGTCACGGCGTAGGTCTCGGGGATGATCGCGGTCGTGAACGACCCCTCCCCGCGGTCGGCGACGGTGAGGCTGACCCCGTCGACGGAGATCGACCCCTTTTCGACGACGTACTGCTCCAGTTCGGCGGGCAGATCGAACCCGAAGACCCAGTCCTCCTCGACCTGCTCAACCCTCCGGACGGCCGCGGTTGCGTCGACGTGGCCCTGGACCATGTGCCCGTCGAGCCGGCCGTCGGCCGGCAGCGCCCGCTCGACGTTTACCACCGAGCCGGCCTCGAGGCCTCCCAGGTACGTGCGGTCGACTGTCTCGGCGGCGAGAAACACCTCGAACCAGCCCTCGCCGTGGGCCTCGACGGTCAAGCAGGCCCCGCTGACGCTGATGCTCTGGCCCCGCTCGAGTCCGTCGAGTCCGGTCTCGATCCGGAGGCGTCGTCCCGCCGCCTCCGTCGTCGCCTTCCGCACGGTTCCGGTCTCCTCGACGATGCCGGTAAACATACGATCAGTTGCCGATTGTCCAGCAAACCCCTTTCGGCTCCGGTCGGCGCTCGATGACTTTTTGTCGCCCCGGATGAATTGGCGGGTGATGGAGCTCACGGCCGTTCCCGGCGTGGGCGAGAAGACCGCGGCGGCCCTGTCGGAACTCGACGAGCCCGAGCGAGCGCTCCGAGAAGGCGACGTTGCGACGCTCGCGAGCGCGCCCGGCATCGGCGACGGGCGGGCCGCCCGGCTCGCCCGGGCGGGAATCCGAACCCGCCACGACGATCCCGGCGGGTTCGCCGCGACCGAGCGGGCCGCGGAGATCCGCGAGGAGCTGCTCGCCGAGCTGCAGTCTCGGACGGTCACCGACCGCGGCGCCGCCCGGCTGGCGACGCTGTATCCGAGCTCCGTTCGCTCCCGCATCGAGGAGGTCCGGGCGTTCAGCCGGGCGGCCCTCGCGCGCGACCTCGACGACGAGTCGACCGTCCGGGCGGCGCTCGCGGAGCTGTCGCCGCTGTCGGATCCGAGCGATCTGCGGGTTCGCGACCGGTGTCTCGTAACCGCCGACGCCGAGACGTACGCCCGCGCGCGCGACCGGATCCCGGAGGTGAGCACCGAGCTCGTCGAGGATCGGCGGGAGCTGGCCGAGCTCGCACAGGGGTACGCGACCGTGATCGCCGTCGACGAGGCCTTCGCCGGCATCGAGATCGAAGGCGTTCGCGTCGAGCCCGACGCCCTCGAAGCGCCCGCCCGAGTGGTCCCCGAGCGGGTGCTCGGCTTTTTTGCGCGCAACCGGGACTCGCTCCGGGCGGCCGCCCGGGTCCACCGACTGTCCGATCTGGATCCGCCCGTCGAGCTCGACCGTCTGGAGGGGGCCCTCGACCGGCTGGCCGAGGACGGCTCGATCGCGGGAGACGCCGAGCTCGACCGGCTTGCGGCCGCCGCGGGACGCGTCGAGACGACCGCCGAGGAGGCCGAGCGGCTCGCGAACCGCCGGCTCCGCGAGGCGATCGAACAGCGCGACGTCACCATCCAGGGCCAGGACCTGCTCGCGCTGATCGAACGCGGCGCGAGCGCGGACTCGCTTCTGACCCGCGAACTCGACGGCGCCTACGCGGCCGCCGTCGAGGCCGCCCGGACGGAGCTGATCGAGGCCCTCGGGCTCGAAGAGCGGGCCGACCTCGCCCGGCGAGCGTTCGCGGACGAGCCGACCTACCCCGTGGCCCGCGACGAGGCCGTCGTCCGGGAGCTTCGCGATCAGCTGACCGCGGCCCGGGACCGCCGCTCGACCCGGCGCAAGCGCGAGCTCGCGGCCGAGCTCGCCGGGCTCCGCGAGGACTGCGAGGCGCTGGTCGAGGCGGCCGTCCGGCTCGACGCCGAGCTCGCTGTCGCCGGGTTCGCCCGGGAGTACGACTGTACGATGCCGACGATCGGCGGCGAGGGCTTCGAGATCGTCGGCGGCCGGTCGCCGCTGCTCGGTCTGCCGGCCGCCGAAATCGAGCCCGTCGAGTACGCCGTGACTGGCGTGCGGCTGCTCTCGGGGGTCAACAGCGGCGGCAAGACCTCGGCGCTGGATCTGGTCGCGGCCGTCGCAACGCTCGCACACATGGGCCTGCCGGTCCCCGCCGACGACGCCCGGATCGAGCGCCTCGACGAGCTGCATTACCACGCAAAGGCCCGCGGGACCCTCGACGCCGGGGCCTTCGAGGCGACGCTCCGGGAGTTCGGCGAGCTGGCGACGACGGTCAGCGCCGACCGGTCGGTGCTCGTGCTGGCCGACGAGCCAGAGAGCATCACCGAGCCCGGGGCGAGTGCGATCATCGTCGCCGGCGTGCTCGAGGCGCTCGCACAGCGAGGGGCCACGGCGGTGTTCGTCTCACACCTGGCCCGGGAGATCCGCGAGGCCGCCGCCGCCGAGATCGGCGTCGACGGCATCGCCGCCGAGGGCCTCGAGGACGGACGGCTGGTCGTCGACCGGAGCCCGGTCCGGGGACGACTCGCCCGTTCGACCCCCGAACTCATCGTCGAGAAGCTCGCCGACGACGATCCCTTCTACCGGCACCTGTTAGAGAAGTTCTGACCGGTCGAGCCAACCTTCTTAGCCGCTCGGGTCCCAACGGTGGTATGGGATTCGACGAGATGGACGTCGAACAGATCTGGATGGACGGGGAGTTCGTCGACTGGGACGAGGCACAGATCCACGTGCTCACCCACGGCCTGCACTACGGTACGGGCGTGTTCGAGGGGGTGCGGGCCTACGACACCGAGCGCGGCCCCGCACTGTTCCGGTGGGAGGACCACCTCGATCGGCTGTACGACTCCGCGAAACCCTACGACATAGAGATTCCCTACGAACCAGCCGAGCTGACCGCGGCCACGACGGAGCTGCTCGACCGGGAGGGACTCGACTCGTGTTACGTCCGGCCGATCGCCTTCTACGGCTACGACATGCTCGGGGTCAACCCGGCCGACGCGCCGGTCCGGGTCGCGATCGCCGCCTGGCCGTGGGGAGCCTACCTCGGCGAGGAGGCCCTCGAGGAGGGCGTCGACGTCGGCGTCTCCTCCTGGCGCAAACACGCCTCGAGTCAGATCCCGACGAACTCGAAGGTCACCGGCGCGTACATAAACAGCGTGCTTGCCTCGCTGGAGGCCGAGCGCAACGGCTACGTCGAGGCGATCGTCCTCAACAAGGAGGGAAACGTCGCGGAGGGCCCCGGCGAGAACATCTTCATGGTCGAGGACGGCGAGCTGTACACCACGCCGCTGTCGGCCTCGATCCTCGACGGGATCACCCGCGATACGGTGATCGAGCTGGCCCGCGAGCGGGGCTACTCGGTCACAGAGCGGCCGATCTCCCGCGGGGAGCTGTACACCGCAGACGAGCTGTTTTTCTCCGGCACCGCCGCCGAGGTCACGCCGATTCGGTCGGTCGACGACGTCGAGATCGGACCGGGCACAAAGGGCCCGGTCACCGACGAGCTCCAGGCGGCCTTTTTCGATCTCGTCGAGCGCCGCCCGCCCGAACACGAGGAGTGGTTCCGCCCGATCTGACACGGAGCGCGGACCACCCCTCCGGCGGTGGGCGGATCCCAGCGACGGCGTCCCCTACCCGGAACCCTTATTGAGCCAGTCTGACTACTCGAGAAACGATGAGCCCCGAGCCAGCGACAGTTCTCGTCGTCGACGACGAGCGAGATGTCGCGGACGCGTACGCGGCGCAACTCGAAGAGGAGTTCATCGTCATGGCGGCCTACGGCGGTCAAGAGGCCCTCGACCGGATCGACGCGTCCGTCGACGTGGTCCTGCTCGACCGCCGGATGCCGGACATCTCCGGTGACGAGGTCCTCGAGAAGATCCACGGGCGGGGCCTCCAGGTCCGGGTCGCGATGGTCACCGCCGTCGACCCCGACTTCGACATTATCGATATGCCCTTCGACGATTACGTGATCAAGCCGGTCTCGCGGGCAGACCTGATCGAGACTGTCGATCGCCTGCTCACGAGCTCCGAGTACGAGCGCAAGCTCCGGCGCTACTACGCCCTGACGGCCAAACACGCCACGTTGGTCGCGAACAAGCCCAAATCCGAGCTCGCGGACAGCGAGGAGTTCAACCAGCTCGAAGCCGAGATGGACCGGCTTCGCGACACCCTCGATGAGCAGATCACCGGCTTCACCGACGAGGAGTTCGCGGCCGCGTTCCGGGACCTCGACGCCGATCTCCCCGAAAGCTGACCGCGCGGGAATCGGCTTTCGTAAGCGATTTTCCCGCCCCGCCCGACCGGTACGTAATGAGTCAACAGCTGCCGGACGTGCAGGCAACCAGCCCCGACGTGACCGTCGGGCTCAACCGGGTCGGCGTCACGGGCGTCGAGAAGCTCGTGAAAGTCGCCCGACCCGACCGGCGCCCGATCGTGCTGATGGCCGAGTTCGAGGTGTACGTCGACCTCCCGGCCTGGCGGAAGGGCGCGGACATGAGCCGTAACATGCAGGTCATCGACGAGACCCTCGAGGCGGCGGTCAGCGAGCCCGCCTACCGCGTCGAGGACGTCTGTGGCAACGCTGCCGAGCGGCTGCTCGAGAAACACGAGTACACCACGAGCGCCGAGGTTCGCATGGAGGCCGAGTACGTCACCCACGAGCAGACACCCGCTTCTGGGCTCCAGACACAGAGCACCGCCGACATCATCGCCTCGGCGACCGCGAGCGAGGACGGCACCCGCGAGGAGATCGGCGTCGAAGTCACCGGCATGACCGTCTGTCCCTGCTCGCAGGGCATGACCGAGAGCCGGGCCCGCGAGACGCTCCGCGGACTCGAAGTCGAGGACGCGGTCATCGAGCGGTTCATCGAGGAGGTGCCCCAGGCCGGCCACTCCCAGCGTGGCCACGCCACCCTCACCGTCGAGAGCGTCGGCGCCCCCGAGGTCGATCTCACCGATCTCATCGATGTCGCCCGCGACGCGATGAGCGCGCGCATCTACAACCTCGCCAAGCGTCCCGACGAGGATCACATGACCGTCGAGGCCCACGCCGACGCGAAGTTCGTCGAGGACTGCGTGCGCGCGATGGCCGAAGGCGTCGTCGAGGAGTTTCCGGATCTGCCCGACGAGGCGGTCGTGACGATGAAACAGTCGAACGACGAGTCGATCCACCAGCACAACGCCCACGCCGAGCGGGTCGCCGAGCTCGGCCAGCTCCGGGCGGACCTCTCTGCGGAGTAGGGACTCGCCAGCTCCTGGGCTCTCCGCGGCGACTCCTCCTGCGATCGAACCGCTCTCGCACACCCGGCGAACCGACGGGCCGCGAGTGCCGCACCGTTCGGCGTCTACAATCAGCCCCGAATTCACCGGTACGGAGAGCCACCGGTAGCTGAAACTCGTTATCTGAGTCTGGTTTCGGCGGGCGCCGCGTAGACCGCTCACCACCGTCCAAGACAGATAGATACCAGCAATTCGAGTGAGTACTCACTCAGTATGACCGAAACACGGGCGGAGATACTGAAAACGGCGGGTGAGATACTACTTGATTCGGGGTACGACGCGCTAACGACCGAGGAAGTTGCGGACCGACTGGGGATGTCACACTCCGGGGTCCACTATCACTTCGAGACGAAAGACGACCTGTTGCTTGCGTTCGTCCAGTACCTGATCGACGATCCAGAGGGGAAGCTGACGATCGACGGGCCGCCGGAACAGCGACTCCCCGAACTGCTCGGAGTCAGGATCCGTGGCGTTGAGACGATCCAGCGACTGGAGGCTCCGCCGCCGAGCCTTCAGTTGTTGGCCGCGACGAGCGCAAGCGACAATGCGCTCCGTCAGGCGCTCGGCCGACTCTACGACACGTACACTGCAGAACTCACGGCGACGATACGAGACGGCATCGAAACCGGCGTCTTCGAGACCGACTCCCCCGAGTGGACCGCGTGGACGCTGGCAGGACTGATACAAGGGGCCGAACTCCGGGCCGCGCTCGACGGGTCGTGGGACCCGTTCGTGTGGGGCATCGAGACGTACGTTCTCCCGGAGCTGTACGTCGACGAGCCACCGGCGCTTTCGCCCGAGGGATCGACATCATGAACGCCGGTGCGGCTCCAGTGCTCGGTGCTGCGCTTCTGGTCGTCTGTATTGCCCTGTTGTCTGCGTATCTGGTCTACGGACGCGGCGAGGCGGACCCGGTTGAGCGTGTCGAACACAGACTCGGAACGCCCCGAGAGTTTTTCAGCCAGACAATCGTGAGATTCGGGGGTGTGATGGCGATAATCGCGCTCGGGACGGCTATCGGGGTCTTGATCTGGGACCTCTCGCTGTCGGCCGTCGGTCTCTACGGGAACCCCGTCCGCGAACTTGCGATCGGGTTCGGTGTCGCTCCCGCGGTCGTGGTGGTCAGCTACGTGATAAAGTATGTTATCGAGCGGGCCGAGCAGAAGTTCGGCGACCCCCGGGACGAGCCAAACGAGCCGGCGGACCCGCACCTCGAGTTTTTGATCCCGGAGACCCGTTCCGAGCTCGGCTGGGTGCTTGGCGGGTTCGGGATACAAGCGTCCGCGGAGGAGGTGTACTTCCGCGCCGCCCTCGTCGGCGCACCAGCGACGCTGCTGTCGGTGTCGGCGTGGTACTTTATTATTCCGAGTGCGATTCTGTTCGGTCTCGTACACGTCACCGGCGGGAGAACAAAGATCCTCCACGCGTCAGTACTGGGTGTCGTTCTCGGTGTCGTGTTCGTCGTCGTCGGGATTCTCGCTGCGATAGTCGTCCACGTCCTCCACAATCAGGTCAGCGCGATCAGAGAGTACCGCGACGAGTCCTCTACGCCGCGGTCTTCCGGTGTCACCCCGGAGTCCTGAGTCCACTCACGACTGGCTTTCGATCCCGTCGCGCCCGAGTCTCGCGGCCACGACTGCCCGACGAGTCCCGGTGAGTGATCGGGACGGTCGCAGTCAGAGTCTGCTCTCACGGGCAAACGCGTATCTTGCGGCGCGCTCCGACAGATCTCTAGGGCTCGCTTCGATGTCTCTACCGTCTCCGCGAAAGATTGCTCGAATAGAACGTTTCTCGCGGTGTTCTCTCGAGACGAGGCGACCGTGTGTGGTGGTCGGCCCGACTTACATCGCGCCGCCCATGCCACCCATACCGCCCATGCCACCCATACCGCCGCCCATGCCGCCGGCGCCGGGTCCGCCAGCGGGCTCGTCGTCATCGTCGTCGCCGGCGCCGCCCTTCAGGTCGCCGGCCGCGATGACATCGTCGATCCGCAGCAGCATCACGGCGGCTTCGGTGGCCGACTCGATGGCCTGGGTCTTCACGCGCAGCGGCTCGACGGCCTCCTCGCTCATGTCGCCGACCTCGCCGGTCTCTGCGTTCAGGCCGAAAGAGCCGTTGCCGGCGTCGTGCTGGCTGCGCAGCTCGACCAGCGAGTCGATCGGATCGAGTCCGGCGTTTTCCGCGAGCGTCCGCGGGATCACGTCGATCGCGTCCGCGAAGGCCTCGACGGCCAGCTGCTCGCGGCCGCCGACGCTGTCGGCGAAGTCCCGCAGGGCGAGCGAGAGCGCGGTCTCGGGCGCGCCGCCGCCGGGCAGCACCTTGCCGTCCTCAAGGGTCGCGGCGACGACGCCCAGCGAGTCCTCGATGGCCCGTTCGACCTCGTCGACGACGTGTTCGGTCCCGCCGCGCAGGACCAGCGTCACGGCCTTCGCGTCCTCGACATCCTCGACGAACAGCTTGTCGTCGCCGCCGAGTTCCCTCTCGGTGACCGAGCCGGCGTAGCCGAGATCCTCCTCAGAGATGTCCTCGATGTTCGAGACCGTCCGGCCGCCGGTCGCGCGGGCAAGCGCCGACAGGTCCGAGCTCTTCGCGCGGCGGACCGCGAGCACGCCCTCCTCGGCGAGGTAGTGCTGGGCCATGTCGTCGATGCCCTTCTGACCGATGACGACGTCGGCGCCGGCGTCGACGATCGCGTCAACCATCTCCTTGATCTGCTGTTCCTCCTGGTCGAGGAACTCCTGGAGCTGATCGGGATCGGTGACGTTGACCTCGGTGTCGAGTTCGGTCTCGGGAACCTCGATGTCGGTGTCGATCAGCGCGATGTTGGCGTCCTCTTTGAAGCCGGGCATGTTGTCGTGGACGCGCTCCTTGCCGATCACGACCCCCTCGACGAGCGTCGACTCGTCGATCGAGTTGCCGACGACGGTCTCGACTTTGACGTTGTCGGTGTCGATCCCCTCATCGTCGGCGACCGACTGGACCGCGCGGACGACGAGGTTCGCGAGGTGGCCTTTCGCGTTCTCTGCGCCCTTGCCGGTCATCGCGGTCGCGGCGACGCTCTCGAGTGTCTCTGTGTCGTCGGGGGAGACCTCGACGGCGTTCTCTTCGAGTACCTCCTTGGCCTCTTCGGCGGCCTGGCGGTACCCCTGGGCCAGGATCGTCGCGTGGATGTCCTGATCGAGCAGGTCCTCGGCCTTCGAGAGCAGCTCGCCGGCGATCACGACCGCCGTCGTGGTGCCGTCGCCGACCTCGTCCTCCTGGGTCTGGGCGACCTCGACGACCATGTTCGCCGCCGGGTGTTCGATGTCCATCTCGTCGAGGATCGTCACGCCGTCGTTCGTGACCACGACGCTCCCGCTCGAGTCGACGAGCATCTTGTCCATCCCTTTCGGTCCGAGCGTCGTCCGGACCGACTCGGCGACGGCCTTGCCGGCCGTGATGTTCATCGACTGTGCGTCCTCACCCGAGGTGCGCTGTGACTCCTCGGAGAGTACGATGAGCGGCTGATTTCCCATCTGCTGAGCCATAATCACTCACAGATTGAATGTGCTTCTATATAAACTCACCGCATTCTCCGACGTCGCCCCAGCCGGGCAACCCGACGACGGCGGCACGCGAACCCTCGTTGCGTATGCGTTTAAATGCGTCTTGGGTCGGAGACTCGACCCCCGACCCGGCGAGTCTCACAGTTGATATGCGCACGGTCGGATTGAAATACCCCCCGGTTAAACTGCCGAGTATGGTGTGGGTGCCGTCGGCCGTTACGGGAGTAAACTACCCTACCCTACTTCGCTCGGGGGCAATCGCCCCGCTCGCTCGTTGAGGGTGGGGCTTTCACGTGGACTCCCGTTCTACGCCTCAGATGAGGCGGGAAGGTCGTACTCTCCACTCACGTTCAACGTCCCGCGATTCAAGCGCACGCCTACGGGTGCGCCTCCGTCGTCTGCATTTTGCCGACGCCGGAGATACTGAAGGCCGATGTTCTTGGAAGCGTTGTAGTCGGCGTGATTCTGGTAGCCACAGTCCTGACACTCGAAGTCCTCACCGTGGCGGTTGTCGTCGTGAGTAAATCCACAGGTCGAACACCGCTTTGAGGTGTTCCGTGGGTCTACTTGGACGGCTTTGATGCCCTGCTCTCTGGCTTTGTATTCGACGTACTCGTAAAGCCGACGGAACGCCCACAAATGGTGCCACGACGCTTCTGGTATGTTCTCACGAATGTCGGTCAGGTCCTCGAACACGATATGCGAACAGTCGTGTTCGACGGCTTCGGCTACGATTTCGTTGGCGACACGATGCAGGAATATCTCGAAGCGTCCGTCCTCTTTCCGCTCGACGCCTGCTATCGCGTCATGTGCCGCCCGTGTCCCACACTGTTGAAGATCGCCACGCCGTTTCTCGTACTCTCGCTTCCAGTGGTTGAACTCGTCTGCCGACCAGAACCGCCCGGTCGAAGCGACCGCGAGTTGGTTCACACCGAGGACTGTTCTGTGCCCGGTAGTGGTGTCGGTGTCGTCGTCCTCTTTGAGCATCGACGCATGGAGATACCAGTTACCGTCGCGCCGATGCAGTGTCGCCCGCCGAAACTCGTAGTCCTCGTTGGCGACGTACTTCGTCGGCGGTGTCTCGGGATTCTCAGGGAGAATATAATTGCACTCAATACGCCCGTCCGGTGTCGATAGCGAAACGTGGTCACGGTGGAACGTGGCACTTCGCTTGTCGTAGATAGCGGTATCTGCCCAGAACGTCGGACGGGACGTATCTTGGTCGTTTTTGAGTCGTTCGACGCCGCTTTTGATGGCTTCGACGGCCTGATGAATCCCTTTCTGGACGAGATTCGCGGTCAACT
>CAYRQD010000034.1:0-17482 GCA_964426325.1 uncultured Halobacteriales archaeon | reverse complement strand
ACATGTACGTGTTGCACAAGCTCCACGACCAGTACGTCCTCCCCTCGAAGGGCCAACAGGAAAGCGAGGACTACGAGGGCGGAGCCGTCTTCGATCCGATCACCGGCGTGCGCGAAAACGTCAGCGTGCTGGATCTGAAGTGTTTCAGCGCCGATACCGAACTCCTCACGCCCGAGGGGCCCCGCAACATCACCGAGCTGGCGGTCGGCGACCCCGTGTACACGCTCGATCCCGAGAGCTTAGAGTGTGAGATCAAGCCGGTCGCGGAGACCCACGAGTACCCGAACAAATTCGGCGAGTTACACCACCTCAGTGGCAACACCCACGATTTTAGAGTCACCGAGAATCACCGATTCTACGTCTCGAGCGAGCGAGGGTGGGACGATCTTGACGGCGAGGACTTCTCATTCCAAGAATACCGGGAGATTCCGGATCACGAGCGGTTCGGCTTTCCACAGCACGAGCCGATGGACGGCCGATCCCCCGACGAGTTCCGTCTCATCGACGAGGTGTCGGACGGGTACGTCGCCGTCTACTCAGCGGACGACATGCGGAGTTTCCGCAACCGGATGCCCGCAGAGCTGACCGAGGAGCTGACTCTCGCCCATGGATCCTCCGCGACGATGGGGATCCAGAAGAAGGTCGGCAGATATCTCGTTCCGATCTCCACGTTCAGCGCACACAGCGAGACCATTCGGGCTCACGCCGACGCCGTCTTTCTCAAGTACGACCGGGGCCACCGGGAGACGCCAACGTCGTTCTCGATGACGGCGTGGCTCGAGTTTCTGGGCTGGTTCGTTACGGAGGGGAGTCTCGACACGGCACGCGGACGACTCACGCTCCATCAAAGCGACGCGGACGGTCGAGAGGCCATTCAGTCACTGCTCGATGAGATGGGACTCGAGTACAGCATCGACGACCGGGGAATCACCGTCTCCGATCGGTATCTCGTCAACTGGCTCGAGCAGAACTGTGGAGACGGGTACGCGGACAAGCACCTCCCCGAGTGGGTGTTCGACTTAGACAGCGAGTTGCTGTCGCGTCTGCTCGAGACGATGATTCGCGGCGACGGACAGCACGTCGAATCGGGACTTGGAAAGTTCTGGACGAAGAGCGACCAGCTCAAAGACGATGTCGTCGATCTTGCAGTTCGCTGTGGCGAGAACCCGACCGTGTCGAAGCAATCGGACGGGACGTGGTACGTCTCGGTCGGCAAAGCGGGATCGTTCAAGAAGGCAACGAACGCACACGTAGAGAGCCACGAGGGATCGGTCTACTGTGTCACGGCCGAAGACAATCACGTCGTCCTCGCGGGACGAAACGGCCAGTTCCAGTGGATCGGGCAGTCGCTGTACCCGATGTGCATGGTGACGACAAACGCCAGCCCGGAAACCAAGGTCGACCCGGCGACCTACGACGGCGACACCTACGTCGCGCCCAACGGGACCCACTTCCGGAAGGAGCCAGACGGTGTCATTCGGGAGATGGTCGACGAGCTCCTGACCGAGCGGGAAGAAAAGAAGACGCTTCGCAACGAGCACGACCCCAACGAGGACGAGTACGAGCAGTACGACCGACAGCAACAAGCTGTCAAGGTAATTATGAATTCTTTATATGGTGTTTTGGGGTGGGATCGATTCCGTCTCTACGACCGGGAGATGGGCTCGGCGGTGACCGCAACCGGCCGAGAAGTCATCGAATTCACCGAGGAGGTTACGAACGAACTCGAAAAAGAGGTCATCTACGGAGACAGCGTCACCGGCGACAGGCCGGTCGTCGTCCGGGATCCGTCAGGTGACGTCCGAATCGTTCCCATCGAAGAGCTGTTCGAACGCGCTCCCGACGGCGGATCCGTGAGATTGGAGACGAGCGACGGGGGCAACATGGTCGAGACCGAGCCCAAGGAGTACCGACCGCTCCCCGGATGGGAGGCGCTCTCGCTGTCCTCGAACGGTGAGTCACAGTGGCAACCGATCAAACGAGTGATGTGCCACGAGACAGCAAAAGACGTGCTCACGCTCCAGCACAAGTTCGGCGAGTCGACGACCACGCGGGATCACGCGTACGTTACCGAAGACGACGACGGGTACCACGTTGTGCCACCGACGGAACTCGACGAACCGGTCCGCGTTCCGTCTCTCCCGCCGGTCGATCAAAAAGACACCATCGATGTCTACGAGGTGCTCGATGGGTACACTCGGGAGTACGAGGACGGCCGGGGTGGTGTTCCCGGAGACACCGTTGCGAAACGCAAGGAAGTCCACGCTGACGACGAGCACGTCTGGTTCGGACAGGAACACCACGGCGAACTCGACGGGACGCCGAAGGTAACGCGATTCATCGATCTGCAGAGCAGAGACGGCCACGCTCTGATACGGTTGTTAGCGGCGTACATCACCGAGGGCAGCGCGTCGACGGCGGAGACGACGGACACTCGGTACGGTGCGAGCATCTCCGAGAAACGCCCAGAATGGCTCGAACCGCTGCGGTCGGACTACGAGCGTCTGTTCTCGAACGTGACCGCGTCGATCATCGAGAGCGACTCTGCGGACCGGCGAACCGTCGAGTACGAGACGAACGACGGCGGAGCAGGACTCGTCTACGAGGACGCGACCCACAAGATACAGATGATGAACGAACTCGCGGCAGTGTTCTTCCGGGAGTTCGCCGGTCAGACCTCCCGCGGGAAGCGAATCCCGTCGTTCGTCTTCCACCTGCCCGAGAGCGAGCAGGAGCTGTTTCTCGAGACGTTGGTCGAAGGCGATGGATCCCGCGAGTTCCCGCGGTACTCCGAGGAGTACGCACGGCGGAACTTTGATTTCGAGACGACGAGCCGCGAACTCGCGGCCGGCGTTGCGATGCTGCTCATCCAGCGCGGGGAGAAGTACTCGCTGAAGTACCGACGGGAGAAAGACTCGTACACAGTCCGGACGTGTGACTCCTACCGCCAGGGGCGCCCTCCGGTCTGCAGAGAGGAGGACCACGACGGATACGTCTACGATCTTAGCGTTGCCGAGAACGAGAACTTCGTCGACGGTGTCGGAGGGATCGTCCTGCATAACACCGACTCTGTCATGGTAAGTGTCGGCACGGATATCTCGAAGGAGGACGCGATCGATCAGTCCTTCGAGCTCGAAGAGCGCATCAACGAGTCCTACGACGAGTTCGCACGCGAGCAGTTGAACGCCGCCGAACACCGCTTCCAGATCGAGTTCGAGAAGCTCTACCGGCGGTTCTTCCAGGCCGGCAAAAAGAAGCGGTACGCCGGACACATCATCTGGAAGGAGGGAAAGGACGTCGACGACATCGATATTACGGGCTTCGAACACCAGCGTTCTGACGTCGCGCCGATCACAAAGGAAGTCCAACAGCAGGTGCTCGAGATGATCGTCACCGGCGAGAGCACAGACGCGGTGAAATCCTACGTCCACGAGGTGATCGAGGAGTTCCTCGACGGCGAGGTCGCCCTCGAGGAGATCGGCATCCCGGGCGGGATCGGCAAGCGCCTGGACAACTACGCGACCGACACCGCGCAGGTCCGGGGGTCGAAGTACGCGAACCTCCTGTTGGGAACGAACTTCGGACGGGGCTCGAAGCCAAAACGGGTCTACTTGGATCGGGTCCACTCGGACTTCTTCGAGCGGATCGAGGCCGAGGCCGGCCTCGATCCCGCCGAGGACCCGCTGTACGGCGAGTTCCGCCGTGATCCCGACGTCATCTGTTTTGAGTACTCGGACCAGCTTCCCCCGGAGTTCGAGATCGACTGGGAGACGATGCTCGAGAAGACCCTCAAGGGCCCGATCGCCCGGATCCTCGAGGCGCTTGATATCTCTTGGGAGGAAGTGCGGACCGGCCAGGAACAGACCGGCCTCGGGAGCTTCACGTGACCGGCGGCCCGGTCAGTCCGGCCCGATCCGGCGCGGGTCGCCCTCGGGCGGTCGGAGAGCGACCTCGTGGCCGGTGTGGCGAGCGTGGGTCTCGGCCCAGCGACGGGCGGGCGTCTCGCCGAGAAACTGCTCGCGTTGCACGCAGTGCCGGCAGGCGACGACCCACGGCGTGACGCCGTCGGGGTAGTGTCCGGTGTGTCGGTGGTGATCGAGTGCGAACTGCTCGAGCGCGCGGGTGCCGGCCTGCAGCTCGTCGAGTTCGTGATCGAGCGCCCAGCTGCGATCGCACTGCGAGCAGGTGACCGTCGGCACGCGGTCGGGATCGTCCAAGGGGTCGCCGGGTGACTCGGGATCGTCCATGGGACGACTCCGGGGGCGGCGGCCCTGAACCTGTCGCGTTCTCCGCCGCGGGCCCACGGGGATCCGACGGGTGAGCGAGCCGCCGCCGATCGGAAAAGAGGTTTGTATCCGCCCCGCGGACGACCGGTATGGTCGAAAACGTCATCTGGCCCGCCTACCTCGACGCCGGGCTGTCCCGGAGCGAGGGGCGTCGGGTCTCGAGAGCGCTCGCGGTGTCCGAGCCGACCGTCGACGAGATCGCGCGGGCCGTCCAGCAGGTCGGCTACGACGCCGTGATCGAACGCGACGCGACCTACCCCCGGGAGTACGAATCCCGCGGGCGGGTGCTCGTGAAAGGCGCCGAAGATGCCAGTCGGAGTGACCTCCTCCAGGCGACGGCCGCCTACCTCGACGCGCTCCGGGCCTGACGATGAAACGCGTCGGCGAGGTCGTCCGGTCGGCACAGGGGGTTGCGGTCGTCCGCTGCCGGGACGAGTCCCATCCGGAGATCGGGACCGCGCTCGTCGACGAGCGACTCACGGCGGTCGGAGAGGTGGTCGACGTGTTCGGCCCCACGACGCGGCCGTACCTCGCGCTCTCCGTCGAGGGCGAGCCAGCGGCGCTGCTCGGAGCGGCCGTCTACAGCCGTCCGGGACTCGCCGGCCCGGGGTGAGTCTCTGCGAGCCACCGAGGGACTCGACTACCGTCCGAGCATCGCCTCGCTCGCCGGCGCGAGCTCGACCGTCTCGCCCAGGTCGGCCGCGACGGCCTTCTCGTAGAGGAGCATCCCGGCGGCGACGGTCTCGATCGCGGTGCCGCCGCTGTCGAAGACGGTGATCTCGTCGCCGGTCCGACCCGGCGCTTCGCCGGCGACGACCGCACCCAGCTCGGCGTGGACGTGGTCCTCGTCGATCGCGCCCCGCTTTCTGGCCGCGATGTAGGAGCCGGCGTCCTGATCGACTCGATCGCGGAGATCCGGGACGTACTTCCCCCGGGCGATCGTCCCGGCGTCGAGCTCGCGCCGGTCCGGGTGGTACTGGCCGACTGCGGTCACGTGTGTGCCGGGCGCGAGCACCTCGCCGTCGAAGACGGGCTCGGTGGCCGTCGTCGCGGTGACGACGATGTCAGCTCCTTCGACCGCTGCGGCCGCGGTCTCGACCGGCTCGACCGGCGCCTCGATCCGCTCGGCCATCTCGGCGGCGAACGCACGGCGGTGCTCGGCGGTCGGCGAGTAGACAGCGACGCGATCGAGCTCCCGGACCGTCGCGGTCGCGAGCAGCTGGCCGCGGGCCTGCGTGCCGCTGCCGATGATCGCGAGCTCGGCCGCGTCCGGGCGAGCCAGCGCGTCGGTCCCGACGGCGCCGGCGGCGCCGGTCTTGTACGGGTTGAGCCCCGCGCCGTCGAGCAGCGCGATCGGCGCACCGGTCTCTGCGTCGAACAGCGGCAGCATGAAGTGTGCGTCGCGGTCGCCGAACCCGGCGGCGTAGGTGTACCCGCCCATCGCGCCGGTCTCGGGCAGGACGGCGAGGTATCCCGTCAGCACGCCAGGCGGATCGGCGTTCTCGAGCAGCGTTCGCGGCGCCGCAGGCGCGCCCTCGCCGCGCTGTCTGTACCCCGACCGGACGGCAGCGACGTACTCCGCCGGCGTCGCCAGGCCGGCCAGCTCGTCGCTGTGGAGAACTCGCACTGATGTCACACCTGCGGTTGTACCGCCACCGTCATGACGCCGGCGGTCGCCGCCGGGGCCGGTCGTCGACTCGGTCGGGCCGGACCCCGACGACGAGGTACTCGACTCCCGTCTCCCGGACCGCGGCCTCGAAGCCGACGGCGGCGAGGACCTCACGGACCGTCTCCGGAGAGTGAAATCGCGAGTCGAACCCGACGAGCCGTTCGCCGGCCGCCAGCAGCCGGCCGAGCGCGGTCGTCGGATCGAACTCCTGGATGACGAAGACCCCGCCGGGGGCGAGCACGCGGTAGGCCTCCCGGACCAGCCCGAGCTGGTCGCCGACGTGGTGCAGGGCGTCGGTGATCAGGACGGCTTGGACGGCCCCGTCGGCGACCGGCAGCCGGCTTCCGTCTCCCCGAACCGCCGCGAGCCCGTGCTCGCGGGCCTCCCTGAGCATCGCGGCGGCGGGGTCGATCACGATCCGCTCGGGAACGTCGACGGCCCGGGCTCCCCGACCGGTGCCGCCGCCGACGTCGAGCAGCCGCTCGACGGGAACGGTCGCCGCCCCGATCGCCGCCGCGAGTCCGGCGTCCGCGCTCGGAACCAACAGGTCATAGACCGGAGCAAACAGCTCGAACTGCCGGATGTCGCCGCCGTGCATCCGCCACGGTAGACTGCCGCCGCGGATAGTTCCACGGGTCCCGGGCCGAGAGAGCTCCCGTGTCGTCCCGCGCATGGAACGCCTCAGGACCGAACGATCACTCGGCGGTCGCGACGAGGGAGACGTAGCCGATCTCGCCGGCCTCGACGGCCGCCTCGAGGTCTTCGATCGCGGTCAGCAGCCGGTCGCCCCGTTCGCCGAGCGCGCCGAGCAGGGACTCGTAATCAATACGAGCGGCGATCTCGTCGCGCATCGCGAGCAGGTCCTCGCGGTGGTTTTGGGGCTCCCCGACGCCGAAGCCGGCCCGCTCGACCCGGTCGATCAGCGTCTCGGGGGCGACGGCGTTCGAGAGACAGACCGCCTCGGAGACCGGATCGGGAACTGCCGGCGTGTCGCCGACCGCGACCATCTCCGAGAGCGCGAGCCGGCCGCCGGGGGGGAGCACTCGGCGGGCCTCCCGGAAGGCGAGCGACTGGTCCGGGACCAGACACATGACACACTCGGCGAGCACGACGTCGACGCTCCCGGCGGCGAAGGGGAGCCGCGAGAGGTCGCCGCGCACGCCGTCCCGAGCCGGCGGCTCCCGGTCGAGTCCGATCGCGCGGGCGCCGCGCTCGCGGGCCAGTTCGACCGAGGCCCCCGGTCCACACCCCACGTCGAGCACGCGCGTCCCCGCCCCAGCCCCGGCCCGGTCGAGCAGCGAGGCGGTGCTTTCGCGGCCGCCGGGGTGCAGCGACGAGTCGGTGACGCGATCGAGCGTGGTCCACGGGTTCGCGAGCGCCCGTTCGAGCAGCCCCTGCATCTCAGTCGTCTCCGGTTCCCGCGTCGTTCGCGCCCGTGTCCGGGTCGGGTTCGGGGTCGGTCGCCACCGGTTCGCCGACTGCGGGGCGTCCGCCCCAGCCCTCCCTGTCCCGGATCGCGTACTCGCCGTCGTCGGTGGTCATGTTGTACGCACAGAACGGTACCAGCTCGCCGGACTCGGTCGGAACCGAAATACAGCAGTTGTCGAGCCGCTCGGCGTCGGCGGCGTCGGCGTCCATGAAGCCGGTAAACGAGACCGGGAGCACGTCCTCGAGCAGCGCCCCGACCTCGGCCGGCAGCTCCGCCTCACTCGGCCCACAGCAGCCCCCGACCGCCGAGGCGACCCCCGAGGAGTCGGCCCCGCAGCAGCTCGCGGTCGCGGTCGCGGCCTCCTGGCCGGCGGTCGTGTTCGCGATCAGCTCCATCCAGTCGCCCTCGTCGACCATCCCGGAGACGTTCGCGAAGAGCGCGTCGCTGAGGAATCTGGTGACCGGTACGACGCCGCCGCCGGTCGGGAGCAGCGCGGTCGCGCTCTGACAGTACGCCGAACAGCAGGGCACCGGCAGCAGGTCTCGGGGCTCCAGCCCCTCGAACTGGGCGGCGAGCCGTCGGGCGGCCTCGTCGAGCGAGAACCGACCGTGGTGGTCGGCGTACCGGCCGAAATGCGCCACCGGCTGGAAGTTCACCGACTCGACGACGTCGCGGTTCTCGAGGCCGAACTCGACGATCGCACCCATCTCGTGGTCGTTTGTGCCCGGCACGACCGTCGGAACGAGCACCACCGACAGACCCGCCTCGCGGCAGGCCTCGACCGCGGCCCGCTTTTCGGGCACGAGGTTGACCTCGCGGATCCGCTCGTAGGTCTCCGGCTCGAGCCCGTCGAACTGCAGGTAGATCGCCGTCACGCCCGCCGCGGCCAACTCCTCGGCGTAGCCGTCCTCGCGGGCCAGCCGGATGCCGTTGGTGTTCACCTGGACGTGCTCGAACCCCATCGAGCGGGCCTCGCCGACGAGCTCGGGTAGGTCCTCCCGGACCGTCGGCTCGCCGCCCGAAAACTGGATCGGACGCGGGCCGCCGCTCTCGAGCACCGTCTCCAACAGTTCGCGCACCTCATCGACGGAGTGTTCGTACCCGCCGGGACCGGAACTCGCGAAACAGTACGAACACGAGAGGTTACAGTTCTGTGTCACCTCGACGACTGCGAGGCAGGCGTGGTCGTTGTCGACCGCATAGCCCCCCGCGGGGTCGAACGGCGCGTCGGGCTGGAACTCTCGGGCCCACCGCCAGTGATCGAGCGACTCCCACACCTTCCGGGCGTGCTCGCCGTGATCGGGACACCGCCGGCGCAGGTACACCGAGCCCTCCCGGGCCTCGTAGGTTCCCGGAACCTGCTCGAGACACTCCGGGCAGAGACTCGTCGTCGTCGCCAGTTGAGACGCCGCCTCGCTCATGCCTTCCGATGGTAGTACCGGCTGTTCAACCCTGGGGTGGTTGTGTCTCTCGTGCACACAAACGGGAGAAGAGAATATGTGTCCGGTCGAATACCCGGTGTGAGCGCGCAGTCCCCCGATACGTCCGACGAGCCCGGCGAGCCGGAGGCGGGACGGGACGACCGACCGGCGACGAGCCGAAGAGAGCTCCGCGCGCGGCTGGTGCCGTCGTTCGGGCGATCGGGGGCGACGGTCACGATCGACATCTACGTTGTCTCCGGCCGTCACGGCATCCTCAGGGTTCCGGAGAGCTTCTGCCGGGAGTGTCACGTCTTCACCAGGCGGGCCGACCAAGCCGCCGAGCGGGTCGATGCGGACGTCGAGGTCCGGGTGTTCTCGTGGTGGACGCGGTTCCTCGGGGCGCTGCGACACGGCGGCTACCACCCGCCCGTGATGGTGGTCGGCGGCCGACGGCTCTGTCAGGGCCGGGACGTTCCGACCACCGACGAGGTCGTCGCCGCCATCGAGGCGGCCCTCGACGGTCCAGAGTGACCCCGATCGGACGGAGCTCGCGGCTCGCGAGCTCTTCACTCCGGGTCCGCGGCAGCCAATCTGTGCCTCCCGTCACCCCGTCGAGTCCGCGTCCGGGTTCGTGTCCCGCGGCCCGGGGTCTTCGAGGGGCTCGTGGACGGCCGCGTAGCCCTCCGTAGTCCTCGTGAGTCCCGTAAGCTCGTAGAGCCGGATCGACCGCTCCTGTTTCGTCCGGACCGGAAAGTCGTACTGTTCGGCCTCGTAGTCGAACGACTCGCCGGCGGCCCGCTCCTGTGCGACGAACTCGCGGTGGTCAGTGAGCCGCCGTTCGCCGACGGTTCGGGACAGCGCCGGCAGCTCCTCAACCCGGCGGTCGAACGCATCGACGAACTCGGCGTCGAGCTCGTAGCCGACGGAGTTTCGCGCCGCCGCGAGCGCCGCCGCGGTGGTGGTTCCAGTCCCCCAGAACGGATCCAACACGGTGTCGCCGTAGACGCTGTACATGTTGATCAGTCGGTAGGGAATCGCGAACGGGTAGGCGCCAGAGCGGTCGCGCAGCTCCGCTCGGTGGAGCCCCTGGCGCTGGCCGCGAACGTCGGTCCACAGGTCCGAGAACCAGTCGTTTCGCTCCTCCCAGAAGTACGCCGCGGCGTACCGTCGGTCGGCGCCGGGCGCGAACTCCCGGCGCTGGGGTCCGTTCCGGAAGACGAGGACGTGTTCGTGTTCGAGGGTGACGTATGCGTTCGGCGGGACCATGCCGCTGCCCATGAACTTCGCGGCCGAGTTGGCCGGCTTTCGCCACACCACCTCCGGCAGGGGGTCGAATCCCAGGCTCGTCATCGCCTCGACGATCCGGGCGCGGTTCTGGTAGACCCGGAAGCTGCCGTCGAGCGTGCGGGTCGCGTCCCCGACGTTGATACAGGCGATTCCCCCCTCGACGAGCACCCGGTCGAGCTCGGCCCAGACGGGATCGAGCTCGGCGTGCATCGCCTCGAAGGCCGCCCGCCCGTCGCCGGCCCCGAGCGCCTCGCCGACCGCGGGGTCGAGCTCGGCGAACAGCTCGTCCCACAGCTCGATCATCGGGTACGGCGGCGAGGTCACGACCAGCTCGACCGCGTCGTCGTCGATCGTCGTCAGCGTACGCGCGTCGCCGACGGTCACGCGGTGGATCGTTTCCATCGATCGCGGTTGTCTCGGAACGGGTATAGGGTTTGTCACAGAGTTTGCTACGGAGATCGCCTCGGCGGCGATCGGATCGTGGGCGCCCCGGCGGCGACACGGCTCAGCGGCGATCGACTCGCCCGGGGGGCTCGGTCGCGGCGTCGAGATAGAGCGCGGCCGTCCAGGAGAACGCGTCCGAGCCGCGACCGGCGCCGGTCTCCGGGTTGAAGTACTCGGAGAAGCCGCGGTCCTCGACCAGCTCTCGGGTGTGCTCGCGGACGGTCGCGGCCGCGTCGCTGCCGTACCGTTCGAGCCCGCGCGCGACAAGCCAGTTCGTGTTCACCCAGACGGGCCCGCGCCAGTACCGGTCCGGGTCGAACGCCTCGCCGACGTAGGTCGGGAGGCCGCGCCGGTAGGCGAGAAACTCCTCGCGGAGCGTGGTCTCGATCGCGTCGAACTGGCCGTCGGTCGGGATCCCGGCGAATGTCGTTGCAAGGCCGGCAACGGAGTTGACTCGCAGCGGCCCCCCGGCGACCCGGTCGTAGGAGACGAACGTGCCGAGTTCGTCGTCCCAAAGCCGGTCGCGGGCGGTCTCTCGGCTGGTCGCGGCCTGGCTCCGCCACCGCACGGCGGCGTCGGCCCGCCCCGTCGCCTCCAACAGCGCGGCCAGGTCCTCGCAGGCCCGCACGAACAGCGCGTTCGTGAGGATGTCCTCGACGAGAAAGGGACACACCTCCCGGAGCTCGGCCTCCTCCCAGTCGTGGCGCCGGCCCTGCCGGAGCAGGTGGACGTAGCGGTCGTAGTACCAGTCCGGGGGCCGCTCGCGGTCCGCACTCTCTGTTTTGAGATCCGCCCGCTCGTAACTGGGCGTCCCGGGATCGATGGCCGCGAGCGGATCGTCCCAGGCCGGCGAGTCGTCCATTCCGGTCTCCCAGGGATGTCGGACGTACACCAGATTCCCGTCGAAGGACCGTTCGTCGATCCACCACGAGAGGTGCCGGCGGGCGGCGGGCACGACCGTCGAGAGAAACTCCGCATTGTGCGTACGCTCGTAGACGAGCCGGGCGGCCGTCACGGCGACCGGCGGTTGCGTGATCGCGCTGGTCGCGAGGCCGTCCGCGGTCCGAACCCCCCACTCCTCGGGGCCCGGAAAGTACCCCGAGGCGTCCTCGTCGCGAAAGAGGATGTGCGGGAGGAGACCGTCCTCGTGGGTGCCCTCGAACAGCCCCTCGAGTTCGGTCTCGGCGGCGTTCCCGTCGACGGTCGACAATCCGACGGCAATAAAGCCGCTGTCCCAGTTCCACTGGTAGGGGTAGAGCTTCGGCGACGGGACGGTGTACCCGTTCCGGCGGTTCGCCCGCAGAACCTCGCGGGCGGCGAGAGCGGTATCGGACATACGCTCGGATCCGGACCGAGGCGCTATACGTCTTTCACCGGCGCCGAAAGCGTTCCACACATTTACTTCCTCGGGCCGCACAGACACGGTATGGCGTCGTTGGATTCGGGCGATGAACCCGGGGACAGCGGCGGCTACGACGGGGTGACGCTGTCGACGGCCGCGGAGGACGCGTTGAACAACGAAATCGAGTCGTGTCAGGACCGGATCGTCCGGGTGCTCGTGCCGACGATAATCTCCTTTGGCATCACCGCGGTCGGCCGGGTCGGCGTCGACGCGACCGCCACGGTGAGCTACGAGATCCTGTTTGGCGCCCTGTTTGCGGTGTTGTTCTCGAGCAGCCTGTACATCGCGAGCATGAGCTACAAGATATTCGAGCGCGCGGCGTTCCTGCGCGTGCTCAGC
Source organism: uncultured Halobacteriales archaeon (assembly GCA_964426325.1). Lineage (GTDB taxonomy): Archaea > Halobacteriota > Halobacteria > Halobacteriales > Haloarculaceae > Halovenus. The sequence continues at coordinate 5,205 of CAYRQD010000034.1, read as the reverse complement.
GGTCAGGAGACCGATTGGGAGACGGTCGTCCGGGAGTACCGATCGCGGTACGCGCCGCGTGTCATTGGCTCGGAGACGACTGCGATCGGGTGGATCTACATGGTGTTGGCCGTGTTGTTCGGCGGCCTGTTCCTGGGGCGGGTGTGGCTACCGGCCGTCGCCGCGGCGGCGGTCGCGTTGTTCGCGGTGGCATTTCGGATCTGGCTGATCCCCCGACAGCGCACGGAGGATCGGATCGACAGCCGGGTCCAGGACGTTCTCTCCTCGCTCGAGGAGTGACACGGGCCCGCCGAACCCAGACCGCACCGCCCGACCCGCGGCGACGTTCCCGACGGTCTACTCCGTTCGCCGACGGCGGCCGAGACTCTCGCCGGCAGAGATTCGCCGAGTTTCCCGGTCGGGCCCTGCGCGCGCTCGGCCGGGCCGCGCTATCGCGAGGGTGCCGGAGGTGTCCCCCCGGCGAGCGCCCCCGACGGGCCCCGCTCGGCCGGACTACCCGAGTTTCGGGACAACGACTACGGGATTTTGCCGCCAGGCGCGGTAGCGGTCGGCCTCCACGAGCGACCAGAGACTCTGGGGCCATGCCCCGAGCAGGTCCTGGATCGTCCGGTACGAGAGGATGCTCTCGCCCGCGATCACGCCCGCGAACCGCTCTGGGAAGTGATCCGGATCCCACGCGCTGCCCTCGTCCAAGTACTCGTGGGGCCGTTCGGCCATCTCGGCGAAAAGCGACTGTGCGTACTCGTTGTGATAGGTGAACAGGAGATACCCGCCCGGCTCGACGGCGTTGTACAGCGCCCGCACCGCGCGCTCGATCTCGGACACGTAACAGAGCGTGTAACACGAGGAGACGACCTCGAACCGACGGTCGGGCTCGAAGGCCGGTAACACCGCCCGCTCGAAGGAGAGGTTCTCGTCGCCGCGCTCGTCGGCCCGCGCCCGGTTCGTCTCGAGTACCGGTTCGGCGGCGTCGTATCCGACGACTGTGGTCTCGGGGTACCGGTCCGCCACGGCAAACGCCGCCGACCCAGGGCCACACCCGACGTCCGCGTACGAGGATGGAACGCCGCGACGCTCGAAGAACTCGAGCAGCGGGTCGACGAGGTACTCGCCGGTCAGATCCGCGCCCTCGCGGTCGGTGTCGTCTGCCTGCTCCCAGTAGGCCGTCCAGTCCAGAGTCTGGTCGTACGCCGGCATGGCTGCGAGGGAGCCGACGCTCCCCGATAAGTATTGTTAATCATATTGTACTAACTCTTTGCTTACAACTTCGAACGGCAAATACAAAAATGATTCGCATCCAGGGGGTCGGGCCCAGCATGGGATGTCGGGGCTTTCCTCCCCGCGCGGTCGTGGTGTCGGGGGCTCCAGGAGACGGTATCCGGCCGACTCACTCGGTGACCGAACGGGCGTAGACGCCCGTCTCGTAGGCCCCCCCGTCGGTTTCGTACTCGCCGGTGCCGACCCGCTCGAAGGCGTGTTTCTCGTAGACCCCGATACCGATCCGGTTGTTCGATAGGACGGCGAGCGATACCGTCGTCACGCCACGCGGTAGTCGGTCGATCGCCGCCGGGAGCAGCGCAGTCCCGACGCCCTCTCCCCACCGGTTCGGACGGACGGAGAGTGAGTTGAGAAACGCCTCGTCGGGCGCGGTTCGGTCGGGTGTGTTCCCCCGCCAGCAGCTGCAGGAAGCCGACGACCTCGTCGGTCCGATCGGTTGCGACGAGGGAGACGACCCGCTCGTCGTCGGCCCTGGCCGCGAGCCACTCCTCGAGGTCCTCGATCGTCGCGGTGTCTTCCATCCGCTCGATCGGCGCCTCGCCGTCCGACACGTCCTCGTAGGCCTCTCTGGCCGATTTGATCTGTACGCCCTGTATCCCTCGGCGTCGCTCGGTGACGCCGGACGGACGCGCATGGCGGTCGCAACTCACCGTGGCGAAAAAAGCGTGCGGGCCTGGGAGAGGATCCCCACCGGCCCGGTTCTACGGCCGCCCTGCACGCGGAGTACCGGCGAGTCCGTTTTGCCGCTCGCGACCGACGGTCTACCGGAACGGACCGGCGGTCGTCCGATCCGGTCTTCGAACAGAACTAAGACGCCGGCCTCGAATACGACGGCGTGAGCACGGAGTTCGTCACGCCCCCGCCGCTCGAGCCGGGCGACAAGGTCGCGATCGTCTCGCCGGCCTCGGGGCTCGCCGCCGCGTACCCGCACGTCTACGAGCGCGGGCTGAACCGGTTGCAATCGGTCTACGACCTCGACCCGGTCGAGTTTCCGACCGCCACGGAGTCCGACGAGTACCTCTCCGAACACCCCGAGGCGCGGGCCCGCGACATCGAAGACGCCTTTGCGGATCCGGAGATCCGCGGCGTGATCGCGACGATCGGTGGCAACGACCAGATCCGGATCTGCAAACACCTCGACGGCGACCTGCTCCAGGACAACCCCACCCGGTTCTACGGAACCAGCGACAACACGAACCTCGCCCAGTTCCTCTGGAGGGAGAGGATCGTCTCCTTTTATGACGGAACGGTGCTCACCGACCTCGCCGCCCCCGGCCCGTTCTCCGAGTACCTGGAGGTCTCGCTCCGGTCGGCGCTTTTCCACGAGACGATCGGAGAGATCCGCCCAGCCCCCGAGTTCACCGACCAGGATCTTGACTGGGCCGACCCAGAGAATCTTCAGAAACGGCCGGACTCCGAGGCGAACTCGGGGTGGATCTGGCGCGGCTCGGGGCGGACCGTCGAGGGGCGGACGTGGGGTGGGGGCTTCGAGAGCACGCACCAGCAGGTCACCGCCGACCGGTACCTGCCGGACCCGGGGCGACTCGACGGCACCGTGTTACTCATAGAGACGTCCGAACTGCTGCCCAGCCCGGAGATGGTCCAGCTGATGCTGCTCGGTCTCGGCGAGCGGGGGCTGCTAGCCCGCTTCGACGGGGTGCTCGTCGGCCGGACGAAGGCGCGAACACACCGACAGGACCGATCCGGCGAGGAACGCGAGCGGTACCGTCGGCGGGTCCGGGAGACCATCCTCGAGATCGTGGCCGAGTACAACCGGGCGGCCCCGATCGTCTTCAACGTCGATTTCGGCCACACGAGCCCGACCGTTCCCGTTCCCGTCGGCGGGACGGTGACGATCGACCCGGCGGCTGAGCGGATCGTCTTCGAGTGACCGGCGAGATGACCCTCCGATACCCGCTTCTTACCGGGTTGGGAGACAGCACGTCGCTGACTGCTCCCACGACTGAACTCGTGGGCTGTCGCGCTGCTTCCGCTGTAAGTTCGAATGTCCGCACTGCGGGTAGTGCGGCACGCGGATTTGAACGCGGCGGAGAACATTAACAAACGAGAGGATGAACCATGCACGGCGTAACACGTCGGGTGACACGAACCGTGCGGCCCAGTGTGGTAAAGAACCCGCCGACCGCTTCGCGGTCGCCTGCCACGTGCAGGTGGGAAGATCCGTTTGGACCGAGCTACACGCGCTGCAAAGCACCTCCTTGGTCACAACTGCCGGTGACCGCTGACGCTGGCCACGCGAAAGCGTATGTGAGCCGCCGAAGAAACGCGCAACCGTAATATCCCCATCGGGGAATCCCACGGCTGAAGTCGTGGGAGGAGGTCAACACGATCGGTATCGTCTCGAACGGATATTTGTCTACAGTGCAGACGTTCCCGAAACTCCTCTGTTGGATCAATGAACTGCGGCTATCAAGAAGTGGGTACCAGTGACTCCGAGTGTACAGAGACCCGGGGTTTCTTGCCTTCCACAAGTAACAAACGCCATGTCAGATACTGGCGACGCGCCGAGCGACCGGTTACGCGAACGGGCCGCGCAAAGCCGCCTGAAACTTTGGTTCTTCCTCAAAGCCGATCGCCGGATCGTGGTCGGGATTCTGCTGAGTATCGTGTTCGGTACGCTGGTCGGTGTTGGCTATCTCTACCCCCCCGCGGAGAACGCCATCCGGACGAGCGACTCGGTGGACACGCTCTTCCAAGGGCTTCTCACCGCAACGATTACCACCGTCACGCTTGTGCTCACGATAAACCAACTTGTGCTCTCTCAAGAACTCGGCGCGGTCAAAGACCAACGCGAGCGCATGGTGGGTGCGATGGAGTTTCGAAAAGATGTCGCCGATGTCGTTCAGACGCCGGTTAGTCCCTCGCGACCTGCACAGTTTCTCCGCGCACTCATCGACATGTCGGGCGAGCACGCTGAGGAGCTCCGCAACTCGATCCCGAACGCCGCCGATGAAGAACTCAGGAGGGAAATCAAAGACATCACCGACAGTCTCATCGGGAATGCTGACCGAGCATCTAAGGGTCTTGACGGTGCCCGATTCGGCGAGTTTGACGTGATTTCTTCCGCGCTCGATTTCAATTACTCGTGGAAAATCTTCGCCGCTCGACGCATCTACGAGCGGTATCGTGACGAATTGGACGAAACGGGAACGGAGGCACTCGAACAACTGATCGAGGTCCTGCAACTATTCGGTCCGGCTCGGGAGCATTTCAAGACGCTGTACTTCCAGTGGGACCTGATCAACCTCTCTCGGCGAATTCTGGTGGCGTCGATCCCATCTTTGCTCGTCGCGGGGGGGATGGTGATATTCTTCAACGATGCCACCTACAGCGTGGTGATCTTTGACGTCGAAACTCTCGCAGTCGCTATTGCAGCCGCAGTCACCATCTCTCTGGTCCCCTTTCTGATTCTATTGGCGTACGTCATGCGGATAGCGACCGTTGCCAAACATACCCTCTCGATTGGGCCATTCATTCTTCGAGAAACTGAAGACGTAACTGAAGTTGAATGGAATCGCTGAGAGCGAGGTAATGAAGCTGTCTTCATCGGTTCCGGTGCTGGTTACGACTGTCCTCTCTCAGCGGGTAGCAGACGCGATTCTCTGACATCCGTTCACTTCTCTTCGAAAATGTATGGATAGAAAGCCGGCCTCGGCACTCACGGAGGCTCCGGCCAGTACCAATTATAAAAAAGTTGATGAGTGCGTTGTTGATGTGGAGATACAAGGAGGTGTCGTTAGATGACTGGCTGGAAAGAGAACATGGGCATGTCGCAAGACACAGGACTGGTTAAAATCTACGTGCCGATGAGCCACAAGCAGATGTGGCAGGAAGAAGCGGACGAGAAAAACTATAAGAGTACTAGTAAGTACCTGCACGAACTGATCCAAGAAGCCCGGGCAATCA
>CAYRQD010000033.1:0-20149 GCA_964426325.1 uncultured Halobacteriales archaeon | reverse complement strand
CCTCCCGCGGGCGCGAAAGACACAGGTAGGCGCCGACCGCAACGAGAATATGGATTACGAGACCCCGCAGTTTTTTAGGGTCATGCAGTACGCGAGCCGGGCCGACCGGGACGTCGTCGACATGGTCAGCGGGAGCCCGGACTGGGAGCCTCCGAGCGCGCTCAGAGAAGGACTGGCCGCCTACGCCGAGGCCGACCCCGACGCGTTTCAGTACCCGCCCAGTGTCGGCCTGGCCGAGCTGCGCGAGGAGATCGCCGACCGCCGGGGGCTGGACCGCGAGCAGCTCGTGATCACGAACGGCGCCGGCGAGGCAAACCACCTCGCGATGGCCGGCGGACTCGAGCTGTTTCCGGGCGAGGAGATCCTGCTGACCGACCCGGTTTACCCGTACTACGCGGGGCGGGCGAACTTCCTGGGCGCCGAGTTGAGGTTCGCGCCGGTCGGGCCGGACGGCCGGCTCGACCCCGGGACGGTCCGGGAACGCGCCGGCCCGGAGACGGCGGTGATCGTGATCAACTCGCCGAACAACCCGCTCGGGGTGACCTACGGCGAGGAGACGATCGCCGAGCTCGTCGCGATCGCCGAGGCGGTCGACGCCGTGCTGGTCAGCGACGAGGTTTACGACCACTTCGATTACTCCGGGCGGTTCAGTTCCGCGCTGTCGGTCGACTCGACATACCGCGTCGTGACCAACTCCTTCTCGAAGTCGATGGCGATCACCGGCTTTCGGGTCGGCTACGCGGTCTTTCCCGGTGAGAGCGAGCTCCTCGAGAACGCCCGAACCCGGCACATGCTGACGACCGTCACCGGGTCCCGGCCCGCCCAGGCGGCGGTGTTTCACGCACTCGAGGAGACCGACCCGAGCTACTACGAGGACGTTCGGGCGCGGCTCCAGGCCCGGATCGACCGGTTCACGGACGCCTTGGCGGCCGCCGGCGCGGAGTACATCGAGCCCGAGGGAGCCTTCTACGTGATGGCCCGGTTTCCCGAGTTCCCGGGGACCTTCGAGAACGTCGAGCGGCTGATCGACGAGGCCGGCGTCGCCGGCATGCCCGGCGAGGCCTTCGGGCACAGCTACGAGGAGTGGATCCGGTTCGCGCTCGTCAGCCCGCGAGTCGAGACGGCCGCCGACCGGCTCGCGGGGTATTTCGACGACAGTGCAGAGGGAAACCAGACTTAACCCCGGCTCGTCCGTATGGACGGTATGGAATCGGTCAACCCGGCAACCGGCGAGACGATCGAGACGTACGAGGAAGACGGCGCCGCGGCCGTCGAGGCGGCGCTCGAGCGGGCCGCCGAGGCGTTCGCGGACTGGCGCGAGCGGCCGCTCGCTGACCGCGAACAGCTGCTCGCCGCCGCGGCCGAGGAGCTACGCGCGAACACCGACGAGTACGCCGAGCTGATGACCGCCGAGATGGGCAAACCCATCACCCAGGCCCGTAGCGAGGTCGAGAAGTGCGCGTGGGTGTGTGACCACTACGCCGAGTACGCCGGCAGCTACCTCGACGACCAGCGGTACCCGAGCCCGGCGGGCGTCGACGCCCGGACCAGCCACGAGCCGCTCGGCCCGGTGCTCGCGGTGATGCCCTGGAACTACCCGTTCTGGCAGGTGTTCCGGTTCGCTGCCCCGGCGCTCGCGGCGGGCAACGTCGGCCTGCTGAAACACGCTCCCGAGGTGCCCGGCGTTGCCCGGGCGATCGAGCGGATCTTCGACCGGGCCGGCGCTCCCGAGGGAGCCTTCCAGTCGCTTCTGATCGGCGTCGACCCGATCCACGAGACGATCCTCCCCGACGATCGGGTCGCCGCGGCAACGGTCACCGGGAGCAACCGGGCCGGCCAGGCCGTCGCCGCGACCGCCGGCGAGCAGCTCAAAAAGACCGTCCTCGAGCTGGGCGGGAGCGACCCGTTCATCGTCCTCGAGGACGCCGACGTCGAAGCCGCCGCCGAAACGGCCGTCCAGGCCCGGCTGCAAAACACCGGCCAGTCCTGCATCGCGGCAAAGCGGCTGCTGGTCCACGAGGCCGTCTACGACGAGTTCCTCGCGGCCTTCCTCGCGGGCGTCGACGAGACGGTGATGGGCGATCCGACCGATCCCGAGACGGACCTGGGCCCGCTGGTGAGCGAACGCCACCGCGACGGCCTCCACGAGCAGGTGGCGGCCTCCGCGGCCGCGGGCGCGACCGTCGAGCGAGGCGGCGAGATGCCCGATCGGCCCGGGGCCTTCTACCCACCGACGGTGCTGACCGACGTCCCGGAGGGCTGTCCGGTCGACGCCGAGGAGACGTTCGGTCCCGCCGCGGCGGTCTACGCAGTCTCGGACGCCGACGCCGCGATCGCGAAGGCGAACGCGACCGAGTACGGGCTGGGAGCGAGCGTCTGGACGACCGACCGCGAGCGCGGGCGAGCGGTCGCCGACCGAATCGAGGCAGGCAACGTCTTCGTCAACGAGCTCGTGAAATCGGACCCGCGGGTGCCCTTCGGCGGTATCAAACAGTCCGGATACGGCCGCGAGCTCGCCGCCGCGGGGATCCGCGAGTTTCTCAACCGCAAGACCGTCTGGATCCAGTGAGGAGACGACAGGGCTCTCACGCGGATTCGACGAACTCGAAGAGCACGCCGCCGGTCGAGGCCGGGTGCAGGAAGGCCACGTCGTGGCCCCAGGCGCCCGGTCGGGGGCGTTCGTCGATCAGCTCGACGCCGTGCTCGCGGGCCCGGTCGAGCGCCGCCGGGATGTCGTCCGTCGCGAGCGCGAAGTGATGCAGCCCGGAGCCCTCCTCGTCGAGGTACTCGGCGATCGGACCCTCGGCGGTCGGCTCGATCACCTCGAGATACCCCCCGCCGATCTCGAGGAAGACGAAGTACATCCCGTCGGTGCGTTCCTCGTGGACGATCGGGCAGTCGAACACGGCGCTGTACTCGGCGGCGAGGGCGGCCGCGTCGGTCGTCGCGATCCCGGCGTGGGCGAAGCTGACCTCCATCTCAAGCCCCCGATCGGTGCTCGCCGAACACGTCCCGCAGGGCGTCTGCGATCTCGCCGGTGGTGGCGTAGGCCTTCACCGCGTCGATCAGCGGCGGCATGAGGTTTGTCTCGCCGCGGGCGGCCTCGCGGAGCCGCGCCAAGCTCGTCTCGACGGCCCCGTCGTCTCGGTCCTCGCGGATCGCCTCGAGGCGCTCGCGCTGTTTGCGCACCTCGGCCTCGGAGACCTCCTCGATGTCGACGGTCTGCTGGTCTTCGTCGTCGGTCGTGAACTCGTTGACCCCGACGATGATCCGGTCGCCCTCCTCCTGCTCGCGCTGGCGCTCGAAGGCGACGTCTTGGATCTGGCGCTGGACCCACTCGCTCTCGATGGCGGCGCGCATCCCGCCGCGGTCGTCGACCGCGTCGAGGATCTCCCGGGCGTCGGCCGCGAGCTCGTCGGTCAGCGACTCGACGTAGTAACTCCCCCCGAGCGGGTCGACGGTATCGGCGGCCCCGGACTCGTGGGCGAGGATCTGCTGGGTTCGCAGGGCGGTGCGGACGCTCTCCTCGGTGGGGATCGACAGCGCCTCGTCTTTGCCGTTGGTGTGGAGACTCTGTGTCCCCCCGAGCACCGCCGCGAGCGCCTGATAGGCCACCCTGACGACGTTGTTGTCGACTTGCTGGGCGGTCAGGGTCGATCCCGCGGTTTGGGTGTGGAACTTGAGCTGTTTGGACTTGGGGTTCTCGGCGCCGAACCGCTCGGTCATGATCTGGGCCCACAGCCGCCGGGCGGCGCGGAACTTCGCGACCTCCTCAAGGATGTTGTTGTGCGCGGCGAAAAAGAAAGACAGCTGTGGGGCGAACGAGTCGACGTCGAGGCCGGCCTCGATCGCGGCCCGGACGTACTCGATGCCGTTGCCCAGCGTGAACGCGATCTCCTGGGCGGCGGTCGCGCCGGCCTCGCGGATGTGATAGCCCGAGATCGAGATCGTGTTGAACTTCGGGGTCTCCTCGGCACAAAAGGCGAAGACGTCCGTGATCAGCCGCATCGACGGCTCCGGCGGGTAGATGTAGGTGTTGCGGGCGACGTACTCTTTGAGCACGTCGTTTTGGATCGTTCCCCGCAGCTGCTCGCGGTCGACCCCCTGCCGATCGCCGACGGCGATGTACATCGCGAGCAACACCGCGGCAGGGGCGTTGATCGTCATGCTCGTCGAGACCTCGTCGAGAGGAATCCCCTCGAACACCCGCTCCATGTCCCGCAGCGAGTCGATCGCCACGCCGGTCTTGCCGACCTCGCCGGCCGCGAGCGGGTCGTCCGAGTCGTAGCCCATCTGGGTCGGCAGATCGAAGGCCATCGAGAGCCCGGTCTGGCCCTCCTCGCGCAGGTACCGGAACCGCTCATTTGTCTCTTCGGCGGTGCCCATGCCTGCGTACTGGCGCATCGTCCACAGCCGGCCGCGGTACATCGTCGGGTAGACGCCCCGGGTGTACGGTTCCTCGCCGGGATACCCGAGATCTTCCTCGTAGTCGAACTCGGGCAGATCGGCGGGCGTGTACAGCCGATCGACGGGCCGGCCCTCCGTGTCGGTCTCGAAGGACTCGCGGCGCTCGCCGAACCGATCGAGGACGGGCTCGAGGGTCTCGGCTTCCCACCGGTCGCGTCCGGCCCGGATCGCCTCGAGATCGTCGGCATCGAACATACCCGTCGATCGGTCTCCGCGGTCTTAACCTGCCGGATCGCCCGGCTCAGACCGACCGGTACGGGCCGAGCCGGGTCCCGTCGAGCAGGTACGCCTCGCCCTCGGGGAGCGCGGCGGGCAGAAACGGCGAGAGAAACTCCCGCTCGACGTTGACCCGAGTCCCGCCGGACCGGTCGTTGAACGCCGGGAAGACGACCAGCTCCGTTGCGACGACCGACAGTCCACGCTCGTGGAAAGGCGCGCCGTCGAGGTGCCCGCGGAGCCAGGCCCGCTCGGTTCGGCCACCGCCGACGGCGTCCTCGAGCCGCACCAGCGGGTGTTCGTGTCCCATACAGACGGTCTCGGCCTCGAGGACCGCCCGGCCGGGCCAGGTGTGCCCGTGGACGAACCCAACCGCGCCGTGGCGGACTCCCGAGGGGTCAGTCACGGTTACCGAGGGAAACTCGTCGGTGATCGCCTCGATCCCGCCGTCGTGATTTCCCTTCACCACCGTCGCGGGGACCGACAGGCGGTCAAACAGCGCCGTCAGTTCCTCGCGCTCGGTCTGCCACGGGTCGCCGACCGCGTGGACCAGATCCCCGAGCACGACCAGCCGGTCGGGATCGGTCTCCGCGATGAGCCCGAAGAGCCGATCGCGGCGCCGGTCGCCGGCGTCGGCCAGCTCGACGCCCTCGTATCGTAACACGGTCTCGATGCCCGCGTGGTAGTCTGCGACCACCAACAGCCGCTCCGGGTCGCTGCCCGTTTGGTCGACGACCGCCGCCGGGGCACGGGGGACCGGTTCGACGTCGACGCCCATCCGAGTCAGATCGGCTTGAGCGAGCTGTCGTCGGGCTCGTAACACTGGCCGCTCATCAGCGCCTCCTTGACCAGCTCCTCTGTCTCTTCGGGGGCGATCCCGTGGCGCTCAACCATCGCCGCCCGGACCGACTCGCGGTCGGCCCCGGCGCCGTCGTCGAGGTCCTCCAAGACCGCGATCAGCGCCGCCTGTGGGTCCTCGGGACGGTCCGTTCCGCCCGCCTCGTCTGCCTCGTCGGTTTCACCGGTCTCGTCGGGACCCGGCTCGGCCTCGGCGCGGTCGTCCTCGGGGTCGTCGCCCCCGGCGGACCCGCTCACCGCGTCGGCGGCCCGATCGGCGGTCTCTGACTCTCCTGTCGCCGGCTCCGCCGTGTCCTCGGGCTTCTCGGGCTCCGATCCGGACCCGGTCGGGTCGGTCTCGTCGGTCTCGTCGGTCTCGTCGGTCGACGACGGCGCGGACGTCTCGATGCCGCCGGTCTCGTCTGGACCGGGAACGTCGATGTCGGCGTTCCCGGGCTCGTCGACGTCGGTGCCGGACTGGAACTCCGTGCCGTACTCGGCCTCGATCTCCTTGCGGGTCTCCTCCTCGAGTTCGAACTCCGTGTCGAACTCGCCGGGATCGTCGATCCCCTCGTCAGCGTCGTCGATCGTCGGCTCGGAGAGCGTCGATTCCTCGGCGTCCGCCGTCGCGCTGAGGTCGACCGGGTCGCGGTCGTCCTCCTCGGAGCCGGTCTGTGAGACGCCCGTATCGGCCTCCGTGTCTGCGTCCGCGGTCGTACCCACCTCGGCGGCGGGCTCGCTCGCCGCATCGGCGGCCCGGTCGTCGGTCCCAGACTCGTCGACCGCGCCGGTCGTTTCGGTCTCGGCTGGGGCCGGCTCGTCGACCGTCGGCTCGGGGGCAGCTGGCTCGGGGTCGGCCGGCTCGGGCGTCGAGAGCGACCCGGTCAGGTCGACGAGCGTCTCCGGGGCCGGGCCGCCGGGAGCGTCGGTCGCGGTCGTGAGCTCGGGGACCGACTCGTGCTCGCCGGCGACCACGGCCGCGGCGCCGACGGCCGTCTCCCGGAGAGCATCGAGGTAGGCTGTCGTCGTTCCGTACCGCTCGATGGCGATCGCGATCCCGTCGGCCAGGCCCTCGTCGACGCCGCGGTCGGTCAACGTCCGGCGGAGCTCGTCTCCGCGGGCGCCGTCTGCGAGCGCGGTCGCGACGTGCCCGATCCGGGCGAGAGTCTGTTCGGCCGCCTGGACGGTCCACCGGTCGCGGGTCTCGGCGTCGACCTCGCTGATGCTCTCCGGGCGAACAGAGGTGAACACCCGATCGGAGTCCTCGGGCTGGAAGGTGCGGGCCTTGCCGGTCACGGCGACGAACGTCGGCGTCGTCGCGGCCTCGAGCATCGCCTGCTCGTCGGGCTGGTACTGGCCGGCGTACAGCACGAACGCGCCGGTCGGGTCGACGACCCGGGCCCTGAGGACGCCGTCGCTGACCGTCTCGACTTCGGTCAAGACGCCGACGACGAACAGCCGGTTCGCGCGGGCGCCGCTGGGCGTGATCACGTAGTTCGGAGCCCGCTCTTCCTCGCCGGCGGAGTACGAGTAGGTGGCGTCGTCGTACTCGGCGGCGAACACGCGGTAGGCCACTTCGCGGCGGCCGGCGCCGCTCTGTGAGCCGCTCTCGGCGTCGCTCATTCGGTTACCTCCAACAGCTCTCGGGCCCGGGCCGCGGGGTCGTCGGTGCGTTCCGCGAAGCTCGTCGCGGTGAGGTTGGCGCCGTACTCGTCGACGGTCAGCGATCCCCGGACGCGGAACTCGCGGCCGACGATCCGATCGCGGATCTCCCCGGCGACGACAGACCGGTCCATCGCGTCGCGGGCGTGTTCGCGGGCCGCCTCGAGCCCGCCGCCGTAGACGTCGGCGGTCAGCTCCGCGTCGAGGATGGCGGTCACCGTGCCGGTGCCGTCGTCCAGAATCGCCTTCACACGGAGGTCGTCCTCTCCCTCGACGGCGCCGTGGCTCCGACACTGCCCGCCGTCGATGACCCGGCCGCACTCGGGACAGCGCTCGATCAGCCCCGAGCCGTCCCGGACCGCCACGACCGACCCGACCAGCTCGACGTCGAACAGGCCGCCGGCTTCGACGGCCGCGCGGATCGACCGGCGCTCTGCCGAGTCCGAGACCTCGACGGTACGGTCGAGCGGGGTCACCGTCGAGAACTCCGAGGCGTTAACCGAGGGGACGCCCCGGAACTCTCGGACGTAGGCATTCTCGATCCGAACGGAGCCCTCCCGCAGCTCTGGACGGGGCTCCCAGTCGGTGAAAGGCAGCCGGGCGGTCTCGTCGCCGACGACGCCGCTCGTGATCTCGGTCTCGCCGTCCCGACCGTCGATCGTCCGGGATTCTGCCTCGAGGATCCGCACCTCGACGGTGACGCCCCGGTCGCCGGGCTCGAGCTCGGCGAGCGCGGCCTCGCCGCCGGGCTCGTAGGGAGTCGACAGCGACTCCTCGGCGGGCTCGACGGTCGTTCCCTCCCCGAGGTTGAGCTCGGGCGCGCCGTCCCACTCGCGGGTGTTCGCGTTGCCGATCCGGACGGTCGCGCCGGGATCGAGGTCGAACCCCTCCCAGTCGGTGTAGCTGATCCGGCCGGTCTCGTCGGCGAGCTCGCCCTCCTGGATGACGTGGGTGTCCCCGCCGTACCGGATCGAGCGCTTGCCGGCGGTCAACACGACCGCGGTCGTCGAGACCGAGCCGTCCTCGGCGGTGATCGCCGCCAGGTCCTTGCTCGGGACCGCCTCGTCGTCGCCGTCGTCGCCGTAGCGGCGGCGGACGGTCTGTTTGGCCTCGTCGATGGGAACGTCGTACTTATCGAGCGTTTCGAGCTCGGATCTGACCTCCGCGGCGTCGACGCCGAGGTCGGAGGCGAGCTCCTCGGCGTGGTCCTGCAGACTCATGGTTGATGGTTCGGCGTGGCGGGGTAAAACGGTTCGCGTCCCGAGCGGAGGTTTAACTGTCCGCCGGCCCACTCCCGCGGTATGCCCGAGGACCCCCTCGAGGCCCGACTCCGGGACCGACCGTACTACCGGCCGACGCCGGCCTTCGTCGGCCAGGCCAACGCGACCGACCCGACCGTCTACGACCGCCCGTTCCCCGAGGGATTCGAGGCCTACGCCGAACTCCTCGAGTGGGACAGCTACTGGGCGGAGACCTTCGACGGCTCGGATCCGCCCTTCTTCGAGTGGTTCGTCGGCGGCGAACTCAACGCCGCCACGAACTGCATCGACCGGCACCTCGAGGACCGGGCCGACCAGACGGCCCTGCTCTGGGAGAGCGAGGACGGCGAGGACGTCCGTCGGATCGCCTACCAGGACCTGTACCGGGAGGTCAACGAGACCGCCGCGGCCTTGCGGTCGCTGGGCGTCGGGGAGGACGACGTCGTGACCCTTCATCTGCCGATGGTGCCGGCGCTGCCGATCACGATGCTCGCCTGCGCCCGGATCGGGGCGGTCCACAGCCAGGTGTTCGCCGGCTTCTCGGCGGACGCGCTCGCGACCCGGATCGACGACGCCGACTCCGAGGTTGTCGTGACGATCGACGGCTACTACCGCCGCGGGGAGTTTCTCGAACACAAGCAGAAGGCAGACGACGCCGTCGCGACCGCCGGGACCGACGTCGAGACGGTGCTGGTCTGGGCCCGCGAGGCCGAACTCGACGAGCGCGCGGAGCTGAGCGAGCGGGACGTCCGGGCCGAGCCGCTGATCGACGAGCACCGCGGCGAGCGGATCGAGCCGGTCAGCCGAGCGGCAGAGGATCCGCTCTTTTTGATGTACACCTCCGGGACGACCGGCGAGCCAAAGGGCTGTCAGCACCGCACCGGGGGCTATCTCGCCTGGGTGACCGGCACCGCGCGCGAGGTGCTCGACATCAAGCCCGAGGACACCTACTGGTGTGCGGCCGACATCGGGTGGATCACCGGCCACTCGTATATCGTCTACGGGCCGCTGGCGCTTGGGACTACCTCGGTGATGCGCGAGGGTGCCCCCGACGCCCCCCACCGCGGGGTCACCTGGGAGCTCGCCGAGCGCTACGACGTCGACATCTTCCACACCTCGCCGACGGCGGTCCGAACGTTCATGAAGTGGGGCGAGGAGCTCCCGGCCGAGTACGACTTCGACTTTCGGCTGCTCACGACCGTCGGCGAGCCGATCCAGCCCGAGGCCTGGGAGTGGTACCGCGAGCACATCGGCGGCGGCGACGCCGTAGTCGTCGACACCTGGTGGCAGACCGAGACCGGCGGCCACCTCATCACCAACTTGCCCGCCCTGGCGGAGATGAAACCCGGCAGCGCCGGCCGCCCGGTCCCGGGGATCGCGGCCGCGGTCTACGGCCAGGACGGCGAGTCCGTCGCTGGGACGGAGACGGCCGGACGGCTGGTGATCGAGCGGCCCTGGCCGGGGATGCTCCAGACGATCCACGGCGACCCCGAGCGGTTCGTCGACACTTACTGGGCGAGCTTTTCCGACACCGACAGCGACGACTGGCGCGACTGGGTCTACGAGGCCGGCGACGGTGCCGTCCGGGAAGAGGACGGCTACTTCCGGATCCTCGGCCGGCTCGACGACGTGATGAACGTCGCCGGCCACCGGATCGGCACGATGGAACTCGAGTCGGCCATCGCGGACGCCCCGGCGGTCGCCGAGGCCGCCGTCGCCGCTCGCGAGCACGACGAGAAGGGGTCGGTCCCTGACGCCTACGTCATTCCCCGCGAGGGCCAGGAGGAGACCGCCATCGAGCGGGCGGTGCTCGCGGCCGTCGAGGAGGAACTGGGCGCGTTCGCCCGGCCGGCGAACGTGATCGTCACCGACGAGCTCCCCAAGACCCGCTCGGGGAAGATCATGCGCCGGCTGCTCGAGGACATCTCGAACGACGAGCCGCTCGGCAACACCGACACGCTCCGGGATCCGACCGTTCCCGAGCGACTCCGCGAGCGGGTCCACAACGACTGAGCGCCCTGCTGGGAGTCTTCGCCCGAACTCCCGCAATCTCTGTACTACTAGATGATCGGGCAGACAGTCGTTTCGATAGCTAGAGTGTACACCCAGGGAGGCCCGGGGACTGTCTTCGTGTATGCAGCGAGCGATTCAGGCCGAGACGAGACCACCGGAGAGCCCGCCGAGCACGGTCGAAGAAGAGTCCACCGAGCCGGACCTCCCGGCGACGGAGATACTCGAGTTGCTCGGCGACGAGTACACCCACGCGGTGCTGGGGGCCGTCCTCGAGCGCCCGCGGACCGGCGCCGAACTCGTCGAAGCGACCGACGTCTCGAAGGCGACCGTCTACCGCCGGCTCGACCGGCTGCAGGAGGCCGGCATCGTTGACGCGCGGCTCAAGCTCGACACCGACGGCCACCACTGCAAGCAGTTCTACCCCACGGCGGCGTCGGTCCGGGTCGGGTTGGACGCCGACGGCTTCGCGGCGAGCATCGAATCTGCGGACCAGCGCGGCGACGGGTTCCGGGCAAGCGACGACTGACGAGCACTTTTTTGGGCTCCTGCTGAGCCGCCGGGAGCCGCTCGTGTCGAGCCGGCCGCTCTTGGGGCTCAGCGGAGAGCGTGTGACCGTGGAACAAAAAGGCGGAAGGCGGCAGGGGGGAAGGGGCAGGGTGGTCCGCCCACCCGACGCGTCCGGAGAGCCGGCGGCGGGCGGACGAGTTGGTCTGGTGGTGGAGTGATAAAAGGCCCCGAGGCCGCGTTTCACGCGGGGAAACGGCGACCGATCCAGGAGAGTCAGTCGGCGGCGTGTGCGAACACGAACGCCCGGAGGAGCTTCGCCGCCAAGACGGCCGCCTGCCCGTCGTCGCGGTCGTTGACCTCGACGACGTCGAATCCGACCGCCCGAGGAGCGATCGCCCGAACCAGCTCCCGGAGCGTCGCCGGATCGAGTCCGAACGGCTCGGGCGTGCCGGTTCCCGGGGCGTAGCCCGGGTCCGCGGCGTCGATGTCGAGGCTCAGGTAGACGTCCTCGCCGTCGAGAGCCGGGGCCGGATCCCAGGCCGACGCCTCAGCGGGCTCGAGGACGGTCACGTCGGCGTCGGCCGAGCGCTCCCACTCGGACTCGCTGCCGGCCCGGGCGCCGATCACGACGGCCCGATCGGCCGTCTCGAGCGCTCGGTGAGTGACGACGGCGTGGCTGAGCGGATTGCCGGCGTAGGTCTCGCGCAGGTCGAGGTGGGCGTCGAGACAGACGAACGCGTCCGGTTCGAGGGCCCGAACCCCGCCGAGCGAGACGGTGTGCTCGCCGCCGACGACCGCGGGGACGATCCCGGCGTCGGCGAACTCCCCGAGGAGGCCCTCGAGATAGGAGAGATACTCGGCTGCCTCCCCGCGGGGCCCGACGTCGCCGTGGTCGTAAACCCCCAGGTCGGTGAACCGCCGGTCGGTGTGGTGATCGTAATCCTCGAAGCTCCGGGCGGCCGCCCGGAGCCGTCGGGGACCGAACCGCGTCCCCGGCGCACCGGTCGTCGAGCGATCGAGCGGCGCGCCGACGACGGCGTAGTCGGCCTCCTCGCGGTCGGCGGTCGCCCCCGGAAACATGCTCGGCTCAGACGATCTTTCGCTGGGACTCGTACTCGAGGAACTCGATTTCCTCGTCGACCTCGAGATCCTCGTCGCCGGCTTTCATCACGAAGTTGTCGTACGTGTCGAGATCCATCACCTGGGCCTCGTCGCCGTCGACGTTGATGACCTGGCCCTGCTTGCGGTTGATGATCGGAACCCATACTTTCGCGTCGACGGGTTGGGAAAAGGAGCGCTTCTGGCCGTCGAACACGCCCCTGGCCTCGACGCGTGCCTTGGCGCTGCCGTGTTTGCCCGGCTTCGCGGTGCTGTAGCCGTCGATCTTGCAGGGGACGTCGTCGATCATGACGTAACTCCCCTCGTCGAGGTCCCGAACCTCGGTCTGCTGTCTTGCCATGCCGCGGGATTGTCCACCTGCGAGTATAAACGGTTTGGAACGGGACACGCGGGCGTGTCCGCGGCGGTCCCAGCGGTTATACGCCTCGGACCGGAACGGAGGGTATGACACGTGCCACGGTGGTCGGGGCCGGTATGACGGAGTTCGGCCAGCACGACCGACCGCTGACGGAGCTGTTCGCCGACGCGGCGGTCCCCGCGCTCGCGGACGCCGGCGTCGGCACCGACGAGATCGACGCGCTGTATTTCGGCAACGCGATGGGCGGTCAGACCGAGACCGACACCCACCTCGCGCCGGCGGTCGGGACCCACCTCGGGCTCGGCGGCGTGCCCTGCCAGCGGTTCGAGGACGCGTGTGCGACCTCCTCGACCGCGTTCAAACACGCCGTCGAGGCCGTCGAGGCCGGCCGCCACGACACGGTCCTCGTCGGCGGGGTCGAGCGGTGTACCCCGACGACGGGACTTGACACCGCCGCGATGACGGAGGTGTTTGCGAGCGCCACCCACCGCCAGTACGAGCAGCCGACCGGGCTCACGTTCCCGGGGGTGTTCGCGCTGTTTACCAAACGACACATGCACGAGTACGGCACCACCGAGGAGCAACTCGCGGCGGTCGCGGTGAAAAACCACCGCCACGGGAAGGCAAATCCCTACGCCCATTTCGGCAAGGACGTGACCGTCGAGGAGGTGCTTGCGGGGCCGACGGTGGCGGATCCGTTCAGGCTGCTCGACTGCTGTCCGTTCTCCGACGGCGCGTCGGCGGTCGTGGTCACGACCCCCGAGCGGGCCGAGAGCGTCGCGGGCGAGCCGGTCGCGGTCGCGGGGATCGGCCACCGCACCGGGACGGTCCCGCTGGCGGAGAAGGAGTCGCTCACCGCGACCCGGCCGGCCCGGGAGGCCGCGACCGAGGCCTACGACCAGGCCGGCGTCGGCCCGGACGCGATCGACCTCGCGGAGGTCCACGACTGTTTCACCGGCGCCGAGGTGCTCGCAACCGAGGCGCTGGGACTGATCGAGGACGGGCGAGGCGGCCCCGCGGCGGCGGCCGGCCGGACAGAGCGGGGCGGGGAGATCCCGGTCAACCCCTCGGGTGGGTTGAAGGCCAAAGGTCACCCGATCGGCGCGACCGGGACCGGACAGATCGCCGAGCTGACCGAGCAGCTCCGGGGCGACGCCGGCGACCGTCAGGTCGAAGACGCCACGCGAGGGGTCGCGCACAACCTCGGCGGAGACGCCGCGACGACGGTCGTCACCGTCATGGAGGCGGTCGCATGAGCGAGCGCGAGCCGCCGATCACCTACGCGGACTGGCGACGGGCCCTCGGGGACGGCACGTTGCTCGGCCTCGAGTGTCGCTGTGGTGCGGTGACGGCCACACCCAAGCGCGCCTGCCCGGCCTGCGGGAGCCGCGAGCTCGTCCCCCGGGAACTGCCGACGACCGGAACGGTCGACAGCGAGACCACGATCGCCGTTCCGCCGGCGGGACACGACCCCGGGACCGTCGCCGTCGTCGACCTCGGGCCGGCCCGGCTACTCGGCCGGATCGACGGCACGGTCGAGATCGGCGACCGCGTCGTCTCCGCGGGCGCACGGACCGTCGACGGAGAGCCCGCGCCGGTGTTCGAACCCCACCAGAGCTGAGGACGGCGGCTACGATCCGTCCTCGACGTCGATCGAGGTCGCTCCCTCCGAGTCTGCGTCCCCCGCGTGAGCCGTTCCCTCGTCCGGCGAGTCGCCTTCGTGGGGAGTCTCTCCGGGCCTCGGGGAGCCGGTCGCGATGCCGACCTCGGCGATCTCGTTGGCGCCGATGTCGCCAGGGTCCTGTATCTCAGAGTCCTCGCGGAGCCGCTGGCGGGTGAACTGTGGCTCCTCGGGGAGCCGGCGGCGGCTCCGGAAGGATCGGTACAACAGGGCGCCGACCAGCAGCGTCAGCACCGCGGCGACGGCCGCCCCGACGGGCGGACCGAACACCGCGAGCACGGTCGAGGCGACGATCCCGGCCGCCAACACCATTCCGTAGACGAGCCGCTTCGCGAGCCGGTCGAACTCGCGGTCGGCATCGAGTTCGGCCGTGACCGTCAGCCGGTCGCGGTCGATCGTGTCCAGCGCCCGCTCGAGTTTCGGCGGGATCCGGAGCGTCGCGCCGGCCGCCGCCCGCAGCTCCTCGGACCGGGAACTCACGTACTGGCGAGCGCCGGAGGCGATGTACCCCTGCTCGCGGAGGTAGGTCGTCGCGACGTCGATGAAGTCGAACTCGGGGTCAAGCGAGACACAGATCCCCTCGAGGACCGTCGCGACCCGCAACACGAGCGCCAGGTTCGGCGGGATCCGGAGGGGAAACTCGTAGATCGTGTCCTCGAACTCCTCGACGAGCTGTTGGACCCGGTACTGGTCGACCTCCTGGCCGCGGGCGTCCTTGATGGCGAGCTCGGCGACCTCGGCCATCAGCTGCCGGTCGGCGGTCGGCGAGAGCACCCCCAGGGCGACCATCGTGTCGAGGATCGCGTCGACGTCCCGGCGCACCGCCGCGTTATAAAAGCCGACGATGCTATCCTGGACCTGCTCGTCGACGTACCCGCTCATCCCGAAATCGTAGAAGACGATCGTCCCGTCGGGTTTGACGGCCAGGTTTCCCGGGTGGGGGTCGGCGTGGAAGACGCCGTCGTCGATGAGCATCTGCAGGTACGAGCGCTGGAGTCGCTCGGCCAGGGCGGTGCGGTCGATCCCCCAGGCGTCGAGCTGGTCGCGGTCGGTGATCTTCGCGCCGTCGACGTACTCCATGGTGAGCACGCGTCCGGTCGAGCGCGCGTCGAAGACCGTCGGCATCCGGACGGTCTCGTCGTCGGCAAAGTTCGCGCGGACTTCCCGGAGCATCCGCGCCTCGCGCTCGTAATCCATCTCCTGGCGGATCGTCGTCTCGAACTCCTCGGCGAGAGTCTCCAAGGAAAACGACCGGGCGTCGTCGACGAGCCGGGACAACAGCGGCAGCGACCACCGGATGACCCGCAGATCCGCCTCGACGAGGCGCTCGATCCCGGGACGGCGGATCTTCACCGCAACGGGGTGGCCGTCGAGTTCGGCCCGGTAGACCTGGCCCAGGCTCGCGCCGCTGATCGCGGTTCGATCGAAGTCGTCGAACACCTCCTCAACCGGTCCGAGCTCCGCGGCGAGCACCGCCTCGACCTCGGACCAGTCCGCGGGGGGGACGTCGTCTTGCAGCCGGGCGAACTCCGCGACGTACTCGGGGGGGAGCACGTCCGGCCGGGTCGAGAGCAGCTGGCCGAGCTTGATGAAGGTCGGCCCGAGCGTGACCAGCGAGTCGATCAGACGGGTCGCCCGGCGGCTGCGCTGCTCGGCGGTCGGCTCCCGGGAGCGGCCAAACAGCAGGAACCGGCGTCGGTCGCGGGCGTAGGCGACGATCAGCGGGAGGAACTGCCAGAGGACGACGACGAACCGACGGTACGCGCGGAGATTCACCGGCGACCCTCAGGCCGACGCGTCGACCGGGATCGTCGTCTCCGACACTCCGGCGCGCTTGGGCAGCCGGACCTCGAGCACCCCCCGATCGATCGTCGCCGTCGCGTCACGGGCGGTCGCGTCGGGGGGCAGGGGCAGCTCGGCGTCGAGAAACAACGACCGCTCCTCGTTGACGTAGCGAAACTCCGGCGGGATCGCCTTCGTCCGCCGGGCCTCGACGACCAAGCGGCCGTCCTCGACCCGCAAGTCGGTGGTGTCTGCGGTCGCGCCCGGCAGATCGAGAACCACGAGGTACGCGGACTCGTCTTCGAGCACGTCGGCAAACACCGCGTCGGGGAGCTCGCCGATCGCCGCGCGGAGGTCTGACATGGCCGCCCGTACGGCAGGCCGCGGAAAAAACCCCGCGGTGGCGGCTCACAGCCGCGTCAGGGAGGTGATCCGACGGTCGCTCCGAACGCAGAGCCCGACGCGATCGGGGTCGCGGCGCCGAACGTGGACCGCCCCGAGCCCGGCGTTCCAGGCCGCGCCGACGTCGTTTGGATCGTCGCCAACCAGGACACCCCGATCGCGGCCGGCGACGCCGAGGGCGCTGATCGCCCGCTCGACGGGGGCAGGATCGGGCTTCCAGCCGAGCCGGTCGTTACAGCAGACGACCGCGTCGAACCAGTCCCGGATGTCGAGCCGGTCCAAGACCGGCCCGGTGACGGACTCCTGGCAGTGCGTGACCAGTCCGACCGGGCCATCAAGCTCCGGGACGCGGGCGCCGGCGTCGGCGTACAGCCGCGTCGCGCCGGCCCTGGCGGCCGGATCCTCGACCTCGTGGAAGGCCATCCAGAACCGATCCCGGTCGATCCCGCGGTCGACGAACACGTTCCGGCGGGCGGGTCCAAAGCCGTACCACAGCGCCTCGGCCTCGCGGGGACCGAACCCGACCCCAAGCCGGTCGCCGACCGCCGCGATCGTCTCGTGGACGTACGACTCCTCGACATCGACCAGGGTTCCGTCGAGATCGAGCAGCCAGTAGTCGGGATCGGCCGTCGGCGTCTGCGCGGTGGCCATCTGAGTTAACTCGTACGCTTCGGAAGTGCAAGTAGATTCCGAACCGGCCGGGTGCCGCAACCGAAACTGTTCACTACCTGGATCCACAACAGGGGAATACATGGGTGGACGTACCACGGGCAGTCCGTATGCCCCACACACCGCCGGCGAAACTGACGCGATGCTCGCAGCGGTCGGCGCCGAGTCCGAGGACGAACTGTTCGATGTCCCCGAGTCCGTACGCTTCGAGGGCGAGCTGGGCATTCCGTCCCGGGACGAGCAGACGGTCCGTCGGGAAGTCGGCGCACGGCTCGAACGGAACGCGGACCTCGTCGAGTTTCTCGGTCGGGGGCACTACGACCAGTACGTGCCCTCGCTCGTCGATCACCTGGCCGACCGGCAGGAGTTCCTGAGCTCGTACACGCAGTACCAACCCGAGGTGGCACAGGGGTTCCTGCAGGCGTTGTTCGAGTACCAGTCGATGCTGGTCGAGCTGACCGGGCTCGGGGTAGCAAACGCCTCGATGTACGACGCCGCGACCGCGCTGGGCGAGGCGGCGACGCTCGCGAGCCGGGTCCGGGCGGTCGGCGGCTCTCGGGTGCTCGTGCCCGAGCAGCTCCGGGCCGAGAAGCGGTCGGTGCTCGAGAACTACGCCGACGGCGCCGACATCGAGGTCGGAACCTACCCGATGGCAGACGGCGCGGCCGACACCGACGCGCTCGCCGAACTCGCAGACGAGCGAACGGTCATGATCTACGCCGAGAGCCCGACGGTCCGGGGCGTGATCGAGGAGTCCCTCGACGAGATCGGTGCGATCGCCGAGGAGGCCGACGCACTGTTTACGCTCGGCTCGGACCCGGTCGCGCTGGCGGTGCTCGAGGAGCCGGCAGCGGTCGGCGCGGATGTCGTGGTCGGCGACGCCGCGACGCTTGGCATGGGCGCGGCCCACGGGATGGGACTTGGCATGTTCGCGACCAGCGAACAGTTCCTCCGGCAGGTGCCGGGGCGGCTGGTCGGGGCCGGCGAGGACGAGGCCGGCCGGCGGGCCTACACGCTCACGCTCCAGACCCGCGAACAGCACATCCGCCGGGAGCGGGCGACGAGTAACATCTGCACGAACCAGGCCTGGGTCGCGCTCCGGACCGCCATCCACGCCGCGACGCTCGGTCCCGACGGGCTGACCGAACGGGCCGGGCAGAGCGTCAAGCGGGCCGCAGAGCTGGCCGCGCGGGTCGACGCGATCCCGGGGATCGAGGCGCCGGTCCACGACCGGCATCACTTCCGCGAGTTCGTCGCCCGAGCCGACCGCCCGGCCGAGCGAGTCGCCGCGGAACTCGCGGACCGCGGGTTCGCGGTCCACGCGATCGACGATGACCTCGTGCAGCTGTGCGTGACCGAGACCAACGAGCACGCCGTCGACGAGCTCGTCGGCGCGCTACGGGAGGTGAGCCGATGACGACCTACGACCAGGCGCGGTGGGTCGACGGCGGCGAAGAGGAGGGCGACCGCTACGAGCCGCTGCTCTCAGAAAAGCGCACGAGCGAGCAAGATGTGGAGGTGGGCCTGCCCGGAGAGCTGACCCGGGACAGCCTCGAGCTGCCGGACCTCGCGGAGCCCGAGCTCGCCCGCCACTACACCCGGCTCTCGCAGATGAACTACGGGATCGAGAGCGGGCCGTTCCCGCTCGGCTCGTGTACGATGAAGTACAACCCCGCCTTCCTCGAGGATCTGGCGGGCCACGAGGCGGGGAGCGTCCACCCCGACCGCGAGGACGAACATCTCCAAGGGACGCTCGCGGTGATGCACGGGCTGGCCGACCAGCTCGCGACCATCGGGGGGATGGACGCGGTGACGCTCCAGCCCCCGGCCGGGGCCGCCGGGGAGTTCACCGGCGTGTTGATCGCCAAGGCCTACCACGACCACCGCGGCGAGGATCGGTCTGAGGTGATCGTGCCCGACGCCGCCCACGGCACGAACTTCGCGAGCGCGGCGATGGCCGGATTCGACGTCGTCGAGCTGCCGAGCGGCACGGACGGCCGGGTCGACCTCGAGGCCCTCGAGGCGGCCGTCGGCGAGGACACCGCGGCGCTGATGCTCACGAACCCGAACACGCTCGGGCTGTTCGAGCGGGACATCGAGGCGATCGCCGAGATCGTCCACGAGGCCGGCGGGCTGCTGTACTACGACGGGGCAAATCTGAACGCCTTGCTCGGGCAGGCCCGGCCGGGCGACATGGGCTTTGACATCATGCACTACAACGTGCACAAGACCTTCGCCACGCCCCACGGCGGCGGCGGCCCCGGCGCCGGGCCGGTCGGCGTCGTCGAGGAGCTGGCACCGTTCCTGCCGGCCCCGCGGGTGCGCCGCGCTGCCGAGCAGGCTACTCCAGCCACCGACGGCGGGCTCGCACAGGAGCGACGCGAGGACGTCGCGACCGAAACCGGGGCCGACCCCGACGCTGCAGACGACACCGCTGAGGACGGCGCCGAGGGCCAGCGCTACGAGCTGTTCGAGCCCGAACACACGATCGGGAAGGTCCACGGGTTCCGCGGGAACTGGCTGGTCCTGCTCAAGGCCCACGCCTACATCAGTCGGCTGGGCGCGGCGGGGCTGGCAGACGCGAGCGCGAAGGCGGTGCTCAACGCCAACTACCTCGCCGAGCAGATCGACTACGAGGTACCCTACGGCCCGTTCCACCACGAGTTCGTCGCGAGCGCCGACCGCGACGCCGCGGACGTGGCAAAGCGGATGCTCGATCACGGCGTCCACCCGCCCACGACCAAGTGGCCCGAGCTGGTCGAGGAGGCGCTGATGACCGAGCCGACCGAGGCAGAGAGCCGGGAGACGCTCGATCAGCTCGCTGCGGCGTTCAACGCGGTCGCCGAGGAAGACGACGCGACCGTCGCCGCGGCACCCGAACGGACCGCGGCCCGCCGGATCGACCAGGTCCAGGCCGCCCGCGAACCACGGCTGTCCTGGCAGGAACTCGACGAATAAGGACCGGACCCACCGGCCGCCACGGTCTTTGTTACGATAGCCCGTTACACGCTTTCGAAACGAGGGTCAAAGAGCAGACGATGTTGCGGGGTTCTTCGGACGGAGTTGGCTAGTAACCGACCCCACCCTACTTCGCTCACCCTGACGGGTTCGCTCGTTGAGGGTGGGGCTTTGATGTGGTTCTCGCCCTCGGTTGGCGCGACGGGGCGTCTTGTGCGC
>CAYRQD010000032.1:0-20558 GCA_964426325.1 uncultured Halobacteriales archaeon | reverse complement strand
GATGGGCGCTGCAGGATTTGAACCCGCGACCGTTTGGTCCGAAGCCAAACGCTCTGTCCAAGCTGAGCTAAGCGCCCTACCGGCAATAGAGCCGGGCGAAGGCAAAAACCCCCTGATCGACCGGCGCGAGCAAACGAAAGATAATATACCGGGGCGTCAAAACGAAGCTGAACGGGACCGAACCAACGGCTGGAGACACACACGTGAGCTACAATCTCGGACCGGCCTTCGAGGGCGCGACGGTACCTCCGGGGACGAACCTGCTCGTCGCGGGGGCACCGCTGAGCGGCAAGCGACGGCTGGCGCTGTCGGGCCTGGCCGAGGGAGCCACCCAAGACGAGGGATCGGTGCTCATCACCGTCCGGGACACCGCCGAGGTAATCTTAGAGGAGTTCCGCCGGCAGCTCGCAGACCCCGAGACCGCCCGGGTCGGCGTCGTCGATTGCATCACGAACCACCAGGGCCGCTCCGAGTCGAACACCGACCGAGTGCGGTACGCGTCGTCGCCGACGGACCTGACCGGGATCGGGATCGAGTTTTCCGAGCTGCTCGAGGAGTTTCACGGCCGCGGGACCGGGCGGACGAGAGTCGCGCTTGACTCGCTGTCGCCACTGTTGATCTACTCGGATCTCCAGACGGTCTTTCGCTTTCTCCACGTGCTGACGAGCCGGATCGAGGACGCCGACGCGGTCGGGATCCACACCATCGAGTCGACCGCCCACGACGCCGAGACGATCAATACGCTCAAACAGCTGTTCGACGGCGTCGTCGAGCTCGAAGGCGGCCCGGAGAGCGAGCCCTCGGTTCGGGTCTCTCAGTAGCGTGCCGGCGTTGCAGACCCTTCGAAGCGGGCGAGTACACGCCCGGACGACAGACAGTTGCGGCGGCCGGGGCTACCAGCGCGCGTGATCGAACCCGGACGGACGGCGCCGGACTTTGCGCTCCCGGGACTCGTCGACGGCGAGGGTCGGTGGATCGAGCTCTTTGAGCGGGTGCAATCGCACGCGGCGGTCGCGGTGGCGTTCGTGCCGGGCGATTTCATTCCGGCCTGTACCGCCGAGCTGATTGCGGTCGACGAGGCCTGGGGCGACATCCCCCAGCTCGCCGTGCTCTGTCTCTCGGGCGACGGCCTGTACAGCCACCGCGCGTACGCCGGCCGGTACGAACTTGAGATGCCGATCCTGACGGATTTTCGCGGCGACGTCGCGGACTCCTACGGACTCCGCGCCGCGGAGTGGGAGGGCCACCGGGAGATCCCGCGCCGGGCGACGGTCGTGATCGACGGCGACTGGACGGTCCAGACCGTCGCGACCGCCGACCCGCTCGTGAACGCGCGCCCGTCTCCGGCAACGCGAGCGACCGCGGCGCTCCGAGAGTGCGGACTCGACGTTCCTCGACCGACGGTGGAGTACGGGACAATCCCGTCACTCGACGAGCAACACTGAGGCCTCGAGCCGGCCCCGACGTACCGGGATCGATCGGGCGGGCTCGTAGGGGATCAGCTCCTCGCGGGTCGTGAGCGCGACCAGCCGGTCCCACCGATCGCCGAGCGCGTCGAAGACCCGCGCGTACAGCGCCGCGGGATCGCTGTCGGTCCGGACCCCGAATGGCAGATCGACCGCGACGAGATCCGCGGTTACCGTCCGGTCGGTCGCATCCGCCACCGCGAACGTGGCATCCTCGGCCACGCCGGCGGCGACCGCGTTCTCGCGGGCGCCCGCGACCCACTCGGGGTCGGCGTCCCGGCCGACGATCGGGGCCGGATCGGTCCCGGACTCGGTCAGTTCGGCTCGGACCTCGCGGTACCGGGGAGACTCGAACGGGCGCAGCCGGGCCAAGGCTGGCTCGCGGTCGGTCGCCGGCGATCGGGTCCGGGCGGCGAGGGCCGCCTCGATCGGGATCGTCCCGCAGCCACACATCGGATCGACCAGTCGGTCGCTCGGGTCGTACCCGGCGACGTGTAACATCGCGTACGCGACGGTCGGCCGGAGCGGCGCGTCGTGTTCGATCCGGCGGTACCACCGCCGATGGAGGGATCGTCCGGTGGCGTCGGCCGCGAGGACGAACCGCTCCCCTCGGACCGTCGCGCGCACCACGACCTCGGGGTCGTCGAGCTCGACGGCCGGCGGCGTCTCGTAGCTGTCGACGACGGCCTGCCCGACGGTGCTCGCGACGTCGGGACTCTCAAAGGCCTGCTCGCCGCGGCGCTGGGCCCGCACCGCGAACGACCGGTCCGGCGAAAGGTAGGCGGGGGGATCGCTCTCCTGGGTCGTCCGGTAGATCCCGTCGAGGTCTGCGACGGTCGCCCGGGCGACGACGAGCAACACGCGGTGGATCGAGCGCGCGCCGGCCGTGAGCCGGTAGACCGCCCTCTCGTCGGCCCGAAACCCCACCATCCCGGGGTGCTCGACGGTCGCCGTCGCGCCGGTCAGGGCTTCGATCTCCTCGATCGCGACGGATTCGAGCCCGCGATTGGTCGTCACCAGCAGCTCCATCGAGCCGTTACCCCGAGTCCGAGGGGCGACTGGTCGCTGCCTCCGCGGACTCGGGGTCGGCCTCGTCGGGGGCCGGCGGGAGCTCGGCCCGTTCGAGAACGGCCTCGGTGTCGACCCCCTCTCGGTCGGCCAGTGCCTCGAGCAGCGCCCGCTGCTCTGCGACGTCGCGCTCGATCCGATCGACCTGCCGGCTGGTCGTCTCCAGATCCTCCTGCAGGCGCTGGATCCGCTCGAGCAGCTCGTTCATCTTCTTGTAGGACTCCTCGGCGACCTTGGTGGCCCGTTGGAGCTTCTTCGCGGTGTTGCCGAGATCCATGAACCTGGGTACGCGAGAGCCTCACCTGTGCCTTTCGCCGGCGGCCGGCCCGTCGGCCGGGAGTTCGAAAGGTCCTTATGCAGACCCGAGGTAGTTCTGAGTGGACTAGGTCGGGCGGGTAGGCCCCGCTCTGTACCCGCATGTGGCCTCAAAGCGGGGACCGAACGCCGGGGGCGTCCGGTCAGACGGGCGCGGACCCTGCGAGCCAACGGCGAAGCCTCGTCCTGCGGGGGCGGAGGTCCGGCCGGGCGCGCCTGCAGGGGCGCGGACGACCGGTTAACCGGAGCCAGTCCGCCAGGCGCGGAAGCGAGCAGCGGAGCTCCGGACACCCGTCGCTCGGAGGGCCGCGGGGTGGAGGAGGCAAGCGGGACTACCCGCGTCCGAACGCCGGGCAATCTCGGTCCGTCCGTCTCTGAGAACTCGCTAGCTACGGCCGAACCGTTTTGCCCGGCGGCGGCGTACCGCCGGCAGTGCTCGTCCAGCTGTACTCGCTGACCCACCCCGAAGACGTCCGGGCGATCGTCGGGCTCGGGGTCGATCGGATCGGGGTCGCGACCGGCGATCAAGGGCTCCCGGCGGAGGTGTCGCTCGACCGCGCCCGGGAGCTGTTCGCGCTCGTGCCGGACGATCGCGAGACTGTTGCGCTGTCGGTCCACGAGACCGTCGACCGGGCGGCGGAGTTCGCGCGGCGGCTCCGCCCCAACGTGCTCCACCGGTGTCCGCCCGCCGGGACCGACGACCCCGATCGGCACCGCCGGCTCGCAGACCGGCTACCCGCCGACGTGGGACTACTGAAGGCCGTCGCCGTCGGGACCGACGAGGCAGCGATCGATCGGGCGGCGGCGTTCGCCCCCGCGAGTGACAGCCTTCTGCTCGACTCGACCAGCCCGGACGTGCCCGGCGTCGGCGCGACCGGGGAGACACACGACTGGTCGATCAGCCGGCGAATCGTCGAGCAGGTGGATGTCCCGGTGATTCTCGCCGGCGGGCTCGGGCCCGAGAACGTCGCCGAGGCGATCCGAACCGTCGGACCCGCGGGGGTCGACTCCTACACCGAGACCTCCCGAACCGAGCGCCGGAAGGACATCGCGCGGAGCCGGGCGTTCGTCCGGGCCGCCCGGAACGCATGACGCCGGCGATCGTCGGGGTCGGCAACGCACACGTCGACCGGACCCACCTAGTCACGTCGATTCCGGGGCCTGACGAGGGCGCCTACGCGCTCGAGAGCCGTCGGGCCGTCGGCGGCGTCGCGGCGAACGTGGCGACCGGGCTGGCGCGCTTGGGCCACGAGGCCGGGATCGTCGCCCGGCTCGGCGACGACGGGGGACAGTGGGTTCGAGGGCGGCTGGCCGGGGAGCTCGACGTCGAGCGCGTCAGGCTGGTGCCTGGCGAGGACTCCTCCTACACCGTCGTCCTACGCACGCCCGAGGGCGAGCGCGCGATCATCGGTGGCGGCGAAAGCTCGCTGCGGCTGCGGCTCCGAGACCGGGACTGCACGTACCTCGCGGACGCGAATGTCGCGGTCACCTCCGGGTACGCGCCGGCGATCGTCTTACAGGGCCTGCTCGACCGAGCGATCGAGCCCCGGCCGGCGGTCGCGTTCGACCTCGGCGGGAGCCTCGAGGAGCTGCGCGCCCGCGGGTACACGACCGAGCTGCTCGACCGGCTGCTCCCGCGGGTGGACCTGTTCGTCGGGAGCCGGGGGGCCGTCGCCGACTACGCCGGGGCGGCGACGGTCGACCGGCTGCGCGAGCGGGGGATCGAGCGGGGCGCGATCACCGACGGAGCCGACGGTGCTCGGCTCTGGGACGGCGACGCGGTCGTCGACGTGCCGGGCCTCGAGGTACCCGTCGAGGACACCACCGGCGCCGGCGACGCGTTCACCGCTGCGCTGATCGACGCCGTGGTCTGTGCGGATCGGCCGCTCGCGGCGGCCGGGCAGTTCGCGGCCGCGGCCGCCGGGCTCGCGTGCACTATCGCGGGCGCGCGGGCCGGCCTACCGACCCGAGCGGCGATCGAGACGGCCCGGGAGGATTACTCGCCCGCGAAGTAACTCGTGAAAAAGCCCGAGAGGAACGCCGAGACCGCGACCGCGAGGGTCAGCTCTCCCAGGTCGTAGGTGTCGTTGTCCGCCATCGCGACCGTGGCGCCGACGCTGATCGCGACCGAGACGATGCCGTTGAGCAGGTGTTTGCCAAAGCCCATATCAGTCGTTGGGCGCCGGCCGTCTATACGGTTTCGTCGCTCGCTGGTCAATCGTTGGTCGGCTCGACGACGCCCTCGGCGTTTGCGAGCTCGAGGCCGCCCCCGATCGTGCGGTTCGGGTAGGGGATGTCGATGCCCGCCTGGTCGAACCGCTCTTTGACCGCCTGGACGTACTCGCCTCGCACCCGAACCAGGTCCGCCCGGCTCGGGTCGCCGATCCAGACCCGCGACTGCAGGCCCACGGAGGAGTCCCCCAGCTCGACCAGCCGGACCGTCGGGGCCGGATCCGTGAGGATGGTCTCGTGTGCCTCGGCCTCCTCGACGATGATCTCCGTGGCCGCGTCGATATCGTCGTCGTAGCCGATCCCGAACACGAACTTCATGCGGAGCCGGTCGGCGTCGACCGGGTTCTTGATCGTCCCGCTCATCAGCTCTCCGTTCGGGACGGTCAACAGCTCGTTGTCGAACGTTCGGACCCGGGTGACCCGGAGGCTGATGTCCTCGACGACTCCCGCGTTGTCGTTCCACTCGATCCAGTCGCCGATCCGGAACGGCCGGTCGGTGAAAATGAAGATACCAGCCGCGAAGTTCCGGATGACATCCTGCAGCGCGAAGCCGATCGCCAGCGTCGCCGCGGCCCCGACCGTCGCGAGCGCCTGCAGGAAGCTGCCGAACCCGGCGAGCCCGAAGGCGACGGTCACGGCCAGAAAGAGCACGCCGAAGTCGCCCAGCTTCCGGAGCGGCCGCTTTGCGTGGGCGTCCAGGCCACGAGCGTCGAGCGCGCGGCCGAACAGCGGCCCGACGACGGCCCGGCCGACCAGGTACACAGCGAGAAAGCTCGTGACGAAGATCGCCAGGTCTGCGACCGTGCTCGCGTACGGGACCTCGAATGAGTCGAGGGTCTCCGCGACCGGGCCCGTCTGTAACGTCGTCGGGCTCATCGTTCGAAGACGGCCGTGTGCCCGCGGGTCTCGACGACGGTGGCGCCGACCCGCTCCGCCAAGTCCGCGGCCAGCGCCTCGGCGTCGGTGCCCCCGCGGGCCGCCCTGAGGAACTTCGCTTTCACGAGATCGCGACGTGACAGCTGCTCGGTGAGTTCGTCGGTGACGGCCTCGACCCCGCGCTTCCCGACCCAGACGGTCACGTCTAGATCGTGAAGATCTCCGCTCGATCGGCTCATACCCGGCGGTTGTGTCGGCGCCGGGTTAAAACTGCCTCATCGGGCCGGAGCGGCCGACTCGCGGCTACTCGTAGGGGTACCGGGCGTGTTCGCCGCAGTCGCAGGTGATCACGACGTGACCGTCCTGCAGGCGGACGCGGGCGTTCTTGCCGGGCCGGAGGTACGCGTCACACCGGTCGCAGGTGAACCGGACAAAGGCCCTGGGCAGCTCGAGTCGGTTGCGCTCGGCGATCCGGCGGGCTCGTCTGACGTACCGCCGGGCCCGCTCGTCGCGACGGGCCGCGGCCGCCTCGCGGGCGAGCTCGCGGAGTCGGTCGATGCGCTCTGCGGCGACGCTCACGCCGTCGAATGGTCGATCGGTCCGGGTATAGCTTGCGGGACGCGACAGGCGGGGTCAGTCCGCGGTCTCGGCCCGGCCGACAGGAACCTGCCGGTCGAGGAAGTCCGCGAGCAGGCCGAACGCGCGGATCTTCTGGTCGATGTCCGTCGAGCCGTGGCCCTCCGCGCCGAGTTCGTTGAGCTCGAAGTCCGCGCCAGCCTCGTAGCCGAGCTCCTCGAGGCGGTCCCGGAACAGCCGGGCCTGCTCGATCGGCACCCGGCTGTCGTTGACCCCGTGGATGATACACAGCGGTGCCGCCAGGGCCTCGGCGTGGGTGACCGGCGAGCGCTCGCGGTACAGTTCGGCGTTGTCCTCGGGGTCCCCGAGGTACCGCTCCAGGGCCGTCTTGAAGTGTGGCATCGACTCCTCGTACAGGGCCGCGAGGTCGGTCATGCCGATCCAGGCGATTCCAGCGGCGTACAGCTCGGGGTACTGCAACAGCTGCATGTACGCCGAGTACCCGCCGTAGGAGCCCCCGAACACGGCGATGCGGTCCTCGTCGATCCACTCGTGTTCCGCCAGCCACCGGACGCCGGCGGCGATGTCGCCCTGCTCGGCGCCGCCCCAGTCGCCGTTGATCGCGTTTTTGAACTCCCGCCCCCGGCCGGTCGAGCCGCGGTAGTTAACCTCCAACACGGTGTACCCACGGGTCGCGAGAAACTGCGCGTACAGGTCGAACTGCCGGAGGTCTTGGGCAGGCGGGCCGCCGTGGACCTTGACCACCGCCGGCGACGGCCGAACCCCGGAGTCGTACACCAGCGCCTCGATCTCGAGTCCGTCGTGGGAGTCGATCGTGTGATAGGAGGCGTCGACGAACCCGTCGGGATCGAGGTCGCCGTACTCCGGGGCCTGGAGCGTCCGCGTCTCGTCAGTCTCTAGGTCGTAGGCGAGCAGCGTCGACCGGTCGGTCGGAGTCGTCTGCGTGACCAGCACCTCGGTCTCCGAGAGGAAGGCGTCGCCGTAGCCGGGGAACGACGCCACGCCGTCGGGCACGGCGAGCTCGCGGGCGCTCCCGTCGGCGAGGTCGTAGACCACGGGTACGACCAGACACTCCCGGGTCCGGGTCGCGAGGACGCCGCTCCCGTCGGGCAGGACCGCGACCGGCGACTCGACGTGGTCGGGCGCGGTGAGCCACCGGAGTTCGTCGGTCGAGAGATCGTAGATTCCGACGCGGGGCTTGTCGGTGGCGTTGTCCCCGACCAGCAGCCGGTCGCCGTCGGGGTGCCAGTCGGCGACGGTCGCCTCGGCGCCGGGCTCGCCGATCGGGAGCCGGCGCGGGTCGGAGCCGTCGGCGGCGGCGACGTACACGTCCTGGTTGTCGAGGTCGTCGGTTTCGTTCGCGGTGTAGGCGATCCGGTCGCCGTCGGGACCGTACCGGCCGGTCTGGACCGGCAGGCGGTACTCGGTGAGCTGGGTCGTCTCGCCGGTCGCGGGGTCGTGGGCGTAGAGGTTGAGCTGCCGGCCGGCGTCGCTGACAAACAGCAGGCTGCCGTCGGAACCGACGTCGGTCACGAGACACTGGCTGTCGTTCTCGACGACCGGCTCGACGGCGCCCTCGCGGTCGATCGCGAGGATGTCGTTTTGCTCGTCGCCGCCCGCGTCGCGGTGGAAGTACAGCCGGTCGCCGTCGGCGCTCCACCGGAACGGGTACCGGGCGTTGCGGGGTACGTCGCCGTCGCTGACCTGTGTCATCGTCCCGTCGTCGGGATCGAGCAGGGACAGCTCGTTGCGGCCCGTGCCGTCGTAGTACACCGCGACCGCGTCGCCGCTCGGGGACGGCGTCGGGTGGTAGAAACTCGGGAGGCTCGCTAACGCTTCGAGCGGGTAGTCGACGGGCATACGACGTTCGTGGGCGGCTGTCGACTTCAGTATTCGGTGAACCGCGCTTCTGAGTTCGGTTTGACACGTGTCGGCGGCAGCCAACCCGGGGAGACCAGCGGCTCAGACGGTGAGCGCGAGCCCGTCGTAGTCGGCCGCGAGTCGCTCGTAGTCGTCGTAGCTGCGCCGGTACAGCTCCTCGAGTTCGGTGAGGACCACCCGGTCTGGCTCGACGGCACGGATCTGCTCGAGCGACTCCGCGAACGTCAGCTCGTCGGCCAGGCTCGTCTCCTCGGCCCGGTCGGTGACAAGCGGCTCGCCGGCGGGCGTTTCTCTGAAGTAGCCACACTCTTTGATCCACAGATCGAGCGGCGGCAGCCGATCCAGCGGGAGGTATCTGTTCTCGTCGGGCGAGACGAAGGCCGTGCTCGCCTCGTCCTCAAAGAGAAACCCAGAGACGTCGTTGGGACCGTCGGGCTCGATCGGCGCCGCGACGTGGGTGACCGTGAGCTCGCCCAGCGACAGCTGCTCGCCGTCCGCGAGCACGCGGGTGTCGGCCCACGTGTCGGTCAGCTGCGCGAAGAGTTCGTTTGCCTCGATCGCCAGCTCGTGGGTCCGCTCGCTCACCACGAGCGTCGTGGGCTCGCCGACGAACGACTCCACGAGCGGCTCTTCGAGCCCGAGCGCCTGGAGGATCCGCAGCCCGAGCGTGTGATCGGCGTGAAAGTGCGAGAGAAAGACGTACTCGACGTCGGCGATTCCCTCCCGGGCGAGCGTCTCCCAGACCAGCTCCGGGGCGTCGATCAGGGCCCGCTCGTCGTGCAGGTAGATCGCGTTGCCGCGCCGAGCGTAGGGAACCCCCTCGCGTCTGGCCTCGGCACAGACCCGACAGTCACAGGTCGGCAGCGGCGTCGGGGTGTTCCCGCCAGAGCCGAGAACGGTAGACTCCATACACGCGTCTGGTACGGGGCGCACTTAGACGGTCGGACGGACCACGACCACAGGGGATTTGCCCGCCGCGGGCCCATCCAGCGTATGGAGCTCAGCTTCGACGGCCGGCAGGTCCGGGGCGGAGCGGCCGCCCGCGAGCGGTTCTACGACAGCCGGGGGTACGGCCGCCCCAAGGACGGGGCGGTGGTCCTCGCCCCCGTCGAGGCCGCACATCTCCTCTTTCGCGGAGACGTCGAGAGCGTCGTCGACGCCGACACGGGCGACCGCCTCGGCTTTCGGGACTTTCTCCGGCGGGCCGTCTCGGAGGTGGCCTTCCTCATCTACAAGGACCTGCGCGATCGGGGATTTTACCTCTCGCCGGACGGGTCGGCGGCGTTCGCGGTGTACCCTCGCGGGAGCGGCCCGTGGGACGAGACCGTCGCCTACCGGGTGCGGGCGGTCAGCGAGCGGGCGCCCGTCCCGACGGCGCGGCTCCGGAGGCTGGCGACCGGGGCGGGGACGGGCGTGCTCGCGGTGGTCGACGAGGAAAGCGAGGTTACCTACCTCGGGGTCACGGAGCCGACCGTCGCGGGCGCGACCGACCACGAGCTCCCCGCCGTCGAGGGGGAGTTACTGGCCGACCGGGCGATCGCCTGGGAGCCCCCGGCGGCGCTACACGAGCGGGCCTTCTACGGCCAACCGCTCGACCGACAGGGCGAGGCGATCCAGCTCTCGCTCGTCGAGGCGGCGTATCTCGCCGCGACCGGGACGCTCGAGCTCGGGGAGGAGCCGGCGGCGGTCGCGGCCCGAGGGCGGGCCGTCGAGGGCGAGCGGTTCGACCGGCGCTGGCGGGTCTACCGGACGCTGCGCGAGGCCGGGGTCGTCCCCAAGACGGGGTTCAAGTTCGGCGCCGATTTCAGGACCTACGCCGAGGTCACCTCGGTCGAGCAGCTCGGTCACTCCGAGCGACTCGTACGGGTTCTGCCGGCCGGCCACGAGTTCGACCCCCGCGAGCTCGCGCTCGACGTACGACTGGCCGGGGGCGTCCGCAAGGAGATGGTCTTCGCGCTCGTCGGCGACGACGGCGGTGACGGCGGGAGCATCGAGTGGCTAGCACTCGAGCGGCTCACGCCCTAGCGGTCGGTCTCGAAGCCGATATCGAGCTCGTCGAGGCGGTCTGCCCACTCGGCCCGTTTCTGCTGGTGGTCCTCGAGGAAGGTCTTCATCAGCTCGGCGGCCTGGTTCTTGCAGTCCCCGCATAGCCGCTCGCCACCGACACACTCGTCGTAGACCCGCTTCGCGAACTCGTCGTCGGGACCGGCGAGCAGGTACCCGTACAGCTCGTAGACGGGACACTCCTCGGCCCGCCCGCCCAGCTCGCGCTGTTTCGCGGCAGTCTCGCGCCCACCCGTGGTGGCGGCCCGAACCTTCTCGGCGCCCACCTCTGGGTCGTCGAGCAGGCTGATGTGCGAGGCCGGCACCGACGAGGACATTTTCCCGCCGGTGAGCCCGGTCATGAAGCGGTGGTAGATCGAGACCGGCGGCCGGAAGCCGTAGCCGCCGTGGGCGAGCTCGACCTCGCGGGCCAGCTCCTCGACCGCCTCGCGGTCGAGCTCGAAGGCGTCGATGTGGGCCTCGTAGACGCGTTTCTCCCCGTCGATGGCCTCGATCAGCGCCTCGAAGGCCGCCTCGGTGGCGTTCCGGTCGACCACCCGCACGCGGGGGCGCAGCGGCTCCTTGCCGGCCTCCCGCAGGAGCGCCGTCGCCCGCTCGCGGGCCGACCGGTCGCCGATGTCTGTGGTCTCGGCGAGATACTCGGCGGCCTCGCCACACCGCACGCGCTCGTCGGCGGGCGTCTCGGCCCGGAGCTCCCGGTAGGCCTCGGCGATGACCGTCCGCTCGGCGGGATCGGCCTCGAAGCTCGCGTAGGCCTCCGTCACCCCGAAATAGCGGACCCGGGCAGCGAGGTCCCGGGCCAGCCGGACGTGGGGATCCTGATCGGGCCCGACCGGGATCACCGTCGGCTTCGGTTCGTCGAGTTGCGGGTAGAGGATGTCGGCCACCTGTGTCACGACCGACTGCATGTGCGAGACGTCGGTCTCGCCGTCGAAGTCGTAGATCGCCTGCAGCTCCGAGACGTTCGCCTCAGCGCCCAGCTCGAAGGCCAAGTCCTGGACCGTGCGGTTCGTGGACTGGCGGTACAGCTCGCCGTCCTCGGGGTCGAACCCGAGCGCGAGCAGGGAAAGCACGTAATCCCGGGCGTGCTCGTCGATCGCCGCCCAGGAGAGCCCGCGGGCGCTGTGGGCCTCGAGGTCGGCGATCAGCGCGTAGGCGTCCCCGCCCTGGCGCTGGTGCCAAATCAGCTCGTCGAAGACGAGCTTGTGGCCGATGTGGGGGTCGCCGGTGGGCATGAACCCGGACAGCGCCGCGAACGGCTCGTCGTTTCGCATCGCGGCCGTGACGGCGTCGTACCCGCGGTGGCCGAAGATCACCCCCCGTCGCATCAGGTAGTGCGGGTCGGGGACCGAGTCGAGGACCGTCTCGAAGGACTCGATGCCGAACTGCTCGAACAGCTTCCGGTAATCCGACACCGTGGCCGACCCCCACGGGTCCAGCGCGACGTCGTCGCGTGCCGTCCCGCCGTCCGCTCGGCGGGGATTCAGCCGGCGTCGGTCGGTCTCTCCGCTCCGATCGTCGCCGTCGGCGTCGGGCTCGGACATCCCGCGTGACTCCGCCGAGCGGCGTAAAAAGCGTTCGGTTGGGTGTCCGCGCTACCCCCGGATGCTCGGCGGCCCGGCGTCGTACCGGTATCCGCCGAATCCCAAAAGCGGGTAAAACAGGAACGGCAATAGGGCCAGTCCAGCGGCGAACCCGATGCCCTGGTCGAACTCGCCGGCCAGGTCGAGGCTGATCTTCGCGAGCGTGAGGATGTTGACCAGCGGAACGAAAAACCCGAGCAGCCACCACCACTCGTTGTCGCTGACGTTCACCAGCGTGTAGAGGTTGTAGATCGGGATGACGGCGGCCCAGCCGGGCTCGTCGGCCTTGGCGAAGACCATCCACATCCCGGCGATCGTCGCGAGGCCGAACACCAGACCGACGAGCGACAGCGCCGCCGGTTCGGCGGGGTCGATCGACAGCAGCGAGTGCATCAGTACGGTCGGCGGTACTCTCGAGGCGGTAGTAAGTGTTGTGTATGTTCGTTCGCGGGCGACGCGTACACCGTTCTGTCTGCGGTGGAGCAAGCAGTAGCATGGAGCCCGGACACACAGCCGGTCGAGCGCGCGACCCGACGGCAGCGGCGTCCGGGAGCTGCTTTCGCCTCCGGCGGGCCCGCGACGGTGGATCGCTCTCGGGGGCGAGCGCGTGACACCGTCTGCTATGTGAGTGAGAACCGTTAACTGACCGCCACGCTCCGATGCCAGTATGAAACTCCCACGAACGCAGGCGGCGGTGTTAAACGCCGCCACGCCGACCGAGGACCGACCGATCGAAGAACTCGCGGCCGAGCTCGACGCCGACCGGGCGGCCGCCACGCGGGCGGCCTTCGAGCTCGAGAGCGAGGGACTGCTCGCGGTGACGACCGCGACCGAGACGGCCGCGAGCCTGACCGAGGAGGGACGGCGGTACGCCAAGGACCGGCTCCCCGAGATACGCCTCTACGAGGCCGCGCTGGCGGCCGGCGGCGACGACGAGCCGGTCGGGATCGGCGAGCTCGCGGCCGAACTCTCGGTCGACATCGAGGTGGCGCTCGCGAACTTCGCCCGGAAGGACTACGGCGAGATCGAGGCCGGCGCCGTCCGGGCCGATCCGGGCGCGGACCCCGGGACCGACCCCGAGCAGGCCGCCCTCGAGGCGCTCGTCGAGGGGGACGACTCGGAGGCGCTCGACGCCGACCTCGACCAGCTCGAGCGCCGCGGGCTGATCGAGCGCGTCGAGTCGACGAGCCGGTCGGTCCGGGTGACGGAGGCGGGCGTCGACGCCCTGATGGCCGGCGTCGAGGCCGCAGAGCGGGTCGGCCAGCTCACCCCCGAACTGCTGGCGGACGGCCGGTTCCGCGAGGTGGAGTTCGCCGAGTACAACGTCACCGCCGAAGCCGAACCCCCCCGAGAGGGCAGACAGCACGTCCTGCGCCAGACCGCAAACCGCGTGAAAGACGTCCTCGTCGGGATGGGCTTCGAGGAGATGCAGGGCCCACACGTCGACGCGCAGTTCTGGATCAACGACTGCCTGTTCATGCCCCAGGATCACCCGGCCCGGACCCACTGGGATCAGTTCGATCTTGCCGAGCCCGACCGGATCGACGAGCTGCCCGAGGAGCTCCTCGAGCGGGTCGAGCGCGCCCACCGCGAGGGTGTCGGCCCGGACGGCGAGGGGTATCACTCCCCCTGGGAGCGGTCGGTCGCGGAGTCGCTGAACCTCCGTGGCCACACCACCTCGCTGTCGATGCGATACCTCGCCGGCGAGGCCGCGGATCTCGATCCCCCCGAGCGGTACTTCAGCGTCGAGAAGGTCTACCGCAACGACACACTCGACCCGACTCACCTGCTCGAGTTCTTCCAGATCGAGGGCTGGGTGATGGCCGAGTCGCTGTCCGTGCGGGACCTGATGGGCACCTTCGAGGAGTTTTACGCGCAGTTCGGCATCACCGACCTCGAGTTCAAGCCCCACTACAACCCCTACACCGAGCCCAGCTTCGAGCTGTTCGGCACCCATCCCGGGACCGGCGAGCTGGTCGAGGTGGGCAACTCCGGACTGTTCCGCGAGGAGGTGTTGGACCCGCTGGGGGTCGAGGCCGACGTGATGGCCTGGGGGCTCTCGCTTGAGCGACTGCTGATGCTCGTGTACGGCTTCGAGGACATCCGGGACGTGCACGGAACGCTGTGTGATCTCGGACTCCTGCGGGACGTGGAGGTGCTGGTCTGATGCCCGTCGTCGACGTCGACCCCGACGAGCTCCGGACGCTGATCGGGGAGGACCGCTCGGACGACCGGCTCCGGGCGGACCTGTTCGAGCTGGGCGTCGAGTTCGAGGGCCGGACCGACGACGGCCAGATGCGCCTTGAGTTCGCCCCCGACCGGCTCGATCGGCTCTCGGTCGAGGGGCTCGCCCGGTCGCTGCGGTACCACTACGGGACCGACCGCGGGGTGTACGTCCCGAGCACGAACGACCCCGAGTGGACGATCGAGGTCGACTCCAGCGTCCCGCCCGAGCGGCCGTACGTGACCGGCGCGGTCGTCCGCGGGCTGGACCTCGACGACGAGGCGCTGGCCTCGCTGATCCAGCTCCAGGAGAAGCTCCACGCCACGATCGGGCGGGGCCGAGCGAAGGGCGCGATCGGCGTCCACGACCTGACGATGCTGAAAGGCGCCGCGGTCGGCGACGAGAAGTCGATCCGGTACACCGGGCTCGACCCCGAGGGCGACACGTTCGTGCCCCTCGACGGCGACGCCGAGCTGACCCCCGCGGAGGTGCTGACCGACCATCCGGTCGGGGAGACATACGCCGAGCTCGTCGCCGACCTCGAGCGGTACCCCGCGATCTACGACGCGATTGGGCTGTTCTCGTTCCCGCCGGTGATCAACGGCCGCCGGACGGAGGTCTCGACGGCCTCACGTGAGCTGTTCATCGAGATGACCGGCACCGACCAGTGGACGATCGACCGGATGTTGAACGTGGTCTGTTACGCCCTCTCGGCCCGGGGCGGTCAGCTCGAGGCCGTCGAGGTGCGCTACGACGAGGCCGCGGCCGGGGAGCGCGCCGGCGAGACCGTCGAGCGGCCGGACCTGGCGACCAAGGGCAAAACCGTCGCCCACGACCGCATCGAGAGCGTACTCGGCGTCGAGCTGGACGAGGAGACGGTGATCGACGCCGCCGAGCGGGCCGGCCTCGACGCCGTCGCCGACGGCGAGGACTACGAGGTGACGATCCCACCCTACCGGGTCGACGTGTTGCACCCGCTAGACGTGATCGACGATATCGGCCGGGCCCACGGGTTCAACGACCTGGAGCCGCGGTACCCCGACCTCGGGACCGTCGGGGGCCGCCACGAACGGTCCCGACTCGAGGACACCGTCCGGGAGAGCCTGATCGGCCTGGGCTTCGAGGATATGCTCAACTTCCACCTCGTCGGGCGGGCGGAGAACTTCGACCGGATGGGGCTGGATCCGTCCGAACGTCCGACCGACGCGCTCGGCGGCGGCCGGCCGGTTCGGATCGGAGAGCCGTACAGCGAGGCCTACGAGATCGTCCGGACGTGGGCGCTGCCGTCGCTCGTGATGGTCCTCGAGAACAACACCCATCGGGCGTACCCACAGCACCTCGCGGAGGTCGGCTTCGCGGCCGAGCTCGACGATGCGGTGAACACTGGCGCCGCCGAGCGCCGGACGGTCGCGGCGGTGCTCGCAGACAGCGAGGTCTCCTACGACGACGCCCGTGGGCGGGTGCAGGCGCTCGCCGGCGCGTTCGGGGCGCGCTTAGATACTCCACCGACCGAGCATCCCTCGTTCATCGACGGCCGGACCGCGGCGATCGTCATCGACGACGAGACAGTCGGCGTCGTCGGCGAGCTCCACCCCGAGGTGCTGGTCGAGCACGACATCGAACTGCCGGTTGCGGCCTTCGAGTTCCGCCTCGATGCGCTCGCCTGAGACGACCGGCTCCGAGGGCGGCGCGGCGTCCCGCTCGGCGTCGGGGGCGTCCGCGGACCGGCCGAACGTCGCCGTGATCGTCCTCGACACCGCCCGCCGGGACCGGGTCTCGGCGTACGGCTACGACAGGGAGACGACGCCGAACTTCGACCGGTTCGCGGCCGACGCGACGCTGTACGCCGACCCGGTCGCGCAGGCGCCGTGGTCGGTACCCTCCCACGCGACGCTGTTCACCGGCCGGTACCCCGCGGATCACGGGGCCTCGACGATCCGCCCGATCTTCGACGCGCCCGCACCGCTGCCCGAGCGACTGCGGCGGGCCGGCTACGAGACCTACGCTGTCTCGGCAAACGAGTACGTCCGCCCGGCGACCGGGTTCGCCCGCGGGTTCGACGAGTTCTACGGGCCGACGGCGAGCCCGCTGGGGGCGTCCGCGGCCGCGGGAGTGTCTCGCCTGGCGGCCCGACTGGGGCCGCTCGCAGAGTCCGTGACCGCCTCGGGGCTCCGGCGGCCTCTCGAGGCGGCGTTCAACGCCGTCAATCGCCGGAAACGGCCGACGCCCGCCGAGAGCGCGGACGATGACTGGCTGCCCGCCCGCGCTGGATCGGTGCTCGCTCGGGCGAGCGAACCGTACTTTCTGTTCGTGAACCTGACCGACGCGCACCTGCCCCGCTCGCCCGCGCCGGCGGCGCGCGACGGGCTCGTCGAGCCGGAGCTCCGCGAGACGCCCGTGATCCCAACCGAGCGCGCCCACGCCCTGCGAGACGGACTACCGCCCCAGGAGCGCCGGGCGATGGAACAGTTGTACGACGCCGACCTCCGGACTGCGGACGCCC
The DNA here is from genome assembly GCA_964426325.1 of uncultured Halobacteriales archaeon. Classification (GTDB taxonomy): domain Archaea; phylum Halobacteriota; class Halobacteria; order Halobacteriales; family Haloarculaceae; genus Halovenus. The sequence goes on along the minus strand of CAYRQD010000032.1, from coordinate 3,749 downwards.
GACTCGGGGAGCTACTCGGGCTGATTGAGGACGCGCTGGTGATCGTCGTCTCCGATCACGGGGAACACCTCGGGGAGTTCGGCCTGCTCGGACACCAGTACAGCGTCTTCGACCCCGTTGTCTCGGTCCCGCTGGCGATCTCGTTTCCGGAGGCCGGACCGGACCGGGGCCGGGTCGACGAGCAGGTCGAGATCCGCCGGCTGTATCACACGGTCCTCGACGCGGCCGGCGTCGCCTCGTTCCCCGAACTATCGCTCGCCAGCGGGGCCGGCGACATGCGCGCACGCGGGTCGTTTACGTCACCGATGGTCGATGTCGAACGGCTGCTTCGAGAGGGGACGTTTGTCTCCGATCGCGCGCACTTGGCCCGTCGGCTCTCGTTCGTTCGAAACGGAAGCAGGGAGGCCAAGCGAGTCCAGTACGGCGACCGAGCCTGGCTGTTCGACCTCCCGGAAGATTCTGGCGGCTGGGCACACGACGAGTCCGACTCGGTGGCGAATCACTCGAACTGACCGTCGGGGTCGTGGCGCCCTACGACCGACGGTCACCGTATGGGGCTGGACGCGCCGAGTGGGTGACACGGCCACATAGAGTCGGAGGTCGCCGCGTGGGATCGGCATACGATGGGGTCGTGTGATTCTGGGCGACCCGGCGTTCACAACCAGCGAGTGATCAACAAGTGACCCGTGCGAGTTCACAGGTCGGCGCCGACGGCGTCGGCGACGGAGTCGAACCCGTCGCGTTCGAGCAGCCCGACCAGCCCGCGGTTGATCTCGCGGGCGACCGCCGGGCCCCGGTAGACGAGGGCGGTGTACAGCTGGACCAGACTCGCGCCCGCGCGAATCTTCCGGTAGGCGTCGGCCGCGGTCGCGACGCCGCCGACGCCGATCACCGGCACGTCGACCCGCTCTGCGACGTACCGGACCATCGCCGTCGCTCGGGACTCAAGGGGCCGACCGGAGAGGCCGCCGGACTCCGCGGCGGCCGAGCCTGAGAGCGAGGCGGGCCGGTCGGTCGTGGTGTTGGTCGCCACGACGCCGTCGAGGTCGAGCTCGTGGACCACCTCGAGGGCGTCGTCGACCGCCGGCTCGGGCAGGTCCGGCGAGAGCTTCACCAACAGGGGACTCGCCCCCGCGTCGCGCAGCTCGCCCAGGATCGCGGCCATCGCGTCCCTGGTCTGGAGCGCCTCGAACCCCTGGGAGTTCGGACAGGAGATGTTCACTACGAAGAACTCTCCCCCGGCCGCGACCGCCTCGTAGACCTCCCGGTACTCGGCCGGGGCGGCCGCGAGCGGGACGGACTCGCCCTTGGCGAGGTTGACTCCGACGGGGACCGGAGCGTCGAGGGCCGTAAGTCGCCGCCCGACCGCGTCGGCGCCGTCGTTGTTGAGTCCGAGGCGGTTGATCAGCGCCCGGTCGGCGGGCAGGCGGAACAGCCGCGGCTCGGGATTGCCCGACTGCGGGCTCGCGGTAACCCCGCCGACCTCGACGAACCCGAATCCGAGCGCCGCCAGCCCGCGGGGGATGCGGGCGCTCTTGTCGTAGCCGGCCGCGACGCCGACCGGGTTCGGAAACTCCCGGCCGAGGACCGTCGTCTCCAGGCGCTCGTCGCGCACCGACAGGGCAGCCGCGAGCCCGCGCTCGATGGGGGTCCGCTGGGCGATCCGCAGGCCGACTTGGGAGAGTCGGTGTGCGGTCTCGGGGGGGAGCCGGAACAACAGCGGGTGGAGCGTCTCGTAGAGGCTCAAAGCTCGCGGTCGGCGGTCTCGGAATCGGCCGCCCACACGGTGATCTTGCCCGCGCGCACCCGGAGAAGACTCCCCCCGCCGGGCTCGCCCTCGTGACGGTCGAGACGGACGGTGCGGGACTCACCCGCGTCGTCCCCGACACTGGTCGGACCGAGCGTCTGCTCTCTGAGCATCGGTGGTTCTACCCCACACTCGCCGGAGCAGACACTTAACCGTACTGCGCCCGGCCCGACGGCGACCGACCCCGGGTCGAGGCGAGCGTCCCCGGGCGATCCCGGCGCCGTCCGGGGGTATCTTTATAATCGGTGAGGTGTAGGTCTTAGGTGGAGCGGTGATACTCATGGCAGACGACAAGCGAAACTTCGCGCTCAGAGAGGACGGCGAGGAAACGAGCGTCTTTTCAGGCGGCACGCCACGGCAGGCCGCGCTGAAAGCCGCTCGCCGGCTGGATCCGGCCGGCCACGAAAGCGAGGCCCGAACCGAGGCCGAGGAGCTGCGCCTCAGGGAGAAAGGCACCCAGAAGGTCCACGTCTACATGGGGTGGGCCTGGGAGGAATCGGCCCCCGAGGACAAGCCCGACTGGATGCCCGGCGAGATCACGAAGGGCAACGTCTCGAAGGAAGGCGTCGAGCACCTCGAAGAGATCTGAGTCGGCAGTTTCTCCGGTTTTCCAAAGCCTCTCCCCGCAGCGGCGCCTCCCCTCGCCCGCGCGGCTCTCACCCGGCCCGACCACGCGTGCCAGCGCGGGATGACCGGCCGGCCTCCGGCCGCGCGACACCGCCGACCACGCCTTCGTTTAAATACATTTGTAGACTGACGAAACCGCGGTATCCGCCACCACGTGAGGGAGTTTCACGGCCGTTCCGATGCAACGGGGTTAAGTGTGAGACTGCCATCGATAGTAACGGAGACGCCGACCACACGAGTCGGCCTGGACCCGCGCCGTCGGGACGGACACGGACCCACGACATCTCGAAGGGTTTAAGTCCCGAACTGACGTACGATTGGGTCCGGAAGAAGTGAGGATTCCACCCCTGCGGTCCGCCGTACAGATGGGATCTGATGTTAGCCCTGGTAGTTCGGTGACACTCGGTCGGTCGAGTGTGCCGACACCAATGCGATAGCAATTCCCGCCACCCGCCCCCTTTGGGGGCACATTCCGGTTGATCCTGCCGGAGGCCATTGCTATCGGAGTCCGATTTAGCCATGCTAGTCGTACGGGTTAGACCCGTGGCGAATAGCTCAGTAACACGTGGTCAAACTACCCTGTGGACGAGGACAACCTCGGGAAACTGAGGCCAATCCTCGATACGGCTTCTCACCTGGAGTGGGAGAAGCCGGAAACGCCCCGGCGCCACAGGATGTGACTGCGGCCGATTAGGTAGACGGTGGGGTAACGGCCCACCGTGCCAGTAATCGGTACGGGTGATGAGAGTCAGAGCCCGGAGACGGTATCTGAGACAAGATACCGGGCCCTACGGGGCGCAGCAGGCGCGAAACCTTTACACTGCACGACAGTGCGATAGGGGGATTCCGAGTGCGAGGGCATACAGTCCTCGCTTTTCTGGACCGTAAGGAGGTCCAGGAACAAGGGCTGGGCAAGACCGGTGCCAGCCGCCGCGGTAATACCGGCAGCCCGAGTGATGGCCGATATTATTGGGCCTAAAGCGTTCGTAGCCGGCCAGTCAAGTCTGTTGGGAAATCCACGCGCTCAACGCGTGGGCGTCCAGCGGAAACTGACTGGCTTGGGGCCGGAGGACTCGAGGGGTACGTCCGGGGTAGGAGTGAAATCCCGTAATCCTGGACGGACCACCGGTGGCGAAAGCGCCTCGAGAGGACGGACCCGACGGTGAGGAACGAAAGCCAGGGTCTCGAACCGGATTAGATACCCGGGTAGTCCTGGCCGTAAACGATGTCTGCTAGGTGTGGCACAGGCTACGAGCCTGTGCTGTGCCGCAGGGAAGCCGTGAAGCAGACCGCCTGGGAAGTACGTCCGCAAGGA
>CAYRQD010000031.1:0-20645 GCA_964426325.1 uncultured Halobacteriales archaeon | reverse complement strand
GGAGGTGGCGCGAGGAGTAGCCCTTGACCTGTTGCATTATCTTGTTCGGGGCGAGCGTCGGGTCGCCCGTGATGAACAGGTGTACGTGGTCGGGGCGAATCGCCAACTCCAAGATTTCGAGGTCGAGTTCGTCGGCTTTCTCCTCGATGAGTTCTTCGAGACGGTCACGTACCTCGCCCTCAAGCACCGATTTGCGGTACTTCGGGCACCAGATGAAGTGGTACTGGAGTTTGTGGACGTTGGTACGCTCCCTGTCGAACCCCCGAGCCATCGTCAATATATAGAAATTACTCACCTAAAGATGTTACGCAAGCATCCAACCCCAACTGTGGCTATGAGCGTGGAGAGATTCCCAGTTGTCGGCTTCATCCCACCCCTGAAGGGGTGGGCTTTCGCCTCGCTACCGCTGTAATGCCGCGGCGGTTCGGGGGATCTTTGTCGGTCGGGACAGAACCGGCGGCATGGCCGTCACCGAGCCCGACCCCGAGGACAACCCGTACGTGCGGGCGCCGGACGTCGAGTTCGCGCCGGTCGCACAGCTCAGCGAGGCCGACGCCGAACAGCAGGCCGCGCTGCTCCGGGAGGCGATTCGGTATCACGATTACCGGTACTACGTGCGGGCCGAGCCGGTGATCGCCGACCGGACCTACGACCGGCTGTTCGAGCGCCTCGAGCGACTGGAGGAGACCTTCGAGCTGACCGCCGAGGCGAGTCCGACCGAGCGGGTCGGGGGCGAGCCGGTCGACGAGCTCGGGACCGTCGAGCACGCGGCGCCGATGCGGTCGCTCGATCACGGCGACGACGCCGACGCGGTCAGGGAGTTCGACCGGCGGGTGCGCGAGGAGCTGGCGGCGACCGAGTACGACGGGCCGATCGCGTACCTCTGTGAGCCGAAGTTCGACGGCGTCTCGATCGAGGTCGTCTACAAGGAGGGGATCTACGAGCGGGCCGCGACCCGCGGGGACGGCCGGCGGGGCGATGACGTGACCGAGCAGGTCCGGACGATCGCGAGCGTGCCCGCCCGGCTCCGGGGAGACCATCCTGACCGGCTGGTCGTCCGGGGCGAGGCGTACATGCCCCGGGAGGCGTTTGCCGCGTACAACCGCGAGCGCATCGAGCGCGGCGACGAGCCGTTCGCCAACCCGCGCAACGCCACCGCGGGGACGCTCCGGCAGTTGGATCCGTCGGTGGTCGCGAAACGGCCCCTCGCGGTGTACTTTTTCGACGTTCTCGAGACCACCGCGACGATCCAGACCCACGCGGCGATGTACGAGCTACTCCCGGAGTGGGGGCTTCCCACGACCGACCGGATCGAGCGGGTCACCGACATCGAGGCGGCCATCGCCTACCGCGATCGGCTGCTCGAGCGCCGCGAGGAGTTGGCCTACGAGATTGACGGCGCGGTGCTCAGCCTCGACGATCGGCGGGCCTGCGAGCTGCTCGGGGCCACAGCACGGGCCCCGCGGTGGGCCTTCGCCTACAAGTTCCCCGCCCGGAGCGAGGAGACGACGGTCCGGGAGATCGCGGTCCAGGTTGGCCGGACCGGCCGGCTGACTCCCGTCGCGCTGCTCGACCCGATCGACGTCGGCGGCGTCACCGTCTCGCGGGCCAGCCTACACAACCCCGCGGAGATCGAACGCCTGGGCGTGGCCGTCGGCGACCGGGTCCGGGTCGAACGGGCCGGCGACGTGATCCCTTACGTGACCGAGCTCGTCGAGGGCGATCCCGACGAGCGCTTTCGCTTCCCCGAGACCTGCCCGGCCTGCGGGACGCCCGTCGAGCGGGATGGGCCGCTGGCGTACTGTCCGGCCGGGTTGGGCTGTCCGCCACAGCTCGAACGGGCGATCGAACACTACGCCAGCCGGGCCGCCCTCGACATCGAGGGGCTCGGCGAGGAGCGCGTCGGACAGCTCGTCGAGGAGGGACTGCTGACCGAGCCCGCCGACCTCTACGAGCTGACCGCCGACGAGCTGGCCGAGCTCGAAGGCTGGGGCGAGCGGAGCGCGGAGAATCTCCTCGCGGAGATCGGCCAGAGCGAGACCCCGCCGCTCGCGGACTTTCTCACCGGGCTGGGGATCCCCGATGTCGGCGAGACGACCGCCCGGGCGCTGGCCCTCGAGTTCGGGAGCGTCGAGGCGGTTCGGTCGGCCGGCGCCGAGGAGCTCCAGCGGGTGCCCGACGTCGGCCCGGCGGTCGCGGCGTCGATCCGGTCGTACTTCGAGGCCGACCGGACCGCGGCGGCCGTCGACCGCCTGCTCGAACACGTCGACCCGGTCGCCCCCGAGGGGGAGACCGCCGACGCGCTCGCCGACCTGACGATCGTGTTCACCGGCTCGCTGGACCGGCTCACCCGCAGCGAGGCCCAGTCGCTCGTCGAGGACCACGGCGGGACCGCCACGGGAAGCGTCTCGGGCAACACCGACTATCTGGTGGTCGGAGACGATCCGGGACGGCGCAAGCAAACCGCCGCGGCCGACCGCGGGGTCCCGACCCTCTCGGAGGCCGAGTTCGTGGCGCTTCTGGACGACCGGGGCGTCGACGTCGGGGGGGATGCAGAGACGGCCGGAGGGGACCGACGGCTCGAGGAGTTCGAGAGGTAGCGCGGAGCTGCTCGTGTCGCGTTCGAAAAATGGTGTCCGGCGGCACGTCGCGTCTGCGAGCCCCGCCTCGTTGTGGTGTGGAGTCTGAGCCTAACTCGCCTACAGGCGGGTCAGGTTCTTCGCTCGCGGGCCCTTCGGGGCGTCTTCGATCTCGAACTCCACGTCCTGTCCCTCTTCGAGGTCCGGGCCGCCGACGTCTTCCATGTGGAAGAATACGTCCTCGTCTGCGTCCTCAGTCTCGATGAAACCGTAGCCGCCGGTGTCGTTGAAGAAATCAACCGTACCTTGCGCCATTGCAGTTCGAAAAATGGGAGTCGCACTCATAACCCTTCCGAACCGCGAGCACGAAAGACGAAGCAAAATCGCCGCCTCAACGCTGAATCCGGCCGTTCCGGGACAATCCGAGTAGAGACGCTGGGATCGGCCCCGGCAGCCCGGGCGCGCCCGTCTTGCGACGGGTTGCGACGGGATTCGAAGCCGGCAGCGCGCACGTGACCGTCAGCGATCCCGCCGGAGTTTTTATTCACCTCGCCGATAACCGGCGAAGGTGGTGGAGGACTCTATGGAGTGTCAGAGCTGCGGTCGGCGGCTCGGGAACGGGGCTCGGTACTGCGACCGGTGCGGGGAGCCGGTCGAGGCCGAGACGGCTCCCGGAGAGCCGGCGGGAGCCGCCGTCGAAGCCGACGGTCCGGGCGCGTCAGAAGACACCCATCGAGGAGACCGTCCGGCCCGGCAGTCCGGACCCGACGAGACCGACGGGCGCGGGTGGATGCCTCGGCGGCGGGTGCTCGCCGCGCTGGCCGCCGGCGTCGCCTCAGGGTCGGTCACCGGCTGGGCGGTGTCGGGCTCGCTCCGCGACGACGGGGGGCCGGGGCCGCTGTACGCCGACACGCCGGTCGAAGCGCTGTTTCCCCCGGCGGAGGCGTTCGCCGAGGACGTCTCGCGCGTCGACGAGTACAACCAGTCGTTCGATACGTCGTACGTACAGGCCGACGAGCGGTTCGCGGTGCTCGTGGAGGTGACCGTCGCGGAGACGGTCGAACGGGCGGAGAGGCGATTCGAACAACTCGAAGAGCAGCGCCGGGAGAGACGGGAGTTCAGCATCCGGGACGAGGGGTTCGCGGCCGTCCGGGAAAGCGGCGTGCTCGCCGACGCGTTCTTTCGACACTCGAACGCGATCGGCGGGGCCTCGGCAACGGTCCTGAGCGGCGATGAGGCGACCCCGGATGAGACGCGCGCCCGCCAGTACGCACGAGCGATACAGGCCTACTGGGAAGACCAGTTCGGGGAGTGACGACCTGGAACCGGTCCGACCGGTCGCCTGAGAGCGCCGACTGTGACAGGGAGTCGGTCGGTCCGCGTCGTCGTGCCGGGTGCCGCCGACGCTCGAACGTGACGGCCCACGACCCGGTGATCGATCGTCGGGAGCGCGGAGAAGCGGACGCCCGAGACGGGATTTGAACCCGCGTCACGACCGTGACAGGGTCATATGATGGGCCACTACACCACTCGGGCTCTGACGACACCAACCGATTTGCGGGACGACTCTTTAAGACTTTCCAAACGCGCCGGGGCAGCCGGCCGGCCGGCTCGCGGCGGCTGGATTCGACTGTCCGAAACCGCCCGGCGGCCGCGATATCGGCGCCGTCACGATCGGCAAACGGCAAGGATTATGTGGCTTCAGCCGGTACCATGCTGCAGTATCTTGAGCGAGCTTCTCGACGGTAAGCCACACCCATGGTAGACACGAATTCCCACGAACTCGTCCCAGAGCACATGCTACTCGAGGAGCCGGCCCTCGAGGAGGTGTTAGACGAGTACGACATCGACCGTACAGACCTCCCGAAGATCAAACGCGGCGACGCGGCACTGCCCGCCGAGGCAGAGCCGGGCGACGTCGTCAAGATCGTGCGAGACTCCCGGACGACCGACGAGGCCGTCGTGTACCGACTGGTGGTGGAGTAAGATGGAGACGGAACTCAAACGAGACCTCTCCCGGGAGTACTTCTCGCGGGAGCGGCTCGCCGATCACCACTTCCGGTCGTTCAACGCCTTCCTCGATCGGGGGATGCAGGAGGTCGTCGACGAGAAAGAGACCATCGACACCGACATCGGCGACAAGGAAGGCGAGGAGCCGGTGTTCGTCGAGCTCGGCGACGTGCGGATGGTCACTCCGCGGGTGCGCGAAGCCGACGGCAGCGAGGAGCTGTTGTACCCACAGGAGGCCCGCCTGCGGAACATCACCTACGCCGCGCCGGTGTTCATGGAGATGGCGATCGTCAAAGGCGGCCAAGACGAAGAGGAGCGGGTCGTCGACCAGACCGAGACGAAGGTTGGTCGGATGCCGGTGATGGTCGGCTCGAAGAAGTGCAACATCGTCAACTTCTCAGACGAGGAGCTGATCGAGATCGGCGAGGACCCTGCCGACCCCGGCGGGTACTTCATCGTCAACGGCTCCGAACGGGTGTTGATGACGAGCGAGGATCTCGCGCCGAACAAGATCCTCGCCGAGACCGACACGAAGTACGGCGACACGATCGAGATCGCCAAGACCTTCTCCCAGCGCCGGGGCTACCGGGCGCTGGTGTTGGTCGAGCGGTCTCGGGACGGCCTGCTCGAGGTATCGTTCCCCTCGGTCTCGGGGAGCGTGAACTTCGTCACGCTCGTGCGGGCGCTCGGCTTAGAGAGCGACGAGGAGATCGTCCACCGGGTCAGCGACGACCCCGAGATCGTGAAGTTCATGCTCGAGAACCTGGAGGCCGCGGAGGTCCAGACCACCGAGGGCGCGATCGAGACGCTGGGCCAGCGGGTCGCCTCTGGGCAGGGGAAAAACTACCAGCTCAAGCGCGCGAACTACGTGATCGACCGGTACCTGCTGCCACACCTCCACGAGGAGGGCGTCGACGAGGAGGACGTCCGGATCAACAAGGCCTACTACCTCTGCCGGATGGCCGAGGCCTGCTTCGAGCTGGCGCTCGGCCGCCGGGAGGCCGACGACAAGGACCACTACGCGAACAAGCGGCTCAAGGTCTCGGGCGACCTGATGAAAGACCTGTTCCGGACGGCGCTGAACAAGCTGGCCCGCGACGTGAAATACCAGCTCGAGCGAGCGAACATGCGCAACCGGCAGCTGTCGGTCTCGACGGTGGTGCGGTCGGACGTGCTGACCGAGCGACTCGAGCACCCGATCGCGACCGGCAACTGGGTCGGCGGCCGCTCGGGCGTGAGCCAGCTGGTCGACCGGACCGATTACATGGGCGTGTTGAGCCACCTCCGGCGGCTCCGTTCGCCGCTTTCCCGCTCGCAGCCACACTTCGAGGCTCGGGACCTGCACGCGACCCAATGGGGTCGGATCTGTCCCTCCGAGACGCCCGAGGGGCCGAACTGCGGGCTCGTGAAGAACTTCGCCCAGGCGATGGAGCTGTCACAGGACGTCGAGGACGAACAGGGACTCAAACGAGAACTCGCGCAGATGGGGGTCGAGGGCATCCCCGGCATCGAGAGTGTCCAACAGCCCGCCGACGACTAACATGAGCAAACGAAGCGACGCCAAGGTGTACGTCAACGGGAGTCTGATCGGGACCCACCCGGAACCGGAACAGCTCGCAGACAACATCCGTCGGGCCCGTCGGCAGGGGAGCCTGAGCGAGATGGTCAACGTCTCGATCGACGAGCGCACGAACGAGGTGATCGTCAACGCCGACGCGGGGCGGGCACGGCGCCCGCTGCTGGTCGTCGAGGACGGCGAGCCGCTGGTCTCGAAGGCCGAGATCCGGGCGTTGTCGGGCGGCGAGATGGAGTTTCAGGAGTTCGTCGACCGGGGGTACGTCGAGTTCATCGACGCCGAGGAGGAAGAGGACATCCTCGTCGCGGTTGAGGAGGAGGAACTCACCGAGGACCACACCCACCTCGAGATCGACCCGCAGCTGATCTTCGGGATCGGCGCCGGGATGATCCCCTACCCCGAGCACAACGCCTCTCCGCGGATCACGATGGGCTCGGGGATGATCAAACAGTCCCTGGGGCTGCCGTCGGCGAACTACCGGGTCCGGCCGGACACCCGCCAACATCTGCTGCATTACCCACAGCTGTCGATGGTCAAGACCCAGACCACCGAGCAGATCGGCTACGACGACCGGCCGGCCGCCCAGAACTTCGTGGTCGCCGTGATGTCTTACGAGGGGTTCAATATCGAGGACGCCCTCGTGATGAACCAGGGGTCGGTCGATCGGGGACTCTCCCGGTCGCATTTCTTCCGGACCTACGAGGGCGAGGAACGCAGGTACCCGGGGGGCCAAGAGGATCGGTTTGAAGTCCCAGACGACGAGGTCCGGGGCGCCCGCGGCGAGGACGCATACACCCACCTCGACGAGGACGGGCTGGTAAACCCCGAGACCGAGGTCGGGGAAAACGCCGTGTTGCTCGGCAAGACCAGCCCGCCCCGGTTCCTAGAAGAGCCGGACGACATGGGCGGGCTCAGCCCGCAGAAGCGCCGGGAGACGAGCGTCACGATGCGGTCGGGCGAGTCCGGGGTCGTCGACACCGTGACGCTGATGGAAGGGGAGGACGGCTCGAAGCTCTCGAAGGTCTCGGTGCGAGACGAGCGGGTCCCCGAGCTCGGGGACAAGTTCGCCTCCCGGCACGGACAGAAGGGCGTCGTCGGGCACATCGCCCCCCAGGAGGACATGCCCTTCACCGAGGAGGGGGTCGTACCCGACCTGATCTTGAACCCCCACGCGCTGCCCTCCCGGATGACGGTCGGACATATCTTGGAGATGATCGGCGGCAAGGTCGGCTCGCTCGAAGGGCGCCGGGTCGACGGGACCGCCTTCACCGGCGAGGACGAGGAGGAGCTGCGCTCGACGCTCGAGGAACACGGCTTCGAATCGAGCGGCAAGGAGACGATGTACTCCGGCGTGACCGGCGAGAAGATCGAGGCGGAGATCTTCGTCGGGACCATCTTCTATCAGAAGCTGTACCACATGGTCTCGAACAAGATCCACGCTCGCTCGCGCGGACCGGTCCAGGTGCTGACCCGCCAACCCACCGAAGGTCGGGCCCGAGAGGGTGGGCTCCGGATCGGCGAGATGGAGCGGGACGTGTTCATCGGACACGGCGCGGCGATGACGCTGAAAGAGCGGCTGCTCGACGAGTCAGACCGGGAGCTAATCGACGTCTGCGGGCAGTGCGGAATGGCCGCCGTCGAGAACGTCGAGCAACGGCGGGTGTACTGCCCGAACTGCGGTGAGGAAACCGACGTCCACGAGATCGAGATGTCATATGCGTTTAAGCTCCTGCTCGACGAGATGAAGGCGCTTGGGATCGCCCCGCGGATCGAACTGGAGGACGCAGTCTAATGAGCCAACAAGCACCGAAACAGATCGGCCAGATCGACTTCGGGTTGATGGACCCCGAGGAGTACCGTGAGATGAGCGCGACGAAGGTGATCACCGCAGACACCTACGACGACGACGGATTCCCCATCGACATGGGGCTGATGGATCCGCGGCTGGGCGTGATCGACCCCGGACTGGAGTGTAAGACCTGTGGCAAACACTCCGGGTCCTGTAATGGCCACTTCGGACATATCGAGCTCGCCGCGCCGGTGATCCACGTCGGGTTCGCGAAGCTGATCCGGCGGCTGCTGCGGGGCACCTGCCGAGAGTGCTCGCGGCTGTGTCTCACCGACAATGAAAAGACAGAGTTCCGCGACCAGATCGAGACCACTCGTGCGCTCAGCCGGGACCTGGGCGACGTGACGAAGGCGGCGATCCGAGCCGCCCGCAAGAAGGATCGGTGCCCCCACTGCGGCGCCGAGCAGTTCGACATCAAACACGAAAAGCCGACGACCTACTACGAGGTCCAGGAGGTCCTGGCCGCGGAGTACCCCTCGCTGATCGCGGCCGCGATGGAGCCCGACGGGGACGACGACCGGATCACGCCAAGCGAGCTGGCAGAGGAAACCGGACTCGACGTCGGGCGGGTCCAGGAGATCCTCTCCGGGGAGTTCAGGCCCCGCGAGGAGGACCGCCGGACGATCGAGTCCGCGCTCGGGATCGACCTGACCGAGGAGGAGATGAACAAGCTGATGGCCAGCGACATCCGGGACTGGTTCGAGTCGATTCCCGGAGAGGATCTCGAGGTGCTCGGCATCCACCCCGAGAAGTCCCGCCCGGAGTGGATGGTCCTCACCGTGTTGCCGGTCCCGCCGGTGACCGCCCGGCCCTCGATCACGCTGGACAACGGTCAGCGCTCCGAGGACGATCTTACCCACAAGCTGGTCGACATCATCCGGATCAACCAGCGGTTCATGGAGAACCGCGAGGCCGGCGCGCCCCAGCTCATCATCGAGGACCTCTGGGAGCTCCTGCAGTACCACGTCACGACGTTCGTCGACAACGAGATCAGCGGCACGCCGCCGGCGCGACACCGCTCGGGGCGGCCGCTGAAGACCCTCTCCCAGCGCCTGAAGGGCAAGGAGGGCCGGTTCCGCGGCTCGCTGTCGGGCAAGCGCGTGAACTTCTCGGCCCGGACGGTCATCTCGCCGGACCCGACGCTCTCGCTGAACGAGGTGGGGGTGCCAGAGCGGGTCGCCCGCGAGATGACCCAGACGCTGAACGTCACCGCCCGGAACGTCGACGACGCGCGCCAGTACGTCCGCAACGGTCCGGAGGGACATCCCGGCGCGAACTACGTTCGGCGGCCCGACGGCCGGCGGCTGAAGGTCACCGAGAAGAACTGCGAGGAGCTCGCCGAGAAGGTCGAGGCGGGCTGGGAGGTCAACCGCCACCTGATCGACGGCGACATCGTGATCTTCAACCGCCAGCCGTCGCTCCACCGGATGTCGATCATGGCCCACGAGGTCGTGGTGATGCCGTACAAGACGTTCCGACTGAACACGACGGTCTGTCCGCCCTACAACGCCGACTTCGACGGCGACGAGATGAACATGCACGCCCTGCAAAACGAGGAGGCCCGGGCCGAGGCCCGGGCGCTGATGCGGGTCCAAGAGCAGATGCTCAGCCCGCGTTTCGGCGAGAACATCCTCGGGGCGATCCAAGATCACATCACGGGCCTGTACCTGCTCACGAACCAGAACCCCCGGTTCAACGAGACCCAGGCACTGGACCTGCTGCGAACGACCCGGACCGACGAGCTGCCCGAGCCCGACGGCAGCGAGGACGGCGCGGCCTACTGGACCGGGCGGACGCTGTTCTCGGAGCTGCTGCCGGAGGGGCTCGATCTCGAGTTCACGTCGTCGGCCGGCGACCGGGTCCACATCGAGGACGGCCAGCTACTCAAAGGGACCATCGACGAAGACGCTGCCGGCGCCTTCGGCGGCGAGGTCGTCGACACGATCGCGAAGGAGTACTCCCGGACGCGGGCGCGGATCTTCATCAACGAGGTCTCCTCGCTCGCGGTGCGGACGATCATGCACTTTGGCTTCTCGATCAGCATCGACGACGAGTCGATCCCCGAGCAGGCCCAGGCACAGATCGACGAGGCCATCGAGAACGCGAACGAGCGCGTCGAGGAGCTGATCGCGGCCTACGAGCGGGGGGAGCTCGAGTCCCTACCCGGCCGGACGGTCGACGAGACCCTGGAGATGAAAATCATGCAGACGCTGGGCCAGGCCAGAGACAGCGCCGGCGACATCGCAGAGCAGCACTTCGCCGACGACAACCCGGCCGTGGTGATGGCCGAATCCGGCGCCCGCGGATCGATGCTGAACCTCACCCAGATGGCCGGCGCGGTCGGCCAGCAGGCGGTGCGGGGCGAGCGGATCAACCGCGGGTACGAGAACCGCACGCTGAGTCACTTCGCGGAGGGCGATCTCTCCGCGGAAGCCCGCGGGTTCGTCGAGCACTCCTACCGCGAGGGGCTCGACCCCAAGGAGTTTTTCTTCCACGCGATGGGCGGGCGCGAGGGGCTGGTCGACACGGCGGTCCGGACCTCGAAGTCCGGCTACCTCCAGCGCCGGCTGATCAACGCCCTCTCGGAGCTCGAGGCCCAGTACGACGGCACCGTCCGGGACACCTCCGATACGGTCGTCCAGTTCGAGTTCGGCGAGGACGGCACCTCGCCGGTGGAGGTCTCGAGCAGCGTCGAGGAGGACGCGGTCGACGTCGAGGCGATCGCCGACCGGGTGCTCGACAGCGAGTTCGAGACCGACGCCGACAAGGAGCAGTTCCTGACCGGCAGCGCGGAGGTGACGAACCTCTCGGAGCACGCAGACGAGTGGTGGCACGCACAGAGCGACAACACGAGCGCACAGAGCGGAGGTGACTGAGATGGCGACACTCCCGAACGAGATCGAGACCGCGATCGAGGGGACCGTTCTCCCGGCGCGGCTGAAAAACGAGCTGTACAGTACCCTCGAGGATCGCGACGTGACCGCCGAGGAGGCGGCGGAGATCGTCGAGGCGACCGAGACGCAGTACCGCGACTCGCGGGTCGATCCGCTGGATCCGGTCGGCACGGTCAGCGCACAGTCGATCGGCGAGCCCGGCACCCAGATGAGCGTTCCCGGGGACGAGCGGATCCTCGTGCGCCGAGACGGAGAGACCGATGTCGTCGAGATCGGATCGTTCGTCGACGGCGTACTCGGAGCTCGCGAGAGCCAGGATGTCGACGGCCACGAGGTTGCCGCCGCCCCAGCAGTCGACGTTCTCTCGCTACGGGCCGACGAGCAGGTTGCGTGGAAGCCGCTCGAGCAAGTGAGCCGCCACGAGACCCCCGACAACCTGTTGCGGTTCGAACTCGAGTCCGGACGAGAAATTCGTGCGACGAGAGCTCACTCGTTTGTAACACGACGGGACAACGAGGTCGTGCCGGTCGCTGGCGAGGAGCTAACCGAGGGCGACTGGCTGCCGGTGATCGGATCCTTCGACGGTGACGGGCCAGATACGGTCGATCTGCGAGAGTACCTCCCCGCCGACAGGTACTGGTACACCTCGACGCTGACAGACGGGGGAACCAAAATCGAAAGTCAACCCGGGAGCCCCGACCAGGTGCGGAACAAGCAGGCAGCACTCGAGGCTGGAGAGCTCGACGAACGCGCCGTATACCCGCGACAGGGAACCGTCTCGCTTCCGGAACAGCTCCCGTTGGACACGGAGACCGGATTCTTCTTCGGTGCCTTCCTCGCTGAGGGGAGCTGTACGGATCACTACGTGTCGATCTCGAATACTGACCCGGCGTTCCAAGCGCGGATCCGGGCGTTCGCGGAGCGGTTCGGACTCACGATCAACGAGTACGAGAACAACAGCGGCTACGCCACCGGCCACGACATCCGAGTAAACGGTACCGTGCTGGCGGATCTTGTCAGCGAGCTGTGTCTCACTGACGGGGAAAAAATGGTTCCCGATATTGCCTTCGGCGCCCCCGAGTCGTTCGTGCGTGGGCTCCTGTCGGGGTACCTGAGCGGCGACGGAAACGTCGCGACGCGGGCGGTTCGGGCGAGTTCGGTCTCGGAGCGGCTCACCGAAGGAATCGCGCTGTTGCTCGCTCGCGTTGGAATCCACGCGACCCAGGGCGAGCAGGACGGGAGCCACACACTCCGGATTCCGAGCAAATATCTCCCGCAACTGCACGAGACTGTTGGACTCGTCGGCCAGCGGGGCGACGAACTCGCCGCTCGTACAGCGGAAATCGACCCGGACGGTCCAGACGCGACAGATCAGATCCCCAACTTCGGCGATGCCCTACAGACGGCTGCAACGGCCGCCGGGATTCCCTCCCGACAGGTGCATAGCGCACACGAGCGCCAGCGGATCGGTCGTAACCGGCTGGCTCGGCTCGTCGCAGAGATCGATGACCGGACTAACGAGCGACCGTCCGAGTTGGACGCGCTCGAACAGGCGGTTGACGGGGATGTCGTCTGGGAGCGCATCGAATCCGTCGAGACGGTCACGAGCGACGACGAGTACGTTTACGACGTGTCCGTGGCAGGCTTGGAGACGTTCACGACGGCTCAGGGCGTCGTGACACACAACACGATGAACACGTTTCATTACGCCGGGGTCGCCGAGATTGACGTCACGCAGGGGCTGCCGCGGCTGATCGAGCTGGTCGACGCCCGCAAGGAGCCCGACACCCCGATGATGACCGTCTACCTGGAAGACGAGTACGCCGAGGCCCGCGACCGGGCCCACGAGGTGGTCTGGCAGATCGAGGCCACGAAGATCCTCCAGCTCGGGGACATCTCGACGAACGTCGCGGACATGGTCGTACAGATCGGGCTCAACGAGGAGACGCTGCGCGAGCGGTGGCCGACCGTCGACGATCCGGTCGCGGTCGCCGAGGAGATCGCGGACACGATCGAGTCCGAGCTGGGCGTCGAGACCCGCCAGCGCGGGCTCGCCATCGAGTTCGGCCCCGAGGAGCCGTCCTACAGGGACCTGCTCCAGCTGGTCGAGCAGCTCAGAGAGATCACGTTCAAAGGTATCGAGGAGATCTCCCGGGTGGTGATCCGCAAGGAAGAAACCGAAAACGGCGAGGAGTTCATCCTCTACACCGAAGGGTCTGCGTTCGGCGACGTCTTGGAGATCGAGGGCGTCGACGCGAACCGGACGACCTGTAACAACATCCACGAGATCAACAAGGAGCTGGGCATCGAGGCCGCCCGCGAGGCGATCATCGAGGAGACGATGAACACCCTCGAAGAGCAGGGCCTCGACGACGTGAACATCCGACACCTGATGCTCGTGGCCGACATCATGACAAACGAGGGGACAATCGAGTCGATCGGGCGCCACGGCATCTCGGGGTCGAAGGACTCGGTGCTGGCCCGGGCGGCCTTCGAGGTAACGGTGAGTCACCTCCTCGACGCGGCCGTTCACGGCGAGGTCGACGAGCTCGACGGCGTGACCGAGAACGTGATCGTCGGGAAGCCGATCAAACTCGGCACCGGCGACGTGAACCTCCGGATGGACGCCGGCGCCGCGCGGACTGTCGAGAACGGCGAGACGGAAGCGGACGCAGAAACCGAGGCCGACGCCGAGACCGACCGGGTCACCGAGAGCGCGGACTGACGACCGACCGGACGATCGGGGGTCGACACTCTCCGACCGGCGCCGGTAGCAACGGAGATACAGAGACGATGTCGATCACACTCACCGACGAGGCCAGACAGATCGCGGCGCTGATCGAGGCGGAAACCGGCGCGACCGTCCGTGACTGCGTGGTCCTCGATCAGGACGAAACGGCCGAGCGCGTCGTCGCGGTGATCGCGGCCGGCGAGATCGCACGGGCGATCGGACGGAACGGCGAGCAGGTCGAGCGACTCGAAGATCGGCTCGGGCGGCCGCTGCGGCTCGTCGAGGACGCTCCGACCGCAGAGGGCTTTGTCGCGAGCGCGCTCGCTCCGGCCGCAGTCTATAACGTGACCATCAGCGAGGCCGACGACCGGGTCGCCTATGCCGAGGTCCCCGAGGCCGACAAGGGCGTCGCGATCGGTCCCGACGGGCGGACGATCGCGGCCGCGCGGCGGCTCGCGCGGCGCCACCACGACATCGACGACATCCAGTTCGCGTAGCCGCCCGGACGGCCGCCGGCTTGAGCCGATCAGAGAGCCAACGGTCGTCGGAAAGCCGAGCGAACAGGGAGGCTTAAGTGACTCCGTCAGGTACCGATCTACACTATGGGAAACGGCAAGTACGCCGCTCGGAAGATGCGAAACGACCGCCAGAAACACCGGTGGTCTGACTCCGAGTACGCGCGTCGGGCACGCGGGCTCCGGGAGAAGGCAGACCCCCTCGAGGGCGCCCCCCGGGCGCGGGGGATCGTCCTCGAGAAGATCGGTATCGAGGCAAAACAGCCGAACTCGGCGATCCGGAAGTGCGTGGGCGTCCAGCTGATCAAGAACGGGAAGCAGGTGACGGCCTTCGCGCCCGGCGACGGCGCGATCTCGTTTATCGACGAACACGACGAGGTCACGATCGCCGGCATCGGCGGCGCGGACGGCGGCGCGATGGGCGATATCGGCGGCGTCCGGTACAAGGTCGAGAAAGTAAACGGCGTCTCGCTGATCGAACTGGTGCGAGGCAACGCGGAGAAGCCGGTGCGGTAAGATGTCGACGGACACCCAAACCGCAGACGCGGCCCTGTTGTTCGGTCAGTGGCCGGTCGATGAGATCGAGTTTACCGATCCCTCGACCGAGCGGTACATCACCGTGACCCCGATCGCACACACGATGGGGCGCCACGCGACGAAACAGTTCGACAAGAGCCAGATCAGCGTCGCCGAGCGGCTGATCAACCGGCTGATGCAGACCGACGAAAACACCGGGAAGAAACAGCTGACCACCCGGATCGTCAGCGACGCCTTCGAGATCGTCCACGACCGGACCGACGAGAACCCCGTGCAGGTACTCGTCGCCGCCGTCGAGAACGCAGCCCCTCGAGAGGAGACCGTCCGCCTGAAATACGGCGGAATCTCGGTCCCGAAAGCAGTCGACGTCTCGCCACAGCGCCGTGTCGACCAGGCGATCAAGTTCATCGCCGAGGGCGTCTACAACGACACGTTCAAATCCGACACCGACGCGGCGGAGGCACTCGCCGACCAGCTACTTGGGGCCGCGAGCAACGACGTCGGAACCTACGCCGTCAACCAGAAAGAGGAAAAAGAGCGGGTCGCCGCCGCAGCGCGCTAACCTCGCGAGCCCGTTTTCGGGTACCGTCGCCGAGGCCGACCAGCCACGAGCCCGTCTCCTCTGACTTCCAAGCTGTTATGCCGTGCGGGCGCTTGCGTACGCTCGCGAGAGATCAACCAGCGTCTGTTTGTACTCGCGTCGGTCGGGATCGGTGGCGAGCGTGCGGAACCGCTCGCGAAACCAGTCGAGCTCGACCGCCGGGGCGTCGGTGGCGGCGGCGTGGGCGAGCTCGTACAGCCGGTGGTCGCGCCCGACCAGCCCGTGGCGCTCGACGAGCCCGAGCGCGAACGCGGCGTTGACCGCGGCCAGCTCCGGGGGGAACTCCGGGTCTCGGTCGGCGCCCTCTGGCGTGTCGCGAGCGAGCGTCTCGGCCAGGCCGGACTCAAGATACGTCACGAGCCGCCCGGCCGGAACGAGATCGACCCAGAGGTCGTCGGCGTAGATGTCCTTGGCGTGGTTCGCGATCTGGTAGTAATCCCGCACCCGCCGCGGGGCGCCGTCCTCGCCGGCGAGCGCCAGAAAGATCGCCTCCTTCGTGGACTGGGTGTGAGAGGGGTGTCCGCGCTCGTGACGGTGCATGTGTGCGAACTCGTGCAAGGCGAGACTGCGGGCCATTGCGCTGGTCGCGACCCGCCGGGAGACAGTCAACTCGTGGTCGTCTGCCGTGTGCTCGACGCGGGTTCGCTCGTCCGGACGAGCGACGACCCGGACGGTGACCGGCCGTTCGAGGCGCCGTTCGGTCTCGAAGAGATCGCGAGCGCTCAGGAAGGGGGCCGCGGGCCCGGGGCCGCGAACAGTGAGATGCATACCCATACCTACCCCGGGAGTCCTATCAGTATGTCGCCGCCCGCGCGGCGATCAGGTAGATCAGATCGAATCAGTTGAGCGTCGCGCGCGCGAGCAGTCCGATCGCGGCGAACTCAAGTAGCCGCATCGTGAGCAGGACGTAAGCGATCGTCTGGTCGGTGCTCCAGACCGTCTTCATTCCGGTGACGAACAGGTAGCCGGCGAGAGCGTTCTCGAGAAACAGAACCGTGCTGAACCCGACCAATCCAAGGAGCATCGACGAGCGGAACTGACGGTAGTTGCGCAGCCACACCCCCCCGACGCCGGCCAACAGCAGGGCGTTGACGACGGCGAGCCCAAGGCCGACCAACCCAGGGAGTCCCATCGACATCGTCACTCCACCTCGCCGCTTATTCTCTCGAAGGTCTCCCGGTGGTGCTCGAACCGGTCGGTCAGGAAGTACAGCTGCCCGTAGTCGCTGTCGCCGGCTTCGACGACATCGTGTTCCGTGAGCGCGTCGAGGTGGTGGGTGATCGTGTTGTAGTCGACATCGAGCCGCTCTGCCAGTTCGTTCGCGTTTCGGGGCCGGGCGTCCAGTTCGTGAACGATTCGGACCCTGTTGGCACCGCCACGGCTCCCGGCGAAAAGGTACCACAGGGCCTTCTCCATCTGCCGGGAGTGACTGTTTTCCGCGGTTGCAACCTGTCGTTGTCGTGTGGCTCGTGCACGCCGGTCCGTTGAGGAGTTGTATGACATGTGGTGGGTATCTCTCCGTGCTCACCGTGCCTACGGAAGTCTCAGACCACCGGCACCGCCCTCATAGCGACCGGTGGCTGCCGTGTTTACTGCGGGTCCAGACCCACTTGGATTACGTCCTCAGGATCTGCATACATAAACGCGTCGTTGACTCGATCGACCGGAGAGACGACACCCTCAGCGGGACCGGCAGCCGGGCCGCCGTTGTTCGCCTGCAGCGGCGCACCCACCGGATCGAAGCCCGGCCGTCCGTTGAGCTCCGTGCCGGCGTCGAATAGTCCGACCGCGTCGGTCACGTCGGCCGTGATCGGGTCGCCGTCTTCGAACAGGTCGATTCCGGCCGGCGAAGAGAGGAAAATGTCGTTCGAAGGGACGTACATCGAGGCAAAGGAGAGCCGGTCGCCGGGCGTCGCCTCGACCTCGAACTCGAAGGCTCCGCCGGGTGCGATCGGCGGCGCGCCCGGGACCTCTCCCATCGGGTCGTTCGGATCCGCGACCGTGTCCGCCGGCGTGTACGCGCCGGCGACCGACACGCTATCAGCCTCGGCGAGTTCGTCAACGAGGCCGGGCTCGCCCTCGAAGCCGGTCGGCGGACCCGCCTCGGCCACCGCCTCGAGCCCGATCGATGCCGGCTCGCCGATCGTAAACATCGGGTTGTCCCCGGAATGCACGGCGAACCCGCCAGGCGTGAGCCAGATCTGCCCGCCGGTCATGCTGTCGGCGGAATAAAAGTCCGTCGGGGCCATGTTCTCGATACGGATCGTGAACGTCGTCTCAGGATTCGTCTCGTCGTCAGCACTTCCGGGGTCGTCGTCAGCGGTGTCGTCGTTCGTGCTCGGATCCTCGTCACCGTCGTCGGAACCGCCGAGACAACCTGCGAACCCCACCGCAGCTGCACTACCCGCCACGGTCAGAAATCGACGTCGAGTGTTTTCGGTCGACATGCGTACAGTGGATCGTCCTACCGGGGAAAGTACATTTTTCAAACTTCGGGCGGTGTTCACCTAGACTCTATTCAAACTTCGTGGGAAAGCAGAGAGGTATCTGCGGTGGGAGCGAAACACTACCCTTTTGATGCTGGTGGCGGTACGTGTGTCCAATAATGGGCCGACGAAAGAAGATCGTGCAAGAGTGTGAGGGGCTGATGGACGAGCCGGGGAACATCCGGAACATCGCCATCGCCGCGCACGTCGATCACGGGAAGACGACGCTAACCGATAACCTGCTCGCAGGCGCGGGGATGATCTCGGAGGACACCGCCGGCGAACAGCTGGCGATGGACACCGAGGAAGACGAGCAGGAACGGGGGATTACGATCGACGCGGCCAACGTCTCGATGACCCACGAGTACGAGGGGACCAACCACCTGATCAACCTGATCGACACGCCGGGCCACGTCGATTTCGGCGGCGACGTGACCCGCGCGATGCGGGCTGTCGACGGCGCTTTGGTGGTCGTCGACGCCGTCGAAGGCGCGATGCCCCAGACCGAGACGGTCCTGCGCCAGGCCCTGCGCGAGGGGGTCAAGCCCGCCCTGTTTATCAACAAGATCGACCGGCTGATCTCCGAGCTGCAGGAGGGCCCCCAGGAGATGCAAGAGCGGATGACGGCGGTCATCCGGGACGTCAACGACCTGATCCGCGGGATGACCGAGGAGATGGACGACATCGACGAGGACTGGACGGTCTCGGTCGAGGACGGCACCGTCGGGTTCGGGTCGGCGCTGTACAAGTGGGGCGTCTCGACGCCCTCGATGCAGCGAACCGGGATCGGCTTCGGCGACGTCATGGAGCTCGAGCGAGCCGGCAAGCGCGAAGAACTCCACGAGCGCACGCCGCTGTCGGACGTCGTGCTCGATATGGTCTGTGAGCACTTCCCGAATCCGGTCGACGCCCAGCCGCGACGGATCCCCCGGATCTGGCGGGGCGACGCCGACTCGGAGATCGCCGGGACGATGCGGGAGGTCGACCCCGACGGCGAGGTCGTGTTCATGGTGACCGACATCTCGATGGACCCCCACGCCGGGGAGATCGCAACCGGACGGGTGTTCTCCGGCTCGCTCGAGAAGGGCCAGGAGCTGTACGTCTCGGGGACGGTCGGCACGGATCGGCTCCAGAACGTGGGGATCTTCATGGGCGGCGAGCGCGAGGAGGTCGACGCCGTGCCGGCCGGCAACGTCGCCGCGGTGACGGGCTTAGACAGCGCGATCGCCGGCTCGACGGTCTCCTCCGTGGAGATGACCCCGTTCGAGTCGATCGAGCACATCTCCGAGCCCGTAATCACGAAAAGCGTCGAGGCCCAGAACATGGACGACCTGCCGAAGCTCATCGAGACCCTCCAGCAGGTCGCGAAGGAGGACCCCACGATCGAGATCGAGATCAACGAGGACACCGGCGAGCACCTCATGTCCGGGCAGGGGGAGCTCCACCTCGAGGTCGTCACCCAGCGCATCGAGCGCGACCAGGGGATCCCGGTCTCGACCGGTGAACCGATCGTCGTCTACCGAGAGGCCCCACAGGAGCCGAGCGACGAGGTCGAGGGCATCTCGCCGAACCGCCACAACCGGTTTTATATCAGCGTCGAACCCCTCAGGGAGGAGATCGTCGAGGTGCTCAAGCAGGGCAAGGCCACGATGGACATGCCCGAACTCGAGCGCCGCGAGGCCCTGCAGGATGCCGGGCTGGAGAAAGAGACCTCCCAGAACGTCGAGCACATCTTCGGTGCGAACGTCGTGATCGACGACACGAAGGGGATCCAACACCTCAACGAGACGATGGAGCTGGTCATCGAGGGCTTCGAGGAGGCCCTCGACGAAGGGCCGCTCGCCGGCGAGCCCGTCGAGGGG
Organism: uncultured Halobacteriales archaeon; assembly: GCA_964426325.1. Classification (GTDB taxonomy): domain Archaea; phylum Halobacteriota; class Halobacteria; order Halobacteriales; family Haloarculaceae; genus Halovenus. Next base: position 1,005 of record CAYRQD010000031.1, on the reverse strand, counting down.
GCCCTGGTCCGGCTCCACGACGCGCGGCTCCACGAGGACGCCATCCACCGCGGTCCGGCACAGGTGATCCCCGCGGTCCGGCGGGCGCTTCACAGCGCCCTGGTCGACGCCGAGGTCCGGCTGCTCGAGCCGATCCAGGACGTCCGCATCGACGTGCCCAACGAGCACATGGGCCCCGCGAGCGGCGAGGTCCAGGGCCGGCGCGGACGGGTCGACGACATGTACCAGGAGGGCGATCTGATGGTCATCGAGGGCGTCGCGCCTGTCGAGGAGATGATCGGCTTTTCCTCGGACATCCGGTCGGCGACCGAGGGGCGTGCCTCCTGGAACACCGAGAACGCGGGCTTTCAGGTGATGGCCGACAACCTCCAAGGGGAGATCATCACCCACATCCGCGAGCGAAAGGGGATGAAACTCGAGCTCCCCGGCGGCGTCGATTACCTCTAAGCGCCTGGCTCTGAGACCCCCGAGATCCGGACGCGAGCGAACAGGGACTCTCTGCATTCGCTGCGAGCCAGACGGCCACTGACCGGTCCGGCGCCGGTGAGTCGTACCCGGATGATTGCTTCGCGTGGATCGGTGCCGACCGAGACGACCAGGCGACTCCGACGAGTCCGCCGGGGCCACGGCGAGACTCACAGCCGTGTCCTGAGAGGTATCGACCCCGCCGGCCGTGCGCGTTCCGTTCGTGGGCGTGACCGGTCCCGGGACTGCCCTGGGGACACCGTGGGCCTCGACAAGCTGTCCCTTTCAGCGGGCCCGCCGGCCGCCGGTTCGACGAGGCCTGTTCGGTGTCAAAAAGGCGAGCCGCCGTGTCGGCGGCGGCCCGCGAACAAAGGTGGGGTGGGGGTGGCACCGGCACCTCTCGGTGCCGTACCAGCATATCTCTGCCGTTAGTATATGAACCTTCCCCTCGAAATATCAGTCCTAATAACTGGACTGGGCCGAGACCGCGAGTATCGTCGGTGTCGGACGAACGGCGGGAGAAATGCGTGGGACCGGATT
>CAYRQD010000030.1:0-21522 GCA_964426325.1 uncultured Halobacteriales archaeon | reverse complement strand
TCGGTGCTGGATCGCTCGCCGCCGGCGGGGCGGCTGCAATGGGTAGTGGTGCGTTTACGCAAGCAACTGCCACACGACAGGTAGATGTTAACGTCGTTAATGACACGGAGGGTTACATGAGCTTCGTCGTTGACGATAGCGAAGTTGCAAATGGACAGTACGCGACACTCAATGAGGATGGCGAAGTAGTGCTGTCATTTACCGAGGAGGCTGGTACTGATTCCTTCGGCGGCCCAGCCGGACGAGGAGTCAACACTGATTCTGTGTACTATTTCGACGGTGTATTCGGAATCGCAAATCAGGGCCAAGACAAGAGTTTCACGCCTCAGATCAAATTTAATCCGGCTGACGACAGGTCAGACGAAGCAATCGGAATCTACGCAGTGGCAGCCGGAAGTATCGACAACGAAGCGGACCCGGACCTAACGGAAGCCAACACCGCAAGCCCCGGTGGGTTGCCGCCAGGAAACGCCAACTATAGTGTCGGCGTCGCGATCGACACTCGTGGTCTCCCCGAGGGTGCCGACATTGGTGGGACGATCACAGTGACTGCTGAAACTGGCGCGACCGCACGAGGCAGATAACCAGATAAGAAAACTTGAGACTGGATTGAGTTCGGGTCCGTCATTTTGGAGTAATAATTTTGTTTATTAATACTTGGGAAACCAGACAATCACGTCACTGTAGCTTCGAATCCAATGTGATATTTTGTAACCGATCGTTTTGCTAGTTGAACCAGGATAGAATTTCACCGTGAGTAAACCCTGCTGTGCTGGCGAACTGCTCAACGTTTCCATCGACTGCCCCGACTGCGGCGCCCGAGTGTTCAGCGGGTCCTACGCCTAACACTGCAAACGAGAGATCACGTGTCGACCAATCCCCGGGGATCAGTCGTCGTCACCTGGTTTGTACGCTCCGGATCGGTGTTCGATATCGTAGACAACGACGGTCTTCTGCTCTCGGTCGGCGTCAGCTCCGAGGCGAAAATCCCCGACCCAGATCTTCCCGTGTGGCAGTCGCGAAAGCGGTTCGATGTATTCGTACGGCTCACGCCACTCGTCGTCGACGATCTCGTCGAGTTTGGTAACGATGCGGTTCTGCACAGGGATCTCGAGTTCCGCGAACGTCTGAGCAGCGGGTGGCCGAAACTCCCAGTCTCCCCCTCACTCATCACTGTCGGTCATAGAGACGATCTCCTCGCGGCTGACTGCTTCAGTTTCGCCGTTCCGCATCGCATACTCCTCGGCAACGATGCTCGCGAGCATGCTCCGGGAGACTCCGGGGTTTGCAGTCGCGTCGCGGATCGCGTGGCGCAGGAACTCGCTCCGGGAAGTGTACCCTTCTTCTTTCCAGACGGCGTCGATTTCTTCGAGTTGGCGTTCAGTGACGCGGATATTGATCGTCGTCGTCTCGGGACCGCCGCCCCGAGACTCGCCTGTATCGGAGTCTGACATACATCCGTGTTACACACGCGGTATCAAGAACGCGTCGGTTGCGCCACCGCAACCTCATCACACCGGACCAACCGCTGGCATACGAGCGTTCCTAAAGGAGTGTCTCGCCTACGACTCAAAACCCGGTCAGGTCGAAAACGTCCGCAAGTCCTGCTGTGCTGGCGAGCTGGTCAACTTCTCCGTCGACTGCCCCGACTGTGGCGCTCGAGTGTTCAGCGGCAGGTACGCGTGACTACTCCAACAGAACCGACCTCGTCGGGGCTGTTGTGAGTCTTTACCACAATTGCGAAGCAGAATCAGAGAAACTGGTTGGAAGAGACAGACGCCTGTGGTGGGGCACGGAAATAATCGCGGCAACTACTATTGGATCCACCCGTCCGGGACGTGCCAGACCTGGCCTGCCATCTCTGTGACCTGCCGGTCGATACGCTGGATCGCTGTCACGGCTTTCCGGGGTGGTGTCCGTTGTTCGTCGAGAAACAGAACTCCAGGGTGTTGATCGAACTCGAAGAAATCGTCGTCGTTCGTCAGCAGTACCCGGTCGTTCTCGTGGCAAAAGCGGACGATCGCTTCGTCCACGAACCCGAGTTCGAGTTCGTCCTGTACGCGGACGATGTCGTACCCCTCCTGTTCGAGAAGATCCGTGATAGAGCGTTTGATATTCTCGTCACAGCAGATCTTCATGCGTGCTCGGAGAGCGAGTCGGGGCGGGGCTGGTCGTCTCGACTCTCGCGGAGTCGGCGTTCGCGACGGTCACGCCAGACGTCCATCGAGTCGATATTCTCGTAATAGTAGGTGAGCGCACGGTAGATGTCGGCCATATCGAGGTCGAACTCCGTCGCTACCGTCTCCGGATCCATCCCCTCCTCGTGGACCCACTCGACGATCTGCAGGACGCTGATGCGACGGCCTTCGATCCGCGGTTGTCCGCCCATAACGCCATCCGTCGAAACGATTTCGCTCATAGCCTTCTGTACACGCGGGTCGCTCATAAACAATCGGCTCGCCCCGTTGGGCGAGGGATAGCGTCAGATCCACGAATCATACTGTGCCGGCGAGCTGGGCAGCGTCTCCGTGGACTGCCCCGACTGTGGCGCCCGAGCGTTCAGCGGCAGGTACGCGTGAGCTCAAGCACGGATGGCCGAGCAAGTAACACCGACCCCGACCGACTACTTATACCCGATAGCGACTAGTCGTCTAACAGATGGCACGGACCGACGACATTGAGGCCCCCGATCCGGATCGGATCCGGGCGGTGCTGGAGCGTCACCCGGTCGGTTTGGGGGTGCTCTTCGGTTCGCACGCCACGGGGACGAGCGGGCCACATAGCGACGTGGATGTCGCCGTCGCGTTCGATCAGTCGCTGTCCGACAGGCAGCGGTACCGTGCCCGGATCGCTCTGATCGTCGCATTCGAGCGCGAACTCGGAACCGACGATATCGACGTGGTTGATCTAGACGGTACGGCCCCGGAAATCGGTCTCGCAGCGCTCGAAGACGGGCATGTACTCGTCGAAGACGACGAACGCAGCGAGGCACTCCGAGAAGAGTACGAGGCGCAAACGGTCGAAACGACCCAGGAGGAACGGATGGAGCGGTTCGACGAACTGCTCGATCAAATGGAGCGAAACGCGTGACGGTCGTCGAAGAGACCCAGGGTCGAATCCTCGACAAAGTGGAGTACATCGAGGGTGCCGTCGAGAGGTTGTCACAGAAGCAGGACATCGAGCGTGAGGAGTATCTGAACGACTGGGAACAACAGGCAGTCGTCGAACGTGCGTTTCAGACGGCCATCGAGGCCTGCCTCGACATTGCGGAACTGCTTCTCAAAGAACTCGATGAGGAGATCCCTCCCACCAATGCCGAGAAATTTTCACGTCTCAAGGATTGCGGAGTGCTTGGTCCCGACATAGCGGCACGGATGCAGGCTGCTGCTGGTTTCCGGAACGTACTCGCACACAACTACGGCCACGAGATAGACAACGAATTGGTCTATATGCACCTCCGGGAAGAGTCCGCTGGTTCCCGACCTTTCTCCGCGAAATTCGCGAATTCCTCACGAACTGATCGTTGTCGATGTGAGCAGGCCGCAGTCGCGACACGTGTTCCCCGGGCGTCCGGAGTTCGGAGACCGCCAGCCACAGACCGGGCCACGTAAAACCTAAGCCGGCCCTGGCCACACCAACGGACGAGATGCGCCCCATCGAGCACACGCCGCTGGCCCGGGACGGGAAGGTACTGATCCTCGCGTACGACCATGGCCTCGAGCACGGGCCCGTGGACTTCGAGCCGGTACCGGAAAGCGCCGACCCCGAGCACGTCTTCGAGCTCGCCGCCCACCCGGCGGTGACCGGCCTCGCGGTCCAGAAAGGCGTCGCCGAGGCCTACTACCCGGAGTACGACGACGTGACGCTGTTGGCGAAGCTCAACGGCACCTCGAACCTCTGGACCGGCGAGCCCGATTCAGCGGTCAACTGGTCTGTGGAGTACGCCGCCGAACTCGGCGCCGACGCGGTCGGATTCACGCTGTACGGCGGCTCGAACCACGAGGTCGAGATGGCCGAACAGTTCCGCGAGGCCCAGGAGAGTGCCCGCGCACACGACCTGCCCGTCGTCATGTGGTCGTACCCGCGCGGCCAGGGCGTAAAAAACGACACCAAAGCCGGCGTGATCGCCTACGCCGCCCGGCAGGCCCTGGAGCTGGGCGCGGACGTCGCGAAGGTCAAATATCCCGGCAGCAAGGCCGCGATGGAGGAGGTCGTCGACGTGGCCGGGCCGACGAAGGTGATCATGTCCGGCGGCTCGAAGGCCGACGACCGCGCGTTCTTAGAGCGTGTGCGGGCGGTGATGGACGCCGGCGGCGCCGGGCTCGCGGTGGGGCGAAACGTCTTCCAACGGGACGACCCCGAGGCGATCCTCGACGCCCTGGAGCAGGTGATCTTCGAGGACGCCAGCGTCGACGCCGCACTCGCCGAGCGATGAGCACGGACCGGATCTTCGGGGCCGTCGCCGCGACCGCGGGAGAGATCCGGGCCGGGTTCACCGACCGCCGGCGCGCCGAGAGCGCCAATCCGACCGGCGACGAGCAGCTCGCAGCCGACGTGCGGGCCGACCGGCTGCTCGCAGAGGAGCTGCTCGCGATCGAGTCGGTCGCGGGCTACGCCAGCGAGGAACGCGAGGACGTACTCGAGGGCGGGAGCGGCGAGTACCACGTCGCCTGCGATCCGCTGGACGGCTCCTCGAACCTGGCCTCGAACAACCCCGCGGGAACGATCGTCGGCGTCTACGACCGCCGGCCGCCCGCCCCCGGCGAGTCGCTTCTTGCCGCGGGGTACGTCCTGTACGGGCCCGTGACCACGATGGTCGTTGCCCGAGAGGGGAAAAAAGTCACCGAGTACCTGATCGAGGACGGCGAACGGACGGTCCTCGACGACGATATTGGTCTCCCCGCAGAGCCGACCGTCTACGGGCTCGGGGGGCGGGTCCCGGACTGGCCCGGGCCCGTCGCGGCTTACGTCGAGCACCTAGAGGAGAAGCGCCTGAAACTTCGCTACGGCGGTGCGATGGTCGCGGACGTCAACCAGGTGCTGGCCCACGGCGGCGTGTTCGGCTACCCGATGCTCGCCGACCGTCCCGAAGGGAAACTCCGGGCGGTCTTCGAGGCGCTGCCGATGGCCTACGTCATCGAGGCCGCCGGCGGGGCCTCCTCGGACGGGACGGAGTCGCTGCTCGCGGCCGCGCCCGAGCGGCTCCACGAGCGGACGCCGGTCTTTCTCGGCAACCCCGACCCGATCGAGGCCGTCGAGGCGACCGTCGAGGGGCGCTGAGCCGGCGACGGACACCGGAGGTCGATCGCGGGAGCAGCGAGAACTGAAAGGTTTAGTCGGTCGCCACACACGGTCGGGGCATGAAGCTCCGGATCGAGGAGGCCAGCCGGGACGAGGCCGCGGCGATCGCGCGGGCGGTCGCCCGCCACGCCGGCGCGACCGTCGACGTGTACGTCGGCGACGACGACGAGCCCGCCGCGACGGGCGAGCCCCCGACTGCGGCCGGACCGGGCGCTCGCGCCGACGCGAACGGCGCGGCCGTCGAGACCGAGATGGGCCCAACCGAAAGAGAACGGGAGCTGTGGGAGGCCATCGCGGACGTCGAGGCCGGCGGGCCACAGAAGTACAAGGACCGACTCGACGAGCAGGGCAAGCTGTTCGTCCGGGACCGGCTGGAGCTGTGGTTCGGCGAGGACGGACTCACCTTCGAGGACGGCCGGTTCGCGAACTACGACAGCGAGGAGCGGCTGCCCGCGGACGGGCTGCTCACCGGTGGGGCGGAGTTCGAGGGCCGGTCGCTGCACGTGATGGCAAACGACTTCACCGTCAAAGCAGGGAGCATGGCCGAGCGCGGCGTCGAGAAGTTCCTCCGGATGCAACAGCGAGCGATGCAGACCGGCCGGCCGGTGCTCTATCTGATGGACTCCTCGGGCGGGCGGATCGACCAGCAGACCGGCTTTTTCGCCAACCGCGAGGGCATCGGGAAGTACTACTACAACCACTCGCTGCTCTCGGGCTACGTGCCGCAGATCTGCGTGCTGTACGGGCCATCGATCGCCGGGGCGGCCTACACGCCGGTGTTTGCCGATTTCACTGTGATGGTCCGGGGGATGTCCGCGATGGCGATCGCCAGTCCCCGGATGGTCGAGATGGTCACCGGCGAGGAGATCAGCCTCCAGGAGCTTGGCGGGCCGGACATGCACATGGAAGAGTCCGGCAGCGCCGACCTGATCGCCGAGGACGAACAACACGCCCGCGAGCTGGTGGCCCAGCTGCTTTCCTATCTGCCCGACAGCGTCGACGAGGACCCGCCGACCCTGGACGGGACGGCGCCGGCCAACTCTCCGGAGGGGATCGACAGCGTCGTCCCGGCCGATCCGAACCGCGGGTACGACATGACCGACCTGATCGAGCGGGTTGTCGACGCCGACTCGTTTTTCGAGCTGCGCGCGGGCTACGGAACGGAGATCCTGACCGGCTTCGCCCGGATCGACGGCCGGCCGGTCGGGATCGTCGCCAACCAGCCCGCCCAGCGGGCCGGGGCGATCTTCCCCGACGCCGCCGAGAAGGCCGCCGAGTTCATCTGGACCTGCGACGCCTTTGGGATCCCGCTCCTGTACTTGGCCGATACCCCGGGGTTTATGGCCGGCTCGCAGGTCGAACGCGAGGGCATCTTGGAGGAGGGAAAGAAGATGATCTACGCCACCTCCGCGGCGACAGTACCGAAGCAGTGTGTGGTCGTCCGGAAGGCCTACGGCGCCGGCATCTACGCGATGTCCGGGCCGGCCTACGACCCCCAGTCGACGATCGCGCTACCCTCCGGCGAGATCGCGATCATGGGGCCGGAGGCGGCGATCAACGCCGTCTACGCCAACGAGCTCGCCGACATCGACGATCCAGACGAGCGGGCCGCCCGCGAGCAGGAGCTCCAGGAGGCCTACCGGGAGGACATCGACGTGATGCGGATGGCAAACGAGGTCGTCATCGACGAGGTGGTCCCGCCAAGCGAGCTCCGGGCGGAGCTTGCCGCCCGGTTTGCCTTCTACGAGGATGTCGATAAGCGCCGGCCCGAGAAGAAACACGGCACGATTCTGTAGCGGTCGAGCCGCCACGGCTTTACTCGGCCGGCGCGATCGAGAGGTATGGTGCGACGGAGCGTGCTGTTCTCGCCGGGCGACCAGCCGGACCTGCTTCGAAAAGCCCCCGAGACCGGCGCGGACGTGCTCGTGTTCGACTTAGAGGACGGCGTCGGGCCCGACAAATCGCGGGCCCGCGAGGTCGTCGCCGAGGCACTCGCCGAGATCGACCCGGACGCGGAGCTGTGCGTGCGGGTCAATCCCCCGGGCGCCGGGCTCGAAGCGGACGCCGCGGCACTGTCCGGGGCGCCGGCGCCGGACAGCGTGATGGTCCCGAAAGTCGACGGGCCGGCCGATATCGAGGCCGTCGTTGAGGCCGTCGAGACAGAGCTCCCGGTACTCGCGGTGCTCGAGACGGCCGCGGGCGTGCTCCACGCGGAAGCGATCGCCCGCGCCGAGCCGGTCGAGGGACTCCTGTTGGGCGCCGAGGACTTGGCGGCAGACACCGGCGCGCGCCGGAGCAACTCTGGCGAGGAGATCGCTTACGCCCGCGGGCGGGTGGTGCTCGCCGCCGCCGCGGCCGAGATCGACGCGATCGACACGCTGTACACCGACTTCGAGGACCGGGAGGGGCTCGCGGCCGACACCGAGCGGGCAGCGACGTTCGGCTTCGACGGGAAGATGACGATCCATCCCTCGCAGGTGCCGGTGATCAACGAGGCCTTTACGCCCGACCGGGAGGACATCGAGTGGGCCCGGCGGATCCTCGAAGCGGCAGACCGCGAGGCGGGGGTCTTCGCCGTCGACGGCGAGATGATCGACGCCCCGCTGCTCGCACAGGCCGAACGCACCCTCGCTCGGGCGGCTGCGGCCGGGGTCGAGGTCGGCGACGCGGACGGCTCGCCCGAGGCCTGATCCCCGAGCCGATCGCTTTTCTCGACCGGGGCCCTGGGGCAATCGTGGCACGCTACGAGCGCACGAGCCGGGTCGAGGCGCCCTTCGAGGCGGTCTGGGAGTTTCACGCCGGCCCCGAAGGACTGCTCGCGCTCACGCCGGCGGTCGCCAACCTCGAGATCGAGGCCGTCCACGCGGCCGACGGTCAGGTCTTCGAAGCGGCGCTCCCCGAGGTCCTCGGAGTCGGCGCGCGGCTGGTGGGGTCGGTCCGGCCGTTCGGCGTCGGGCCGCGCCGGCGGTTCGTCTCGGAGATCGTCGCCCGGGAGCGCGAGAGCGACCGGGGGTATTTCAGGGACGTGCTCCGCAAAGGGCCGCTCGCGCGGTGGGTCCACACCCACCGGTTCGCGGCCGACGGCGACGGGACGACCCTCACAGACAGCGTCCGCTACGAGCTCCCGCAAGCGTGGGCGAATCCGCTCGCACGGCCCGGGCTGGCGATCGCCTTCGCCGACCGGCACCGCCGGACGAGGGGCCAGCTCGAGAGCGAGGCGACCGACGACGCGACCGGCCGGGAGTGAACGCGCTCGACCGCCGAAAAGCCGTCAGTACCGGTCAGCGTGCTCGTCGAGAAACGCGTGGGCGTCTCGGAGGATATCGCGGGGGCCGTCCTGTGTGATCGTGTTGATCGCCTGGTTGTAATCGCGCCACTGGAGGTCGCGGTGTTCCTTCGACAGCTCCGCGGAAGTCTCCCGGGAGTGGGCGATAAACAGGTGAACGGTCTTGTGGATCGTGTTCCCGCTGGCCTCGAACACGTAATCGTAGTCCTGGCGGAAGCCGTCGAGCAGCCGGAAGTCTTCGATCCCGGCCTCCTCCTCGACCTCGCGGATCGCGGTCTGCTGGAGCTCCTCGTCGCCCTCGACGCCGCCTTTGGGAAACTCCCAGTCGCCCGGGCGGCTCTTCAGTAGGAGGTACTCTCGGCGGCCACGCGTGTCACGGAACAGGATCGCGCCTGCGCTCGTGGCCTCTTTCATCGGCGACACGTACTCGACCCGCCCTAAAGAGAATGTCGGGACCGGCAGGCACCCACGGCGAAGCGAACGGGTTTAGTCGCCGCCCGCCCTTCGCTTGCGTATGCCCTTCGTGACTCGGCTGACCCTCGAGAGCGGCGACGGCGACGTGCTCGAGTCCGTCGTCGGCGACATCAAGCGGCGAGCCGAGCGCAAGGGCGTCGAGCTCAGGGGCCCCCACTCCGAGCCGCCCCGGCGGCTGAGCGTGCGCCAGCACAAGGGCGTCGGCGCCCGGGGGAGCTTCGATCCCTGGCGCTACACCGTCTACACCCGTCTGATCGAGGTCGTCGGTCACGGCGAGTTTGCGCGGGCGCTGGCCGAGCGGGAGTACCCCGACCGGGTGCACGTCCGGGCCGACATCGAACAGCTCAACCAGACCGGCACCTGATCGCCGACCGGTTGGGTCCGCGACCGGGACTGTTTACTGGCCGCCGACCGTGAGACGGGTATGGACGCGACGCCGTATCAAGAGGAGCTCGTCTCGCTGCGCCGGGAGCTGCACCGACGCCCGGAGCCGGCCTGGTGTGAGTACTACACGACCGCGCGGATCGTCGAAGAGCTCGAGGCGCTGGGCGTCGACGAGCTGCTCGTCGGGCCGGAGGCGCTGGCCGCCGACGCCCGGCAGGCGGTCCCTGACGAGGCGACCCTCGCAGAGTGGCTCGAGCGGGCCCGCGAGACCGGCGCCGACGGGGCCGTCCTCGATCGCCTCGCCGGCGGGCACACGGGCGCGATCGCGACCATCGAGGGCGGGGACGGCCCGGGCCCGACGGTCGCCCTGCGGGTCGACATCGACGGACTGCCCCGCGCGGAGTCGACCGACGACGAACACGCGCCGGTCCGGGAGGGCTTTCGATCGGAACACGAGGGGTACATGCACGCCTGCGGGCACGACGCCCACGCGGCCATCGGGATCGGCGTCGCCCGGGCGCTCTCGGCGGCGACGTTCCCGGGGCGGGCGAAGATCATCTTCCAGCCCGCCGAGGAGCAGATCGGCGGCGGGCCGGCGATCGCCGAGAGCGGGCAGTTAGACGACGTCGACGCCCTGCTGGCGGTGCACGTCGGGCTGGACCACCCCACGGGCGAGGTGGTCGCGGGCGTGGACGGCTTTCTGGCGGTCTCACACCTCGAGGCGACCTTCCACGGGGAGGGCGCCCACGCCGGGGGCCGACCCGAGCAGGGGCGCAACGCCGTCCAGGCGATGGCGACGGCGATCCAGAACCTCTACGCTATCGCGAGACACAGCGACGGGGCCACGCGGATCAACGCCGGCGACGTCGCGGGCGGCAGCGCGCCCAACGTGATCCCCGACCGGGCACACATCGCCGGCGAGGTGCGGGGCGAGACGACTGCGCTGATGGAGTACACCCGCGACCGGGCCGACCAGGTGCTCGCGTCGGCCGCGACGATGCACGACTGCGAGGTCGAGATCGAGCACGGCAGCGAGGCCCCGAGCGCCGAGAGCGACGACCTGCCCCGGGGGTACGTCTCCGAGGCCGCCCGGGGCAACGGCCGGGTCGAGACAGTGCTGGAAAGCGACAGCTTGGGCGGCAGCGAGGACGCCGCGTTCCTGATGCAACGGGTTCAGGAGCGGGGTGGGGTCGCGGCCTACGTCGGCGTCGGGACTGACCACCCCGGCGGACACCACACCGCGACCTTCGACGTCGACGAACCCTCGATTCTGGTCGGCGTCGAGGTGCTGGCCGACGCGCTGCTCAGGATGGCCAGGGACGGGATCGACACGGAGTCGACCACTTGAGGCGGACCGACACGGTAAAGAGCGGACCGATCGCAGTACCAAGTAATGTTACGCAGGCCCGCAGGGTGGTTAGCCGACCGCGACCCGCTCCCGACGGCGGTCCGGGCGGTGGTCGGGTACTACGCCCGAACCGGGGTCTTCGATCCCCGGAGCCTGCCGCTCAAGCGCCGCGTCGACGCGGTCGTCGAGGAGATGGTCGGGGTCGCCTTCGAGGAGGTCGAGGCCGCGATCGCGGAGCAACTCGACTGCGGGCCCGTCGAGTTGTCTTATGACACGAAGCTGTTGTTGCCGGCGAAGCTCACCCTCGGCTACCTCTACCGGCGCGAGGACGAGCGCCGCGACCGGGCCGAGGCGCTGACGGCGCTGGTCGTCGCGGCGCTTTTGGACGGGGACATGCGCGACGCAATCGCCGACGAGGAGTACGAGGACTTCGAGCTCGCAGTCCCCGACGGAGCAGAACGTGCGGAGACGGAGATCTCGGAGGCCGACCGGCGACGAGCCGCCGAGACCGCACAGGCCACCCTCCAGTCTCGTGTCGAGCGGGGTCTCAAGGGGTACCCCGAGGGTGTTCGGGAGGCCTACGAGCGGACGGTGGCGATCTCCGAGCGCCACCAGCGGGCCGATCCGCGGTTCCGGGCGCTGATGATCGCCGCGACCGACGGGGCGACCGACATCGGAGGGGCGGCGCACATCGCCGCGCCCGACGGGGCGGACTCGCTGCCGGACGCGGCGGTCGACTCGCCGGAACACGCCCGCGAGCGGATCGCCGGCGAGTACAGACACGGCGTGTTCGAGGACCCGCCGGCGCTGTTCGGGGCAACCCACCGGGAGCTGCCCTACTTCAAGACCCAGTACGACCGGGTCGGGGTGATCTACCGCGGGATGATCGAGATGTACCGGGCGGCGGGCTTTACCATCGGCGACGCGTTCCAGCGCTCGATCGTGCTCGCGATCGTCGGCGCGCAGATCTGGCTCGACGACGTCGACGACTACCGGGCCGATGCCGCGGCGGGACAGCTCACCCCGGTCACCGCGGAGTACCTGCTGACCGACGACCCGGCGACGGCGAAACGGCGGGTGCGGACGATCGGCGAGACCTACCTCCGCGAGGCACAGAAACAGGCCGAGACGGCCGACTCGACGCTGACCGGGATCGCGACCGAGTACATCTACCGGAGCGGCGACCTCACCGTCTTGCCGGGCTGACCCGCGGCGGCCGGGCGAGATGGGTTACCCTTTTTACTCGGAGTTGTGAGTAGTCCGTAGTGAGATGTCGGTAGCAGCCATCGCCGGGCGACTGGAGCGGCTCGCGTCGATGCTGTCGATCGGCGCGCGGCGGATCCTGTCGCTTGACACGAACCCGGTGCCGGCCGACTGGACCCACGTCACGAAGGTCGACCCCGAGGGTCGCAAGCAGCTGCCCGTGCTTTTCGTGCCGTACCTATCACACACCAGCGCCGTCTCGGTCGGCGGCTCGAGCGACGTCACCCACGAAAACACCGCCGAGACGTTCGCGCTGCTCGAGGCGACCCCGGTCCCGGTGATCCACGAGCCCAGCGCGGCCGAACACGTCACGCAAGCGGCCCGCGACCGGGCGGAGTTCCTGGCCGTCCCCGAGGTGCTCAACGGCGACACCGACGCGCTCGTCGGGACGCTGGGAAAGGGAATCAAGTACGTCCGCGAGGACCTGGGCCCCCGAACGGTCGAGCGGACGCTCGGAATCGCCCCGGGCGGAACGCTCGGCGACCGCCTGTCCGACGCCGCGGCGGCGTGGTTTCTCGAGGAGGCGGTCTTCGAGGCCTACATCATCATGAATCCCGACAGCGCGGCCGCCCGCGAGGCGAACGTCGGTCCCGAGGATCTGCTCGACCCGGCGGTCGCCAAGGAACGGGCCCTGGCCGCGGAGTACCACCTCGACAGCGAGATCGTCTACCTGGAGTACTCCGGGACGTACGGCGGGAGCGAGGCTGTCGAGCTGCTCGAGACGATCGACGCGGCTCGTGACTGGTCGCGGCTCTGGTACGGCGGCGGCGTCGACAGCCGCGAGAAAGCCCGGGCGGTGCTCGAGGCCGGGGCGGACTCGGTCGTGGTCGGGGACGCCTTCCACGAGGTGGCCGCCGAGGAGCGGACCCTCTACGAGCGGGCCCGCGAGACCTTCGACGGGGATCCGGGCCGGGATCGGATGCGCGAGTGGCTCGAGGAGACCGTCGATCCCGCCGAGACAGACGCCGCGCGGTACCTCTCGACGATCCCGAACGTGCCGGCCCCCGAGCGCCGGGCGGTCGAGTACCTCGGGGCGGGGATCCGCTTCGCGCTCGTACTCCGGGCGGTCGCGGAGGACCACGCCGGGACGGATCCAGACAGACAGACGCTCCGGGCCGCGCTCGCGGAGCGGTCGCTGCCCGGCGAGAGCGCCTTCGCCGACGCGCTGGACGCCGGGGCCGTCGAGCAGGTCAGGCGACTCGGGGTCGCGATGCTGGCCGAGCACTTCGGGCTCGAGGACGGCAGCGACTCGGCCCGGCTCCCGGTCCGGCACGTCGGGATCGAACTGTAGCGGTCGTCTGTCGACGGGTTCGCGAGTCTCCCGGTCAGGAACAGACGGTAGGATTCGCGGCGGCACTCCGGCAGCGACGGCCAAGAACCTCGGATATGCTGACGGCGACGGTCAGGCCTCGGGCACCCGGGCGTCCCAGTAGGAGACCGAGGCGAGATGCCGGCCGACGGGCGTGGCGTCGAAGCCGTCGTCGAACCACCGCACGGCGGCGGCCGCCCGGCCGGGGAGCTGCCGGTACAGCCCGTATGGCAACACCCAGTCGTGCTCGGCGGCGGCGAGTTCGAGCCCGGCCGCCGAGAGCAGCTCCGCGACCTCCCGCTCGTCGTAGAGCCGCGAGCCCATCGGGAGCGCCCAGTTGTACAGCGACCGCGTCGAGTACCGGTTGAACGTGTCGAACACGACCTGGCGCCGGGAGACCCGCCGGAGCTCGGTCATGAACTCGGTCGGGCTGTCACAGAGGTGGAAAAACCGCATCGCGAGGACGGCGTCGAACTGGTCGTCGGGGAAGGGCAGGCGACCAGCGTCGCCGCGGAGGTACTCGAGCCGGTCGGCGACGCCGGCGTCGCGGGCGCGCCCGCGAGCCTGCTGGAGCATCGCCTCGGAGATGTCGACGCCGACGATGTCCGCACCCCGGTTGGCCAGCATCGTGGTGAACCGGCCGGTCCCGCAGGCGATCTCGAGGATCCGCGTGCCCTCGATCGGAGCCAGGGCCTCGAGGACGGCCCGCTTTTCGCGGCGATCGATTAGCCGGCCGCCCTGAGAGAACCGCTTCTCGTCGTAGGCCTCGGCCACGTCGTCGGCCTGGTACCACTCTTGGCCTTTCACGTGGGCGTTTCGAAGGAGGAGGGACATAATGGTAATGAAACGATCCGAGGTGACGCCGAACGGGTCAGGCGTCGACCCGGACCGTTCGCGTCCGGACGACCGGCGCGAGCGGGAGCTCGGGGAAGGTCACCCGGAGGGCGAACTCGAGCTCGCCGGGCTCGTTGCCGAACACGCCCACGGGGAGTGTCGTCTCGCCGAGGTAGGTCGTCTTCTCGGTCATCTCGACGCCGTTGACGGTGACCCGCACCGCCGCGCGGGCGTCCCCGGCCGTCGATCGGATCCGAACCTCCTCCAGCCGGCGCCGACCCTCGCCGATTCGATCGGGAAACTCGCCCCACTCGACTGTCACGGCCGGCAGCTCCGCGGCGTTCGTCCGGACCCGCTCGGCGACACCCTCGGACAGTCCGGCCGCGACCAGCTGCTCGGGGGACGCCGCCGCGACCGCGGCCGGCGAGTCGTAGCCGGCCGCCGCGAGGCTCCGTGCGCGGGTCGCCCCGACCCCCTCGATCGCGGTGAGCCCGACGGCGTCGGCGCTGACCCCGGTCTCGACGCGGGCCTCCAGGCGGCACACGCGGTTCGCGTCGGCGCCGCTCCCCAGCCGGTCGACGATCGCCCGCAGGGCCGCCAGCAGCCGCAGGGCGTTCTGCCGGACGACCCAGGCGTCGCTCTGGAGCTCGGCTGGCGTCGAGCCGGTCATCCGGGCGCGCAGCACCGCGAGTACCTTCCGGGCGCCGGGATCGAGCTCGTCGGCCGCGTCGCCGAGCACGGCCCGGACCGCGTCGGCCTCGTCGGCGCGGGCGCTGACGTCGTCGAACTCGGCGGCCGCGGCCACCGCCCGGAGCGCACGGTCCTCGGTTACCGCTTCGGCCGCGACATCGGCGAACCGCCGGGCAGTCTCGAGGCGCAGGTAAAACTCCGAGGCGAGCCGGCCGAGCGGCGTCGACTCGAGGGCCAGCTCGTCGCCAGCCCGCTCGACGAACCCCCGATCGAGCAGCCACTCCAGGGTCTCCCGGAGCCGGCGCCGGAGCTGGCCGTCGGGAACCTCGGTTCGCTGGGCGCGCACGTAATAGAAGGTTCCTTCCAGCCAGCCCATCACGTCCTCAAGATCGGCGAGCGTCCCCAGCGCGATCTCGGCGTTGAGGTGGCCGGCCAGCTCGTCGGGGGGTTCGCCGGCCGCGAGCCGGGACTCGATGGCTTTCCCCTCCGAAAGGAGCTGCCGGTACCGGCCGGCGTCGTCGGCGTCACAGATCACGTGGGCGTACCCGCGGTCGTCGTAGCCCGGCCGGCCCGCCCGCCCGAGCATCTGCAACACGTCGAGGTGGCTCATCTCGACGTCTCCCTCCAGGGGGTCGTGGTGGTAGGTATCCCGGATCACGACACACCGGGCGGGGAGGTTCACCCCCCAGGCCAGCGTCGAGGTCGAGAACAGCACCGCCAGCCGGCCCTCGCGGAACCACTCCTCGACCCGGTCCTTGTCCTCCCGGGAGAGCCCGGCGTGGTGAAAGCCGACGCCGTCGAGCACCGACTGCCGGAGCGTGTCGTCCTCGAGGGCGTCGGTCTCGGTGTGCCAGTCGAACTCTCCGCGGGCGCCGACGGGCACGTCGCGGGCGGCCAACTCGTCGCGAGTCGTTTCGGCGGCCTGGACGGTGTCCTGCCGGGAGGCGACGAACACCAGCGCCTGGCCGCCCTCCCGGACGTGGGGCTCGGCCAGATCCAGCGCCCGGTAGAGCCGGCGGTACTTATCCGCGAAGGCGTTCTCGCCGTGAGTGTAGGTCGCGACGCCGGCCTCGAGGGGCACCGGTCGGTAGTCGTCGCCGAACGCGAAGGTCGCTTCCTCGGGGGCGTCGAGCCAGGCGGCGACGTCCTCGACGTTGCGCATCGTCGCCGACAGCGCGACGATCCGTGGGTCACAGAGCCGCCGCAGCCGCGAGACGGTCACCTCAAGCACGCCGCCGCGCTTCTCGGAGTCGAGCAGGTGGACCTCGTCGATGACACACAGATCGACCGATCGAACGAACGCGTACCGCCCCGAGTCGTGCTTGCGGGTCGCCGAGTCGGCCTTCTCGGGGGTCATCACCAACACGTCGGCCCGCTCGGCCCGGCGGGGATCGAGGTCGCGCTCGCCGGTGACAACGTACACCGAGTAGCCCAGCTCCTCGAACCGCTCCCACTCGCGTTCCTTCTCGTTCGTGAGCGCGCGCAGCGGCGCGAGAAACAGCGCCGTCCCGCCGGCGTCGACGGTCTTGCAGATCGCCGCCTCGGCGATCGCCGTCTTGCCGCTCGCGGTCGGGGCGCTCACGACGACGTTTTCCGCGCCGCCGAGCACGGCCGGCAGCGTCGCCGTCTGCATCGCGTTGAACCGCTCGAAGGGAAACACGGCGGCGTAGGCCGGCAACACCTCGGCGACAGGGACCGTGGGCTCGCCGTCGGCGTCGGCGGCGTCAGACACGGATCAACAGGAGGCCAGCGCGCACATAGGCGTTTCTGTCCGGCAGTCAGTCCGCCGCCCGCGCGACCGCCCGGCCGAACATCCGCCCGCGGCGCCACAGGTAATAGCCCCCGGCACCGACGGCCGCGGCCACGTTCGAGACGGTCACGGCCCAGAAGATCGCCCGAACGCCGAGATCGAGCCCGCCGACCGAGACGCCGGCGATGACGTAGGCGCCGGGCGGCAGGGCCGCGACCGCCGCGGGGATGCGCAGCCCCCAGTATTTCACCAGATCGACGACGAAGCTCGTCCGCGTGCGGGAGGCGCCGTTGAACGCCGCCAGCACGACAGAGGAGGCGCCCATCGCCCAGTAGCTGTAGGCCAGGATCTCGAGGTAAGCGACGGTGAGCCGGCGCCCAGCCTCGGTAAATGAGGGAACGAACACCCCCGCGATCGGCCCGGGAACCAGCCACTGGACCAGGCCGACGAGCCCGAGCACGCCGGCGGCGATGAGCACGCCGGCCCGGACGGTCGCGCCGGCCCGGTCGGGCCGCTCGGCGCCGAGGTTCTGTCCGATCATGCTCTGTGCGGCGTTCCCGAAGCCGGCCGCGGGGACAAAGGCGACCGAGGCGACCCGCGCGCCGACGGTGTAGGCGGCCAGCCCGGGAGCGCCGCCGACGGTCGCCACCACGCCGACGATCGCCACCCGGGCGGACTGGCCGGCGAGCTGCTGGCCCGACAGCGGCGCGCCAACGCCGACAATCTCCCGCAGGTCCGACCGAGAGAAAGCGAGATCCGCCCGGGAAAGCGCGAGCGACGACCGCCGGCCGGTGACGAGCGCGACCGCGGCAGCGAGCCCGGCCACGTATCCGAGCCCGGTCGCGAGCGCCGCCCCCTCGACACCGAGCGCCGGGACCGGGCCGACGCCCAGAATCAAGAACGGATCCAGGGCGACGTTCGTCGCGACGGTCACGAGGTTGATATACAGCGCCGCGCGGGTGTCTCCCCAGCCGACGAACCCCCGCTCGATCGTATCACTCGCCGCCGCGAACGGAAAAAAGAGGCCGACGATCGTCAGGTACGCGACCGCGAGCGGCCCTACGGCCGGACCGGCACCGAGCAGATCGATCACGGTCTCGGCAGCCAGGACGACCCCGACTGCGAGCGCGAGCCCGAGCGCCGCCGACAGCGCCGTGCCGTTGACCGCGAGCCGCCGGGCCGCGGCCGTCTCCTCGGCGCCGACCCGTTGGGCGACTAAAATGTGCGTGCCGGCGATGCCGACCGTGACGAGGCCAAAGAGCACCGCGAGCACCGGAAAATTGAGTCCGACCGCCGCGACCGCCGGCTCGTCGACGCGGCCCAGCCAGAAGGTGTCGACGACCTGGTTGAGGACGTGGACCAGGTTCTGTGCGATCAGCGGCGCCGCGAGCGCTAAAAGCGTTGGTGCGACGGGCCCGTCGGTGATCTCCTCTGGGGTGACATCCAGTCGACTACCCAGCACACTCCTGCCCGCCCGGTAAATATGAGTCGATTATAATAAGTCTACTGACGGGGCGGGAGTCGTGGCTCGATCAAAGCTTGCGCTCGGCGTCCTCTGCGAGTTCCTTCATGCGCTTGCCGACGCGACCGGCGTCGGAGAACTCGTCTTCGCTCATCGCGTTGGCCAAGGCGTTGCCCAGCACGAACACCGCGTGTTTATGCTCGCTTTTGGACA
This sequence comes from uncultured Halobacteriales archaeon, assembly GCA_964426325.1. Classification (GTDB taxonomy): domain Archaea; phylum Halobacteriota; class Halobacteria; order Halobacteriales; family Haloarculaceae; genus Halovenus. The sequence goes on along the minus strand of CAYRQD010000030.1, from coordinate 3,208 downwards.
TGTGAACGTCGTCGGGCGTCACGTCGATCTCCTCGTACTGTTCGAACAGGTCGTCGTCGATGTGTTCGAGATCTTTGAAATACTCCATGATCAACACCATCTGTTCGTGAAGCTCAAGCAGCTCGTCTTTGTGCATACCCGATCGTTGGAGAGCACCGTTCATAAGCGTTGTTCGCCGGGAGTTCGATAGGAATCGGGCTGGACGGGCCTGTCGAGAGTCAAGGACGGTCAGAGCGCCGACACAGCGGGTCAGAAGACGTACTCGTCTTCGTGGCCCATCATGCCGTCGTCCTCGAGGCCGGGTTCTTCCTCGTCGTCGACCGGGCCGCTGGTCTTGTAGGCTTTTAACCCGGTCGAGAGGAGCTCCTCGATCGCCTCCTCACGGTTGAGAAACTCGCCCTGCTCGACGAGCTGGGCGATCTGCATCTCGAGATGTTCGGGGATCGTTATCTCTACCTTGGGCATCGCAGTGTTGGTCGTTTGCCTGAACAGTATTTAAATTTGGCGGGGTAGGCTCACGAACACGAATAGACGATTTCTGATCAAATCAAAAATTTTCACCATCTCCCGGTCGATTTTTATTTTGAGTAAGCCGTATTGGGGTGAACCCGCTCATAGATCGTCCCCGAGATTTATATGAACTATGAATGTTATTTACAGCCAACTAATGGATCGGACAGGGATTGCACTGCTCGCGGTGTGTCTCCTGCTCGCGGGCTGTTCGGGTCTCGGCGGCGACACCGGAACGGCCGGTACGACCGAAAACGAATCGACCGGAGAAACATTAGACGGACAGACCAAAGCAGACGAAACTGGACCCAAGGCAGATGATAACAGAAACGAGTCCGAGCCGGGCAACTCAGAAAACGGTCAGGGAGAAAGAGAAGACAACAAGACAGAAAATGTCTCTGAGACGCTTTCGGATCGCCAGCGCGGACTAGCCGTTGGGATCGAAAACCTCGCCGCGCGGGTTGAAGCCGAGTTCGACAACCGGTCGCTGGTAACCACGGACGAGTCGATAAACACCTCGGCGGGCGCGATCAACAACGAGAGCATCGTACGTCCCAACGGATCGGACGAAATGGCGCTTGAGGTTACCGTTACTGACGGGCAGCCGGCACCAGAGGTAGTGGCACAGCTCACTCACTCGATCGCAATGACGATTTTCCGCGAGCCCGCAGTCCTCGCGACAAACGCCGAGAATCCGCGAGCGGAACTCGTCATTCCCGACCGCTATACGATTGCCGTCTACGACGGAACTGGGACACAAATCGAGACCATCAGCTTTCGCGACCGTCTGCTGGCTGCGTATCTCAACAGCGGTTACCTCGACAATGAACTCAAAGACGCCGTCAGGAACAATTCGGCACGCCAGCAACTCGCAAACGAAACCGTCGTACCGGTGTTGAACGCCACAGATGAAGACACGTCCGCAGAGTACCCAGCCAATACGACGGGGATCGCCGAGGCCGGTCTCACCTACTTCCGAGCTGCAGAGCTGGGCACATTCGTTGATGCGTTCGAAACTGAGTATCGGTGGGCACTGAATACCACCGTCGAAACGGTTCAGATAGATCTTGAATACGAGGAAGTACAGGTATTAATAAAAGTGAACGGATTGTTTGAAGAGGTTGATGCCCCGAGTACTGCTTATATACTAGCAGGTAACATATTAATAGACTTATTACAACCGAACCCACCTAAAAAAAGCCCAGGGTTTGAAATGCAACCGCCGGTAAATATGCCAAAGAATGGTGTACATGTGTATTCTGATCTGAAAAAGTATAATTGGACCGGTGATAGACGTACGTTGATACCAACCATCCAATCACTTGAGGTAACACAAAATATCTTGTCAACTGGAGACCAAGTTACTTATCGTAGTCAATTTAATTTCCAAATTGATCAAAAATATACTAAACAACTCGAGGTTGGTAGAGGTACCGATAGTCCGTTCCGCAAGAGGTATCTGCCATTCAGACCAAATTTTGATTAGATTGAAGTTGCGCATTCAGGATCTATTATTACTATAGTTAATGATAGTATAGATATAACGATGTGAAATATAAAATATATGAAAGTCACATTGCGGTAAGATCTTTTGAGTCATCGATGTTTGTTAAACCACCTGAGGAATTGTTTCTTTTTTCTTCTGAATTACTACTCGCTTCTATGGAGTCTTTCGAAGAATCTTCCGACGACACATTTGAAATCATCTCGTCATTAGATGTTTCTACTCTTTGTGCGACTGGATTCGTTCGGCCTGTATCATGAATTGATGGCCGATCACCAAGATCAGACACTGGTTGTATACTGTTAATTGATTTTCTTTCGAGAGGGTTATTTTGTCCCCCACGCTGATTATTGGATTTATTTACTTGTTCGTTATTATCCCTATTGTATGGGGCCTGGGTTGATTCAGGACCCAACGTTGGATGTCCCTCAAATTCCTGTTCTATCCAAGATTCTCCCCGATTAATAAATGATTGATTTTGCTCTTCTTGTGCTTCCTCTGTAAGAAGAACCATACTTTGCTCAATACATCGCTGTGCATCCTTATCGGAGAGCTTGCATTCCCCTTCAGGCATTGCACTTTTTAATTCATCAATACTGTAACCCATTCGTTCCACTCTAGTTTCAAAATATTCCAATTTCGCCGACTCTCTTTTGAAAAGAGCTGAATTCCATTCAGATACGGTGTCAGGGTTATCGAACATTGAGCCAGGCCGTTGAGCTATTTGATTTATACTAATTTTTAATTCTCTCCCATTTGGAAGGTACATAGAGAATGCATCTTGCTCCCCCAACTCGTCTCCAACAGCAATATACACGTCTCCACTCTCGTCCACGAACATTCGGTCATAGGTAGTGCCGAGACTACCTGCAGACTCTTGTGACTGTCCCCCACCAAACCCGGATACAGTTTCTCCGTCTGTGCCGTTCGGTTCAACAAAGACAGTCTGTTCTACGCGATCTTCGTACCCAGCGGCGTCGGTTACTGTTGCAGCAACCGTGTACTCCCCGGGGGCAGCGAACCTGATCGTCGTCGAGGGCTCGGAGACCCACGAGTTGGTATCACGGGGCTCTCCGCCGACGGTCCAACCGTACGACGAAAGTGGAGCGTCACCGGCTTGACCATCGATACTAAACGTACCAGCCTCCCCGACAGTGAGCGTCGTCGGGCCCTCAAGCGCCGCCTCTGGCATCG
>CAYRQD010000029.1:0-23218 GCA_964426325.1 uncultured Halobacteriales archaeon | reverse complement strand
TCAACAACAACGTCACCACCGCCTGCAACACGGGCTGTCTGTTCTGTAACTTCAAGGACCGCTCCGAGGAGTTCCGCGAGGGCCGGGGCGACCACGACGGGTTCACGAAAACGCCCGAGGAGTCCCGGGAGATCGTCGCCGCGGCCCTCGATCGGGGCATCTACGAGGTGACCTCGGTCAGCGGACTCCACCCGGCGTTCGCCCTCGACAGGGAGCACCGCGAGACGCTCGAGGCGAGCGACCGGCCGGACCTGAACTACCGGCCGCCATCGGCCTACCAGACCTCGCCGGGAACCTACGCCGCGCAGCTCCGGGCGATGAGCGTCGGCGACGTGCACGTCCACTCGATGACCCCCGAGGAGGCCTACCACGCCCGCCGCGGGACCGACTGGTCCTACGAGGAGGTCTACGGCCGGCTCGCGGCGGCCGGGCTGGACTCGGTCCCGGGGACGGCCGCGGAGATCCTCGTCGACGAGGTACGGGACGTTATCTGTCCGGGCAAGATCCGCAGCGACGAGTGGGAACGGGCGATGGAAGCCGCGGCGGCGGTCGGACTGCCGACGACGTCGACGATCATGTACGGTCACGTCGAGAACGAGGCCCACCGCGTGAGACACTTAGAACGGATCCGGGAGCTCCAGAACCGGACCGGCGCGATTACCGAGTTCGTGCCGCTCTCCTTTGTCCACGCGAACACGCCGCTGTACGACCGGGGAATGGTCGAGGGGGGCGCCACGACCGACGAGGACGAGTTGATGATCGCCGTCTCGCGGCTCTTCTTGGACAACGTCGAGCACATCCAGTCCTCGTGGGTGAAATACGGCGACCAGCAGGGGCTGAAGATGCTCTCCTGTGGCGCCGACGACTTCATGGGGACGATCCTCTCCGAAGAGATCACCAAGCGGGCCGGCGGCGGGTTCGGCGAGGCCCGCTCGTTCGACAAGTACGTCGAAATGATCACGGCGATCGGCCGCGTGCCCGTCGAGCGCTCGACGGACTACGAGCGCCGCCGCCGGATCGACCCGGACGATCCGCCCTTCGGCCCGCGGCTCGGGCCGCGCGCGGACGGCACGCCGCTGGTCGAGACCGAGCGCCGCTGATCCCGAGTGAGAGTGCACTCGACGACTCGTGGTCAGATAACCGACAGCGGCACCGTCAATCCGGCTCCGATCGCGAGCCCGGCGAGCAGTTCCGGATAGCCACCCGAGGGCAGTTCGCGGCCGGACTCGAGTGCCTCGGGGACGAACTCAGTCGCCACCAGATACACCATCGCGCCGGCTGCGAACCCGAATCCGACCGGAAGGACGTCCCTGGCGACCCGAACGAACGCGAACGCGATCACCGCCCCGATCGGCTGCGGGAGACTCGAAAACACCGACCACCAGACCATCCGCCAGTTCGAGACGCCCATCGCTCGCAGCGGGATCGAGATCGCGGTTCCCTCCGGGACGTTATGAATCGAGATCGCGATCGTCATGAACACCGCGAGCGCCGGCACGCTCAGCCCGAACAGCCTGATCCCGCCCTCAACTCCGAGGTCGGCAAACGAGACTCCGACGGCGATTCCTTCCGGAAAGCTGTGAACCGTCAGGACCCCGAGGATGAGCACCAGCTTCCCAAAGTCGGCCTGTTCGTACTGTCGGGGGTCGATATCGGCGTCGGACAGCAGGAAACTCGAGACCGCCACCAGCGCTACCCCGGCGGCGGCACCCACCGCGATTTCGGCCGGCGTGCCCGTAGTTAGGCCCTCCTCGACGAGGCCGAACAGCGAAGCGGCGATCATGACTCCGGAGGCAAATCCCCAGAGAACGACGTTCTGACGGGTGCTGATCTCCTCGATGAGAAAGAACGGGAGCGCCCCGACGCCGGTCGCAAGCGCCGTAAGCAGCCCCGCGAGAAAGACAAGCACGAGGCTCTCGAGAGCAATCATCAACGACAGCGGTTATCATCGGTAGAAAAAGTGTCTACCGGTCTTGGCCGGGTACCGCGGCCGGAGGTCCCGCAGAGAGCGCCCGCCGGTAGCGCAGCCCGGCCCGATCGTCTGCCCCGACCGCCGCCCGGACGGGCTCGGAGAGCCACTCGCGGCTCGGGTCGGCCGGAACGCCATCGAACGACTCCGGGCGGAGCGGCGCCGGGAGGTACCGCTCGTAGACCGGCAGCCGCTCGGTGAGCGCGGCGTCGCCGCTCGCGGCCACCTCCCTGAGTTCCTCGACGGCCGGCCAGGCGTGCTCGGGGTTGATGTGATCGTCGGTGACCGGCGAGACGCCGCCCAGATCGTCGACGCCACAGTCGAGCAGCTCCCGGGCCGGCGCGAGGTTCGGCGGCACCTGGACAGATACCTCCGGCGGGAGCGCCGCGCGGGCCATCGCGGTCGCCCGCCGGAGCGTCTCGACCGAGGGCGAGCCCCCGCGCCAGCGGTCGTTCTCGACGACGGGCTGGACGAGCACCTCCTGAATGTGGCCGTACCGCTCGTGCAGCGCCCGGATCGCAAGCAGGCTCTCGGCCCGGTCGCGCCAGCCCTCGCCGATACCCACCAGAATGCCCGTGGTGAACGGCACCGCGAGCTCGCCGGCGGTCCGGATCGTCGCCAGGCGCTGTCCCGGAGACTTCCCCCGGGGCCCGGCGTGGGCCCGCACGTCGGCGGTCGTCTCGAGCATCACGCCCATGCTCGCGTTGACGTCCGCGACCCGACGCATCTGCGCGGGGGTTTGATCGCCCGGGTTGGCGTGGGGCAACAGCCCCTCCTCGAGGGCGATCTCGCAGGCCTCCCGGAGGTACGCGTGAATCGAGTCGTGGCCCCACCGATCGAGCTGGTCGTGGACAGCAGTGTAGCGATCGTCGGGATCGTCACCGAAGGTAAACAGCGCCTCGGTGCAGCCCGCCGCGGCCCCGTCGCGGACGATCTCTCGGATCTCGGCGGGACTGAGCAGGCTCGCCTCGCCGGGCGGGTCGTAGTAGGTGCAGTAGGTACAGGTGTACCGGCAGGCGGTCGTCAGCGGCACGAACACGTTCCGGGAGAAGGTGAGCCGGTCGGCGGCATCGACGTCCTCGGGGCCGACGGAGAGCAGCTCCTCGACGGCCACCTCCGCGAGCTCGATGTCGATGTCGTATTGCTCGGCCCCGGGAAACACGATCGGTACTACGACCGAACACCCAAATGCCTCACGGACCCGACTCCGTCTCCGAGCGCTCGAGCTCGATCCGACGCTCGCCCGCCCCAGCGATCGCGAAGCCGGCCGCCCGCAGCCACGCCCTCGCCTCCCCCTCGCCGTGTAACAGAAGCTCCGGGAGGTCGGCCGGATCGTCGATATCGACCGACAGGCGGTAGGAGTCGACGGTCTCGACGGTCGCGCCGAGCTCGCGAATCCGCTCGCGGTGATCGCGGTACGAGACGCCGTGATAATCGACGCGAAAGTCCGGGTGATCGACGACCAGCGCGTTCGTCCCGCCGCCGATCCCCGGCGCGATCGCCACGTCGGCCGCCCGGCCGGCGTCGAACAGCCGCTCGAGCGCCGCCGGGGTGACCAAACCCAAGTCCGCCATGACGACGGCGACCGGCCCGTCGGCCTCGGACAGCGCGGCGTTGACCGCCCGCGTCAGGGGCCGCTCGTCGACCTCGACGGGCACGGGGACCTCGACCGGAGCGGTCGCGAGCACCGTCGGGTCCCGTGGCGTCTCGGCCAGCGCGGCGAGGACGTCCGCGAGCAGCCGCTCGGCGAAGGCGTGTCGCTCGGACTCCGAGAGCACGGGTGAGAGCCGGGTCTTCGGCCGTCGGGCGTCGAACGGAACGAGAACGCGCATCCGCTACTGCAGCTTGTGGGTGTCCTGCTGGCGCTGGGAGTACAGGTAGTAGCCGCCGCCGCCCAGGAGGAGGACAATCAGGACGCCGCCGCCGATCAGGAGCAGCTGCGAGCGCTGCTCGGAGCTCTCGGCGTCGTCGATGACATTCTCGGCCTGGGTGATCGCCTGCTCGAAGCTCTCCGAGTCGTACAGCTCGATCGCGGCCCGGACGTCCTCGTCGTCCTCGCCGGCGGCCTCGACGGCCTCGTCGATGCGCTCGCGGGCCTGCTGGCTCTCGGCGGTGAACCGGTCGACCGTCACCGAGTCGACCGGGCCGTCGTTTTGGGTGACGCTCAGGGCGGTGAACTGCTCGGTCTCGGGGTCCTCGTAGCTGAACTCGCCGAGTCCGCCCTCGCCGATCTGTGGCACCTCGCCGGAGGCGGTGATGGTGATCTCGTTGTAGCCGTCCTCGGCGGTGACCGTCAGCTCGGGGGTCTCGCCGGAGGCGCTGTCTGTGTTTGCGGGCCCGTCTGCGGTGATGGTGACTGACCCGTCGACGAACTCAGTCGAGGCGCCGATGGTGTACTCGTCTGGCTCGCCGTCGAACGGGTCCTCGATCACGACCTCCACCTCGGCCTGGGAGCCGACCTCGAGCTCATCGTCCGCGGTGACATCCGCGAACTCGAGTCCGGCGACCGTTCCGGCCGTTCCGAGCGCCGCGACGATCAACAGTCCCACGAGAAGGGGCTTAGAACAGCGGATCCAACTCATCTGAGTCATCTTCGACCAAGGTCTCTAAATTCTCTTCGCTCTCTTCTTGAATTTCGTCGATGTTCTCTTGGGCTTCGATCGCGACCTGCTGGAGTTCCTTGATCCGGGGGACGTTGTGGACGCCTGATAAGAGTACGGCCGCGGCGACGTTCGGCTCATCGATCGGGTAATCGCCACCGCGGACCTCCATGCTGCCGGTCTGTTCCTCGAGCCACTTGCGCCCGCGCTCGATGCCCTTCCGGTTGAGATGCCCCGAAGGCCCGGAGACGACCAGAAGCGCCCGTTCGGCCCCCTCGATCTCGCAGGGCAGCGTGAGCCGCCCCAGAGCCGCTTTCCGCACGAGCGAGGTGATCCGGTTTGTCGTGTTCGCCGAGGCCATCTCCTCGTCGTTGCCGTCCTTGAACCGGGAGAGCAGCCCGCCCGAGTTGCCGATCTCGACGGACTCGGCGTCGTAGCCGACCGTCGAGACGCCGCCGCCGGCGAGGGTGTTGATCACCTCCGAAGAGTCGACGACGCTCTCTGCCACGTCGTCGCCGGCGCTGACCTCGCCGGCGCCGAAGAGCACGCCGAACCGGCGGACAATCTCGTCGTTGATCTCCTCGTAGCCGCTCTCGACGGACTCGCCGGTCTTGCGCCAGGCGTCGTTGTCGAACACCAGCAGGTTGTCGACCTCGCGGACGAACGTCTGGAACGACCGGGCGGCGTTGAGCGTGTAGATCCCACCCTCGTCGCCGCCAGGGAGGATACCCAACCCGTAAACCGGCTCGGTGTAGATGCGCTTGAGGTGTTTCGCGAGCACCGGCGAGCCGCCCGAGCCGGTGCCGCCGCCGAGCCCGGCGACGATCAGGAAGGCGTCGACCTCGTGGACCGGGATCGAGTCGATCGCCCCCTGGATCTCGCCGATGTCCTCCTCGGCGATCTCCGCGCCCAGCTCGTTGTCCGCCCCGACGCCGTGGCCCTTGACCCGGGCCTGACCGATCAGCACCCGGTTGTCCTCCGGCACGTGTTCGAGCCCGAGCAGATCCGCCTTCGCCGTGTTGACCGCCACCGCAGACCGGACGATCCCGCTGTCGGTCCGCTTGTCGTACTCGATGAACTTATCGACGATCTTCCCACCGGCCTGCCCGAAGCCGATCATCGCGAGTTTCATGTCTTTACCTTAAATACAGATCAACCCCATCGAACAAATAAGTGTTTTGTCCGGGAGATTACGGGCGTCCGTCGGGCGTCTGACGCTCACCGGTCGAGGTACTCCCGGACCGTCGTCAGCTCCGCGGGGGCGAGTCCGAGCCGCTCGACGGCGTTGTCACCGGTCGTGTTGTCGAGCCGCAACGCCCGGTACTGGTCGCTTCCCAGCGGGAGCCCAGGCACCGCGTCGGCGAGTTTCAGCCCGGCGCCAGCAAGCCCCATCGGGACCGACACCACGGTCGGCGAGCGCCCCTCCCGGCCGCGGACGAGTCGTGCGAGTTCCGCCAGCGAGAGCGTCTCGGGGCCGCCGATCGCGTAGGTCTGGCCGGCGTGGTCGGGCGCCAGCGCGGCGACGATCAGGGCGGCCATGTCCGAGACGTGGATCGGCTGGAACCGGGTCTCCCCCCCACCCGGGAGCGGTGCGATCACCGGCGGCGTCACCCGGCGGAGGAAGGAGAGAAACTCCCCGCCGTCGCCGAACACCACCGACGGCCTGAGGATCGTCCACGCGAGACTCGACTCCCTGACGAGCCGTTCGGCCCGGCCTTTCGCCCGGAGGTAGTGTGTCGGTCCGGCAGGATCGGCCCCGAGCGCGCTCAGCTGGACGAACCGATCGACGCCAGCGGCCTCCGCGGCCCGGAGGCAGTGTTCGGTGCCCGCGCGGTGGACCTCGTCGTGGCGGTCGTTACCGCCCGGTGGTTCGAGAAGCGGCGAGAGCGCGACCAGGTTGACCGCGGCGTCGGCGCCCGCGAAGGCATCGGCGATCGAGTCGTAGTCTGTGACGTCCCCGCGGACGGTCTCGACCTCGGCCGGGAGAGCCGACGGGTCGGGCTTCCGGGAAAGCGCGGTGACCTCGTGTCCGGCGGCGACGAGCCGCCCGCATAGGCGCCGACCGATGAACCCGGTCCCGCCGACGGCCAGGACGTGCATACGAACAGTTATCGAGGGCGAACATAACCCCGACGGCCGCGACCGACCGGCGCGTTTAGGTGCGCCGGGTGCCGAACGCGGGTGTGCTCGTGACCCTCGAGGGGCTCGACGGGAGCGGAAAGACGAGCTGTATCGGGGCGCTCGAGGCGTCCCCGTCGATCCCGGCGGCCACCTACACCCGCGAGCCGACCCACACGTGGTACGGCGAGGCGGTCAGGCGCTCGCTCAGCGACGACGACGCCGACCCGCTCGCGGAACTGTTCCTGTACACGGCCGACCACGCCGCACACCTCGCCGACGTGATCCGGCCGGCGCTGGATCGGGGAGAGCTTGTCGTCTCCGACCGGTACTCGGACTCGCGGTACGCCTACCAGGGGGCGAGTCTCGCCGATCGGGTCGAGGCCCCGGTCGAGTTCGTCCGCGAGCTGCACCGCCCCTGGACCCGCCCGCCGGACGTGACTATCTACCTCGACATCGACCCCGAGACGGCCGCCGAGCGAAGCGGCGCGACCAACAAGTTCGAGCGGGTCGGCCACCTCGAGCGGGTCCGGAAGAACTACGAGCGGCTCATCGCCGCCGAGCCCGACCGGTTCGTCCGGGTCGACGCGACCGAACCCGAGGAGACCGTCACGCGGCGGGTCGTCGAGACGGTCGCCCGGCTGACGGCCGGCGAGTGATCGGCGGCGCCGGTTTAGTCGATGCCGCTCTCGAGGTTCTCGAGCAGCTTCCCGACGAACAGCCCGAGCCGGGGGGACACCTCAACGGTCGCGTCCGCCGCCGGGGCGTCCTCAGCTCCCGAGTCTTCCGGGTATCCCTGGGAGTCGGCCGCGTCGTTGACCGCCGGGCGAACGGTCGCCGGCTGTGCGGCCAGCGTCTCGACGAACCGCCGGGAGTGGGTCATCGCGTGGATCATGTCGACGATGTCGACGGTGAGCCCGGCGTCTTCGGTATCGAGTTCTGGGTGGCGATCGACGACCGCGTCGGGGTACGAGATCGTCCAAGCGGGGCCGCCGAGGAGTTCGATCGCGGCGTCGACGCTCCCGACGGCGAGCGGCCCGTCGGGAGCGCCAACGTAGATCGTTCCGTGCTCGACGTATGTTTCGAACCGCGGCGTGTCACTCATGCTGATCGGCGAGCCCGGCCGAGTGTACGGTCCGGGCGGGCTTAACCGGCCGCCCGGTCAGCGCCGGTTCGTCTCGTCGAACAGGATCGCAGACAGGCGCGCGGCTAGCTGTCGGGCCGCGGCCTCCGAGTCGGCGTGAAGCGCCCCCGAGACGGGCCCGGCCTCGCCGCCGACGCCCTCCGCCGCCGAGAGGGGGTCCGCGCCGACGGTCGCACGGCCGGCGGTCTCGCCGCTCGTTGGATACGAGCGAAACGACCGGGTTCCCGTGCGGAGCTCGCGGACCGCCCCCGGGACGAGCTCGACCCGGAGGTGCTGCAGGTCGTATCGGACGATGTGTCCCCGGCGAGCGTCGCGGATCGCGACCACCGGCTGTCCCTCGTCGATACACCGCTGCCAGATCCGATCGCGCTCCTCCGCCGAGCGGTAGACCGGAACGTGCTGTGGGGCGAGCTGATCCATAGGTCATGTTGGCCCGGACAACTATGTGCCTGTCGGAGCTACCGGACCGCCGCAGTCGCCGCTGCCATGATATCGAGTGCCTCCCGCAGCGTCTCGGTGTCCGTGGCATAGGAGATCCTCGCGTGGCCGGCGCCGCCCGCGCCAAAAGCCTCGCCGGGAACGACCACGACTCCCCGATCGAGAACCGCCTCGACCCAGCCCTCCGGCACCGACGGCATCGCGTAGAATGCCCCCTCCGGTCGCGGACACGAGAGTCCCATCGACTCGAGTCCGTCGAGGACGATGTCCCGGCGTCGCTCGAAGGTCTCTCGCATCTCTGCGACCGGCGCCTGCGGCCCCGAGAGGGCCGCCTCGGCGGCGTACTGTGCGGGGGCGCTCGCACACGCCTGGATGTACTGGTGGACCCGGAGCATCCGCTCGATGCGCTCCTCGGCGGCGGTTACCCAGCCCAGCCGCCAGCCGGTCATCGAGTATGTCTTCGAGCAGGCGTTGACCACGATCACGCCGTCGCCGGTCGCGAACTCCGCCGGCGAGCGGTGTTCGCCCTCGAAGAGCATCCGCTCGTAGACCTCGTCGGAGAGACAGACGACATCGTGGTCGTCGGCGATCCGGGCAAACTCGCGCATGTCGGCGGGCGATTGGACCGCCCCGGTGGGGTTGCCCGGGCTGTTGACGACAAACACCGCCGTGTCCTCGGTGATCGCCGCCTCGACGGCGGCGGGGTCGAGCGTGAGATCCTCCCGGAGCTCGATCGGGACAGGTTCCCCGCCGGCGACGTGTGTCAGCGCCTCGTAGGCGACGAATCCCGGGTCGGGAACGAGCACCTCGTCGCCGGGGTCGACGTGGGCCTCCATTGCTAGGTGCAGGGCCTCGCTACCCCCGGCCGTGGCGATGACGTTCGCCGGGTCGACCGCCAGGTCGTTGTCCCGAGCGTGTTTGTCCGCGATCGCCGCCCGGAGCGACTCGGTCCCTTTGTTCGAGGTGTACGCGTCGGCCTCGCCGGCCTCGATTGCCTCGACGGCCGCTCGCCGGGCGTGTGTCGGCGTCGGGAAATCGGGCTGGCCGAGCCCGAGGTTGATCGCGTCCTCGCCCGCTGCCTCGAAGACCTCGCGGATGCCGCTGATCGAAACCTGCTCGACGCGGCGTGCGAACCGTGCCATACCCACTTGCCGTGGCGCGCGGCCCTAACACTGACGCTCGCCTCAGAGAGTCGGCAACGGTTTGGGCCTCCGGGACCGACCCGCGGGCATGGAGGCGCTGTCTGGGATCGAGCTGCGCGACCGGGCGGGGCTGATCGGGGAGACGCTCGTTCTTGCCGATCTCCACCTGGGACGGACCGAGACGGCGGTGGAGCTGCCGGTCGGCGCCGGCGAGGACATGCGCGACCGTCTCGCCGTGCTGCTCGACCGGTTCGACCCGTCGACGGTCGTGATCGCCGGGGACCTTCTTCACTCCTTCGAGGGGGTTCCGCGGGGTGTCACGCGGACCCTCGGGGCCCTCCGGGGAACGGTCCGGGCGGCCGGCGCCGAGCTGATCGTGCTGCCCGGGAACCACGACACGCTGCTCGAGGCCGTCTGGGACGGCCCGACAGCCCCGACTTACCGCGTCGGCGAGACGGTGGTCTGTCACGGCCACGCCGCCCCCGAACCGGACCCCGAGGCCGATCGGTACGTGATCGGTCACGACCACCCGACGATCGTCATCGAGGGGGACCGCCGGCCCTGCTATCTCGCCGGCGACGGGGTCTACGAAGGCGCCGACGTGCTCGTCGTGCCGACGTTCAACCGCCTGATCGCGGGCGTGCCGGTCAACGACGTGACCGGCGGAGCGTTCATGTCGCCGTTGTTGCCGGCCGCTGGGCGGCTGTCGCCGGTGGTTCGGGACGAATCTGTAGAGGAGACGCTCGTCTTCCCGCCGCTGGAGGAGTTCCGTCATCACCTATGAGCCAAACTACACGAACGCCAGGACGGCCGCGCCGGTCGCGGCGACGGCGACGGCCAACACGAGTCCGAAGACCGGCTTGCTCCAGGCCAGCACCGTCTTGCCGTCGAGAGGCCCGGCCGGGAGCATGTTAAACGCCGCCAAGAAGGCGTTGACGAGCACGCCCCACCGGCCGATCTCGCCGGCCAGCCCGGGGGCGAGCGTGAGCGGGGCGAACGCGACGACCAGCCCGAGGTTCGTCACCGGGCCGGCGACTGCGACGAGCCCGCGCTCGCGGACGCCGATCCGACCGCGGTGATAGACCGCGCCGGGGGCGGCGAACAGAAACCCGGCCAGCCCCGAGGCGATCGCGAACCCCAGCATCGGGTAGCTGGCTCGGAAGCCCGCGACCTGTCCGAACCGGACCGCGAGGACCTTGTGTGCGAGCTCGTGCAACAGGAACCCGCTCCCGACCGCGAGGAGACTCACCAGGAGCGTCGGCCCCAGCGCCCGGAGGTCGGCGACGCTCTCGATCGACGCGGGTGTCTCGAGAAAGAGGGTGAACGCGACCGCGAGCGCGAGCCAGGCCGCCCCGAGATCGAGCAGCTCCCGTCGCTCGAACGCGATCCCGCCGACGGTGATCGCGCCGGGGCGTCGAGCACCCGACTCGACCCGGCGCGAGGGCCGGCTCACGTTACCGCCTCGACGATCAGCTCGGCGCTGTTTCGCGCCCCGGTGAGCAGCTCGTCGCCGAGCGCGCCGATCCCGCCGATGTCGGCCGCGAACCACGGGAGTACGACCGTCGCGAAGAGCACACTCGCGATGAAGCTCCCGACGTTGGTCATCCCGACGATCAACAGCAGCCGAAAGAGCGGCACCTCGTCGCGCATCCGGCCGACGAGCCGGAGCAGCGGCGTCTCGTCGTCTTTGAGCATCTCGTTGAGCCGGCCGATGTCGGCGACGTTGACCGAGGTGTACCGCAGCTCCACGTAGCCGGCGAACCAGCCCGGCGCGAGCAACGGGTTGACGCTCGTGAGCCAGGCGACGGCGCCCCCGACGCCGGCGCTTGTCCAGTGGGCGCCGGCCAGCCGCGCCAGCCCGGCGGCGATGACGCCGTTTACGAGAAACCAGGCGAGAAACAGCGTCAGCAGGAACTGCGATCGCACGCCGGCCATCGCCAGCAGGATGAAAAAGACCAGGAAGCCGACGGTGAACGCGTACCCGACCGTCTTGTACAGCGCCGACCGGAGGCGGCTCCGGCCGGGCTCGCCGGCCAGTGACTCCTGTGGGGGAAGGGTCGTCGGATCGGCGAGGTACCGCTCGATGCCCTCGCGGTGGCCGGCGCCGACGACCGCGACGACGTGATAGCCCGCCTCTCGGAGCGCGAGCAGCCGGTAGGCGATGTAGGCGTCCCGTTCGTCGATCAGCGCCGCTGCCCCGCCCGGGGAGAACCGCCGGAACTCCTCGATCATCGCCGTGACGACGTCGGCGTCGGTCAGCCGCTCGACGTCGACATCGAGCTGTTCCTGCGAGCCCGCCGCCCGCGAGAGCACGGTCCCGATCGGAACCGCGATGAGCAAGGCGATCGCGGTCGCGATCAGGAGACTGTCCAGCAGTCCGGTGACCGTGCCGGCCAGGGGGAGCGCGCCGACCGACGGGACGAGCACCGTCCCGAAGACCGCGCCGACGAGTACCGCGCCGGTCAGGCCGAAAAAGTAGCCGATCCCGAGCGCGACCTGCCAGGGCCCGCCCGCCGATACCGACAGGGCGGCGACCACCGACAGCTTCTCTCGGAGGCCCATCCCGGACCAGAGCCGGCGGACGGTCACCTGGATGTCCCGGTCGACCAGCGCGACGCCGGCGCCCTGGCGCTCTGCGGCCTCGACGGCCGCGAGCATGTCCGCGCCCGGCTCGACGTCGAAGCGGTCGCTGAGCCGCGCCTGGACGTAGGAAAGCAGCCAGTAGGCCAGCAGCTGGTAGACGGTCCGTCCGGCGATGAGGTCGTCGGCGTCGAGGTCCTCGGGCGTCTCGCCTTTGAGCCGTCGGTACCGGGACTGGTCGAGCTCGACGGCGACGACGTCGGGCCGTTCGGCCTCGATCGTCGCCTCGACTTCCTCGACGCTGTCCTGTGAGACGTGTGCGGTGCCGACGAGCGTCACAGAGCCCTCTCCCGACCGGCGCCGGGGCTCGACGGCGGTCTCATCGGGTGCGAGCGCGTCGTCGCCCCCGGCTGTCATCGACACGGGGTTGTGCGTCCCGGGGTTTACTTGTGTCGAAGGCCGGCGGCGCGGAGGGCGTATCCTCCGTGTCCGGCGGGGCAGCTCAGTAGAAGGTCTTAGTGGCTGTCTCGTCGGCCGCGCCGGTCGGCTCGGTGCCGTCGAAGCGCTCTTCCATGCGCTCGTACTCCTCGCGGGTCTCGGGGTCGACGCTCGGGCCGACCTCCGCCAGGGCCTGCTCGAAGTGCTCCGCGGTCACCAACACGTTACCGACGGTCTCGCCGATCTCCTCGGGGTCGACGCTGGTGATGAACTCGCGGGTCGCGGCCATCGAGGCCTCCCGGGCGACGGCCTCGATGTCGGCGCCGACGTACCCCTCGGTCCGGCCGGCGAGGTCGTCGAGATCCACGTCTTCGGCAAGCGGCTTGTCGCGGGTGTGGACCTCGAAGATCTTCCGGCGGGCGGTCTCGTCGGGGACGGGCACGTGGACGTGCCGGTCGAGCCGTCCGGGACGGAGCAGCGCCGAGTCGATCAGGTCCGGCCGGTTGCTGGTGGCGATCACGACGACGTCCTCGAGCTCCTCGAGTCCGTCGAGTTCGGTCAGCAGCTGCGAGACCATCCGCTCGCCGACGCCGGAGTCGCCGACCTGTCCGCCGCGCTCGCCGGCGATCGAGTCGATCTCGTCGAAGAACACGACCGTCGGGGCGTTCTCGCGGGCCTTGCTGAACACCTCGCGGATGCCCTTCTCTGACTCGCCGACGTACTTGTTGAGCAGCTCGGGGCCCTTGATCGAGATGAAGTTACTGTCGGCCTCGTTTGCGATGGCCTTCGCGAGCAGGGTCTTGCCCGTGCCCGGCGGGCCGTACAGCAACACGCCCTTCGCGGCCTGGACGTCCATCTGCTCGAACACCCCTGGGTACCGCAGCGGCCACTGGATCGTCTCCCGGAGCCGCCCCTTGGTGTCCTCGAGGCCGCCGACATCTTCCCAGGTGACGTCGGGTACCTCGACGAACACCTCCCGCAACGCCGAGGGCTCGACGCCTTTCAGCGCTGCTTTCATGTCCGCTTCGGTGACCTCGAGTCGCTCGAGTGTCGCGGCGTCGATCTCCTCGGTCTCCAGGTCGAGCTCCGGGCGGATCCGCCGGAGCGCGTTCATCGCGGCCTCCTTGGTGAACTGCTCTAAGTCCGCGCCGACGAACCCGTGGGTGTTCTCGGCGTACTCCTCGAGGTCGATCGCCGCATCGAGGGGCATCCCACGAGTGTGGACCTGCAGGATCTCGGTCCGGCCGGTCTGGTCGGGCACGCCGACCTCGATCTCGCGGTCGAACCGGCCGCCCCGGCGGAGTGCGGGATCGATCGCGTCGACGCGGTTGGTCGCGCCGATCACGATCACCTGCCCGCGGTCCTCCAGCCCGTCCATCAGGGAGAGCAGCTGGGCGACGACCCGGCGCTCGACGTCGCCGGAGGTCTCGCCGCGCTTTGGCGCGATCGAGTCGATCTCGTCGATGAACACGACGGCGGGGGCGTTCTCCGCGGCCTCGTCGAAGACCTCCCGGAGCTGCTCTTCGCTCTCGCCGTAGTACTTCGACATGATCTCCGGGCCGGAGATGTCGGTGAAGTAGGCGTCGATCTCGTTTGCGACCGCCTTGGCCATCAGGGTCTTGCCCGTGCCCGGCGGGCCGTGCAACAGGACGCCCTTGGGCGGCTCGATACCCAGCTGCTGGAACAGCTCGGGGTGGCGCATCGGCAGCTCGATCATCTCCCGGACCTGCTCGAGCTCGTCGTCGAGCCCACCGATGTCCTCGTAGGTGACGTTCGGCGTCTCGCTCTCCTGCTCTGGGGTGTCGGTCAGCTGCTCGGCGGGCTGTTCGCTGATCTCGATCTCGGTCGACTCGGTCACGACGACCGTCCCGCTCGGCTCGGTGCTCGCCATCTTCAAGGGGATCTGCTGACCGGACATCGAGGACAGCGGTCCCAGCCCGAACGAGACCGGGACAGTCTGGCCCTCGGTGACGGCCTGCCCGCTGAGGTTCTGCCGGATCATCGGGCCGACGTTGCCCCGCACCCGGAGGTTCTGGGGCAGCGCGACGGTCAACCGGGCGGCCGGGTTGACGTCCGCCGTCGAGACCTCGACCGTGTCGTCGATGCCGGCGCCGATCTCTTGGCGCAGGCGGCCGTCGATCCGGACGATGCCCTGGCCCTCGTCTTCCGTGTAACCGGGCCAGACCCGCGCGACCGTCCGGCCGCCCCGCCCCTCGAGGACGATGTAATCGCCGTTCTCGAGATCGAGCTCGGCCATCGCGCGCCGGTCGACGGCCGCCAGGCCGCGGCCCGCGTCCTTCTGCTTGAGCGGTTTGACGATCAGGTTCATCGTTCTTCCTCCGTGGTGATCGTTACCACGCCGTTGTTGATAGATGCACCGGCGTCGGCCAGCCCGTCTACCTCGTAGTGCTGGTCGCCGGCCACGACGATCACCGTGTCGCCGACCACGTCAACCGCCGCGTCGGTGCCCGGACCGAGGTCCGCAACGAACTCGACGCCGTCCGCACGCTCCCGCCGACGGACGTCCAGCCCTTCCGCGCTGAGCTTCTGTTTCAGAGTCATGCTAACTCTAAGTAAGTGAAATAACTATATAAATGTTTCTACGGCACGCGGGAGACGCCGCAGGGACAGGGCGGTTCGGTTGGGTGGCGGTTCACACCGAATACTGAAGTCCGGCCGCGAGCGACGGTCGACCATGCAGCGGGTCCGTCACGACGGACGGGAGACGGCCTACGTCCACGTCCGGCCCGAAGCCGACGGGCCGCGGGTGCTGTACGTCCACGGCAGCGGCGGCAGTCACGCGGTCTGGGGCCACCAGTACGACCGCGGGCCCACGCCGGCGGTCGGCATTGACCTGAGCGGCCACGGCCGGTCCGGGGACGTCTCGACCGAACCGGGGCCGGCGACGTTGTCCGCGTACGGTGCGGACGTGCTCGCGGTGGCCCGGGCCACGGACGCGGACGTGCTGGTCGGAAACTCGCTTGGCGGGGCGGTGCTGTTGGAGCTACTCGCGGAGGGGGCGTCCGATCCGGCGGGCGTGGTGCTCGCCGGCACCGGGGCGAAACTCGCGGTCGCAGAGCGGTACCGGACCGCACTGGCCGAGGAGTTCGACCGGGCGATCGAACTGCTCCACAGGGAGGATCGGCTCTTTCACGACCCCGCCCCCGAGGTCCTCGACCGCTCGGTGGAGGCGATGTCGGCGGTCGGCCAGGCCGTGACTCGGCGGGATTTCATGACCGCCCACGCCTTCGACGTCAGGGATCGGCTGGCGGCGATCGAGACCCCGGCGCTCGCCGTGGTCGGCGAACACGACCAGCTCACGCCGCCGTGGTACCACGAGTACCTGGCCGCGGAGCTGCCCCGTTGCGAGCGGGCAGTGATCGCCGACGCCGCCCACCTCGCGATGATCGAACAGCCCCGGGCGTTCACCGCTGCACTCGGGGCCTTTCTCGACGGACTGTCGGCCTACTAGTGGACCCACTCGCGGTACTGGACGGGCGCGTGGGCCCGATCGGTCGCCTCCAGTTCCCGCGCGGCCGTGTGCCCGAAGTACGGATCCCGGAGGAACTCTCGGCCGACGATCGCCAGTGCAGCCCGTTCGTTGCGGATCACGGCGTCGGCCTGCTGGGGGGTCGTGATGCCGCCGACCGTCCCGACGGCGATCTCGGAGTCGGTCTCCCCGCCGATCCGCTCGGCCAGCGGGAGCTGGTAGTTGGGGCCGGTCGTCTCGGGGGCGCTCTCGGGAGCGATGCCGCCACTCGAGACGTCGATGAGGTCGGCGCCGTCCTCGGCCAGCCGGTCGGCCAGGCGGACGGACTGATCGACGGTCCACGAGTCGCGGCCGGGGAGCCAGTCTGTCGCGGAGATCCGGACGAAGACGGGCTGTCCGTCGGGCCAGACCTCGCGGACCGCGCGGGTTACCTCCCTGACCAGCCGGCTCCGGCCGGCGAACCCGCCGCCGTACTCGTCCTCGCGGCCGTTGGTGACCGGCGAGAGAAACTGATGCAGGAGGTAGCCGTGGGCGGCGTGGACCTCGGCGACGCGGAAGCCGGCCTCGCGGGCCCGCTCGGCCGCTCGTCGGAAGGCGTCGACGATCGCCGCGATCTCGTCGGTCGAGAGCCGCCGGGTCGGCACCGGCTCGTCGTGGGGCCAGGGCTCCCCGCTGGGGGCGACGACCGGCCACCCGCCCTCGGCCGGGGCGAGCGGGCCGCCGTCCTCTCGTGGCGACGCGGTAGAGGCCTTCCGGCCGGCGTGGGCGAGCTGGATCCCCGGAACCGCCCCCTGGCCGTCGACGAACAAGGCCGTCCGGGCGAGGGCATCCGCCTGCTCGTCGGTCCAGAGCCCCAGGTCGGCCGGAGAGATCCGTCCACGGGCCTCGACGGCCGTCGCCTCGGCCATCACCAGACCGGCGCCGCCGACCGCCCGGGAGCCGAGGTGGACGTGGTGCCACTCGGTCGCGAGCCCCGCCTCGGCGGAGTACTGACACATCGGCGAGACCATCAGCCGGTTAGGAATCTTCGTCTCGCGCAGTGCGAGCGGCGTGAACAGGTCCGTCGTCACGCCCTGGCGTGGGCGGGCGAGAGGATTACGGCTGTCGGTTTCGCGGGGTCGGCCGGGACGGCCTCGGCTAGTCAGTACAGCTCGTCGAGATCGTCGAGTTCCGGGGCCTCGTGACCGTGCTCCTCGGCCGGGAACCGGCCGGACTCGACGGCCTCGGCGTAGTCGGCAAGCGCTGTCTCGATTTCGCCGCGCGCGTCGCCGAACGCCTCCGCGAACGGCGGCGGGTGTTCCGAGAGGCCGAGCACGTCGGTGATCACGAGCACCTGGCCGTCACAGGCCGGACCGGCGCCGATGCCGATCGTCGGGATCGACAGCGCGTCCGTGATCTCGGCGGCCAGGTTCGAGGGGATGTGCTCAAGCACGCAGGCGAAGGCACCGGCACGCTCGTGCTCGCGGGCCAGCCGGGCGATCTCGCGGGCCTGTTCGGGCTCGGTGCCCTGGCGCGCGTAGCCGGTCCGGTTGACACTCTGTGGAGTCAGCCCGACGTGGGCCATCACCGGGATCCCGAGGGCGGTCAGCCGGTCGGTCAGCTCGACGGTGTGTTCGTTCGACTCGATTTTGACCGCCTCGGCCCCGGCTTCCTTGAGCATCCGGCCGGCGTTGGCGATGCTGTCGGCCTCCTCGACGCCCACCGACAGAAAGGGCATGTCTGCCACCACGAGCGGCTCGTCAGCCCCGCGGGCGACCGCCGCGGTCCGGGAGGCGACCTCGTCGACGGTGACCGGCAGCGTCGAGTCATAGCCCAGGACGGCGTTTCCCATGCTGTCCCCGACCAGGATCACGTCGACGCCGGCCCGCGCGACCAGCTCAGCGGTGACGGCGTCGTAGGCGGTCAGCATCGTGATCGGTTCGTCGGCGTCTCGAAGGTCCCGCACGGTGGTCATACGCCGGGCTAGACAGGGCGGGTCATAACCGTTCGGTCACCGCCGGACGATCAGCACCGACGCGAACACGAGCAGCCACGTCCCGAGCGTCGGCGGCTGGACGACCGTGAGTCCGGCCCGCAGGGCCGCAAGCCCCGCCTCGAGAGGCGCCGCGTCGACCCCGTCGGTCCAGGCGCGCACCGACTCGTAGCCCAGACGGACCGAAGATACTGCGGTTCCGAAGAGCAGTACCGTCCGGGCGCGCCCGCCGGGGAGCGTGTAGAGCAACACCGCGAGCGGGTAGAGGAAAACGAGCGCGTACCGGGGCTGAAGCGGCAGCGCGAGCAGCGTCACGGCGAGGGTCGCGAGCGCCCCGGCCTGCCGGTCAACGTCGTCTCCGAGATCGACGCCGGCGTACACCACCACGAGCGCCGGCGCGAGGACCGCGACCGCGACCAGGGCGGTCGCCGGGGAGCCGAGCCCGAGCAGGGCGGCGGCCTGCCGCTGTGCACCCCCGACGCTGTCGGTCGGCTCGGGGCGGCCGTCGAACGTGCGATCCTCGAGACGTCCGAGCAACACCTCCTCGGCGTACGCCGCGGTCTGCTCGACGCCGAGGACGAGGCCGGCGAGCAGCCCGGCCGCGCCGACCACGAGCGCGACGCCGACGGCCCGCCGGGCCCGAGCACGGAGCAGCCAGAGCCCGACGGCGGCCGGAAAGAGCTTGATCAGCGCCGCCCCGGCGAAGGCGGCTCCAGCCAGGTGCTCGCGGCGCCGGTCGAGCGCGGCCAGGCCCGCCGCGACGGCGAACGCGACCCAGGCGGTCGTCTGGCCGTTGATCAGGTGGCCGCTCCCGTGCGTCGAGAGAAGGACCGTCCCGACGAGCAGCCCGAAGTCGACCCGCGTCACCCCGACGCTCCGGCGCGCGAGCGCACGAGAGATCACGAGCGCCGTCCCGAGGCCGGCGAGGACGTTCAGCCCCGTCTGGATCGCGAGCGCCCCTGTCTGGCCGAGCAGACCGTAGGGGAGGAAGACGAGCGCGACGATCGGCGGGTACAGGTACCGGTACTCCGGGTGGGCCGCCGGCGCCGCCTCGTAGACGGGCTGGCCGTCCAGCAGCGCTCGCCCTGCGGCGGCGTAGACGTCCGAGGCGAGACCGACCTGCTCGGGGGCGCGCAGGAGGAGGTCGGTCGCGGTTCCGAGCCCGAGCGCCACGCCGGCCGCGAGGACGAGGCGAGCGGTCAGACGGCAGTCGGTCACGGTCGGGGATCCCAGCAGAAGCCGGTTCTGTCCCGGGTCAGTCGTCGCCGTCGGGGTCGACGATCACGACCTCGCCGTCGACGACGTCGACGTTTATGAGCGTCTTCGCCCCGAACTTCGTCTCCTCGAGTTCATTGCCGCCGCCGACTTTCTTGATGACGACGACGGTGTCCGCGATCGTCGCGCCGATGCCGTCGAGGGCGGTCAGGAGCGCGGAGAGGGTCCCGCCGGTCGAGAGCACGTCGTCGAGCACCAACAGTCGGTCGCCGGCGTTGACGTCGTTTATATACATCTCGCTCTCCGAGTAGCCGGTCACCTGCGAGATCGAAACCTCGCCCTCGAGGCCGTACTCGCGTTTGCGAACCACTACCAGCGGGATGTCGGTCATCAGCGAGACGGCAGTAGAGATGTGGATCCCCATCGCCTCGGGGGCGACGATCTTATCGACCCGGTCGAGATCGGCCTTGCGGATAATCCCGATCACGATCTCCCGGAGCAGCTCCGGGCGCAACATCGGCACGCCGTCGCTGATCGGATGCACGAAGTAGTGGTAATCCCCCTTCTGGATGATCGGGGCCTCGAGCAACGACTCCTGGAGCCGGTCCATGGCGTGGGTACCGCAACTGAGGACAAAAACCTGCCGTCTGTCGACTACAGCGCCGCGGCGAGTCGCTCGGCCACCCGCCGGCCCAGGGCGGCTTTCGGTCCCTCGACCCAGGTCGACTCGGCGCCGTCGACGAGCACGGCGCGGGTCTCGGACTCGCCCATCACGGAGGCGTCGTTGCCGACGGCGAAGGCCAGTCTAGCCCGCTCTTGAAGCTTGCGGGTCCGGGCGATCAGGTCCGCGTCGTCGCCGCCGGTCTCGGCTTTGAACCCGACGACAGCGAGGTCGTGCTCCGCGGCGACCGCGTCGATCAGCTTCGGCGTCGGCTCGAGCTCCAGGCGGAGTCGCTCTCGCCCGGAGCGGAGCTTCTCGGGGGCGGTGTCGACGGTGTAATCGGCGATCGCCGCCGCCGAGACCACCGCGTCGGCCGCCGGGGCGTGGGCCTCGACGGCCGCTCGCATCTCTGCGGCGCTCTCGACTGACTCGGTCTCGGCCCAGGGCAGGTCGGGCCCGTCCCGGACCACGACCACGTCCGCTCCGAGCGCGTAGCAGGCCCGCGCGACGGCCTGTCCGGTCCGGCCGGAGGCGCGGTTCGACAGCGTGCGGATCGGATCGATCGACTCGGTGGTGGCCCCGGCCGTGACGACGACGGTCCGACCGGCCAGGGAGTCCGGTGCACTCGCCCGGGCGAGCTCGGCGACGATCGCCGGGGCGCTCGCGATCTTTGCCTTTCCCTCCTCGATGCGGGGTGCGACGAACTGAACGCCCCACTCCTCGAGGCGGTCGAGCGCGTCGATCACGCCCGGGTGGTCGTACATCGGCTCGTGCATCGCCGGCGCGATCACCACCGGGAGCCCCGCGCCGAGCGCCGTGGTCGCGGCCGTGGTCACCGGCGTGTCGTCGACGGCGGCCGCGATCTTGCCGACGGTGTTTGCCGTCGCGGGGGCGATCAACAGCACGTCGGCCCACCCGTCCCGACCGCACAGCTCGACGTGCTCGACCGCGCCAGTGATCTCGGTGACGACCGGCCGCTCGGTCGCGAACTCGAGCGCCCACGGGTGGATGATCCCGGTCGCATCCGGAGTCGTGAGCGCCCGGACCGACGCCCCCCGGCGGCGCAGCTCGTGGGCCAGCTCGACGGTCTTGACCGCCGCGATCGACCCGGTCACGCCCAGCGCGACGTTCGCGTCTGTCAGCGCCTCCATCTCATCCCATCTTGGGGGCAGGGGTAGGAAAGCCGTTCGACCCGATCAGCGGTCTTAACACTCGTCGCACCCAACAGTCGGTAATGACTGGCGGCGACGGAGAGGGCGACCCCGACGCCGACGCCGAGTCCGAGGCGGGGACCGAGGGGGGAAACTCGACGGTCGACGGGGACGACGGGGGCGCTGACGCCGGCGAGAGCCCGCTCGCGAACGGGACGCGACCGGCGACGAACGGACACGCCGCAGATTCCGAGGTCGGTTCCGACCTCGGGGTGCCGACCGACGACCGGCGGGCCCGGTCCGAGGCGGTCGAGATCGACGCGTACACGACCGAACGCCGGTCGATCAGCACGACGGTCCAGCTCCACTGGGGACTCCGGGTGGGGATCGCGAGTCTCATCTTGGGAGTCGTCGCCGCCGCTGGGGCCGGGGCGGCCGAGATCGATCCCGTGGTCGCGCCGGCGATCACCGGCGGCGTGCTGGTCGTCGGGCTCGTCTGGGTGGTGTTGCGCTACCGCGCGTGGGTGTATCAGGTGCGGGCCGACGCCCTCTATCTGGAACGGGGAGTTACCACTCACGTCCGGACGCTCGTGCCGTACGTCCGGATCCAACACGTCGACACCAGCCGGAGCCCGCTCGAGCGGGCGCTCGGGCTGTCGACGCTCGTGGTCTACACCGCCGGCTCGCGGGGTGCAGACGTCTCGATACCGGGGCTCACGCCCGAACAGGCCCAGGATCTCCAACAGCGCGTGAAGGAACTCGCCATCGAGGCGGAGGGCGGCGACGCCGTATGAACCTCCACCCCCGATCGGTGCCCTACCGGGTCGCAGAGGACTCCCTGCGGCTGGCCGGGGTGTTCGGATTCGCCGTGATCGCGTCGGTCGGCGGGGGCTCGGGCGGGATCGATCTGCCCCAGGCGGCCGCGATCGTCGCCGTGGGGATCGTCGCCTCGGCGGTCTGGGAGACGGCGCGGGTACGGCGGTACGCCTACGAGGTGACCCCGGACACCTTCGACATCCGGTCGGGGGTGTTCTCCCGGCGAGAGCGGGAGATCCCGTTCGAGCGGATCCAGAACGTCGACATCGCACAGAACGTGCTCCAGCGGGCCTTGGGAATCGCCGAGCTGCGTTTCGAGACCGCCGGCGGCGGCGCGACCGAGGCCCGGCTGCGCTACGTCGACCGGCGGGAAGCCGTGCGGCTCCAGGAGCTGGTCAGCGATCGCAAGGCCGAGGGGACGGACCGGGACCCGGGGGCGACCGACGACATCCTGTTCGAGCTCGGCCGGCGAGAGCTCGGGGTACTCGGGGTAACGTCGGCCAACTTTCGGCTGCTCGGCGTGATCGTGGTCGGGCTTTCGCTGGTCGCGCCGCCGGTCGCGCGGGCGGCGTCGCCGGGGGCGGACCTACTCCTGCTGGTGGGTCCGGGCGTGGCGCTCGCGGCGCTTGCGATCCTGTGGGTCGCGAGCGGGCTGCAGGCGGTGTTTCGGTACTACGGGTTCCGGCTGCTGCGCCACGAGGAGGAGCTCCGGTACCAGCGGGGCCTCTTCCAGAAGTACACGGGGACGATCCCGCTGTCGAAAGTCCAGACGCTGATGATCCGGGAGAACGTCCTCGCCCGGGCGCTCGGGTACGCGAGCCTGGCGATCGAGACCGCCGGCTACGCCCCCGGCCAGGACGGCAGCAGCGTCGAGTCCGCGGTCCCGATCGCCGAGCGCGATCGGGTGTTCGGGCTGGCCCGTACCGTCGAGGACGTCGGCGACCCCGAGTTCACCCGGCCGCCCAAGCGCGCCCGGCGGCGGTATCTGGTTCGGTACTCGATCCTCGTCGGGGGCCTCACGGCGGCGCTCGGGGCGATCCAGGCCGCGACCGGCGAGCTCCCGACGTGGTACTACGCCGCCGGGCTGATCGTGCTCGTGGCGCCGGCCGCCCACCTCAAGTGGACGCACCTGGGCTATCACGTCGGCGAGGACCACGTGGTCACCCAGGCGGGCTTTTGGACCCGCCGGACAACGATCGTTCCCTACTACCGCGTCCAGACGGTCTCGAGCTCGCAGTCGATCCTCCAGCGCCGGCGCAACCTCGAGACGCTGGTCGTCGACACCGCGACCTCGGGGGGGTTCTGGGGCGGCGACGCCGTCGCGCTCGACATCGACGCGGGCACCGCCGAGGAGCTCAGAGAGAGCGTCCACGACCGGTTCCAGGCGGCCGCGGCCGGCCGGGCGCTGCAGCTGTAAGCGGGTGCGTCCGAACGGACAGGTCCGTCGTGGGTCCGACGCGGAGAACCCTCCGGCCGGCGGCCGG
>CAYRQD010000028.1:0-24664 GCA_964426325.1 uncultured Halobacteriales archaeon | reverse complement strand
GTCGTCACGGGCGGACGCGGCACGACGGGCCGGTGGGTCGTCGACCGGCTCGCAGAGGACCACGCCGTCACCTGTCTCGACCGTGAGCTACCGACCGACGGTCACCCCGACATCGAGTACCGCGCGCTCGATCTCACCGACGCCGGCGGCGTCTTCGACGTGCTGACCGCCGTCGATCCGGACGCAGTCGTCCACTGGGCGGCCATCCCGGTCGCCGGCACGCATCCGGGGGTGGATCTCTACCGGAACAACAGCTTGGCCGCCCACGCGGTGCTGTCGGCCGCCGGGCGGGTCGGCGCACGGATCGTCCAGGCCTCATCGGACGGGACCTACGGGTTCTTCTTCGCCGAGGAGACGCCCGTCCCCGAGCAGCTCCCGATCCCGGAGGCACACCCGCTTTGCCCCGAGGATCCCTACGGACTCTCGAAGGTCGTCACCGAGGAGATCGCCGCGACCGTCGCCCGGCGGGACGGCGTCTCCGTGGCGTCGCTGCGTCCCACCTGGATTCAACAGCCCGGCGGCTACCCGTGTCGGGACGAGGCATACGTCTCCGACCGGAGCGCGGGCGCCGGGAACTTCTGGTCGTACGTCGACGTGCGGGATGTCGTCGACATGGTCGAGCGGGCGCTCGCCGCGCCGGTCGAAGGTCACGAGGCGTTCAATTGCGCTGGGCCGGACAACGCCCTCGGCGAGCCACTCGCCGAGCTGATCGAGTCTTACTACGGCACGCTCCCAGAGACCGTCGCCGTCGAGGGCGACGCGGCCGCCTACGACACGAGCAAGGCGCGGCGACTGCTCGACTGGGAGCCAACCCACTCCTGGCGCGGGGCCGCAGACGAGTCGATCGCTCCGCCGACGGTCTGATTCCCGTGACGCTCCACTACCGCGGCAGTAGCGTCGTGACGGTCGTGGAGACCACACCGGATCTCGGCGCGGCAATTACCCGCGGTACCGAAAGGAGACGACGGTGCCGATCGTCGCCTCGTCGCTGCCGGCTTCGGCCTCGACGTTCAGTCCGAGGACAGCTCCTTCGCCGAGGGTCTCGGTGACGATCGCTCGCAGGTCGCTGGCGCTGGCCTCGTCGTCGGTCACCTCGACCTGCACGCGGTCGCGGTTCTTGCTCGCCTCGCCAACCTCGTAGCCCGCGGCGGTAAACGCCTCGCGCAGCTCGTCTACGACTGTCATGGGGATGCCAGGGTCGGGGGCGGCAAAACGGCACCGCCCGCGAGCTACCGCTCTTCGACGTGCCGGACGCTGCTCGCGACGCCGCGTGTGCTCTCGACCATCTCCGGGCCGGACATCCGGGCCCGGCCGACCGCGAGGGCTCGGGGCCCCTCGATGAGGACCTCCTCGCCCGGACGGATCGTCTCGATCGCCTCGATCACTCCCGGGGCCAGCACCGAGCTATGGGGCACAAACTCGTCGATCTCGACCCGCTGTACCGGGACCGAACTCTGGGCCCACCGGCGCGCGCCGGCCAGCGTGAGCGCGAGCAGCCCGTACTCTGGCACGAGCGCGGCCAGTTGCGCCCCGCCCCGGGACTCGAGTGCCCGCAGCTTCGGGTACCGCCCCTCGACGGTCGGATCGGGAAACAGCTCGTCGCCGGCCCCGCGGCCGAACTGGTAGTCCGCGATCGCCCGGAGGGTCGCGTGCTGGCGCTCGCGCTTGGCGTAGGTCGACTCGCCGGCGAGGGCCTCCGACAGCGCCGACAGCGACGCCTCCGTCGTCGGGTGGTCCGCGACGGTGTACTCGAAGCGGAGATCGGCCTCGAGCAGCTCCCGGGCGCGCTCACAGACCGGCCGGTACTCCTCGGGAACGTGTGCGATCACCCGCTCGCGGTCGTAGGCGGCCTCCCCGAGGTAGGTCGCGAGCACGTCGGCGACGAACTCGACCTCGGTGGGAGTCCAGTTGCCGGTGACGGCCGCGTCGTAGTGCTGGGCGGGGTAGGTGAGCTCGAGCTCCTGGGGGACGACGCCGATCGGCGATGTCATCGAAACGGTGTGCCCGCGGTAGCCGATCGCGTCGCGAAACTGCGCGTGGCTGGGCGACTCGCCGTAGGGTTTGATCGCCGAGCACGGTACCAGCACCGGCGGCCCCTCGAGTCGCGACCGGTAGCGGCTCGTGACCCGGTCTGCGTACCGACGGATCTCGACCCGGCGTAAGGCGTCCTCACTGGTCGCCGCGATCTCCACGCGCCGGCGGACCGGCGTCCGCTCTTCGAGGTAGCCGTACTGCTCGTCGAACCGGCGCAGGGAAGCGGTCAGCCACTGCTCGTGGCGGATCTGCCCCTCCAGGTACTCCCGTAGCCGCCCGGCCCGGATCCGCTCGCGGACGGTCGCGAGCGCGGTCTCAAGAGCGTACTCGTTGTGCTCGGCACAGGCTTCCCGGTCGAAGCCGTCCTCCCGGCAGACCGGACACGCACACGGTCGCTCTTCGAGGTCCTCGAGGAACCGCTCGCCGTCGGCGGTGAGGTACTTGCCTTCGAGCCCCTTCAGGACGGCCCTGTGGGGATCGACCAGGTCGACCCCCGCGTAGGCCAGCAGCCCGACGTTGCCCGGCGTGGCGGCGCCGGGCAGGTACAGGGCCGTGTCGGCAGGGACCGCCTCGCGGACCCGACAGATTGTGTCGACGAACGCCTCGGCGTGGCCGACCGCCGACCGGGCGTCCGAGAGCACGTAGGCGTCCGTTCCGTGTTCCCCGGCGGTCTCGGTGCTGACCACCGCGGCGCTTGGATACGACACCTCGGGGTGCTCGACTGCGAAGGCCTCCTGCACGTCCGTCGGCGTCCCGCCGGGGAACCCGCGGTGGGGGAGAACCGTCAGGACGTTCTCCCCGCCCTCGGGGAGCTCGCGGTCGCGTACCCAGAGGCTGCCGGCGTCCTCGATCCGGTCCTCGCCGAGGATCGCCGGAGTCGTTACCGGCGTCGCGAGCCTGAGCTGGCCGAGCCGGGCGGGGCCGTCCCGGTCGCGCACCTCGAAGTACTCGGTCACGACTCGCCCTCCTGTCTGACGGTCACTCGATCGGGGACCGCGGAAAGCGCCGCGGCCGGCCAGCCGTCGTGACACAGCGTGAAACTCGTTCCGGGGTGGGTCTCGACCAGCCGCTTTACCCCCCGTGCGGTGGCCTCGTAGGCGGCGGATCCGAGCCGCTCGGGGCGGGTTCCGTCGACGGGGTAGGTCTCCTCGATCCCGGGGGGAATCGGCCCGAACGGCGGCCGCACCGGCCAGTCCTCGCCGAGGACGACGCTGTCGGGCGTTTCGACCCGGGCCAGCCGGTCGTGGTGGCGTCGCACCTCCGGGCGCCGGGCGCTCTCCGCGGAGAGGTAGAAGAACCGCTCTTTCGCGACGGGGTCGGTCTCGCGTAGCCACGCGACGTCCTCGAGCAGCCGCCGGTAGCCGTCGAGCAGCGCTGGGTGACCGCGGGTGCGGGTCTCGACCAGCTCAAGCAGGTTGCCCCGACCGATCGCGTCTCTGATCCGCCGGAGCTCGGCGAACGACACCCGGAGGTTGTGCTCGGCCAGCAGCCGCTGTCGGGACTGCTCGTCGAGTCCAGCGAGGCTCTCGAGAGTGTGCTCCCCACAGACCCCACACGAGCAGGGCAGCTCCGAGAGCTCGCCCAGCCGCTCGGTACCCCGGACGGTGAGATACCGGTCGTCGCGGGCGTACAGGGCGTACGCGGCCGAGTCGAACAGGTCACAGCCGGCCGCGGCCGCGAGCGCGAACATCATCGGGTGACCGGCGCCGAACAGATGCACCGGCGCGTCCTCGCCGAGCCCGCCTTTAGCCGCGACGACGATCTCGATCACGTCGGCGAACCGGTACTCGTTCAACAGCGGGACCGCCGCCCCGACCGGGTACACGTCCAGGCCGGTCGCGTAGGCCTCCCGAGCGGCCCGCTCGCGCAGCGCCGGATAGGTCGAGCCCTGGATCGGCGCGGTGACGAGCATCTCGCCGGTCTCGGCGGCCGCGGCGGTTTCGATGCGTTGCTGTGTGGTCGCGAGCTCCCGCTCGGCGCGCTCGCGGCTCGCCCCCGGCGGCGTGGGCACGTCGACCGGGGTTCCGATGTCCGAGCCGATCTCGCGTTGAAATGCCAGGATCTCCTCGGTGGTGACGTCGATCTCGCCGTATTCGGCGAGCTGAAACGACCCGGAGTCGGTCATCACCGCCCCCGAAAAGCCGAGCCACTCGTGGAGTCCCTCGGCGAGGGCCCGCTCGCGGAGCTCGTCGTCGCCGTGGATGATGTAGCTGTTCGTGATCAGGATCTCCGCGCCCAGCTCTCCGATGCGGTTGGGGGCGAGCGTCTGGGCGTTCGGGTTGACGACCGGCAGCAGGGCCGGCGTCTGCACCGTCGCGTCGGCCCGGGGAACGTACAGCTCCCCGCGCCGTCCGGCGGCGTCGTACTCAGAGACCTCGAAGACGCCCTGCATTTGCCGTTCGTGGACGGGCGCCGGGAGTAAGCGTTGCGCTCCCTTCTGTGTTACCCGTCGCCGACGGCGACCGGCTCGCGGGAGCGCTCCCCGCCGGTTAGTGCCCCGTACAGGTCGGTGTACTGCTCGATCACGCGCCCGTGGTCGAAGGCCCGCCACCGGTCGTCGACGGTTCTGCGTTCGAGTTCGCCCGCGCTCTCGATCGCGGCCGCCATCGTCGCCGTGTCGGTCACCCGGAAGCTTCGGTCGTAGCTCTCGATCAGCTCGTGGGCGCTCGACTCCGCGTGATACTCGACGATGCCCACGCAGCCGGCCGCGAGCGCCCAGAGCAGCTCCGTCGGGAACACCGACCGCGTGGCCGTCTGGACGAACGCGTGTGCGCTCCGGTAGACGGCGAGCCGGCGCCGGCGGTCGGGCGCGCCGAGAAACCGGACCCGGTCGTCGATCCGGAGCTTCTCGGCCTGCCGCTCGTAGGCCGCCCGCTGGGGGCCGTCCCCGACGATCGTCGCCGTCCACCCCAGCGTGCGCAGCTCCGCCAGGGCGAGCAACAGCGCCTCCAGGTTCGCGGTCTCGTCGAGCCGGTGGGCGTACGCGACGTCGATCTCCGGATTGGGGTCGGTCGCCTCGATCTCCGGGTAGGCGATACTCTCGGGGATCACGGCCGTGTCGGCCTCGCTCGCCCCGCGCTCGCGGACGGCCGTGCGGACCAGCTCGGAGGGCACGACGATCCGGTCCGCGGCCCGGACGGCCGCCCGGCCGAGCCGCCCCTCGATCGGGTCCGTCCCGAACTGTTCGGCGAGCAGCGGCGCCCGGGCAAGCGCGCTCCCGGCGGCGGCCGCGAGTGTCACTCGGGCTGGCAGGAGCCGGGCGTGGATCACGTCCGGACGGACCCGGGCGAGCGCGACCGGCAGTCGGCTCGCGAACGACGCCGTTGCCGTCCCGACGGTGAGCCCGCGATAGCGCACGCCGTCGACGATCCGCTCGGCGGAGTAGTCGTTCCACCACTGCGCGCAAAATACCGTCACGTCGTGGCCCCGGTCCGCGAGCAGTCCCGCCACCCGCTCGAGCCGGGCGGCCCCGGGGTGTTCCCGGTGTCGGGTCGTCTCGGGGAGCACGAACGCGACGCGCATGCGCCGACCGACGCGCCACCGGCTCAAAAGCGGCCCGGTCGGCGGGTCGCAAGCTTCTCACTGGCGGCGGTCGTGGTCGGAGTATGACCTACGACCTCGAACGGTACCTGACGGTGCGACGCGCGTACGGCGGCTCGATCGGCCCCGACGGACGGCTAGCGTTCCTGCTCGATACGACCGGCGTCCCGCAGGTCTGGACCGTCGACGAGCCCGGCGAGTGGCCGACCCAGCGGACCTTCTACGACGAGCCGGTCTCGTTCGCGTCGTTCTCGCCGACCCGCTCGGAACTCGCCTTCGGGATGGACGAGGGGGGCAACGAGCGCACCCAGCTGTTCCGGCTCGACGCTGAGGGAGCGATCCACCCGCTGACCGACATCCCCGACGCGAAACACCGGTGGGGCGGCTGGGACTCGACCGGCGATCGGTTCGCCTTCGCCTCGAACCGCCGCGACGAGGCCGTCTTCGACGTCTACACCCAGGGCCGCGAGGAACAGGGTGAAGACGCCCAGCTGGTCTTCGAGGGCGACGGCTGGTACAGCGTCGCCGGCTGGCGCCCCGACGACGGCGCCCTGCTGCTCCACCGGGCGCACTCGAGTTTCGATCACGACCTGTCCGTGCTCGAGCTCGCGACCGGCGAGCGCCGCCGGCTCACGGCAGACACCGAGGGCGTGCGGTACAGCTCCCCCGAGTGGGGTCCCGAGGGCGAGGCGATCTACCTGGTCACCGACGAGGGCGCGGACACGCTGTATCTCGCCCGGATGGACGCCGAGACCGGCGAGCTCGCCGTCGTCGAGGAGGGCGGCGAGTGGAACGTCGACGGGCTCGCACTCGATCAGGAGTCCGGCCGGCTCGCCTACTCCCGGAACGTCGACGGGTACACCGACTTTCACCTCGCGGAGCTTGCGGGCCCGACCGAGCTCCGCGAGTTCGCCGTGCCGGAGCTGCCTGGCGATGTCGCCGGCGGCGCCAGCTTCGGCCCCGACGGCGACCGGGTTGCGCTGTCGGCCTCGGGACGTACCGAGAACACGAACGTCTCCGTGATCGATGTCGCCGCTCTCCCGACGATCGAAGGGGGAGCCGACGGTCCAGAGACGGCGCCGTCCGGGGCGCTCACCCGCTGGACCTGTGCCGACGCGGCCGGTATTCCCACGGAGACTTTCGCCGACCCCGACCTGATCCGGTACGAGACCTTCGACGGCCGGGAGATCCCCGCGTACTTCACGCTCCCGGAGGGCGCCGAGAACGCGCCGGTGATCGTCGACATCCACGGCGGCCCCGAGAGCCAGCGTCGACCCGGCTTTTCCGGACTCCGACAGTACTTCATCTCGCGGGGGTACGCCCTCTTCGAGCCGAACGTGCGCGGGTCGGCCGGCTACGGCCGGGAGTACACTCACCTCGACGACGTGGAAAACCGGATGGACTCGGTCCGAGACATCGGCGCCGGCCTGGACTGGCTTGCGGCCCGCGGGGCCGTCGATCCCGAGCGGTTCGTGGCGATGGGCGGGTCCTACGGCGGGTTCATGGTGCTCGCCTCGCTCACCGAGTTCCCCGAGCGGTGGGCCGCGGGCGTCGACATCGTCGGGATCGCGAACTTCGTCACGTTCCTGGAGAACACCGGCGACTGGCGCCGCGAGCTCCGGGAGGCCGAGTACGGCTCGCTCGCCGAGGACCGGGAGTTTCTCGAGTCGGTCAGTCCCACCAGCAACATCGACCGGATCGCTGCGCCGCTGTTCGTGCTCCACGGCGAGAACGACCCCCGCGTGCCGGTCGGCGAGGCCGAACAGATCGCCGAGCGGGCCCGCGAGCAGGGCGTGCCCGTCGAGAAGCTGATCTTCGACGACGAGGGCCACGGGATCTCGAAGCTCGAGAACCGCATCACGGCCTACGAACGGATCGTTGCGTTCCTCGACGAGCACGTCTGAGACCCCCGTGGGCGGTCGACTCGGCGGCTGACACTCGACCGCGCCAGTCATTGGTCCTGAGCCGAACGGGTCGGTATGACCGACGATTCCCGCGGCGTCGACTCCGAGGCGGAGCCCGACGTTCCTCGGTCCGAGACGCTGACCGATCCGACGCCGATCACCGGCCCGCACCCCGGTGGTCCCCGGCGCGAGGAGCCGCCCTTTCGGGCTGTCGCGGCGGCGATCCGGTCGCACTACGCCGAGGACAGTTCCGGACACGGCACGGCACACGTCTGGCGGGTGTTCCGGCTGACCCAGCGGTTCGCCGACGAGCTCGGAGCCGACCGGACCGTCGTCGGCTGCGCGGCGTTGGTCCACGACCTGCACCGCGTGCTCGAAGACGGCACCGGCCGCGATCCGGCCGAGACGACCGCCGAAGTCACTCGCGCGCTTGAGCGGGCCGGGGTCGACGGCGAGACCGTCGGCGCGGTCACCCACTGCGTGGCCGTCCACGACGAGCTGGCCCTGCGCGGCGAGGATCCCGCCCCCGAGACCGTCGAGGCCGAGATCCTCAGAGACGCCGACAACCTCGAGGCGATGGGAGCGATCGGGATCGCCCGAGCGTTCGCGTTCGGCGGCGCACACGGCCTCCCGCTCTGGGACAAGACCGGCGACCGGTACTCCTCGCTGTATCACAGCGGTAACAGCGCGGAAGCTCACCCCTTTACGCATAGGAGGAAGCGCGTAAGCTGCACTACACAAACCACCGAACATAGCATTGCCGACTCTCCCACCCTATTCAAAACTATGAACAAAGAGAAGGCGCTACTGTAAATCAGATGGCGTGGGAGGTAACTCGCACTGTGCGCGTCCGTCTTGAACTACCCGACGACCGCAAGAGCGATCTCCACGCTACCAACGACAAATTCCAGTACTGTGCGAACCGCACCGTAGACTGGGCGTGGCGCTACCCCGACGAGGACTGCGTAACCAGCAAGAGCGACGCCGAAGACGCTATTTACGACGACCTCCGTCAAAAAACCGACTACTTGCACGCGAATCTCGTGCAGGAGGCCATCAAACGCGCCACCGACGACATCGACAACTGCGTTGACCGGCTTGCTGACGGCAAGACCACCAGCAAGCCGGAGTACGACACGTTCAGCATCATCTACGACAAGCGAGCCGCCACCTACTATCGAGACAAGGTGAGTCTCGCCACTGTCAACGGTAGAGTCGAATGCAAATACGAGCTACCCGACGACTCAGACGGAACACCACACGGAGAGTACCTGCTGGACGACGACTACTCATTCTCGACCAGCACTGTCCACTACAACAGTGAAACCGACGAGTTCTATATGCACGCGGTGATGGAGCGAGAACTCGACGTGAGCAGTCCTGAGAAAGCTGAGGATTCGAAAGTCCTTGGCGTGGACTGCAACGTCAACGACCACATCGCCGTCACGTCCACGGGCGAGTTCATTGGCAACGCGGACCACCTCAACCACCAGCGCCGCGAGTTCGAAAAACGCCGTGCCAGCCTCCAACAAACAGGCACACGGAACGCCCACATAACATTTCAGCGTATCGGTGACAGGTTCGGTCGCTGGAGCGAAGACTACCTCCACCAGTGTTCGAAAGCTATCGTGGGGGAGGCTCGTCGCCACGAGTGCACGCACATTGCGTTCGAGAAGTTGAAACAGATTCGAGAGCGGATTAGCGACGGGAAGAGGTTCCAGCAGTGGGCGTTTAACTCACTACAAACAATGGTTGAGTACAAGGCTGAAGAGTACGGAATCGTCGTGGACGCTGTGAAGCCGCAGTACACGAGTCAGCAATGCTCGAAGTGCGGGTGTACACTTGAAGAAAACCGCGACGACCAGCACTTCGAATGCTTCGACTGTTCGTACACTGCGAATGCAGATTACAACGCGTCGAAGAACGTCGCACGGAAACTTGCGCTCAATCTCCAGCGGGGGCAGAAGTCCCCTGCTGGAGGGGCGTTCTGTCAGTACGCCCTGAAGTCAGGGGTGATGATCGTGAACGCTACTGAAGTGGCGTCCGATACTCCCGTGTCGGTAGAGCGAGAGTCCACTGACAAGCCCATCCCTTTAGAGGTGGGTAGCTGACTTCGAGGACAAGCTGCTCCGACTGCGCGAGGAGCTCCACACCGCACCCGCCCGCCGACTCGCCGAGGACAGACACGCCGCGCTCGAGCGGTTCCACGAGCAGTTCCGGGCAGAGTGGCGCGGCGACGCGTGAGCTACCGCTTGTCGGTCCGGTCGTGCGGGTGGATTTCGATGTCCCGAATCTCGTGATCTGCGTCGAGGACGACCTGGCAGATCTCGTCGCCGGCCTCGAAGGTAACCCGCACCCGCAGTGGCTCCTCCGAGAGGATCTCGTCGTGCTCGTCGGTGACGAACTGCTCGATCTCCCAGTAGTGGCGGTCGTCCAGGTTGACGCCGTGGCGCTCGTGAAACGCCTGCACCCGCGGGTCCCTGGTCGCGAGCGCCCCGAAGGAGGTGACTACCCGGCGCCCGCAGACCCCACAGTTGAACGTCGGGAGCACCGAGAACGGCGTTTCCTCTGGGGGTGTCCACGTTACCGCCCGCTCGATCCAGCCGCCACAGTCCGGACACAGCCCCTCCCGAGCCTGAGACACCTGGCTCGTCGACCACCGTTCGAAGGCTTCGAGCGCCGCTCTCGGGTCTCGCTCGCGAAACAGGCTTGGCGGGACCGAGACCCGCAGGACCGGCTCGCCGCAGGCCGCACACTCGATCGCGACCCGCTCGTCGGCGTAGGAGGCCACCAGCGACGACTCGCCGCAGACGGTACACTCGCCGTCGACCGCGAAGGGCGGAACCTCGGGGGCGTCAGTGTAAAACCCGGCTGCCACGGCCCGCGCGATTCGCTGGCCGGCCGCGGTCAGGACGTACGCCCCGTCGCGTTTCGTGACGAAGTGCGGTCGGAGCTGTGAGAGGTGATAGTTGAACTGGCCGCTGTCATCGAAGCTCACCCGCTCGTACAGCTCGGAAAACGAGAGCGGCGCGCCCTCGTGAAGCGCCGCGACGATCTTCAGACGCCGCTCGTCCCCGAGCAGCGAAAAGACCGCCGCCGAGTCCCGGGCGGCCTCGGCCCCGCCGCTCGGTCGCTCGCTCTCTCCGGCCATGAACACGTTCCGGTCCGACCGCATAATAAACCCAGTTCCCGGAAGCTTCACTCGTAGGGGAGTCCTTATTGGTGTATAAGGAACACGGTTATATTCCCCTACGCGCTGTCGACACGTAGTGACAGACGACGACTCGCTCGGACTCGCGGATCCGACCGCGGCTCGGTCGAACTGCGGCGTCGGGGTAGTGATGAACCTCGACGGGAGCCGGACCCACGACGCGGTTCGGGACGGCATCGACCTGCTCGAGTGTCTCGAACACCGTGGAACGACCGGCGCCGACCCCGACACGGGCGATGGGGCTGGGGTGTTGCTCCAGATTCCCCACGAGTTTTTCGACGCGGCCGTGGCGGCGTCGCTGCCGCCGGCCGGCGAGTACGCGGTCGGGAGTCTCTTCTTGCCCCGCGAGCGGCGCCTGCGGGCCCGGCTGGTCAGGCTCGTCGAACGGACCCTCGAAGAGGAGGGCCTCGAGGTGCTCGCCTGGCGGTCGGTGCCGACCGGCGATGCCGGCCTCGGCGAGACGGCGCTTAGCTCCGAGCCCGCGATCAGGCAGGTGTTCGTCCGGCCGGCCGAAGACCTCGACGCCGAGGCGTTCGACAGACGACTCTACCTCGCCCGCCGGACGGTTCGACGGCGGGTGCGAGACCGGGGACTCGACCGCGAGCGGTGTTACGTGGTCTCGCTCGACCGGCAGACGGTCGTCTACAAGGGACTGTTGACCGCGAGCCAGCTCGGGGCGTACTACTCGGACCTGACCGACGACCGCGTGCGCTCGCAGTTCGCGATGGTCCACGCCCGGTTCTCGACGAACACCCTGGGGGCCTGGCACCTCGCGCACCCCTACCGGACGCTGATCCACAACGGCGAGTTCAACACGATCCAAGGCAACGTCAACTGGATGCGGGCTCGGGAGACCGACCTCGCAGACGAGGCCTTCGGCGAGGAGATCGACCGGCTCCGACCGATCATCGAGGACCCCGACCAATCGGACACCGCCAGCGTCGACAACGCCCTCGAGCTGTTGCTCGAGACCGGCCGGGAGCTGCCACACGCACTGCGCATGCTGATCCCGGAGGCTTGGCGCGCCCCGGAGACGGGCGTCACCGGTGACCGGCGGGCCTTCTATGACTACCACGCGTCGCTGATCGAACCGTGGGATGGGCCGGCCTTGGTCGCGGCGACCGACGGCCGACGGGTCGGCGCCGTCCTCGACCGGAACGGGCTGCGCCCCTGCCGGTACGACATCCTCGAGAATGACCGGCTGGTTATGTCCTCCGAGGTCGGCGCCCTGCCCTACGATCCCTCCGAGATCCGCGAGCGGGGCCGACTCCGGCCCGGCCAGTGTTTCCTCGCCGACCCCGAGTCCGGCCGGGTCGTCCCCGACGCCGAGGTGTTCGAGGAGATCGCCGACCCGGATTACGCCGAGTGGGTCGAGCGAGAACAGCGCCGGCTGGCGGATCTCGAGCCCGGGCCTGACCGGGGGTCGATCGAGGCGCTCGGGGCCAACCAGGTCACCCACGGGTACACCTACGACGAGCTCGAGCACCTGCTCGAGCCGATGGCCGAGACGGGCGTCGACCCGGTCGGCTCGATGGGCGACGACACGCCACTGTCGGTGCTCTCGCAGTTCAACCGGCCCCTCTTTAGTTACTTCAAACAGCTGTTCGCGCAGGTGTCGAACCCCCCGATCGATTACATCCGCGAGGAGCTCGTTACGAGCCTCGAGACCCGCCTGGGCGAGCAGCGCAACCTGCTCGCCGAGACGCCGGCCCACGCCCGCCAGCTCGTGCTCGACTCGCCGATCCTCACCGACGAGGACTTGGCCGCGATCGCGGCCCTCGACGGGACCGAGGGGCTCTCCGCGACGGTACTCGACACGACCTACGACCCCGACGAGACCGGCCTCGAGGCGGCCGTCGACGAGCTCCGCCGCGAGGCCGCCGGCGCCGCCGAATCACACGATATCGTCGTCCTCTCGGACCGGGCGGTCGGTCCCGATCGGGTTCCGATCCCGTCGCTGCTCGCGGTCGGGGGCGTTCACCACCACCTCGTCCGAACGGGTGCCCGCACCGACGTCGGGCTGGTCGTCGAGTCGGGCGACCCGCGGACGGTCCACCAGGTCGCGGCGCTGATCGGCTACGGCGCTGGCGCGGTCAACCCGTATCTCGCCTACGAGACCGTCGCCGAGCTGACCGAGGCCGACCGGGACCGGGCGGTCGCGGCCTACCGGGACGCCGTCGAGACTGGACTGTTGAAGACGATGGCGAAGATGGGTATCTCGACGGTCGAGAGCTACCGCGGCGCGCAGATCTTCGAGGCCGTCGGGCTCTCCTCGTCGGTGATCGAGGAGTACTTCGAAGGGACCGCGAACCGGACCGAGGGGATCGGGCTCGACGCGATCGAGGCCGACGCGCTTGACCGGCACGCGCTGGCCTGGGCAGACGACGCCGCCCCCGAGCGGGTCGGCGAGTTCGAGAACCGCACCGGCGGCCGCCACCACCGGTGGAACCCAAAGACCGTCGGCACGCTCCAGCAGGCCGTCAGGCAGGGCGACTACGAGGCCTACCGCGAGTTCGCGGCGATGGTCAACGACCAGTCCGAGCAGCTCCAGACCATGCGCGGACTGCTGACACTCGAGAGCGACCGCGAGCCCGTCCCGATCGAGGACGTCGAGCCAGCGGCTTCGATCGTCGAGCGGTTCGAGACCGCGGCGATGTCGTTGGGCTCGCTCTCGCCGGAGATGCACGAAAACAACGCGATCGCGATGCACCGGCTGGGCGCGACCGCGAACACCGGCGAGGGGGGCGAACCCCCCGAGCGGTTCGACACCGAGAAAGGGTGTGGGACAAAGCAGGTCGCTTCCGGCCGGTTCGGCGTCACCGCGACCTACCTCGCGGCGGCCGATCAGCTCCAGATCAAGATGGCCCAGGGATCGAAACCCGGCGAGGGGGGGCACCTCCCCGGCGGGAAGGTAAACGAGATGATCGCCCACGTCCGCCACGCCACGCCGGGCGTGGGGCTGATCTCGCCGCCGCCGTTGCACGACATCTACTCGATCGAGGATCTCAAACAGCTGATCTACGACCTCCGGGCGGCAAACCCCGAGGCCGAGGTGAGCGTCAAGCTGGTCGCCGAGGACGGCGTCGGGATCATCGCCGCCGGCGTCGCCAAGGCCGAGGCGGACGTCGTCCACGTCTCCGGGCACTCCGGGGGCACCGGCGCCTCGCCAAAGACCAGCATCAAACACGCCGGCGTCCCCTGGGAGCTGGGCGTGGCCGAGGCCCACCAGCTGCTCAGCGAGACCGGGCTCCGGGATCGGATCCGCGTCACGACCGACGGCGGGCTCATGACCGGCCGGGACGTGGCCGTCGCGGCGCTGCTGGGCGCGGAGGGGTACGTGTTCGGCACCGCGTCGCTTGTCTCCTCGGGCTGTGTGATGGCCCGGCAGTGCCACGAGAACACCTGTCCGGTCGGGGTCGCGACCCAAGACGAGTCGCTCCGCGATCGGTTCCCGGGCCAGCCCCAGCACGTGATCAACTACATGACCTTCATCGCGGCGGAGCTCCGGGAGCTGATGGCCGAGCTCGGCTTCGAGACCGTCGAGGAGATGCTCGGCCGCGCGGACTGTCTCCGCCAGCGCGAGACCGGCCACGACCGCGCCGACGGGTTGGATCTCTCGGCCGTGCTCGCGCCCGCCGGCGGCCCCGACCAGGTCGGCGCCGACCCGCAGCCCGAGCAGAGCCTCGAGGATCGACTCGACGGCGAGCTGCTCGAGGCGGTCGGGTCGGCTATCGAGACCGGCGAGCCGGCGACCGTCGCGGCGGAGATCGACAACACCGATCGGGCGGTCGGCGCGACGATCTCCCACCGGATTTCCCGCGAGCACGACACCGACGGGCTCCCGGACGGGACGATCACCGCGCGACTCGACGGGACTGCGGGTCAGAGCTTCGGCGCCTTCCTGCAGTCCGGCGTGACGCTGTCGTTGACCGGGAGCGCCAACGATTATCTCGGCAAGGGGCTCTCGGGCGGCCGGCTGATCGTCCGGACGCCCCCGACCGCCGGCTACGACGCCGCCGAGAACGTCGTCGCCGGCAACGTCGCCCTGTACGGCGCCACCCAGGGGGAGTGTTACGTCAACGGCGCGGTCGGCGAGCGGTTTGCAGTCCGCAACTCGGGCGCTCACGCCGTCGTCGAGTCGGCCGGCGATCACGCCTGCGAGTACATGACCGGCGGCGTGGTCGTCGTGCTCGGCGAGACCGGCCGGAACGTCGCAGCCGGCATGTCCGGCGGGGTCGCCTACGTCTACGATCCCGACGACGAGCTCGCCGACCGGGCCAACACCGAGATGGTCACCCTCTCGACGACACTCGAGGAGCGCGACCGGGCGGTCCTGACCAGGCTCGTCGAGAACCACGCGGCCTACACCGACTCACAGCGGGCCCGGCGGCTGCTCGAGGCGTGGCCCGAGGCGATTGAGGCGTTCACGCGGGTGCTGCCCGACGCCTACGCCGAGGTCATCGCCGACCGGAGCCGCGAGGACGTCCGGACCGACCCGCCTGCGCCGGCCGCCCCCGACGGGGCTGGCGAGCGGGTCCGGGGCGGCGCGGACTGACCGCCGGTCCGATTGGACGGGGAGACGGACCAGACGATTTTACTGCGCGGTCCTCGACCTGCTCGCATGGACGAGGCGCTCGTGATCGGCGGCACGCGGTTCATCGGCCGTCACCTGGTACGGGAGTTGCTCGCACACGACTACGAGGTGACGCTGTTCAACCGCGGCCGCCACGAGAACCCATTCACGGGGGACGATCGAGTCGGGCACGTGACCGGCGACCGGACCAGCGGCGCCGCCCTCGCGGAGGCGAAGGCGGCAGTCGACCCGGAGCTCGTCGTCGACACCGTCGCGTACTACCCCGGCGAGGTTCGGATGGCCACCCGGGTCTTCGAAGAC
This sequence comes from uncultured Halobacteriales archaeon, assembly GCA_964426325.1. GTDB lineage: Archaea > Halobacteriota > Halobacteria > Halobacteriales > Haloarculaceae > Halovenus. The sequence continues at coordinate 9,081 of CAYRQD010000028.1, read as the reverse complement.
GTCGGGGCGTACGTGTTCGTCTCCAGTGGCAGCGCCTACGGCCGCGAGGAGATCCCGAAGCGAGAGGACGAGACGCCGCTCGAACCGTGTACCGACGAGCAGGCCGTCGACGACGGCGCCGGGTCCTACGGCAACCGCAAGGCAGAGGCCGACCGTGCGGTCTTCGCGGCCGCCGCCGAGGGGGTCAACGCGATGAGCGTTCGCCCGACGATCGTCTACGGGCCCTACGATTACACGGGGCGGCTCGCCTACTGGGTCGACCGGGTCCGAGAACACGATCGGGTGCTCGTTCCCGGCGACGGGACGAACATCCACCACCTCGTTTCCGTCGAGAACGTCGCCCGCGCGATCCGGACCGTCGGCGAGGCCGGCGCGCCCGGCGAGGCCTACAACGTCGCCGACCGCCGGGTGCTCACGCTTGACGGCGTCCTCGAGCGGATCGCCGACGCCGTCGGCGCCGACCCCGAACTGGTGACCACCAGCCCCCGCGAACTCGCCCGCGGCGGGCTCGCGCCGACCGACTTCCCGCTGTACAACCCCGAGCCGCACGTGCTGGCGACCGAGAAGCTCCACCGGCTCGGGTGGGAGCCCGTCGAGCCCGCGACGGCGATCGCCGAGACCGCGCGTGCGACCTACGAGACTGACCGCGACCCCGGTCCCGAGCGGGCGACGACCGCGGCGGTCATCGACGCGCTCGTCTGAGCTGTCGGGGCGTTTAAGCGGTGTCGGAGGGTACGGCCGACATGGCAGAGACCGGCAAGTCCACGTGGATCCGGCTCCCCCGGAACGTCGTGCTCGGGAGCGGCGTCCTCGACCGGACGGCGGACGTGGTCGCGGACCTGCACCTCTCGGGGCGGCCGCTGATCGTGACCAGTCCCACGCCGAGGGCCGTCGCCGGCGACCGGGTCCGCGAACAGCTCGCGAGCCTCGGCCCCGAGCCCGAGCTCGTCGTCGTCGAGGAGGCAAGTTTCGCGGCCATCGAGCGGGTCAAACGCGTCGCCGAGTCGGTCGATCCCGGCTACCTGGTCGGCGTCGGCGGGGGCAAGGCAATCGACGTCGCGAAGATGGCCGCCGAGGACCAGGCGATCGGCTTCGTCTCGGTGCCGACCGCGGCCAGCCACGACGGGATCGTCTCCGGGCGCGCGTCGGTTCCGGACGGTGACACGCGTCACAGCGTCGCCGCCGAGCCCCCCCTCGCGGTGGTCGCCGACACCGAGATCATCGCCGCGGCGCCCTGGCGGCTCACCACCGCGGGCTGTGCCGACATCATCTCGAACTACACAGCGGTCCGGGACTGGCAGCTGGCCCACCGCCTGCAGAACGTCCGGTACTCTGAGTACGCCGGCGCGCTCTCGGAGATGACCGCCGAGATTCTCGTCGAGAACGCCGACTCGATCGTCGAGGGACTAGAGGAGTCGGCCTGGATCGTCGCGAAGGCGCTCGTCTCCTCGGGGGTCGCGATGAGCATCGCCGGCTCCTCCCGGCCGGCAAGCGGGGCAGAGCACCTCTTTTCCCACCAGCTCGATCGGTTAGCCCCCGGCGCGGCGCTGCACGGCCACCAGGTCGGGGTGGGCTCGATCGTGACCGCCTACCTGCAGGGCGGCGAGAACGGCTGGCGGGAGGTCCGGGCGGCGCTCGAGGCGATCGGTGCGCCGACGACCGCCGCCGAGTTGGGCATCGACGCGGAGACCGTCATCGAGGCGCTCACGACTGCCCACCGGATCCGCGACCGATACACCATCCTCGGGGACGGCATCGCCGAGTCCGCCGCCCGCGAGGCCGCGACGGTCACCGGCGTCGTCTGATCGCCGGCGCCAGTCTACCGGTCGATCACGACGCAGGGGTTCGTCTGACCGACCGAGCGCCAGTCCGGCTCGCCGACTGCCTTTCAGAAGCTGCGCGGTCGCCGTCCGGCGAAACCGCAACCGCTGTCGGCGTCGAGACGTCATAGAGGGCCTCGGCGGGGATCGCCTCGGGCATAACCCCGGTCTCTCTGCCGATCGAACCGTATCTGTCCGTTTCGTCTCAGTCGCGTTCGACGCGGGTCACGTCCGCCAGCGTCTCGCGGCGCCTGAGCAGTTCGGGCTCGCCCTCGACCGCGACCTCGGCCGGCCGGGGCTGTGAGTGAAACTGGCTCGCGAGCTCGTAGCCGTAGGCCCCAGCCATCCCGATCGCGAGCAGGTCACCCCGCTCGGGGCGTGCGATCGGCCGGTCGGTGCAGAACACGTCGGCGCTCGTACAGCAGGGCCCGCCGACCGAGACCGGGACCGACCCTCGGTCCGGCGCCGAGAGGTTCCGTATCGGGTGATACGAGTCGAACATCGCCGGCCGAACGAGCGTCGCCAGCGAGGCGTCGACGCCCACCACCGTCGTCGATGGGGTCTCCTTGACCGTGTTCACCCGTGTCAGGATGCACTCGGCGTCGGCGACGACATACCGGCCGGGCTCGACGACCAGTTGGGCCTCGATATCGGTGGCCGCGCGGATCCGATCGGCGACGGTCTCGATCGCCAGCGGCGGCTCGCCCTCGCGGTGGGGGACGCCGAGCCCACCACCGATGTCGACGAACTCGAGCTCGCCGACGGCCGCTCGTACCTCGCGGGCGATCGCGCTGATCCGCTCGACGGCCCGACAGTGCTCGTCGAGATCGTCGCGCAGGACGCCGCTGCCGACGTGGGCGTGAACGCCGACCAGCTCGAACCGGTCTGCGACCGTCGCCGCAGCCTCGGCGGCGCGCTCGGCGGGAATTCCGAACTTCGCGTCCGCGCCGGTGGCGACCTTCTCGTGGTGGCCGGTCCCGATCCCGGGGTTGACGCGCAGCGCGACCCGCCCGTCGTACCCCCGGTCCGCGAGCCGGTCGAACGTGTCGAGTGCGCCAGCCGTGATGGTAAATCCCGGTGCCTCGGCGCCGAGCTCTGCGGCGTAGGTCACGTCCTCGGCTGGCGGGTTCACGGCCGTGTATTGAAGCTCGTTCGGGTCGGCGCCGGCGGCGATCGCCCGGTCGAGCTCCCCGCGGGCGGCACACTCGATGGCCCCGCCAGCCGAGAGGACCGCATTCAGTACCGCCCGTCCGGCGTGGGCCTTCGCGGCGTACATAACACGCGCCTCGGGAAAGGCAGCGTCGATCCGGCGGTAGTTGGCCCGCACCCGATCTCGGTCGAGGGCGTACAGCGCCGTTCCGTGCTCGCTCGCGGCCGCTGCGAGTCGCTCGCGGTCCCAGTCGTCCAGCCGTCGGACCGGCGGCGTCTCGCCCGCCGGTCGCGTCTCGCTCATTGTTCCGCTATTGGTCGTGTGCCGGTTCAGGGTGTCGGTTCCGACTCCCGGAGGGTCTGCTCTCGCTCGGTCGCCGCCAGCGTCTCCCGGCCCAGCTCTGTCGCCACCACCGCGGGCTTGTAGGCCCCGCCCTCGAACAGCTCGTGCTCGCCGACCGAGGACTCCACGTAGCGGGCGAAGGCCCGCCGCTCGGGCGGCAGGCGGCCGTACCGGACCGTCTCCTCGACGAGATCGTACACCGGGAGCCGCGGGGTCAACAGCGTGTTCTCCGCGACCACCGAGTCCTCGCCGACGACGAACCCCGAGGTCACCCGACAGCCCGCTCCCAGGGAGACGCCGTCCTCGATCACGACCGGCGCGTCCTCGACGGGCTCGAGCACGCCGCCGATCAGCGTGTTCGCGCCGAGCTTGACTTTCGCGCCGATCTGTGCACACGAGCCGACGGTCGTACAGGAATCGACCAGCGAGCCGTCCCCGACGCGGGCGCCGACGTTCACGAACGAGGGGCTCATCAAGATCGCGTCGGCCCCGACCCGAGCGCCCCGGCGGACGACGGTCCCGTCGGGCGTGTTCCGGGTCCCACGCTCTCGGAACTTGGCAGTCTCGGCCAGGGGCATGACGTCGTTGTAGGTGGTGTCACCGTACTCGTACCCCGAGATCTCCCGGAGCGCGAAATTGAGCAAGATCCCGTGTTTGACCCAGCCCTGTGCGCGCCACTCCCCGCCGACGCGTTCTGCGGCTCGGATCTCGTCGCGCTCGAGCGCGGTGAGAAACTCATCGAGAACGCTCAGCTCCTCGAGTCCCGACGCGTCCAGCTCGCCAGCCTCCCGCCTGGCCCACAGCCGCTCGATTCGTGCCTGCAGGTCCGAATCACTGCCCATACCGGCGGCTAGTTGCCCCGAGGCTTGTCCGTTCCGTTCGACGGCGTTACTGTTCGTTGTCGCTTCCGGGTACGACGCGCCCGGTGTGGTTCGGTTCCGGCGGCTCTGGTCGTCCGCCCGTCGACACCTGCTCACGGACCCGCAGGTACCAGACCGCGCCGTAGACCAGTCCCGGAACGACGAGTACACTCGCGACTGCAGCGCCGATGAGCGCTCCTGTGCTCACACGTCACCACCCCGTACGGTGATTTTCGTGATAGAATAAAAGAATGTCGGTGCCGGTTCGTCAGTCCGCGACGACGTCGGCGAACGAGTAGGATCCGGGCGGGCGGCCGGCGATCCAGACGGCCGCGTCGAGGGCGCCGGCGGCGAACACGCCCCGGTCCTCGGCGCGGTGGGTGAGCGTGAGCACCTCGTCGTTGCCGGCGAGCAGCAGCTCGTGTTCCCCTCGGATCGTCCCGGCCCGTCTGACCAGCACGCCGACCTCCTCGTCGGTCCGGTCGTGGGTTCCCTCCCGCCCCGGGACGCGGTCGAGTTCGCGGTGGTCCGCGACGGTCTCGAGGATCGTTTCTGCCGTGCCGCTGGGGGCGTCGCGCTTGCGGCTGTGGTGTGTCTCGAGCAGCTCGACGTCGTACTCCGGCAGCGCCGCCAGTGCCGGCTCGAGCGCTCGCAGGAACGCCTGGATCCCCCGCGAGAAGTTACTCGCCCGCAGCACCGGCGTCTCCGCGCTCGCCTCCCCGATGGCCGCCAGCTGCCGGTCGTCGAGGCCGGTCGTTCCGGTGACGAGGGCGACGCCGGCGGCCGCACAGGCCCGTGCCGCATCAACGGTTGCGGCCGGCACGCTGAAATCCACGAGGGCGTCCGGCGCGTGTCGATCGAGCGCCCCGCCAAGGTCGTCCGGCTCGACGACCGGGACCCGCGCCGTAGCCGCCTCGGGGTCGGGGGCCACCCCGAAGACGGCCTCGATGTCGTCCCGCTCGGCGGCGGCCGCGAGCACCCGCCCCCCCATCTCGCCACCGACGCCGTTGACGGCAATCCGCGTCTCGACCACGCTCACAGCTCCGGCGCGGGCCGTCGCTCGCGGTGGCGGTCGGCCGTCTCGGGCTCGTCGTACTCCGCGAGCAGCGCCGCCAGCTCCTCGCGCAGCTCCGGCGACAGCGGCGTCAGCGGGGCCCGGTGTCGGCCGTTGCCGTAGCCGCGGATCTCCATGGCCGCGGTGACCGGAATCGGGTTGGTCTCCCGGAACAGCGCCCGGAACAGCCCGCCCAGCTCGTAGTGGCGCTCCCGTGCTCGGCCGTACTCCCCGTCCAGGGCCGCCCAGACGAGCTCGCTCATCCGGCGGGGCTCGACGTTCGCCGCGACGCTGATACAGCCGGTCCCGCCGACCGAGAGGATCGGTAGCGTCTCGGCGTCGTTGCCCGAGAGCACGTCGAAGCTCTCGTCTCGCGTTCGTTCCACGATCTCGCCGATCCGACCCAGGTCCCCGCCGGCTGCCTTGTATCCCTGGATGGAGTCGTGACCGGCGAGCTCGACGACGGTGTCCGCGGTCAGCGACCGGCCGGTCCGGGAGGGAACGTTGTAGACGATCTGTGGCAGATCGACCGCGTCGGCGATCGTCTCGAAGTGCTCGCGAAAGCCCCGCTGCTCGGGGGTGTTGTAGTACGGCGCGATCATGAGCAGGGCGTCGGCCCCGGCGTCGGCCGCTCGCCGAGCGAGCGACGCCGCCTCGCGGGTGCTGTTCGAGCCCGCGCCGCCGATCACCGGCACCTCGACGGCCTCGGCGACCGCTGCGATCACCTCGACGTGCTCGTCGTGGCTGACCGTGGCCGCCTCGCCGGTCGAGCCCATGGGAACGAGCCCGTCGACGCCGGCCGCCTCGAGCCGGCGAGCGTCCGCGCGCAGTTGGTCGAAGTCGATGCTCCCGTCCTCGTCGAAGGGTGTACACATCGCCGGATACACGCCGGCGAAGGTGTCGTATGTCGTGTCTGTCATCTGTCGTGTTCGGCCTGCTGGTCGGTCGATCGATCCATCAAAACAGCCCACGACAGAGCGCCACCTCCGCCGCGAGCCGGCGTTACGCGCGTTTATCGCCGGCTTTCCGACCGCGACCGTCGGCTGGGCGACCCGAGAGTCGTGCCCCGGTGCCGACGGCCCGTATCATACCACCGTGGTTGCCCGCCTAGGTATTATGTGTTGCGCTGTTTCCGACGTAGTCTCGGGGTGGCATCCGACGAAGCGCACACTTTTTTATTACTGGCTACATAGTGAGCGTTGATGGTAGGACACAACGGTCTCCGCCTCCGGATGCTGCTGGCCGGATCGATTCTGTTCGGCTTCTATGCAGCACTTGCCGGAGTAGTCATGTGGCAGTTCGGCACCGGAACGAGTGTGCTCGCGCTGTTGCTGCTCGGGAGTCTCGGGTTCGTCGGCTTCCAGTACAAGTTCGGCAAGTGGATGGCGCTTCGCAGCGTCGGGGCAGAGGACATGCCCGAGGGTCGGTCCGGCCGGCACGATTACGGCCGGATCCACCGCTCGGTTGAGCAGCTCAGCGAGGACATGGGCATCGAGAAACCCCGACTGATGGTCGCGGAGATGGGCGTCCCCAACGCCTTCGCCGTCGGCCGGAAGGGCGCCGGCGTGGTCGTCGTCTCCAAGGAGATCATCGATCTGCTCGAGCACGACGAACTTGAGGGCGTGCTCGGCCACGAGCTGGCACACATCAAGAACCGCGACGTGGTCCTGATGGTGCTTGGGCAGTCGATCGCCTCGATGGTCGGGATCGTCGTCCAGTGGGCGTACATCCTGGGTGGCGAGCGCAACATCGCGACGTACTTCGCCGGGATGATCCTCGGAACGATCGCCCAGATGATCGTGATGATCTTCGTGATGGCGATCTCCCGGTACCGCGAGTACGTCGCCGACAGCGACTCGGCGACCTACACGAACAACCCCGACGCGATGGCGCGGGCCCTCGAGAAGATCAGCGCCGGCAACAAGGGCAAGGAGATGAAAGGCCAGGAGACGGTTAACGCCCTGGCGATCTCCGGCGAGGGCGCCCGCGGCGCGCTGCAGAAGATCTTCTCGACACACCCGCCGACCGAGGAGCGGATCGAGCGGCTTCGCGAGCAGTCCCGCGGTTACTGAGGACCGGACTCCAGACCTTCGACGCTCTTTCTTTGCGTTCGAGCCGTTCTTGAGAAGCCGCGTTTCCCGCAGAGCCCCGCGGCTATGCTCGTCGGGTCTCAGAACCCGGCGACCTGCCCGTCCTTCCGGGGTTCGGTGGCGCCCGAGAGGGTGCCCCCGTTGTCCCGAACCGCCTGCGCGCCGCCGAACAGGCCCGGCTGGAGGACCCGAACGTCGTGGCCCCGGCGGTCGAGCTTCGGGGCGATCCCTGTCGGGAGCCGGTCCTCGACGCCCAGGGACTCGTCGGCCCGGTAGCGCCACCGCGGCGCGTCGAGTGCCGCCTGCAGGGGCATCTCGTAATCGATCAGGTTCGCGAGCACCTGGAGGTGGCCCTGGGGCTGCATGTACCCGCCCATCACGCCAAAGCCGAGCCAGTCGTCCTCGTCGAGGCGCGCGAGCGCCGGCACGAGCGTGTGGAAGGGCCGTTTGCCCGGCTCGAGGCGGTTGGGGTGCTCGGGATCGAGGGAGAACGAGGCCCCGCGGTTTTGTAGCGCGATCCCCGTGTCGCCGGCGACGAGCCCGCTGCCGAAGCCGGCGAACCGCGAGTTGATATACGAGACGACGTTGCCCGCGCCGTCGGCGACACACAGAAGCGCCGTGTCGGCGTCCTCGCCGGTCGCGGCCGGCGTCCCCACCTCGACGTCGGTCAACGGATCCTCGCCGATCGCCGCGGCGCGCTCGCTCGCGTATGCTTTGGCGTGCAGCGGCGGCACCGACTCGTACTCGGGGTCGGTCACGTGGTAGTGGCCGTCGGTGAACGCGAGTTTCATCGCCTCGGCGAAGGCGTGAATCCGATCGGCCGAGTTGTGGGGGTGTTCGCCGGCGCCGATCTCCTCTGCGATGTTGAGCGCCTCGAGTGCGATCTGGCCCTGGTTGTGGGGGCCCATCTCGAAGACCTCGGCGCCGTTGTAGGTCGTCGAGAGCAGGTCGGGCCACTCGACCTCGAAGCCGGCGAGATCGTCGACGGTCATGAACCCGCCCTTCGACTGGACCTCCGCGGCGATCGCCTCGGCGATCTCGCCCTCGTAGAGGACGTCCGCGCCCCCCTCGGCGATCCGCTTTAGCGAGGCGCCCAGCTTCGGGAGCCGGACCGTCTGGCCGACCGACGGGGCCGCGCCGTCGAAGAGATACGCCTCGCGGGCGTGCTCGTCGTTGAACAGCTGTTCGCCGTGTTGCCACTGCGCCGAGACCACTTCCGTCACGGGGTAACCCTCGGTGGCGTACTCGATGGCCGGACCGAGGGTCTCGGCCAACCCGAGCCGACCGAGCTTCTCGACGGTCGCCTCCCACCCGCGTGCGGTGCCCGGCACCGTGACCGCGTGGGGTCCGTGCATCGGCATCGAGACCGCCTCGGGATCCGCGTCAGTTCCGTCGGCCACCCGTTCCCGGACCGCCTCGAGGCTCGCGCCGGCGGGTGCGCCGCCGCTCGCGCGCATCGCCCCCACCTCGCCGTCTGCGGTCCGGTAGGCCGCGAACACGTCGCCCCCGAGCCCGGTGCTCGTTGGTTCGACGACGTTCAGCGCTGCCGCGGTCGCGACTGCCGCGTCGAAGGCGTTCCCGCCCCGTCGAAGTATGTCGAGGCCGGCCTCCGCTGCGAGTGGCTGACTGGTCGCGACGACGCCCTCCGGCGCGTAGACCGTCGAGCGCCGGGAGTCGAACCGATCGAGGTCTGGTTCGTCACTGGGTGCCATAGCCGCTGTTGCGGTCTGGGGTATTTGATTCGTCCGACTCGGGTGGCTGTCTC
>CAYRQD010000027.1:0-27368 GCA_964426325.1 uncultured Halobacteriales archaeon | reverse complement strand
CCGATGATGCGCCAGATGTTCGGCTGACTCTGCCTGGGACTTCTCACCACCCGAGAGACGACGGTACCACACGCGACACCACCAAGGCCCAACGACAGTCGTAGAGACGCCCGTCGACGTCCAGCTTCGATCGATCACCGGTGGTGACGATCGACACGCAACGAGACCGTACGGACGGGCCCGGGAGATCGTCTGTCGCCGTGAGTGATCGGGCGACCGGTATGCCGTCTCGACAGCAACAGTAGTGCTATTTTAAGACAAGTCTATCGGCTACTACAAGCCGATAGTTCCGTAGGCGAACATAGAGTCGGCGCAGAAACGAGTGTACCAGAGTGTGGGGACGCCGCCGGGAGTACAGATGTGTAGTATTGGGGATTATAAGCAAAACCATTATATGTCGACCAGTGCCTATCGGCGAGTGTGACACGCCTTACCGATCACGTGGCTCTCGTCACGGGAGCAGCCCGTGGACAGGGAGCCGCCGAAGCACGGATGTTCGCACGAGAAGGCGCGATGGTCGTGCTGACCGACGTCTTAGAGGAGCAAGGCGAGGAGACCGCCGCGGAGATCCGCGAGGAGGGCGGCGACGCGGTGTTTTACTCGCTCGACGTCTCTGACGAGGACGACTGGGAGGCGCTCGTCGGGACGGTCGCCGACGAGTACGGTCAGCTCGACGTGCTCGTGAACAACGCCGGGATTCTCCGCGGCGAGTCGATCGTCGAGGAGAGCGCCGACGGCTGGGAGCAGGTCATTGACGTGAACCTCAAAGGCGCCTGGCTCGGCATGAAACACGCCGTTCCGGTGATGCAGGAGAGCGGCGGCGGAAGTATTGTCAACACTTCCTCGATATACGGAAAGGTCGGTGGATTCGGCGACAGTGCCGCCTATCAGGCCTCGAAAGGCGGCCTGACGGTTCTGACAAAGAACGCCGCTGTCGCCTACGGTGAGGACGGAATCCGAGTCAACTCGGTCCACCCCGGGTACATCGAGACGCCGATGACGGCGGGCTTCGACGAGGAGCAAGCACAGCCGTTCATCGAGGCGACCCCGCAGGGCCGTGCCGGCACTCCAGAAGAGGTCGCGAAGGTCGTGTACTTCCTGGCGAGTGACCTCGCGTCGTACGTAAACGGCGCCGAGATCTACGTCGACGGCGGCTACCTCGCACGTTGACATCCTCCCCGCGCTGAAGGGCGAGGATTCCCACGGCACCGTACCGCTGGGTTGGGATATTGTGGTTTACGGCGTTACCCGTTCTTGAGGCGCAAACGCGCCAGTTTCCTTGTCAAACAGAAATGTCGATGGCTGTGCCAACCAGCCGTTACTCCTATTCACCGACAAATTCGGTGAACTCGGAGATACTTTCTGTCGGATGTTTTCGGCTCCGTTCACGTCCGCGTTCGCCGTCGTCCCGCACTCATCGCACACGTACAACCCACGCTCGACACGGTTCGCCTCCCGCTTACGACCACAGCACGAACACGACTTCGACGTGTCACGCTCGGGCACCTCCTCAACGGTGATGCCTTTCATCTCGGCTTTGTAGGTGAGCAGCTCCGTGAAGCGGTCGAACGCCCACGAGTGCAAATCGAGATTGCTGTGCTTGCCCCAATTCTTCGCCTCATCGGTATTTTCGTCTTCACGGATGCCGGAAAGATCGCCAATCACGATTGTTCCAACGTCCTCCGCAACACACCGCTGGACGATGTGTTTCGAGAGCGTATGGAAGTAGTGCGTGCGCCGACTCGATTTCGTCTGGTTCAGCCGTGTGGCCTGTTCAGAGTTTGAGTCGTCACAGCGAGCAAGCCGCTTGCTGAAGTAGTAGTCGTCTTGCTTCAAACAGTTCAACGGATACAGCTCGCTGTGGCCGTCTTCGTAGGCAAGCGCAGCGAAGTTGTTGATACCGAGGTCGATACCGGCTGTCTTCTTCCCGGGGGATTCAGCCGCCTCAATCTCGACTTTACAAACGAAGTGTAACTCCCATTCCTCACCAGTCCAGACGGCCCGCACTTGCTGGACGTTCTCCACGGCGGAGAGGTCAACGTCAGGCCGAGTTTGGAACTTGCAGAGAATAAAGTCCGACCAGTAGTCCTTGAGATTTGACCCTTTCGAGAGCCGGACGCGGTTGTACTGGGTGTCAAGTTTGAAGCCGGCGGCTTTGAACGTCACCGTTGAACGCGGGTGGTCGTCGCCGTGTTTGCGGTAGCCGGGCGGGTTCGCTCTCATGTCTCCGTTGCGTCGTTTGCCATACCAGCCGTTGAACGCCTCAGCGAGTTCTTGAAGGACTCGCTGACTTGACTGCGAATGCAGGTCATCGTAGCGTTCGTGGTTTTTGAGGTAGGCGGTGAGTTCGGTGTGATTTGGAATGTGATCGATCTCGTCCCAAATCCGGCTGCATGTCCACCGTCCGACGTTCCAGATTTTCGAGGCTGCGAACCCAAGGGCATCAAGATCGTCTGACACCCGTGACTGATTCCGAATGGAAGCAGTGTAGGTGCGCGTGACGACCCGTTTTGCCATACGTAATCTATGACAGTATTTCTACTTAATGATATGGATGTTGGCACAGCGTGGAATATCCCGCCGTGTTATCAGGCGGTGGAATGTGGAGGATTTGTCAGATTCATCCCCGCGCTGAAGCGCGAGGCTTTCTCCTTGGATTTTCCGTAACCCACTCGGGGACACCCATCGGGACGGTCGGTCCGGTCGGTAGCGACGTGATGAGGCTGACCTGCCGTGAATAACATGGATGGGTCTCAGTTCAGCCCAGGGATCGCGGTTCGGTCCTCGAATCGTCGCATCGCCGCGGCAGTCGTGAGCACGAAGGCGAGATAGAAGACCGCGACAACCACGTAGATATCGGTAAATCGGAAGGTGTCGGCACCAATATCGCGTGCGCGGCGGAACAGCTCCGGGACGGTGATAAAGGCGGCAAGCGAGGAGTACTTGATGAGATAGATGACCTCGTTTGTCCACCCGGGGATCGCAAAGCGCAGCGCCTGCGGGAGCATGACATAACGGATCCCGGCGAGTTTTCCCAGTCCGATCGCGCGGGCGGCGGTCAGCTGGCCGGCGTCGACGCCGGTCAGCGCCGAGCGGATGTACTCGGACTGGTAGGCGGCGGAGTTGATCGTGAATCCGATCATCGCGACGACGACCGCCGCAGAGGGAAGCGGTCCGCCGACGCCGGGCAGGCCCCGGACTGGGGGGCCAAGCGAGAGTCCGAACCAGAGGACGAACAGCTGTGCGAGCAGCGGCGTGCCGCGGATGAGCTCGGTGTAGGCAAGCGCCGTCCAGCGCGTAACGGGGCCGCCGTAGACGCGGGCGACCGCGAGCGGAACCGCGATCACGAGCCCGCACAGGATCGAGACGACGGTGAGCTGGGCCGTGATCAGGGCACCCTCGGCGAGCGCCGGGAGGTTCCGAACGCCGAGCGCGGCGGTCTCGAACGCCCACGCGAGCCACCCGATCGGCGTCCCGAAGGCGCCGAGATCGGTCGCGACGGTCGACAGTGCGTCGGCGACGCCCTCGAGGGGCCCGGCGGGGACGAACGGCTCCCGGTCGGTGACGTTCACGCCGGGGGCGACGAGGCGGTCGTAGCTCCACCGGACGATCAACCACCCCCAAAACAGGAGCCCGAGCCCGGCGAGCAGCGCCTGGCGGGCGGTCGGTAGCTCGCCGGCGGCGTTGGTCCCCGCCCGGCCGGCCGAGGTGCCACTCTCGGGAACCTTGCTCATCGGTCAGTACTCCCCCGTGAGCCGGCTCAGGTACTCCGCGGTGCGGTCGGACCGTGGATCGGTGAAGAGCCGTTCCGGATCTCCGCGCTCGATGATCGCACCCGCCTCAAGGAAGGTCAGCCGGTCGGCGACCGACCGGGCGAAGCCGAGCTCGTGGGTGACACACAGCATCGTCATCCCGTCGTCGGCCAGCTCCCGCATTACCGCGAGCACTTCGCCGATCAGCTCCGGATCGAGCGCCGAGGTCGGCTCGTCGAACAGGAGCAACTCGGGGTCCATCGCGAGCGCGCGGGCGATCCCCACCCGTTGTTTCTGCCCGCCAGAGAGCTCCGCGGGGTAGGAGTCGAGCTGTCCGCCGAGCCCGACCTGGTCGAGCTCCCGGCGGGCCCGCTCTCTGGCCTCGTCCGTCGAGAACCCACGGACCCGCCGGAGCCCGAGCGTGACGTTTCCGAGCGCCGTCCGGTGGGCGAACAGGTTGAAGTCCTGAAACACCATCCCGACCTGCCGGCGGAGCTCGTCGGCGTCGGTCTCCGCGATCGGCTCGCCGTCGAAGCGGATCGTCCCGTCGTCGACCTCGGCCAGCCGGTTGACACACCGAAGCAGGGTCGATTTCCCCGAGCCGGAGGGCCCGATGATCACCTCGACCTCGGTGCGGTCGAGTTCGAACGAGACCGCGTCGAGCACCAGCTCCTCGCCGTAGTGTTTGGTGACCTCCTCGAAGGCGAGCAGCGTCACGACTCGCCTCCCGGGATCGCGTAGTGCCGGTCGAGCAGGTCGAGCAGGCGGTTGGTCGTGAACGTCAGCACGAAGTAGATCAGGCTGATCGCGAGGATCACCTCGATGATCGCCCCCTGACGGCCGGGCTGTGTGAAAAGCTGGTAGCCCCGCCTGAGCAGCTCCGCGAGCCCGATCGCAAACACAACGCTCGTGTCCTTCAGAACGATCGTGAACTCGTTTTGAAACCCCGGCACCGACCGCCGGAGCGCCTGGGGCAAGACGACGTGTCTGATCGCCGCCGGCTTCGACAGGCCCAGCGACCGGGCGGCCTCGAGTTGTCCCTCGCCGACGCTCTGGATCGTTCCCCGGAAGACCTGGGACTGGTAGGCGGCACTCCGGAGCCCGAGCGCGAGCGTCGCGGCGAGAAAGCCGCTCAGCCGAACGTCGAGGACCGGAATCGAGCCGAGCCCGCGGGGGATCGGGAGTCCGAAGAAGAACAACACGATGAGGACGACGATCGGAGTTCCCCGGAGCGCGACGCCGACCGCCGAGACAACAGACTGCAGGCGGCCCTCGCCGTAGGCCTCGATCGCCCCGGCCGGCAGGCCGAGCAAGAATCCCAGACCGACGCTCGCGAGCGTCAACAGGACGGTGACAGCCGTCCCGAGCAGGAGAAATCGCCGGTTCTCCCAGACGAACGTCCAGTCGCCGCCCGTCTGCAACGGGCCCCACTCGAGCGACTCGGGAGCGAGGATCGTCGCCGCCTCGATCGCGACCCCGTCCACGGCTACCACCTCCGGTGCCGGCCGGCGCCGCCGACGCGAGCGAACGAGCGACCCGCCTCGGGGCGCTGGGCGAGCAGACAGCGAGCGCGCGCGGACGAGGGCGGACGACCCACGATTACTCGAAGTACTCGCTGACCAACTCGTCGTAGGTGCCGTCCTCCCGGATCTCGGCCAGCGCGTCGTTGATGTCGCCGATCCGGTCATCACCCTCTCGGAGACCCAGCCCGTACCGCTCGCCGGTCTCGAACACGAACGCCACCCGGATCGGCCGGTCTGCGGCGAACGTTTCGGCGACGGGGGTGTCGACGACGACGGCGTCGACGTTGCCGCTCTCGAGGTCGTTGACCGCGAACACGTAGTTCCCGTAGGACCGCGCGGCGTCGCCGTCGATCAGGCCCGGACTCACGAGTTCCTCCTCGACGGTGGCCTCGCCGGTCGTCCCGGACTGCGCCCCGACCGGCCGCCCCTCAAGATCCGCGAACTCGGTTGGATCGATGTCGTCTTCCCGGACCAGGACCGCTTGGTCGGCCTCGTAGTACGGCTCCGTGAAGTCGATCTGCTCGTCGCGGTCGTCGGTGATCGTCATCGCGGCGGCGATGAGATCGATGTCGCCCTCGGTGAGCGACGGGATCAGCGAGTCGAACTCGATGTCGACCCAGTCGCCGGCCTCGTAGCCGGCCCGCTCGATCGCGTCGACCGCGAGGTCGACATCGAAGCCGACGAGTTCGTTCGTCCCCTCCTCGATGTACTCAAAGGGGGCGAATCCGGATGCAGTGCCGGGCACGATCGTCTCCGTGTCGCCGTCGCCGGTGCAGCCGGCGAGGCCGACGGCCGCACCGGCCGCCCCCACTGTCTTTAGATACGCTCTCCGATCCATCGAGTATCTGCGAGCCATACCCCTCCGGTCTACGCGCCGGCTACATACGGCTTGCGCCCGATTGCCCGCGAGACTGTTCCTATGGGCGGAGAGTACCCGGAGAGACCGGTTCGAGCGGTGACACGAACGGCAAAAAGTATTATAAGTCGCGGAGTGTGACAGGGCTCCGTATGACAGATGACACCACCGACGTCGACCGGACCCGTCGACGGTTCCTGACCTTCGCCGGCGCGAGCGGCGCGGCCGCGCTCGCCGGCTGTGTCGGGGGCGGCGACGACGGCGACGACGGCGATTCGGACACGGGCGACAGCGACACCGGCGACTCCGACACCGGCGATTCGGACACGGGGGACGACGACACCGGCGACTCGGAGGAGCCACAGGACGTCACGGTCGGCGTCACGATGGGCCAGATGGACTCGGGGCTCGATCCGCACGATCACGCCGAGACGAACACCAACATCATCGTCTCGCAGGCATACGAAGGGCTGATGGGCCGGGATCCCGATGGCGCAGTCATCGCGAAGCTCGCGACCGAGTGGGAGCGCGTCGAAGCCGGCACCGCCCGGTTCACGCTCAGAGACGGCGTCACCTTCCAGAACGGCGACGAGGTGACCCCGGAAGACGTTCGGTTCAGCATCCGTCGGGTCGAACTCGAAGAGGTCGGCGGCGCCCTCCCACAGGCGGGCGATCTCGTCGGAGCCGGCTCGCTCGACAGCGTCGAGACCGGCGACGGCGAGGTGACGGTCAACTTCGGCGGGCTCAATCCGATCGTCTTCGCGCTGTTCGCCACGAACGGGCAGGTAATGCAACAGTCCTGGACCCAGGAAAACGACGAGGGGTTCATCAACCGGAACATGAACGGAACTGGCCCCTTCCAGCTCGCAAATTACGACCAGGGCAACGAGGTTCTCGTCGAGCGGTACGACAACTACTGGGACGAGCCGGCACCCGTCGATCAGGTGAGCCTGACGGCCTCGAGCGAGGCGAGCACGCGGGTGAACCAGCTGCTCGCCGAAGAGTCAGACATCGTCACCAACGTCCCGCCACAGGAGGTCTCCCGGGTCGAAAGCTCGGACGTGGCGTCGATGGCGCCCGTTCCGAGCACCAGGGTGATCTTCCTCCAGATGCGCTACGACGTCGAGCCCTTTAGCAGCCAGCAGTTCCGGCAGGCGATGAACCACGCCGTCGACAACCAGGGTATCATCGAGGACGTGCTCCAGACGTTCGGAAACGTGAGCGCACAGCCGACGCTGTCACAGTTCACCGGACACAATCCGGACATCGAACCGTACGAGCACGATCCTGAGCGGGCCGAACAGCTCGTCGAGGAGTCGGGATTCGGCGGCGTCGAGATCACGCTGCAGACGCCGATCGGCCGGTACCTGCTGGACGTCGAGGTCGCCCAGGCGGCCGCCAACCAGATCGACTCGCTGTCGAACGTCACCTGCAACCTCGAACAGCGGGAATTCAACTCGCTGGTCCAGGACGTGACCGCCTCGAGCATCGAGGACCGCCCGGAGTTCAACCTGCTGGGATGGGGCAACGGCGAGTTCGACGCCTCACAGACGATCATCCCGCTGCTGACAAGCGACGGGCCGCTGACCGTTCTGAAAAACGACGAGATCGACGGGCTGATCGAGGAGGCACAGAGCGAGCCCGACCCCGAGCAGCGCGAACAGATCCTCCAAGAGACGAACCGACGGCTCCACGAGCTCGCGCCGTGGGTGTTCATGCACCAGCAGTTCAGCCTCTACGGCGTCTCGAACAGAATCGACTGGGAGCCCCGGCCCGACGAGCTCATCGACCCGTACAGAGCATCGACGAACTGAGCCCAGCGGAGTAGATGTCTCTCGCAAGATTCGCTGCACGGCGAGCACTCCAAGGTGTCGGGGTGGTGTGGGGCGTGATCACGGTCGTGTTTGCGCTCCGGTTTATCACCCCGGGGAGTGTCATCGGCGCCGTCGCGCCGCTAGACGCCGATCAGGAGACCCGCGAGGCAATCGCCGCCGACCTCGGGCTCAACGAGCCGCTGTACATGCAGTATCTCAGCTACATCGCCGACCTGCTGCAGGGAGATATGGGCTTTTCGTACGTCAAGAGCCAAGAGGTGACGAGGCTCGTGTTCTCGACGCTTCCCGCGACCGTCGAGCTGGCCGTCACAGCGACGATCCTGGCGATCGTCCTCTCCATCCCGCTCGGGGTGATAAGCGCGACCCGGCGCAACCAGCCCGCGGATTACGGCGCAACGCTGTTTTCGCTCTTTGGCATCTCGACGCCGAACTTCTGGCTCGGGATCATCATGATCATCGTCCTGGCGGTGCAGTTCGGCATCTTCAAGACGAGCGGCCGGGCCGTCGGCTTCCCCGACGTCGTCGCGTCGGTGCTCGGACCCAGACCCTTTCTCGAGACACTCCAGACGTGGCTCGCCTACATCACGCTGCCGACGATCTCGCTCGGGACGTATTTCACCGCGCTCGTCACGCGGCTCACCCGCTCGGGGATGCTCGACGAGCTCGGGAAAAGCTACATCCAGGCCAGCAGGGCCAAGGGCCTCCCCGAGACGCTCGTGCGATACAAACACGCGCTGCGGAACACCCTCGCCCCGGTCATCACGGTGCTCGGGCTCCAGCTGGGCACGCTCATCGGCGGCGCGGTCATCACCGAGGCGGTGTTTTCTTGGCCCGGGCTCGGGACGCTGTTGATCGAGAGCATCAACCTCCGTGACTGGCCGGTGTTGCAGGGTTGTCTCGTCGTCATCGGAGTGAGTTTCGTGATCGTGAACATCGTGGTCGACACGCTGTACGGCTACCTCGACCCGCAGGCGGTGAACGAGTAATGGTCGGTGTCTCTCCCCGGACGGTCCGGAACCTCAAAAAGGAGTTCCGGCGGAGCACACTCGCGAAAATCGGGATCGTGCTGGTGCTCGCGATCGTCCTGATCGCGATCTTCGCGCCGTTCGTGGCGCTGCACAACCCCACGGAACAGCGCTTAGAGCAGACTCAACTGCCGCCGCTGGGGTTCAGCGAGACCACCGAGCAGACGACCTCGGAGACGGTCGACGGCGAGATCCGGACCGTCACGGAGACGGTCGAGATTAACGCCCAGCCGGAGTTCCCGCTCGGGACCGACCAGCTGGGCCGGGACATGTTCTCGCGGCTCGTCTACGGCGCCCGGACCTCCCTGCTCGTGGGCGTGATCGGGACCGTCCTCGCGGCGGCGATCGGCGTGCCGGTCGGGCTGATCGCGGGGTACAACGGCGGCCGGGTGGACGACGGGCTGATGCGGTTCGCGGACGTGAGCCTCGCGTTTCCCTCGCTCGTGCTCGCGATCGCGCTGATCGGGCTCTGGGGACGCGCGGCCGTCGATGTCCCCGATCCGTTCGTCGTCGCCGGGCTCGCCCAAGAGATGCCGGAGACGTTCACCCTCCCGGGGACGGTCATCGTCGTCGTCGGGCTGGTCAACTGGGTCTGGTTCGCGCGGGTCGCCCGCGCAGAGGCGCTCTCGATCCAGGGCCAGGAGTACGTCAAGGCGGCGCGAGCGCTCGGCGAGAGCGATCGACGGATTCTGATCGGGCACATCTTCCCCAACGCGATCACCCCGATCATCGTCCTGGGCACCGTCCAGGTGGCCGCGATCATCCTGCTCGAGAGCTCGCTTTCCTTTCTCGGGTTCTCCGGGACGACCCTCTCGTGGGGCTTCGACATTTCCCAGGGGCGAGACTACATCTCCTCGGGGCAGTGGTGGATCTCGGGGATGCCCGGGTTCGCGATCATGCTGTCGGTGATCGGCGTGAACCTGCTGGGCGACTGGCTGCGCGACGCCCTCGACCCCGGGATCGAGGGCGAGGGCGGTGGTGGCGCGTGAGCCGCGACGCCCGCCCGAGCGGCACGGAGCGAGCCGGCGGCGAGTCGGTCCGGGACCGCACAGGTCCTGACGAGGACAGCCTGATCAGCGTCCGGGACCTGTCGACGCGGTTTTTCACCGAGGAGGGACAGGTCAACGCCGTCGAGTCGGTTTCCTTCGACATCCGGGACAACGAAATCCTCGGGATCGTCGGCGAGTCGGGCTCGGGCAAGTCAGTGACGGCGCTTTCGGTCGTCGACCTGATCGAGTCACCCGGCCGCGTCACGGCGGGGTCGATCTGGTACCGCGACGCCGAGCTCGCCGCGGACTACCGCGACGACGCCGAGGTCGACATCCAGGGCGAGCACGTCGACCTGCGGACGCTGCCGTCGACCGTCCGGCGGTCGCTGCGCGGCCCGGGGTTTTCGATGATCTTCCAGGATCCGATGAGCAGCTTCAACCCCTCGCTGACCGTCGGCGAGCAGATCGGCGAGGCCGTCGAGGTCCAGCGGCGGGCGAAGGCAGACCCCCGGTCGACGCGCTCGCGGAGCCAGGGGTACGGGCTCGGACGGCTGCTCGCGTCGACGGTCCTGCCCGGTCAGGGGTACGTCTCCGACGAGAGCAGAGACCGGGCGATCGAGCTGTTAGAACAGGTCGGGATCCCGGACCCTGCCGAGCGCGCCGACGAGTACCCCGGGCAGTTCTCCGGCGGAATGCTCCAGCGGGCGATGGTCGCACAGGCACTCGCCGGCGAGCCGGACCTGCTGATCGCCGACGAGCCCACCACCGCCCTGGACGTGACCATCCAGGCCCAGATCCTCAGCCTGCTCGACGACCTCCAGGCCGAAACCGAGATGTCGATCATGCTCATCACCCACAACCTCGGGGTCATCGCGCGGATGTGCGACCGGGTCGGAGTGATGTACGCCGGCGAGATCGTCGAGCGCGGGACCCTGACCGACATCTTCGACGACTCGGTTCACCCCTACACCCAGGGACTGCTGGGCTCAATCCCGGATCTTGCCGACCCCGCTCCCCGGCTGCAGCCCATCGAGGGCAACGTGCCGAACCTGCTCGATCAGGACATGGAAGACCGGTGTTACTTCGCCGACAGGTGTCCGAAGGCCATGGAGGCCTGCCTGACCAAGCCCCCGGAGTTCGCGGTCGACGCCAAACACGGGACCAAGTGCTACCTCGCCGAGACGAGCTACGAGGCGGAACGGCCTCTCCCCGAGGATTACTTCGAGCGGGGCGAACAATGAGCGAGCCGCTGGTCCGCGTCGAGAACCTGAAGAAGTACTACTCGGACGGCGACTCCATTCTCGACCGGTTCCTCGGCGGCGGACCCGACGAGGTCAGGGCCGTCGACGGAGTCTCCTTCGAGATCGAGCGCGGCGAGACGCTGGGCCTGGTCGGCGAGTCGGGCTGTGGCAAATCCACGACCGCCGAGACCCTGTTGCGCCTTCGCGAACCGACCGGCGGACGGGTCGTCTTCGACGGGACGGACGTGTTCGATCTCGACGACCCGCTCGCCTTCCGCCGGGAGGCACAGATCGTGTTCCAGGACCCGTTTTCGAGTCTTGATCCGCGGATGACGGCCGGTGAGATCGTCCGCGAGGCCCTACGGGTCCACGACTGGAAGACCCGGGCAGAGCGAAACGAGCGGGTGGCCGAGCTGCTCGAGCTCGTCGGGCTCTCGAAAGAGCAGTCCGACCGGTACCCCCACGAGTTCTCGGGCGGGCAGCGCCAGCGGATCGGGATCGCGCGTGCGCTCGCTTTAGAGCCCGAGTTCGTCGTCCTCGACGAGCCGGTCTCGGCGCTCGATGTCTCCGTGCAGGCACAGATCCTCAACCTGCTGGGCGACCTGCAAGAGGATCTCGGGCTCACGTACCTGCTGATCGCACACGACCTCTCGGTTGTCCGGCACATCGCCGACCGGGTCGCCGTGATGTACCTCGGCGAGATCGTCGAGATCGGGCCGGCCGACGAGGTGTTCGGCGATCCGGAGCACCCGTACACGCAGGCGCTGTTAGAGAGCGTGCCCCGGGCCGAGAGCAACGAAGCCGACCGGGAGGTCGAAGTGCTCCAGGGCGACGTTCCGTCGCCGCGGGACCCGCCCTCCGGGTGTCGGTTCCGGACCCGCTGTCGGGAGGTCATTCCCCCCGATGATGTCGGGCTCACACAGCCCCAGTACCGGGCCGTGATGGACGTTCGCCAGCAGATCGAGCAGCGAGAGATCGGCCAGCAGACCGTCCAAGCCGTGACCGACGGAGCCGAGGCGAGCACAGACGGCGGACAGACCGTCGACGCCCTCGCCGAGCGGCTGCTGTCGGTCGAGCTGCCCGCAGACCACGACGCGTACGTCAGAGAGGCGCTGACCGCGGTCACCGAAGACCGGTACGAGGAGGCCGCCGAGCACCTGCAGGACCGATACGAGAGCGTCTGCGAGCGCGACAACCCCGGACTCGAGCCACGGGGTCGGGACCATCCGGTGGCCTGTCACCTCTACGGGGACTGAGCCGACGGCCGGAGCCGCGAATCGGCGGGGCTCCGACCGGGGGGCTTTTGACCGTCGGGAGACTGAACCAGGGTGATGATAAACGGCACTCCCGCCGAGGTCGGCAGCCGGTGGTCGGATCTGATCGCCGATCTCGAGGCGACCGCCGACGAGCTCCGCGAGGCCGGCTACGAGACGGTCGCGGTACACGCCGGCGACGTGACCCCGCGCGCCGACGAGCTCACCCTCGACGTGTTGGTTCCCGACAACGAGTTCGACCGGCTGCGGACCCTCGCCGGCGAGGCGACCGTCGACGAGTTCGCCGTCTACGCCGCGACAGAGGGACAGGTCACGTTCGCGGTCGTCGCCGGGCGAGACTCCGAGGCCGGCGTCGCGGTCTGTTGGCCGGTGTATGTCACCGCGGCCGACGGGGGTCCGCTCCGCGAGCGGGCGCTCGCGGCCGATCGGCTCGAGTTCCGGCTCCGACCGCTCGCGAACGACCGGGAGGTGCGGTTCGCGATGTCTGATCCGGCCGTGCTGTTCGAGCCGGCGACTACGGAGGAGTCATAACCGAATAAGGAGCCGCGAGGATTCCCGCTACGTGCGAACGACGTTCGTCGCACGCGGGCCTTTCGGCGCCGATTCGATTTCGAATTCAAGATCTGTGCCTTCTTCGAGATCCGGGCCGCCGATGTCTTCCATGTGGAAGAACACGTCGTCGTCCGCGTCGTCAGTCTCGATGAAACCGTAACCGCCTGTGTCGTGGAAGAAATCCACCGTTCCGTTTGCCATCGCGTATGAACAAACGTCCGGTCTACGCATAACGCTTCCGATAAAAACCAACGAAAACCCGAAGAGACACACAAACGTAGTTTGGGGCGACATTGGAGTAAACGAGCGCCCAGCAGCCGGCGGTCCGAGGGAGAACTTCGGCGGCTCCGATTCGCCGACGGAGACGGGGGATAAGAGCCAGGTGAGTCCGTTTCCTACGGCGGCGCGTGCCCGGGCCAGCCTTCATCGAGGGAGCGAGCGTCGAACTCCGGACGATCGAGAAGGAAGACATCGCCTTCATGCAGACGGTGATCAACGACCGCGAGATCTGGCGGGCGATCGGCCGGCCGTCGCCGGTCAACCGCACACAGGAGCGGGAGTTTTTCGACGAGGTCGTCTCCGGCGACGAGCAGCTCACGCTGATGATCGTCGCCGAGGACCAGCCGGTAGGGATGGTGAGTCTCACGCCCGGCGGCGAGAACCACAGTGCCGAGCTGGGCTACTGGGTCGCGCCCGAACACCAGCGCGAGGGATACGGCTCGGCGGGAGTCACACACGCGCTCACCCACGGGTTCGACCAGCTAGGGTATCACCGGATCGCCGCCCGGGTGTTCGCGTTCAACGAGGCCTCCCAAGGACTGCTCGAGTCGCTGGGGTTCCGACGCGAGGGCCGACACCGCGAGGCGGCGTTCGTCGACGGCGAGTTCCAGGACGTGCTGTGGTACGGGCTGCTCGCCGACGAGTGGGACCCCGACGAGGTCGGGCGAGAGTGAGGACCGAAGACGATCTCGGGGCCGACTCCACAGAGCTATACGGGACGAACCCCTGACCGGGAGCATGGACGGAACGACGCTCCGGCGGGTCATGGGTAACTTCGCGACCGGGTGTACGGTGCTCACGCTCCCCGGCGAGTCACACGGGATGACGGCCAACGCGGTCACGAGCGTCTCGCTCGATCCGCCGCTGGTGTTGGTCTGTGTCGACCACGAGACGGAGTGTCACCGGCGGCTGTCGACGGACGCGGACGGGTACGCGCTGACGATCCTCGCAGAGGATCAGCGGGACCTGGGCGATCACTTCGCCGACATCGAGCACATCGAGGGCGATCCCTTCGAGCGGCGCCCGACCCGGACGGCCGTGACGGGCGCGCCGATCTTCGAGGACGGACTGGCCTACCTCGATTGCTCGGTCGCGGCCGCCCACGAGGCCGGCGATCACACGATCTACGTCGGACGCGTCGAGGACGGCGAGATCATCGACGGCGACGGGGATCCGCTGCTCTTTTTCCGCGGCGAGTGGGACCAGTTCGACTGACCGCTCGGGCGACTCGGGTCCGTACAGCCGGAGCCGGAGCCGGAGTTATGCGCCCCGGAGGACAGCGGAAAGTAAACAAAAACACGGACAGCAGTTCGTCTCCTGTCACGGGGTCGACTGGGGTGTCCTGAACCGGGAGGATACCGTCTGTACGTACGGCATCGTCGAGGACGGCGTGTCGTCGATCGAGGACTTCGCGACCGATCCGTGGTTCAGCGCGAACGAAGTGCTCGCGGAGGCTGGACTGCGGTCGTATCTGGGCGCGCCGCTGGTGACCCCTGCCGGGAGCGTCAGCGGCACCGTCTGCGTACTCGACGACGAGCCGCGGGTCTACACCGAAGCGGAGCGAACGCGGGTCCGGCTGTTTGCCGACCAGGCGATGGACCAGCTGGAGCTGCGCCGTCGGTACGTCACGAACGGGGAGTGACGGGACTACCGCTCGCGGCCGGTCGAGCGGTCGGTCTCGAGGACGGTGAGCGTCTCGTCGACGACGAGCGTCAGCGAGTCGCCGCCGACGTCGTAGGTGACGGCGGCTCGGAACGGGTCGTGTCCCCGGACCCGCTCGCGGTCGGTCGCGAAGCCACGGACCGTCCAGAACAGCCGGTCCCTGGCGACACGGTCGCTGTCGGCGTGAAAGGAGACGACCGTCGGGTGGTCGAGCAAGGCAAGCGACAGCCCGGAGACGAGAGATCGGTCGCACCGGCGGCAGGTCATCTCGACGACCGGAACGTCCTGCGGGCGGTCGAATCCGAACGGGCCCGCGTCGGAGGACTCGCCGGACGGGGCGAGCGACCGGACACTCGGTTCGACCGAGCCGTCACAGTACATGCAAAACCCACGACGGCTCTTGTAGAGGATGGTCTTGAGATACCGGTCACACGCGGTCGGGAAGGTCTCGCGGGACTCGCCAGCGAGGCTGCTCGGCGGGAGGTGAAACTGCGCTCCAAGGGGACAGTCACACTCGGTCCGGACGAGTTGGTCCTCGTACCGGAGCGTCTGGGTCGTCCCACACGTCGGACAGGGCTCCGCGAGCGCGATCGGCTCCACCTCGGCGGTGAGCGCGTACGTGCCGGCCTCGAGGGTGCCGTCGATCTGTCGGCCGGCGCGCGTGAGGACGTAGCCGCCGTCGGCTTTCGAGACGAGCCGATCGGTGAGCTTGTCTAAGTGGTAGTTGAACCGGCCGGAGTCGCGCACCCCGACGCGCGTGCGGAGCTCGGCAAAGGAGAGCGACCCCTCGGCGTCCCCGAGTTCGCGGACGATCGCGAGCCGGGTCTCGTCGGCCAGCAGGTCGAAAGTCTCGTCGGGCGTCTGTTCGATCGGCTCGAACCCGACCATACGAGAGGACACGCATCTCACGGAAAATAAGCGTTGTCGGGCGTCCGCGGGTCGACAACCCGACTCCCCGCCCGGCCGTCGTCGGGAACGGCGCGAGACTCTAGCAACGCCTATATGCGAGACTCACAGAATAACGGGTATGTCCCGGCGCAACCAGTCACCGACCGCAGAGGAGGTCGAGGGCTTCGAGGCCGAGACGATTCCCGCGTCGGTCGAGCGGACGCCGACCGTGCTGTTGTTGGACACCTCGAGTTCGATGTCGAACGCCTCCCTGACCCCCGACGGCGAGCGGGTCCCGCGGATCGAGCAGCTCAACGACGGACTCCGCCTGTTCAAATCCGAGGTCGGCGACGTCACCCACGCCAAAGAGCGGGTCGACATCGCGGTAGTGACCTTTTCTTCGGCCGCGACCGTCGAAGAGGGGTTCACCGCGATCACGAACTGGGAGCCGCCGACGCTCACGGCACAGGGCGGGACGGCGATGGGAACGGCCATCCAGCGGGCCGTCGAACTCGTCGAGGAGCGAAAGGAGCAGTACAGAGCGGACGGCGTCCCGTACAACCGGCCGCTGATCTGGCTGCTGACCGACGGCGAGCCGACTGACATGACCGAGGGTGGCCCGACCTGGGAGCGGGTACAGGAGCTGCTCGAGAACGACCAGGCCTTCGAGTTTTTCGCGATGGGCGTGAGCGAAGACGCCGACATGGAGACCCTGACCGCGCTTGTTGCCCCGACCGGCCGACGAGTCCTGAAGATCAAGGAGGGAATGTTCGCCGAGTACTTCGAGTTCCTCTCGAACAGCTTGGCCTCGACCGCCGACCCCGAGTCCGGCGAGCAGGTCACCTTCGACCGCGAGCAACTCGCCGAGATCACCGAGGCGGAGTTCGTCCAGGAGCCGGCCGAGGGCGAAGAGGAGACGGACGACCCGGGAACGACCGAGTCAGTAGAGTCGGCGGGGCCGGCTGCGGAGACGGAAGCCGAATCCGAGGCGGGCGCCGGCGACGCCGAGGCCGGCGGCGACGAGCGGTAGCCGACCCGGATGCTCGCCGGACGCCTGCGGACGGCACTCGCGCGGCTCAGGGCGGCCGTGTTCGGGCGGTCCGATCCCGGAAGCGGCGAGGCGGTCGACCGACCGACGGCGGTAGTC
Source organism: uncultured Halobacteriales archaeon (assembly GCA_964426325.1). Lineage (GTDB taxonomy): Archaea > Halobacteriota > Halobacteria > Halobacteriales > Haloarculaceae > Halovenus. The sequence goes on along the minus strand of CAYRQD010000027.1, from coordinate 10,345 downwards.
GGCTGCTCGGTCGCGGGGGCGAAACACGACCGCAACGAGGACGCCTGGCGGGCCCGAACGCCGACATCGGGGACGCTCGCGATCGCCGTCGCGGACGGCTTGGGTAGTGCCGATCGCGGCCGCGAGGGGGCCGCGGTGGCGACGGAGGCGGCGATCGAGGAGCTGACCGCTGAGCTGGCCGGAGCCGCCGACGCGGCCCTCGAAGAACGGATGCAGGCGGCGTTCGCGGCCGCGCGGAGCGCACTCGCCAGACGGGCAGACGAGCTGAACGTACCGATCGACGCTCTCGGGACGACGCTCGTCGTCGTCGCGGGCGACCGCTCGGGGACGGCCGCCGCCGCGGTCGGGGACGGCGGAGTCGTCGGGGACGACGACGGACGCTACTTTCCGATCCTCGACCGCGAGGCCGGCGAGTACGCGAACGTCACGACGCCGCTGACAGCGCCGGACTGGACCGACGCGTACCGGGTCGCCCGGACCGACCGGGCCGACGGCGTCGCGGCCTTCACCGACGGGCTCGGGAGCTTCGCCTGGGCCGAGGCCGGAGCGGCGACCCCCGAGACGGCCTTCTTCGAGCAGGTGTTCCCGCCGGTCCGGGCCGCCGCGCAGGCCGGCGACGTGGAGTCGGAGCTGTGTGCCTTTCTCGAAGACGAGCACTTCGCGGAGTACTCCCGCGACGACAAGACCCTGGTCGTCGGACTCCTCGGCACCCAAAACGGTGGGGTCGCCGACCCGACCGAGGTCGACAGATCGCCCTCAGTCCTGGCCGGAGGAGCGAATCGATGAGCGCGGACGCCGAGGGGCCCGAGCGGGTGGTCACGGGCGACGGAACGGTGCTGACGGTCGGCGAGCGGCTCGGCGGCGGCGCCGAGGGGACGGTCTACCGCGTCGACGCCGAGCGGGCGGTGAAGATCTACAAGCCAGCCAACCGGACCGGGCGTCGGGCCGAGAAGATCGCGGCGATGCTCGCGACCCGGCCGGCCGATCCGCTCGGAGACCGCGACGGGACCGCCGAGGCCGAGACGTACGTCTGGCCGACGACCCGGGTGTTCGCTCCGGACGACGCGGCGTTCGTCGGCTACCTGATGGCGTATCTCGACCTCGGCGGTCGCCGCGAGGCCCAGAAACACGCCCGCGAGGTCCTCGACTGGCGCCGCAGCACCGAGCGCGAGCGGGCACGGAGCGCACACAGCCTGGCAGCGGCCGTCGCCGGGGTCCACGAGCAGGGACACGCGCTTGGAGACATGAACCACGAGAACGTCTACTTCGGGCCCGACGGACGGGTGACGCTCGTCGACTGTGACGCCTTCCACATCTCCGGGGGCGACGGGCAGGTCTTTCACGGCCGGACCGAACACCCCCGGTACGCGCCGCCGGAGGGGATCGGGCGGGAGCTGGCGGCCGTCGAGCGGGCCGATCGGTTCGGGCTGGCGGTGCACCTCTTCCAGCTGCTGATGGCGGGCTTTCACCCCTTCCAAGGGGCGGGCCCGCGCAGCACCGGCGGGAGTCTTGCCGCGCAGATAGCGGCCCACCGGTTTCCCTACCGCCGGCCGGACCGGGGCGTCGCGCCGCCGCCGGCCACGCCGCCGTACCGGGAACTACCCGCCGGGGTGCGGTCGCTGTTCGAGCGGGCCTTCGTCGCCGGGAAAGCCGAGCCGGCCGAGCGACCCACCGCGGCCGACTGGGCGGAACGACTGGAGGAGATCCTCGCGCGCGGTCCCGAGGCCGACGGCCGAAAGCGACCGGCGGCCGACCCGAGTCTGGACATCGAGAGCGAACTCGCCGCGATCCGGGAGCTGCTACCGGAGCTCTCGCGCGAGGCGTTTTTCCGCTCGGAGGGCGGGGTCGGCTTCGAGTTTACCCTCCCGCCGGTGGCGTGTCCGGTCGATCGGTTCCGGCTGATGATCGAGTACACGCCGGAGTACCCCGCCGTCGCACCGGACGTCTGGGTGATCGAACCGGAGATCGACCCCGAGGCGGCGCCGGTCGCGGAGACCGACCGCCACGGGAACGCCCGGATCGACCCTCCCGCGGAGTTTACCTGGCACGCCGACACCGACACCGGCGCGACGGCCGTCGAGATGGCCGCGCGGTGGGTCCGGGCGTACTGTCGATCCCTCGCCGAGGACTCCTGAACGGCAAGCTCCGACCGTGCCGAAAATTTAATTGTCGCCGTTTTGAACTTATCGCTATGGCCAATCCCGGAACGCCGGATCGACCGCAACGTCCGTGGACCGAGCCCGGCTCTGAGACGCTCGGACGGCTGGTGGTGTACCCCGCGGTGGTCGTCGGGCTGGTCGTTTTCTTGGCCGAGCCGTCGCTCGCGGCGGCGTTCGGGCTCGGCGCCGCGAGCGAGTTCGCGTTCAGCAGGCTCCTCGAGCGCAGGAGCGAGTCGGCCGGCACCCGGGCCACGGGAGACTGACGAGAAACGAGTCTCGACAGTGGTTTATTCCGACGGGGCGAACCCGCGGTATGAGCGTTCCCACGGCAGCACTCTTCGGGCTCGGGTTCGAGGTCTGGATCGTCATCGTCGGGAACGTCCTGGGACTGATTGCCGTCGCGGTCATCGTCTACCAGTACTACCAGTTAGACGACGAGTGAGGATCGGAGGACAAAGCTCCCGGGATCGAGAGGCGGGTTGAGAGCGGTGACGCCCCGAGACGACGGTCGAGAGCGTCGAGGTCTGCTCACTCGCCGAGCGTCGGGGTTTCGAGGACGGTCTCCGTACCGGGTTCGAAGCTCTCGTAATGCAGGATCTCATCGACCGGGCGCCGTCCCTTGCGGGGACTCTCGATGTCGGCGGCTCCGTCGGCGGGGTAGCCGAGCGTGACGAGCATGACCGGCTCGTAGCCGTCCGGAACGTCGAAGATCTCGACGAGCGCGTCAGCGTCGAACCCCTCCATGGGGCAGCTCGCGACGCCCTGCTCCCAGGCCGCGTACATCAGCGTCATCGCCGCGAGCGCGCTCGACCGGGTCGTCCAGATCCGGCGTTCGGGCTCTGACATCGCGGCCATCCCGGCGACGCTGTCGAGCAACGACTCCCGAACCTCCTCGTCGGGGATGTACTCCTTCGCGAGCCAGTCGTCGAAGACCGTCTCGGCGTGAGCCATCGGGTCGGTGTTGCCGAGTACGATCACCGCCGTGTCGGCCGCGAGAACGTGCTCTTGTCCGTAGGCGACCTCCATGAGTGCCTCCTTTGTCTCCTCTTGCCGGAGCGCGAGAAACTCCCAGGGCTGGAGGTTGTACCCGGAGGGGGTGAGCGTCACCCGCTCGAAGATCGACTCCAGGGTCGACTGTGTGATGGGTTCGTCGGTGTACTGGTGGACCGATCGTCGCGTCGCAACCGTTTGAGAGAAATCCATACAGAGAGATGTGGTCCTATACTAAAACCAACAGCGATCTCACCACGGGACAGCGCCGTGGCGAGGACCATCGCGGCCAGGGTGGCTCCGGTCGGTTCGTCCAAGCGCGGTCGTATCTCTGGCAAAAAAGACCAAGCACCAGCCGAAACGAGCAACACGACCGAATGGGGGCTGTGGTTAGCACCGCCTTGGCAGAGGGTACTCACGGCAGGTGTCGCCCGAGCCTCGTCGCGTGGAACGGTGCGACGACAGTTCATCTCGTGTCCGCGGCGAGCGATGAGAGTCGGTTCTAACCGGCCGTAAGGGGACAGAAGCCCGGGAGCCCGAACACGAGTCAGTCGCTGCCGGCGGGCTGTCGAAACTGCTCGTGGGCGACAGCCGCCTACAGCTGGTCAGCCGTGCTCACGTGCATTCCGACAAACCGCCAGCCATCGTCTGTCTGCTCAAGCGTGCCGCTCCATCGGGTGTCGAACACGTGGTCAACCGCTGTCTCCGTGTCGGTCCACGCCATCCTGACACTGTCGCTGAACCACGCGTGACACTCCCGCTGGGACACCCGCAGATCGTGACTCGTTACCGCCCAGTCGGTCGTTGTCTCCGTCTGGTTTCGAAGTCCCGCTCTGATCTCGCCGCTACCGACTAACCGCTCTGAGATGCCGTACTTGAGAACGGAGTCATCGCCGGGCTGCTCGTCGGCGAAAAACACGCCCAGCGGTCTCCCCTCACGGAGCGCGTCGTAGTACTCGGTGATCGTCGCTCGTGAGTCCATGCCTTCGTGAGTGGCTCAGCAGGCTTACGTTACGTGCTGTGTCGATTCAAGACGAGACCCGGCCGTCGGTCACGGCACGTCGGCGAATACTGCTGCCGTGTCTGTGGTCCGGACGACGCGACCACTCGGGTGAAACGCAGCCGTAACGCGGCCGATTTCGTGGGTCGTCGCGAACCGGTGAACAACGGCCGTTCTGTCTACGCTGTCCGGCGTGTCAACGTACAGCCGATCAGTCATTCCGTCGGTCTGTAACAATGTCCAACCAGCCAGCGCCAGCGCTACCTTCGGGTCGGGCTCGCGCGAGCGCCCGTCCGTGACGCCCTTACCAGCTCCCGTTCGCGGATCGTCGGCCGCTGTCGCGACAGTCCGCCGGAGACGTTCGTGCATTCCCGAGGGAACGGCGTACCGAGCGCCGTCGGGTGCGACCGCGAGATGCTGACGGTCAGTTCCGGCAGACGCCTCCGGAAACGGGATGGAACCGGCAGTCGGCGCGTTGCACTCTGTGCTGTAGTCAGACATAAGCTGAAACTACCGGGCAGATCCAATCAGTCAAGCGAGATGTTGAGTGTCTTCGTCTGTGTGTAGTGATCGACGGCCTGCTGTGCGGTTTCGCGACCAATACCAGACTGTTTGTACCCGCCGAACGGCTGTCCGGCTGGGAAGTCGTTGTACGTGTTGACCCAGATATTACCGGCTTCGATGTCTTTCGCACACTTGTGTGCCTTCGTGAGATCTTCAGTAAGCACGCCTGCGGCAAGGCCGTAGTCGACATCGTTTGCTAGTTCTATCATCTCGTCGTAGTCGCTCCAGGTGAACACCTCCTGGACTGGGCCGAAAATCTCCTCTTGGACCGCACGGTTGTCGTGGTTGAGTTGTGCAATCAGTGTTGGGGTGACGAAACAGCCCTCCGCGAGCGCCTCATCGTCGGGGGCGTCACCGCCCGTGACGAATTCGGCGCCGGCGTCGCGGGCCTCCTCGATGTATTCCATTGTCCGCTCGACCTGCTGGGCAGTCACCTTTGGACCGAGATCCGTCGAGTCAAGCAGCGGATCGCCCACCTCAAGCGCCTCGGCGGCTGTGGCCAGCTGATCAAGGAACGCATCTTTGATCTCCTCGTGAACAAAGAGCCGCGACCCGGCACAACAGCACTCGCCGGTGTTGAAAAAGATCGCTGTCAACGTGGTCTCAACCGCCTGTTCGAGGTCTGCGTCCGGAAAAACGACAAGGGGTGACTTGCCGCCCAGTTCGAGAGTAAGATCGGTAATCGAGTCGGCGGCTGATTTCATCACCTCACGGCCGACCTCGGTCGAGCCGGTGAACGCGAGCTTTCTGATTTCATCGTGATGCGCGAGCGGTGCGCCTGCCTCCTTGCCGAAGCCGGTGACAACGTTCACAGCGCCGTCCGGGATGGCGTCGCCGGCTTCCTCCATCAGCTTGAGAATCGACAGCGGCGTCTGCTCGGCCGGCTTGAGCACGACTGCGTTACCCGCTGCCAGCGCTGGCCCGAGCTTCCACGCGGCCATCAACAGCGGGAAATTCCACGGAATGATTTGTCCCACGACGCCGTAGGGCTCCTGCAGCGTCTGGACGTGGCGCGAATCGTCCGTGTCCACGGTCTTTCCTTCGTGTGCACGGGCCATCCCCGCAAAGTACCGGAAGTGATCGATCACCAGTCCAATATCGATCCGGGCCTCGGTGATTGGCTTTCCGTTGTCGAGTGATTCTAATCGAGCGAACGCCTCCTTTTTCCGTTCGACGCAGTCTGCCATCGTCTCCAGCATCGCCTGTCGGTCGGCCGTCGACATGGCTGACAGCCGCTGATCGTACCCCTCCCACGCCGCCCCAACCGCCCGGTCGATATCCGCCGCCACGCCCGCCTGCACTTCCGCCAGCGTCTCGCCGGTCGTCGGATCCCGCGTTTCGAACGTTTCGCCGGATGCGCTCTGGGTCCACTCTCCACCAATGTATAAGCCTCGATGGGACGGCATCACCTCGTTTGCTGCCTGCTCGTGTCTCTGTCTGATCGCGGTTTTTCGCTCCGCCGAATCCTGTTGCCTGTCATCTATTGACATAGCAACACCTTATATTATTTGCATATGTATAACTGTTTCGCGCACAACGTGTATGAGCGATCCGGGCGTGACGCTAACTGCGAGGGAAATCCCCACGTTCGACAGCGGTTGACCGTCGCTGTGGAGGTGTCGTGCGGTGAGCACGCCGCCACGGGCAACATTTCGGGGTCGTTGTCCGACGGGGTGTGCGTCTGCCCACCTGTAGCCTGTCAACTCTGAACGCCCTGCGATACCGCGCGTGGCGGGTATGTCAGGAATGCTTGGAGCCGGACGTGTATGATAGAGCGCTGTTGTTAGTTGGCGGGCCACGACGCCAGGACACACAGACGCCCGTCTCTGTATGATCAGAGTATAATCATTATGATGAAGCTAAACTGTTGACTGGTGATTTGGATTTTATTTCGGCGCGGTAAAAACCAGTAGTGTGCTTGGCGTAGTCAAACGAATTGACACTCTTGTGAGTCAGAGCAGACGGTTCAACGAAGCTACTCACGCTCACGAAATCAGCAATACCGGTTCATGCAAGGGGCGTATTGCTCACCTGTTGCTGTCGACCGCTCGCACCGACGCCGTGGATTATCAGGCGGTCCACTCGCTGAGCTGAGATTGGACGGTCCCGATTGGCTCGTGTCGGATACCTGTCCACCGGTGTGAGTGGGTGTACACCGCGTCTTCGGCGGTCGGCGGCGGCGTTTCACTGGCAGGCGGGCCGGTTGTCTCGCCGGTCCGGACTGAGAGGGCCACGAGCGAACCGTCTGGCGTGAGGACCGGACCGCCGGCCGTCTCGAACGGGAGCGTGGTCACGAATCGCCCGTCGTCGGTGACCCGCCGCACGCGGCCGTACTGTGTCAGCCACTCCGTCGGCGACAGGCTGAGCTCGCGGTACCCCACCTGTACCACGAGATCCCCAGGCGCAAGCTCGTCGGCAGTTCCCGTCGAGAGGGCCTGCACACCGGTGTCGATCCCGAGCGCGACGAGGTCGTCGCGGCGGTCGTCTTTGGAGACTCGCTCGAGGACAGTGGCCTCCGGTAGCTCCTCACCGTTTCCGCGTGCCGGCAGCACTCTGACTCGGTCGTCCCGCTCGAGGTCAGGCGCCGAGGTCACGAGCAGTGACGGCTCCACACACACCCCGATCGTCGGGGGAAACGTCTCCAGCGATTCAAGCAAGACGACCGACCGACGAACCGTCGCGCCGAGCTGGGCGATCTCGTCGTATGTTTCGTCGTCGATGGCTCGCTGGTCCGGAGCGGTCGATGATGCCGTGCGCGACTGCGGGGGCGCTCGGGAGTGGCGATCTCCGTTGTCAGGCATCTGTCCACCCCCGGACACTGTCGCGGATCGCTTCGGCACCGACGTGTTCGTTTTTCGGGGTCAGGTCCTGTGGCCCGTAGACCGAGCCCGCTGGATCAGTCTCGTCCCGCGGGGTATCCCTGGCGGTAGCCACCCCGCTGAGGAGGCCGACGACGGTGCCGTCTAAGGTCATCGTCGGGGAGCCGCTAGAGCCACCTCGCGAGGGGATCGAGCTGAGAAAGCCGTCGGCTTCCCCGCCGGTTTCTCCGAGGTACCGACCGAGGCTGATGACCCAGTTGCCGACGCCGCCTGGATTGCCGACTGCGATGAGCGGCTGCCCGATCTCGAGGGTATCAGTGCCGCCGATCGAGAGCGGTGGTCCGGACGTGTCGGCCCGCAGCAGTCCGACATCGACCCCCGAGAGGTACGCGTCGTCGACGTACGTCGGATCGCGCGAGGTTCCATCGGCCTGCCAGGCAACCCAATCCTCCACAGCCGCAAAGAGGTGACCGGCGGTAAGGAGCCGCTCCCCGGAGTCGAAGTACCAGCCAGTTCCCTCGATCGCCGGCGGGCGCTCAGACATCGCCACCACGGAATCGCGGGCCGCAAGCCCCGTTTCGAGTGCGCGTTCGACCGTCCGCTCGTCGTACGCGCGGTACCGTTCGGTCGCCTGTGTCTCGGAGTCAGCTGTCTCGGCTGGGGTCTCGTCGTCGGTCCCCTCGTCGGCGCCGTCATCTGCACACCCAGCAACGACTACCGCAGTCCCCGTCCCGAGAGCAGCGACGAACCGTCGACGGCGCATATATCGTGTATGTTCTCTCTCATCGGCCAGTGTAATAACCCGCTACTCACTTCTCACGGGCAGAAACGATCCTGCCGACCCCGTGTGTAGCTGACGATACCCCGGGGTGGGGCCTGGTCACCTCGGAGACACGAGAATCCTCCTACACGGGCGGCTGTGACCGGCGATACCCGGTACGCGACGGAGAACTGGTGGACGGTCGTCGGACCCGAGGTCGGCACGACCGCCGCGTGCAGGGCGGTCGCGACAACACCACGGCGCGGCTACGGCCGCCATCGCCGTCTGTTCGGCGCCACTCAACCGAACGATCTCCAGGGGCACGACGGTACAGTTCAGTGTCACGCGCACGAATCACCCCAGCGTGTCTCGCGCTGCTCCAGTTTGGATGCCGGCGGTCGATGCCCGACGATCGGTTTCGATCGCCTCCCTGGACCACGCGTCGCCCGGAGAGGAACACCGGCTCGCCGGCCCCGGTCTCTCGCGGGGTGACGCGGGTCGACACGGTGGGACGGTAAGCACAATCAAAAGGTCGATATCGGTCAGCTCAGCACACCGGCGAGTGGATCGCCGTCGCCGAACACGCGATAGATGGCATAGCCGGCGACGACGCCGACGGCCGTCGGAACGAGCGCCCACGGACCGTCTCTCCCGACAAAATCGAGCGCGACGGCGACGCTGACGACAAGGACGCCCCCGGCCGTCGTTGCGGCGGCAACTCCCCAGTTGACATCGGCCACATCTACGATACCGCACACAGATTAATTACTGTTGCTCAGTAATATCATGGAGCCCCAAGATATTACCACGGCAAAGTGGCTCCGACCGGCTGATGCACCGTCAGACTCCCGCGAGACGCCGAATTTTGAACTACTAGAGAACAACGTGAAGACGTTATGTCATCTTGACTGAGATACGATGAAACGCGCCGTCCAACGTGAGTCCGTAGAAGCCGTGCTTGCGTGGTTCGCTGCCGCCGTGTCTGCCGGAGCGATAATCGGGTACAGTGCTGCGATCCGCCCGGCGTTGCTCGGAGCGTACGACACACTGGCGATATGGATCGGCTTGTCCGGTATCGTGATCGGACAAGCAACCGGACACCTAGTAGACAGAGAGGAGGTGCCCGTGATCGGAATCGCCGTGGATACGCCGAACAACGCGACAACCGGACTGTACGTCGTCGCCGCCGTCGCGATGCTGTTCGGACTGGGGATTGAGATCACGATCGGGAGTCGAAACCCAGCTCTGGTGGCGTTGTTCGGGGCCGCCAGCGCACTCTGTCTTGTTCGCGGGCTCCGCCGGGGAGGACAGGAAACTGCCACTCCAGAGTAGCGGCCGAGACGGTCACAAAGCTTTGAATCGCAAGCACGCCATCCGGTGCTGTCCGGGTTGTTGAGAACGGCGATCGAGAGGATCGGTGGTGGCTGAGACGATCGTCTCGCGACCGCCGGCCGTGTGATGCGGACATCGGTAGCGTGGGGCGAGAGCACTGAAGACGATTTCAGTAACTCGGGCTACAGAAATGTTATTCAGATTACCTTTTAGTACGAACAGACCGTGTATCTTAGTACGATGAGACGCACTCCGGCACGACAGGCACGAGGCACGCGCACGACACGAGTCGAGATACTCAAAAGTTACACCCTGGGCGGGTTGTTGATCTACGCCGCGCTCATCCCGGTGATTGTCGCGCTACTGGCCGCCCCCGCGGTGGCCGGCGCGTTCGCGCTCGGCGTCGGGAGCGCAGTGATCGCCGCCCGGATCCAGGCTTGGGGGAGCACCAGTACCACCACCGACGACGGTGACACGGCCTCGGGCAGCGGGCGGCGCCCGTCCTGACGGTTGTATCGTGGGTGGAGAACGTGGCCCCGTCGGCGAACTCTGGATCAGGGCGTCCGGGGTGGGGGATCGGTCTCCGCTCCAAAACGGAAATACTGGACGCGTAGCAACACGGTGGGCTAGCGGGGAGAGATCGACGGGGCCGGAGACCGAGACAGCGCCGAGCGGTCTGCGGTCGTCGCGCGAGCGAGTCTCGAGAGCCGGTGGAGGGATT
>CAYRQD010000026.1:8903-28151 GCA_964426325.1 uncultured Halobacteriales archaeon | reverse complement strand
GAACCCGGGCTCTCGTCCTTACCAAGGACGCGCTTTACCGCTAAGCTACCCAGGCACCACCAAACGGTTCGCCGGAGCGGGATTTGACTGTTTTGATTTCCGAACGGCCCACGTCTTGCGGTTTCTCACAGCTCGAGCTGTTCGTCGCGCTCGTCGACGGTGTCTCTCACCGCGTCGGCCAGCGTCTCGTTGAGCGCGAGCAGCCGCTCGAAGGTCCGGCTCTCGACCTGCGGGATGTATCGCGGGTAGCCGAACTCGTTGCTCTCGGCGACTAGGTCGTAGGCATACAGGATCTCCATCTCGTCGCGGACCAGCGGCCAGTCAGCGCTTGTCCGGTTCGTGATCTCGAGTTTCGAGAGCGGGTCGTCGCCGTCCGTCCAGCCGACGCCAGCTTCGAGGAACAGATCGACCAGCTCCCGGCGGGCCGCCGACTCGTAGAGGAAGGTCAGCGGCGCCCCGCCGTGTTCGCTCGGCGCGCGGGCGGCGTCTGCGAGCGCTTCGTTCGCGAGCTGCAGGGCCTTTCTGGGCTCGGTGCTCCGGGCCGGCCGGTACTGGGTGAACCGGTGGTGGGCGTCGGAGCTGTCGGCAATTCCCGCGAGGACGAGAAACTCGATTTCCTCCTCGACGGTCGGCCGGTCGAGGCCGGTCTCGCCGACGATGTCCCCGGCGGTCTGCCAGTCTCCGTCCGCGTTCATGAGGTAATCGAGCAGGCTGCGGCGGGCCCGGGACTCACACAGCTTGGCGATGTAGGTGACGTACTCGGTCATTACCGGCACGTAGCGGGGCCACCAACTTAGAGGTACCTGGCTCTGGTCCGTTAACGACCGCGCTCACGCCCGCCGATCGGCCTACGTGAGGTACCACTCCAGCCCGAGAAAGACGAGCGGGAGCAACACCGAGCTGACGAGCTTGAGCATGACGCCGACCTGGAACGGGTACAGCCGGACGTCGGTGTAGTTTCGGTACTCCTCGCGGAGGCGCTGGAGCTCGAGCTGGCCGACCAGTTCGACGCTGCCGAACCGCCCGTCCGCGCTCGCCGACGGCCCCTCGTCGCCTCGGCCGTCGCCCTCGGCCGCGACGCGATCGTGAAACTCCCCGGCGCTCTCGAGACGCTCCGTCGCCGTGCGGTACTCCCCGCGAAGCGAGTCGACGATCTCGTCTCTGATCCGTTTCGCCCGTCGGTTGATCCGGTAGGTCGGGTAGACAAACGAGAACGCGATCGCGAGCATGTACAGGACGACGATCGGGTAGATCAGGCCCTCGTATCCCTCCGCGCGGACGAAGAGGAACGCGAGCGGGAGCAAGAGCGCGCCGCTCGAGAATGTGAGGGTGGTTCGGATCGCGTACGAGCCGAACACGCTCAGCCCGGCGAGCCCGTCGGGGTGCATCGGATCGATCGCCAGCCGCTCGGTCGCCACGGCCCGGATCGCCAGAAGCGTCGTGAGCACGCCGGCGAACCCGACGCCGGTGAACGTCCCGAGCCAGACCACCGAGACGAGATACAGCACGTACAGCGGCCCGCCGACCTCAAACAGCCCCTCGGCGGCCAGAAACGACTGCGAGCGGAAAAAGAGCGCGACCAACAGCCCGTTCCAGAGGACGATCAGAGCCACCGACAGCGTCGAGAAGACCCGGTCGTACCTGCCCGCGAGCCCCTCGACGCGCCCGGGACGCTCCAAGATTGCGGGCAGCGCCGCGAAAAACTCCGGCATGATCCTGCGGTCGTAGTACCAGATCAGCCACGGCCCGACGTTCAGCCAGAGGATCGCGAACGCGATCGCGACGACGAACTCACCCGGGAGCTGCCCGCGGCGCCCGAGGATCGTCAGCGCGAAAAAGACGTTCGGGATCGTCCCGAACCAGACGACGCTCGCGAGCGCCGGCGGGGTGATCCGGATCGGCCACCCGGTCTCGATCACGCGGCTCACCCAGTGTCGGGTCTTCCCCGGAGCGGGCTCGGCCCCGGACCGCCGGCCCTCGGTGCCGGACTCGGCGCCGGCTCTGCTCACCACGAGGGCACCCCCCGGTGGACGCGATCGCCCCGCGGGCGCAACAGCCGGTAGATCCGCTCGCCGTGGATCAGCTCGACGGTCGGCTCGGCAAAGCCCGCGAACCAGAGTTTCATCGCCAGCTTCCGGGGGGCCCTCGGCCCGGCCCAGATCGGCACCCGAGCCAGCCGGGAGCCCCGCAGCTCCGGCGCGACGTACTCGCGGTAGGCGGCGACGTACCGCTCGGCGGCCGTCGTGTCGGCCGCGTCGGCGGCGATCGCGTGCGCGGCGAGTTCGCCGGTCCGCTGGGCGTAGAAGATCCCCTCGCCGGAGATCGCGTCGGCCGTCCCGGCGGCGTCCCCGACCAGCAGCGTCCGCCCGTGGCCGGGTCGGTCGAGGTAGTTCCCGAACGGGATCGGGTGTCCGTTCACGACATCGGGGTCGCGATCGACCCCGAGCAGATCGAGGTACTCGCCCAGGACGGCCCGAAAGCTCCGGTCTGTCTTCCGGTTCAGGCCGCCGACGCCGATCACCAGCCGGTCGGTGTTGGGAAACACCCAGCCGTAGCCCCACTCGAGGACGCCAAAGTGCAACACGGGGTGTGCGAGATCGAGCGCCGTCTCCTCTCGGGGAACGTATGCCTCGACCGCGATCGCGAGGTCGTCGCTCCAGCCGCCGTCGTCGATCAGCCCGCGGTCTGCGAGTTGGGTCCGAACCCGGCTGTTCGCCCCGTCGGCACCGACGAGATACCGGGCGCTGAACCGTTCGCCGTCGACGGTCTCGACGGTCCCCGCGGCCGGATCGACCCGCCGGACCCCGTCTCCCAGGTGCGTGTCCGCGCCTGCCCGCACTGCCGCCCGGTGGAGGTACGCGTCGTAGTCGGCCCTGTCGACGAAATAAAAGGGCGTGTCGATCGCCTCGCGAACGACCCGTTCGTCGTCGAAGTACGCCGCGTACTCATCGGCCCGAAAATCGACGACCCCGCGGTCGTGTAGCGCCGCGACGTCGGCGCCGAACACCCGCTCGAGGAGGTGGACGGTCTTGTCGGTGAGCAACCCGCCACAGAGCTTCTCCCGGGGGAACTCCGCGCGGTCGATCACGAGCACGTCGCGCCCGAGCGCGCACAGCTGCCGGGCCGCGGTCGCCCCGCCCGGACCGCTGCCGACGACGATCGCGTCGTACTCCCTCTCGGGTCTGGCGTCGGTCCCCGTCTCGCCGCCCATCGGGTGAAGCTTCTCCACGTCTGCACTAATATGCTGTGTTACGCACAGCTCGGCTGACAGAACCGGATCGACGGTCGGAGCCGTCCGCCCGCGGTCAGCAGTTTCGAGTCGGAGCCCCCGGCCTCAAGAAGCGAGGGCTTCCGACTGGTCGGAAGCACGACGCGAGTAGGCCGGGGAGGAAGCCGACACAGTGTGACGCAAACCACGAGACAGTAGTCGACCGACTCGCAAATTTTTAATTACCGCCGAAACCGAATCTGAAATATGGAGGTTAGGCGTACCGCGCCGGTCAAACTCGTTGTTCCCGACGAATACCACGACGACCTCCACGAAACTGCCGACCAGTTCCTCTATTGTGCAAATGAGGCAAGTGACTACTGCTGGGATAACATCGACTACGAAGACTGCGTCACCTCGAACGTGAAAGCCAGAGATGCGCTGTACAACCGTCTCCGCGAGGAAACTGACCTCACTGCAAACCTCGTCCAAGAAGCCATCCGGCGTGCCGTCCACGCCGTCGATAGTGGTGTTGACCGCTGGAAGAAAGGCAAACCGACGAACAAACCAGAGTTCACCTCGTGGAGTATGGTCTACGACAAGCGGAGCGCAACATTCTCCCGAAACAAAATCTCGCTCTCGACGGTGAACGGACGCATCGAGTGTGAGTTTGAGTTGCCAGCAGACAGTCCAACACCATACGAGGAGTACGTTCTTTCCGACGACTACGAGTTTCGGACGAGTACACTCCAGTACGACCAAGCGACTGACGAGTTCTACTTCCACGTCAAAACGCGGAAAGTAGATGACGAAGGCGAGGCTGTTGAAGTTGAGGGTTCGGACGATACCGGGCACCAAACTGTCCTCGGGATTGACCTCGGCGTGAACAGTCTTGCCGTTTCGTCAACAGGCACGTTCTGGAGTGGTGACGAGTACGACTACTGGATACAGGAGTTTGAAAAGCGCCGCGCAGAGATGCAACAGCGTGGGACCCAAGCCGCTCACAACGCCTTGTTGCGGCTTGGAAAGCGAGAGCGAGCATGGCGCAAACAGTATATCCACACAGTCGCCAACGAGATTGTTGCGGAAGCGGTTGCCCACGAGTGCGATCTGATCGTGTTCGAGGAGTTGACTGATATTCGAGAGCGACTGCCCCACGCTAACTGGCATCACATCTGGGCATTCCGTCGCCTGTACGAATACGTCGAGTACAAGTCTCCTGAACAGGGTGTGGCGGTTGAGCAGGTCGAACCAGAGCATACGAGCCAGCAGTGCTCGCACACCGATTGTGGCTTCACCAACGAAGATAACCGCGACGGCGAGCAGTTCCGGTGTCTGAACTGTGGGTACGAGATCAACGCGGACTACAACGGCGCGAAAAACGTCGGATTGCGGTACATGCGGAAGCGACAACACAGACTGCGTTCCTCGCCCACGTCGAAGAGCGCAGACGCACCAGTAGACGTGCGTATAAATGGTGGGATGTTGAACGGCGACGGCTATCGGCCAACCGCCGATAGTTGATCGCCGGGAGTCCACATCAAAGCCCCTCCCCCAAGGACCGAGGCGCGTATGCGCCGAGGGAGTAGGGAAGAGTAGTTTACTCTGTCGTTGACCCCGCAGGCGGGGCCGCGAGTCGGTTGGCGACCGCCTCCGAGTGCACTCGGTCGACGGCCCGGAACGCCCCGTCCTCGTCGATCAGGAGCGTCGCCAGCTCGCCGACCGCCTCTTCGAGTTGGGACGCGGCCGCGTCCCCGTCGACCGTCCCGCCGACGATCACGGCCAGCTCGAGCGCGTCCCGTTCGAGGCCGCCGCGACTACGATCCGGGCCGGCGTCGGATGTCTCCGCCTCCGTCTGGTCGTGTCCGAACCGCCTGACGACACCGATAGCACGGTCGGCGGCCGCGGTCCGGGCAAGCAGGTACGCGCCCCGAGCGACGGCCACGTCGGCCCCGAGCAACGCAAGATCCGTCTCTGGGCCCGGATTCCCGTCGGCGGTCCAGTCGGTGTCTGTCGCGAGGCGCCGCGTCCGATCGAGCCCCGCGAACACGAGCTGCACCCCGGCGGCCCGACGGCCGAGCGGCCCGTCGACGGAGTGGGCGCCGCGGTCGTCGTCGCCGACCGTCCCGACTCGAAGGGCGAGCGCTCCGGGGACCACGGAGGCGTCGGCGAGCCCGTCGTCGATCTGCTCGCGTAGCTCGACCGGTTCGATGTCGGCGACCGCGGTCCGTGCTGCCCGCTCGGCCGTCGCCGCGAGATCCATGCAGGGCCGTTACGCGAGCGCACCCAAAGACCTTCTGAAGCCTCGGACCACGACCGGATATGCTCCGCTCTCGAGCCGACGGGTCGGTCCGCGTGCTCACGCTCGACCGCCCGGCAAAGCGCAACGCCCTCACGCCGGCGGGACTCGACGAGCTGGCGGCGGCACTCGACGCCGCGAGCGAACCGGTGGTGTACCTCCGAGGCGCCGGCGAGGCGTTCTGTGCCGGCGCCGACCTCGAGACCGTTGCCGGGCTCGACAGGGCCGGTGCGGTCGCGTTCGCGGAGCGGGGTCAGGCGGTGGCGGCGACGCTCGCGGCCTACGACGGCGCCGTCGTCGCCGGGATCGACGGGCCCGCTCGCGGCGGCGGCGTGGAGCTCGCGCTCGCCTGTGATCTGCGGATCGCGACGCCCGAGGCGACCCTCGGGGAACCGGGGGTTCAGCTGGGCCTGTTCGGCGCCTGGGGTGGGACCGTCCGGCTGCCCGAGATCGTCGGGGCGGGGACCGCCGCGGACCTGATGCTGACCGGCCGCGCGGTCGAGGCCGAGGCCGCCCGGGAGATGGGGCTTGTCAGCCAGGTCCGGCCGGACCCCCGGGCGGTCGCGGACCGGATCGCGGCCGCCGACGCCGCGGCCGTCCGGACTGTCGCCGCCCTCCTGCGAGAGACCGGCGATCGCGGATCCCGCGAGCGGGCGGCCGCTCGGGCCTTCGGCGAGCGCGTCGCCCGCACCGACGAACTCCCCGAGGAGTGACTCGGAAGGAAAGTTCTTGAGTGAGGGGGCACTACCCGGCGTAGCAGATGGCAGCCGCCGACGAGCCCGAGCTCACCGAGACTTTCCAGGAGTTCTACCGGAGTTACTACCGCAACGAGCTCGGCGAGCTCGCGCGCAAGTATCCGACCGAACAGAAATCGCTGTACGTCGACTGGCAGGACCTCTACCGGTTCGATCCCGACCTGGCGGACGACTTCCGGCGCAAACCCGGCCAGCTCATCGAGTACGCAGAGGAGGCGCTCCGGCTGTACGACCTCCCGGTCGACGTCTCCCTGGGACAGGCCCACGTCCGGGTGGCCAACCTCTCGACGACCGATATCCGCGCGATCCGCGCCGAGCACCGCGGGGAGCTGATCCAGGTCCAGGGTGTCGTCCGGAAGGCAACCGAGGTCCGCCCGAAGATCACCACCGCCGCCTTCGAGTGCCAGCGGTGTGGCACCCTCACCCGGATCCCCCAAGACGGGGACTTCCAGGAGCCCCACGAGTGTCAGGGCTGTGAGCGACAGGGGCCGTTCCGGGTCAACTACGACCGATCCGAGTTCGTCGACGCACAGAAGCTCCGGGTCCAGGAGTCTCCCGAGGGCCTGCGCGGCGGCGAGACCCCACAGAGCATCGACGTCAACATCGAGGACGACATCACTGGCGAGGTGACCGCCGGCGACAGCGTCACCGCCACCGGTATCCTCCGGCTCGAACAGCGCGGCGGCGACCGCGACAAGTCCGCGGTCTTTGACACCTACATGGAGGGGGTCACCGTCGAAATCGACGACGAGCAGTTCGAGGACATGGAGATCACCGACGCGGATAAAAAACAGATCGTCGAACTTTCCAACGCCGCCGACGTCTATGAGCAAATCGAGGGCGCGATCGCCCCCTCGATCTACGGCTACGAGGTCGAAAAGCGGGCGATGGCCTTCCAGTTGTTCTCGGGTGTCACGAAACATCTCCCAGACGGCTCCCGGACGCGCGGCGATCTTCACATTCTACTGATAGGAGACCCGGGTACTGGCAAATCGAAGCTATTACAATATGTTGACACGATTGCCCCGCGATCGATCTACACGTCCGGAAAGGGCTCGACAGCGGCGGGACTGACAGCGAGTGCTGTCCGGGACGACTTCGGGGACGGTCAGCAGTGGAGTCTCGAGGCCGGCGCCCTGGTGTTAGCCGATCAGGGCGTGGCGGCAGTGGACGAACTCGATAAGATGCGACCGGAAGATCAGAGTGCAATGCACGAGGCGCTCGAACAGCAGTCTTACCACCCGGAGACGGAGGTGCTGCTCGCCGACGGGCGCCGCGTGTCGATCGGCGAGTTCGTCGAGAAAAAGATGGCCGCCCGACCGAACGATGTCCGTGAGGGCGTCGAGTGTGAACTCCTGCCCGTCGAGGACGCGCGCGTGCATACGGTCGATACCGAGACTAACGAGACGTACAAGACAGACGTTGATCGGGTGAGCCGACACGAAGCCCCCGAGGAGTTCGTCCGGATTGCGTTCTCGAACGGCCGCGAGGTCACGGTCACCCCCGAGCACCCGGTCTTTACCGATCGGGACGGCACTGTCGAGACTGTTCCCGCCGAGCGGGTTGAGGAGGGCGCGTTCGTCCCGGCGCCGCGCAAACTGCCGAACTCGGCAGAGCCGGTCGCCCTCACAGCCGAACCCAACAGGGAACGCGAAAAGGAGATCCGGCTCCCGGAGACGCTCACGCCGGCGCTCGGAGAGATCCTGGGTGGGCTCGTCGCGGAGGGACACAGCTACGTCGGCTCAGCCCACGAGATCGGCTACTCGAATCAGGATCCGGCGCTGCTCGACCGAATGGAGCGGCTGGTGGCCGAGGTATTCGGAATCGAGAGCACCGAGTCTACGAACGAGGCCGGAACCGTCACAAAGCGGTGGATCTCGACCCAGCTGTACCGGTGGTTCGAGTCGAACGTTCCCGAGATGCTGCGAACGGCCAGGGAGAAACGCATCCCCGCTGCGGTGCTGGGTGCCTCCGAGGAAGTAATCCGTCGGTTCCTGGTCGGTGCCTTCGCTGGCGACGGCGGCGTCGAGAGCACCGCGATGTCGTTCTCGACGGCCTCTCCGGGACTGGCACGCGATTACGCCGACGCGCTCTCGAAAATTGGGGTCGCCTCCCGCATCCACCGCGACGCCACCGAAGACAGCTGGAAGGTGTACGTCATGGGTGACTCGACCGAACGGTTCCTCAAGGCGGTGGTTCGGCGGGCCGACGAGCGCTACGACACCGCAGCGACGCTTGCCGCCCGTGGTAGCGACACGCGCCGTCACCACGATGTATTGCCGACGAGTGCGGCCCGGGAACTCCGCTCTCTCAGGTCGCTACTCGGACTTCCCAAGACCGGTCGGTTCAAGCATCATCTCGAGGACGGCTACGGTATCCAAGTCGAGACCGTCCGCGCGGAACTGGCGACACTTCGCGAGCGTGCCGCCGAGATCGAGGACGCCCTCGCCGATGCGGCCTCGCTCGCCGAGGTCCGTACCGCCGTTGGTTGGTCCGGGCGGGAACTTGCCGAGCAGGTTGAGGATCTCACGCCGAGTGCCGTTCACTACGCCGAGTCCGGCGGCTACGACGAACAAAAACGGACGCGTATCCGCCGTCGGGCCGCGTCGGCAGTTCGGGACGCCATCGCGGAAGCACGTGAGCGCATCGACGCTCTCGAGGCTCGGAGCGAGCTCCGGTTCTACCGGGTCACCGAGGTCGAGACGGTTCCAAACGATGGCGAGCAGGCCACGGAGTGGGTGTACGATCTGACCGTCGAGCCGACGAACACGTTCGTCAGCCAGGGGGTCGTCTTGCACAACTCGATCAGCGTCTCCAAGGCCGGCATCAACGCCACGCTGAAATCCCGGTGTTCGCTGCTGGGGGCGGCGAACCCGACCTACGGCCGGTTCGACCAGTACGAGCCCATTGCGGAGCAGATCGACCTCGAGCCGCCGCTGATCTCGCGGTTCGACCTGATCTTTACCGTCACGGACAAGCCCGACGAGGAGGAGGACGCGAAACTCGCCGATCACATCCTCACCACGAACTACGCCGGCGAGCTCAACACCCACCGCACGGAGACGGCGACTTCCAACTTTACCGAGGAGGAGATCGAGCAGGTCACCGAGGCCGTCGAGCCGACGATCGCCCCGGAGCTGCTGCGCAAGTACGTCGCCTACGCGAAGCGCAACTGCTTCCCGACGATGACCCAGGCGGCCCGCGACGAGATTCAGGAGTTTTACGTTGACCTGCGGGCCGAAGGCACGAGCGAGGACGCTCCGGTCCCGGTGACCGCCCGCAAGCTCGAGGCGCTGGTCCGGCTCGCGGAGGCAAGCGCCCGGGTGCGCCTGTCGGATACCGTCGACCGGGCAGACGCCCGGCGGGCGATCGAGATCGCCGAGTACTCGCTCAAGGAGATCGGCTTCGATCCCGAGACCGGCGAGCTCGACGCCGACGTGATCGAGACCGGCACCTCGAAGAGCCAGCGCGACCGAATCAAGGACATCAAGAAGCTCATCGCCGACATCGAAGCCGAGTACGACGAGGGCGCGCCGGTTGATATCGTCCTGGACCGGGCCGAACAGAACGGCGTCGACCCGGAGAAGGCCCGCCACGAGATCGACGGGCTCAAACAGAAAGGCGAGGTCTACGAGCCCCGGACCGATCACCTCCGGACGACCTGAGACCTGATCTGGGATGGACCGGATCTCCGCGCTGCGCAACGTCGAGGCCGCGCTTGCCCGCTTCGAGGACGGCGAGCTCTCCCTGCCCGAACTCGAGGGTGAAGTGCGGGGGACGCTCCGGACCTACGCGACGGACTTCTCCGATCGAACCGCCTACCGGGCCAGCGGGCCCGCGGCCGTCGACGGGCTGGTGGTGCTCGCCGACTCGCCGGCCGGCGCCCGCGAGCAACTCGCCGCGATCGCGAGCGAAGCCACCGTCGCCGACGCCGAGTTCGAGCCGATCGGCTGACCCGTTCCCGACGACACTCGGGACGCCCGTCTCTCGACTCGGTAGTTTCGGCCCGTCGTGGCTCCTGCCGGCACGGCCTCGCGAGTCCGGACAGCTCGCGGGAGTACTGCCCTGAGCGAAGGCTTTTCTCGGAAGGGAAGACCACCCGCCCCGTGCACGCGTTTCGCGAGCTCGAGACGGCCGCGTACTGTCCCCGGAAGCTCTACTACCGCCGCCGGGACGACGACCCAGAGCCGGTCCCCGACGCCGTCGCGGACCGCCGGGAGCTGGCCTTCGAGTACGAGCGGCTGCTCGCCGAGGACGGCCGGCTGCGCGGTGCGCCGATCGCCGTCACGCCGACACAGTACCGGTCGCGACTCGGGGCGGCGAAGGCCCGACTGGGCGACGACTGGCCGGCGCTCGTCGACCCGGCCGACCGCGACCGCCTGCTCGAGGGCCGGGAGTGTCGGGGACGGGCGCACAAACTCCTGGCCACCTCAGAGGGGCCAACGGTCTCGCTACTTTTTACCGGTCGGCCCCCCGAGACCGGCGTCTGGGAGCCCCAAAGCGTCCGCCTAGTCGCGGCCGCGAAGGCCCTGGCCTGGGAGCGAGAGCGCTCGATCGATCGCGCGTTCGCCGAGTACCCGGCCCACGGGGTCGTCAGAGCGGTCCCGCTGACGACGCGCCGGCGGGCCGCCTACCGGGAGGCCGTCGCCGTCGCCGACGCCATCGACGGGCCGCCCTCCCGCACGACCAACCGCTCGAAGTGCGAGGCCTGCGAGTACAGCGGCCGGTGTGGGGTCCGGACCCGATCGCTCCGGAGCCTGTTGTCCGGGCGGTAGCCGTGGCCTACCGGGCGGCCAGCCACGCCTCGATCCGCTCCGCGTCGCGGCCGCGGCGGTGGATCTCGCCGCGCTCGACGTCGACGACCGTCGAGCCGCCTCCCGGCGTCTGCCCCCCGTCGATCACGACCGCCGCTGCCGCGCGGATCCGGTCGTCGAGTGCGCCGACGGTCCGGGCGCTCTCCCGGCCGCTCACGTTCGCGCTGGTCGCGGTGAGCGGGCCGGTTCGCTCGAGCACGGCCAGCGCCAGCTCGTGGTCGGGCACCCGGATCCCCACCCGGCCCCGGCCGGCGGTCAGGGCCTCCGGAACCGCCGGCCCCGCCTCGAGCACGACCGTCACCGGCCCGGGGAGAAACTCCGTCATGAACGCCCGCTCGCGGTCGGTCGGATCGGTGTGCTCGGCGGCGGCCGCGATCGTCGGGACGGCCATCGAGATCGGCTTCGCCCGGTCCCGATCCTTGGCCGCGAAGACCGCCTCGACCGCCCCCGGCGCGAGCGCGTCGGCCCCGAGCCCGTAGACGGTCTCGGTCGGGTAGACGATCAGCTCGCCGTCGGCGACCGCCCTGTCGGCGCGTTCGAGCTCGGACATACCGCCTGTTCGAGACTGCCGAGCTTAAGCGACGTGCCCGACGACAACACTTAATCCGGGGCGGGCGGAACTCCGGCTGATGTCTCTGCTGGCCGGGGGTCTCCTCGCCGAGTTGGTCCTGACGCCGCTGTCGATCGAGGTCTTCGGGATCTCGATCTCCGACCAGCTGTTCGCGATCACCGGCCTCCTGGTCATACTGGTGTTGATCGGCCTCTCGGCGTTTTTTTCCTCGTCGGAGATCGCGATGTTTGCTTTCCCCGAACACCGTCTCGAGTCGGTCGCCGAAGGCCGCGCGAGCGGCGCCGCGCTCAAGCGGCTCAAGTCCGATCCCCACCGGCTGCTCGTGATGATTCTCGTCGGCAACAACCTGGTCAACATCGCGATGTCCTCGATCGCGACCGGCCTCCTCGGGTATTTCATGGCCAGTCAGAGCCGGGCGGTGTTCGTCGCCACGTTCGGGGTGACCGCGCTCGTGTTGCTGTTCGGCGAGAGCGCCCCCAAATCCTACGCTATCGACAACACCGAGTCCTGGGCGCTCCGGACCGCTCGGCCGCTCACGCTCGCCGAGCTGGTCCTGCTGCCGCTGGTGGTGGTGTTCGATCGGCTCACCAGGATCGTCAACCGGCTGGTCGGCGGCGAGGAGAAGATGGAATCGTCGTACGTGACCCGCCAGGAGATCCGGGAGATGATCGAGAGCGGCGAGCGGGCGGGCGTGCTCGACGAGGACGAACGCGAACTGCTCCAGCGCGTGTTGCGGTTCAACCGGACGATCGCGAAGGAGATCCTGACGCCCCGCCTGGACATGACCGCCGTGCCCACGACCGCGAGTCTTGAAGAGGCCGTCGAGACCTGCATCCAGAGCGGCCACGAGCGCGTGCCGGTCTACGACGGCGAACTGGACCACGTCGTCGGGATCGTCCAGATGAGAGACCTGGTCCGAGAGCTGAACTACGGCGAGCGGGCCGTCGAGCTCGCGGACCTGGTCGAGCCGACCCTGCACGTCCCCGAGTCGAAAAACGTCGACGAGCTGCTCGCCGAGATGCGCGACCAGCGGCTCAACATGGTGATCGTCATCGACGAGTTCGGCACCACGGAAGGACTGGTCACGATCGAGGATATCGTCGAGGAGGTCGTCGGCGAGATCCTCGAGGGCGAGGAGCGCGAGCCGATCCGGATCGAAAACGACGACACCGCCTTCGTCCGCGGCGAGGTCACCATCGACGAGCTCAACGAACGCCTCGGGATCGAACTCCCGGAGGGCGAGGAGTTCGAGACCGTCGCCGGGTTCATTTTCAACCGGGTCGGGCGGCTGGTCGATGAGGGCGAGACCATCGAGTACCAGAACCTTTCGATCCGGGTCGAGAGCGTCGAGAACACGCGCATCCGTCGAGTCCGGATCACCGGGATCGAAGCGTACCGCGAGGCGACCGGCTGACCCGCCGTGTCAAGAGGTTTCGACCCCGCGCACCTCGAACCGGGCGCCACCGTCGGCGCCGTCGGTCACTGCGACGGTCCAGCCGTGGGCAGCGGCGATCTCCCCGACGATCCCGAGGCCGAACCCGGTGCCGCTCTCGCTGGTCGTATAGCCGGTCTCGAACACCTGCTCGCGGTCCTCTTCGGGGATTCCGGGGCCGTCGTCGGCGATAAAAAACCCCTCTCGGTCCTCGAGCGCGCCGATGGTCACGGCGACGTCGTCGCCGGCGTGTTCGACGGCGTTGCGAAACAGGTTCTCGAGCAACCGGCGGAGCTGTGACTCGTCGGCGCTCACCAGCAGGCCGTCGACGCGGGTCGTGAGCGCGGCGTCCGCGGTCCCGGTCGTCGTCCAGGCGTCCCGGGCGAGCGCCTCGAGCGAGAGCCCGCCGGTCGGGTCGATCCGGACGTCGTGGCGCGCGAAGGTCAGCAGGTCCTCGATGAGCGACTCCATCCGCGACAGCGACCGGTCGATCGGCTCGAGGTGTTCGCTGTCTGTCTCCTCGGCCAGCAGGGTTGCCCTGGCGGCGGCGGTGTTCAGGGGGTTTCGCAGGTCGTGGCTGATCACGTTGACGACCTTCTCGAGACGGTCGCGCTCGCGCTCGAGTCGATCGCTCGACCGCTCGCGTTCGAGCTCGTAGGCGATCCAACGGGTCACGAGCTCGACGAACGTCCGCTGGGCGTCGGGGAACGGCTCGTCCCGGGTTGCGGTATCGGCAAAACAGACCGTCCCGTACAGCTCGCCCTCGACCTCGATCCGGCGGCCGATGTAGGTCCCGAGGCCGAACCGGTCGTAGGCGGGGTCGTCGGCCCAGTCCTCCGCCTCGGGGTCGGTGACGGTGAGCGTCCCGTCGACATCGATCGTTCGCTTGCAGTAGGCCTCCTCGAGCGGACAGGCCTCGCCGGCTTGGAGCTGTGGGTGGGTCACAACGCCCGTTTCGATGTGCTGTGTCCCGTCCTCGATCCAGGTGAGAAAGCCGTTCGGAACGTCCAGGTACTCCCGACCCAACCGGAGGAGCTTCTTGACCTGCTGGTCGAAAGATCGGCCAGGGTCCGAAGACACCGCAGACAGCTGCTGGAGCACCTCCAGGTTCTCGGTCCGTCGTCGCTCGAGCTCCCGGCGTTCAGTGATGTCTCTGAGATGCACCGACAGTCCTGACTCCGAGGGAAAGACATGCACGTCGAAGTAGGTCTCCAGGGGTTCGTAGTACGACTCGAACGAGACCAGGGTTTGTGTCCTCATCGCCTCGTGATACCGGTCGTAGAACTCGGTATTGACCGCCCCCGAAACCGCCTCCCAGAGTACGAGTCCTTCGATGGTCTCCCCGCCGGCGAGCGCCGCATCGTCGATTGCGGCCCGCAAGATCGACCTCGCTTGGTCGTTGGCGTAGGTAATCTGCCAGTCGGTGTCGAGCGCGAAGACGCCGTCTGCCATCCGGTCGAGTACGGTCTTGAAGTTGACCCCCGGGACGGCGACGGACGCGTCGTCCATAGTCGAGATGGACTCCGGGCCGTCTTGTAACTGACGGGTCCGTGGCTTGTGTGCCGCTTCTCGGCCCTCAGAGCGCACCGATCCCGGCGAGCAGCAGGTATCCGACGAGGAAGGCCCCGACGAGCGAGCCGACCCACGCGAGGACGGTATAGCCCATTTTCGACCCGCTGACGGTGTCGCCTCCGGCGGCGTAGCCGCTCCCGATGATCGCCGAGACGACCAGCTCGTTAAACGAGACGGGGATCCCGAACGCGACGGCCGTCTGCGCGAGGGCAAACGACGGGATCAGCGCCGCGATCGAGCGGTTCGGCCCCAGCGAGGAGTAGTCCTGCGAGAGGGCCTTGATCATCCGCGGCGCGCCGGTCCACGATCCCAACAGGAGCCCGAGTCCGCCGCCCAACAATACCGCTTCCAAGGGCACCGCCACGTCGCCGAGTAGCGGCACCAGCGGCCCGATGGCCAGCCCGACCTGGCTCCCGCCCGCGGAAAAGGCGACGAGCCCGCCCAGCGCCAGCAGGAACCGTCGCTGTGCCCGCCCGGGGTCGGCGGCCGTCTGTTGGGCGAGGATGGCCCCGATAGCTACCCCCGCGGCGAGGGTGACCGCGGCGTGCACGAGCAGTCCGCCGTCCGTGGCGGCGCTGGTGACGCCGGCGATCGAGGCCTGCTCCCCGGACGCCCCGAGAAAGACGAAGCCGACGTTCGCGAGGATGCAGCCGACCAGCGCCCCCAGTCCCGGGACTAAGACGAGCGTCGGGACCCCCTCGCTGCGGAGCAGGCGCGCGGTCGCGTATGCCGTGCCCCCGCCCACGAACGGGGCGGCGACCCACAGCGTGAGGATCTCGCCGTACTTGGCCCACGCCGGGGCGCCCCCGGCGGCGAGCCCGGCTCCCACGACTGCCCCGGTGACGGTAAAGGCCGTCGCGATCGGGTAGCCGGTGAAGATCCCGACGGCCACGAACGTCGCCGCCACCCCCAGGGCGACCGTCGCCGCGGTCGCCGACAGCGGCTCGCCGACGACCAGCTCCGAGCCCACCGCCTCGGTGACGTTCGCGCCCTGCAACACCGCCCCGATCAACCCGAGGATGCCGACCAGAAAGCCCGCCCGCAGGATCGAGATGGCGTCGGCGCCAACCGCCGGCGCGAACGGCGTCGACCCGGAGGAGCCGGCCCCGATCGCCCAGGCCATGAACAGGCTCGCCAGGCTAGCCACGACCAGCGTCGTCAGGGCCCCACCGGTCATCTTGGTCCGTCAATTCGGCGCCGGTTATATGAGCGTGGTGATCCGCTCGCCGGCGGGCTTTTATCCGTTCCGGCGGAACTCCCGCCGTGCTCGCCGTCGCCGGTCTCGTCGCGTTGGTGCTCGTCGCCGGTGCGGTCAACGGCCTCGCCGGCTTTGGCTTTGCCGTGATCGCTACGATGGGTCTGGCGGCGGTCGTCGACCCCGCGACAGCGGTGGCGTTCATGATTCTCCCGATGGTCGCGGTGAACCTGGCGCTGGTCGGCGAGCTGTCGCCCGCCCAGCTTCGCAGCTGCGGGCGCCGGTTCTGGCCGCTGATCCTCGCCGCGCTGCTCGGCACGGTCGCGGGGATGGTCCTGCTCGGCGCGGTGCCCACGAGGCCGCTACGGGTCGCGCTCGGGATCGTCACCCTCGGGTTCGTCGCGAGCGTCCAGCGGGTCGTCTCCTTTCCGGGGCTCGCCCGAGCGAAAGAGGGCTGTTTCGTCGAGACGCCTTTGGGGATGGCCGGGGTCGGGGGTGTCTCCGGCCTGTTGTTCGGGGGAACCAACGTCGGCGTCCAGCTCGTTGCCTTCCTCCGGAGCTGTGACCTCTCTCATGGCCTGTTCGTCGGCGTGGTCGGGCTGGTCTTCGTCGGGATCAACGCCGTCCGGGTCGGCGTCGCCGGCGCGTTCGGGCTCTATCCCGACCTCGCGGTGGTGGCCGGGTCGGCCGCGGCCGCGATTCCCGCGGTCGCTGGCGTCACGGTCGGCCGGCGGCTCCGGCGCCGGGTCTCCGAGCGGGCCCGACGAGCCGCGGTGCTCGGGGTGCTCCTCGCGATCGGCGTCCGGCTCTCGCTGGCGGCCGTCGGCATCTAACCGGCCGGCGCGCCGGTCGGCCGTTCGGTCCCCGCCCCGCGGCGCGACTCGATGGATCCGTGGGGCGCCGTCGCTGGCCGGTTCGAAATAGAGAGTGGTCGTCTGGACCGTAGCGCCGTCGGTCAGCCGAACAGCTCGCCGAGGCCCTCGCCGGCGGCGTCGTCGTCCTCGTCGTCCTCGTCCTCTTCGGCTTCGTCTTCCTCCACTTCGGCTTCGTCGTCGGCTTCCTCCTCGCCGTCGGCCTCGGCGCCAGCGGCACCGGCGGCGCCCGCGCCGGCTGCGGCGGGAACGGCAGTGGCTTCCTCGACGGCCTCGTCGATGTCAACATCCTCGAGGGCCGCAACCAGCGCCTTGACGCGAGACTCCTCGACGTCGACGCCGGCCGCCTCGAGGACGCCCGTCAGATTGTCTTCGTTGATCTCTTCGCCCGATTCGTTCAGGATGAGTGCTGCGTATACGTACTCCATTGGTTTCTCCGAGTGTTATCCGAACATCGCTCCGAGGGCGTCGCCGCCGTCGTCATCGTCATCGTCGTCGTCCTCTTGATCGGCGTCCTCGGTGGTGTCTTCGTCTGGCTGTTCCGTCTCGTCGGTCTCGTCTGTGTCTTCGGTCTCGTCTCGTTGTGCGCCGGCCCCGGCTTCCAGGTCTTGGAGCGCCTCGGGGAGCGCCTCTTGATCGTCGATCTGCCCGGCGAGTGCCCGGAGCTGTCCGTCGGCCCGCGCGAGCAGGTCCGGCACGACGCCGGGCTCGACGACCGCGGCCTCCAGTCCGAGCTGTTTCGCGTCTGCAGTCGCCGTCGAGAGCACGAGCCCGACCGCGCCGGCGGCCGGGAACCCCGTCGCGACGGCGAGGGACCGACCGGCGCCGGCCCCCGCGGTCACGTCCTCGCGGTACTCCGCGACGTCGAGTTCGAGCTCTTCTGGCGCGAAGCTCACGCCGTCGGAGAACACGCCTCGTAGGTCGAGACCGACCTCCTTTGGCTCGATCCCGAGCTCGCCGAGTACGCCGGCCAGCTCGTCGGTGACCGTCTCGCCGGCACCGAGCACCGTCGAGTCCTCGAGAACGGTGATCGAACCGCCCTCGATGCGGGCGTTCGCGCCGACGCTTTGCAGCTCGCCGACGAACGGCCCGGGATCGACGCCGGTGTCGCCCGCCGGGATGACGATGTCGTTCGGGGCGATCTCGCCGGCGTTGATCGGCGCCGAGGTCTTCGACTCCTCGAGGCGCCGGTACAGCCCGAACGGGTTGTCGTCGGTGCCGATCAGGCCGACCTGTCCGGCGACGTGCTCGACGAGCGCCTCGAGACCGCTGCCGGCCTCCTCCAGGGCCCGCTCGATCAGTGTGTTGCGCGAGATCCGCAACTCGGCGATGCCGTGAAGCTCCCGGCGCATCTCCTGGAGCTGTCGGCTCGGAATCCCGGTGACGTCGACGACGCCGACGCTGTCGTACCGGTCGAGAAACGCGGACAGCTGTTCGACCTCGCGGCGCTTCCACTTGGGGATCGTCTCGGTGCTGCGTTGGGTACTCATCAGGCGACCTCCACGGCCGGGCCCATCGTCGTTTTCACGTACATCGAGTCGATGTTCAGCGGGCCCTTCTCCAACTCGGCTTCGAGCCGCCGGGTGATCACGTCGATGTTGTCGGCGATCTCCTCGGCGGACATGTCCTCGGCGCCCACTCGGGTGTGGAAGGTCCGGCGCTCGCCGCTTCGCAGCTGGACCGAGTTTCTCAGCCGCTCGACCAGCTCGACGACGTCGTCGTCGGGGCCGATCGGATCGGGCATCTTCCCGCGGGGGCCAAGCACCGTCCCGAGGTACCGACCGATGTTTTGCATCATCGACTCCTCCGCGAGGAAGAAGTCGGTCTCGCCGGCCAGGTCCTTGGCCTCGCCGTCGTTCTCGCCCAAGTCGGCGAGATCCTCGGCGCTGAGCACCTGATCGGCGACCTCCTCGGCGCGGACGGCGGTCTCGCCCTCCGCGAACACGACGATCGAGGTCTCCTGGCCCGTCCCTTCGGGGAGTACAATACTCTCGTCGACGCGGTTCGACGGATCGTTCAAATCGAGATCGCGCAGGTTGATCGCGAGGTCGACCGTCTCGCGGAAGTTCCGCGGCGGCCCGGCCTCGAGTGCGCGGGTGACTGCTTGCTCTATGTCCTGATCTGCCATCGTTCACCTCCGTAGTACGCGCGTGGCTCCTACGGCGTGACACAGGCACGCGCCTGTCTCATCCGAACAACGCCAATACGAGACTTAAACCCGTCGAAGGGCCGTTGCGAGACCCAGCGTTGCGAACTGTCGGCGGGGGCGTACTCGTCGCTCGTTTGAACAACCCGCCGATGGAGCTGCGTACCGTCGCCCTCGGAGTGCTGGTCGCCGCGGGGCTCGTCCTGTCGGGGGCGGTCCGCGCGGGGTTCGCGCTCCACCAGGCCGAGCTGGAGGACCAGTCCGACCGGCGGCTCGCCGGCTGGCCGGTCGACCGAGAGGCGACCGCGGCGGTCTCGGTCGTCGTCAGCGGGCTCTGCCGAAACGGCCTGCTGTACAGCGACCGTCCCGAGGACGCCCGCGAGC
>CAYRQD010000026.1:0-8803 GCA_964426325.1 uncultured Halobacteriales archaeon | reverse complement strand
CCGCGAGCCCCGCGGACCCACCGTGACCGCCAGCTCCCGCCCCCCGAGACGCCCCGTCGGAGGGCTCTCTGATCACCGACGGCGCCCGACCTGCCGGGGCGGCGGCCGGTTTTCCGATACACTAATA
The DNA here is from genome assembly GCA_964426325.1 of uncultured Halobacteriales archaeon. Taxonomy (GTDB): domain Archaea; phylum Halobacteriota; class Halobacteria; order Halobacteriales; family Haloarculaceae; genus Halovenus. The sequence continues at coordinate 8,676 of CAYRQD010000026.1, read as the reverse complement.
CGATGAGAGTGCAATGTTACAATCATGACAGAGGTGGCACGGCTCCGGGACAGCACGCAGATCCTCCTGCACCCCCGGGTCCTCGCCGACCTCCGAGAGGAACTCGAAGAGGAGTTCGTGGTGACCGTCCGCCGCGAGGACCCCCACGTTCGGATCATCGGCAGCCCGACCGAGATCAAGGCCGTCAGCGAGTTCCTCGCGCGAAACGGCGTCGCCGTCGCCTGACTCTTTTACCCCCGATCGAGCACCGCGCCGACCCGAGAAAGGAACTGTTAAGCGCCGGCGCGACGACTCTCAGGTATGGCAGACACGATCGAAGTGCTCGTCCCCGGCGGACAGGCCGATCCCGGGCCGCCGCTCGGTCCGGAGCTTGGTCCGACGCCGGTGGACGTGCAGACGGTCGTCGAGTCGATCAACGACCAGACCGCGGCCTTCGACGGCACCGAGGTGCCGGTCACCGTCGAGTACGAGGACGACGGCTCCTTCGAGATCGAGGTGGGCGTGCCCCCGACCGCGGAGCTGATCAAAGACGAGGCCGGCTTCGAGACCGGCAGCGGCGAGCCCCACGAGGAGTTCGTCGCCGACATCTCCGTCGAACAGGTCAGACAGATCGCCGAGCAGAAACACCCCGATCTACTCTCGTATGACCTGCGCAACGCGACCAAGGAGGTCGTCGGCACCTGTACCTCGCTGGGCGTGACCATCGAAGGCAACGATCCCCGCGAGTTCAAAAAGCGGATCGAGAACGGCGAGTACGACGACGAGTTCGCCGACGCTGCGAGCGCCTGAGACGGAACGAACCGCGGTGACGTCTCTCGTTCGGATCGAACGTGGCCGAGAGACCCGACCGCCGAGGGGTCAGCGACGACCGGTACTCTTTCGGAACCCGCAGAACTCCTGGCGGTGGCTTCCTCGTCTGCGAGACTCGTGAGTAACTCTGTTCGGGCCTCCCGGGTCACCAGCCGTCCTCGACGTCGGCTCGCAGGGCCCGCAGGATGTCGTCGGTCGTCCGCTCGACGATCTCGGCCATCTTTTCGGGGTCGGCTTCGGTTGGATCGCCCAGCCCGCCGGCCTCGGTAATCTCATCGAAGTAGGTGTATGCGGCCGTCTCCGGGCGCCCGGCCGCGTCCTGGGGCCGCTTCTCGGTCTCGTCGACCAGATCGGGCCGGTAGTGTTCGATCGCGCTGGTCTCGTGGTCGCCGGCGTGGCCCCAGCCCTCGCCGAAGGCCGCCTCGAGGTACTCCCGGGCGTGGTCGGTCCAGTGGATCGGGTGGACAGACAGCCCGTGATCGCGGCTCAGGCGGTCGGCGGCGAGTTTCATTGGTTCGCGGTTGCCGCCATGACAGTTGACCATCACCAGCCGGTCACAGCCGTGTTCGGCCAGCGAGGCGCCGATCTCGATCAACACGTCGGTGTAGGTGTCGGCCGCGAGCGTGATCGTCCCCGCGAACGGCATGTGGTGTTCGGAGTAGCCGTACGGCAGCGTCGGCAGCCGCAGGAACTGCAGGTCGTGCTCGTCGGCGGCCCCGACCAGCTCGGCGGTCAGGTGCTCGGCGCGCAGCGCGTCGGTCGCGACCGGGAGGTGCGGGCCGTGCTGTTCGGTGCTTCCGAGCGGTAGCAGTGCGGCGTCGGCGGCCTCGATCGCCTCGGCGGCGTCGATGCGGGTCATGCCGGCCAGATCGTCGTCGGTCTCGGGCATACCCGAGGTGGGTGCCGGGGCCGAAAAAAGCGTGGCGTCCCGGAGGAACACGCTTTTGGACGCCGACCGGCGACTCGGAGCTGATGGGGCTCGAAGAGGAGATCCGCGAGCTCGAAGAGGAGATCGCTACCACGCCCTACAACAAGTCCACCGAACAGCACATCGGCCGGCTCAAGTCGAAGCTCGCGGAAAAAAAAGAACAGCTCGAGCGCCGCCAGTCCTCCTCCGGTGGCGGTCCGGGCTACGCCGTCGAGAAACACGGCGACGCGACCGTCGCGCTCGTTGGCTTTCCGAGCGTCGGCAAATCCACACTGTTGAACGCCCTGACTAACGCCGACAGCGAGACCGGTGCCTACGAGTTCACCACGCTGGATGTCAACCCGGGCATGCTCAAGTACCGCGGGGCGAACATCCAGCTACTCGACGTGCCCGGCCTGATCGAAGGGGCCGCCGGCGGCCGCGGGGACGGCCAGGCGGTGCTGTCGGTGGTCCGGACCGCCGACCTGATCGTCTTTCTGCTGTCGGCCTTCGAGATCGAGCAGTACGCCCGACTCTACGAGGAGCTGACCCGGACCGGCATCCGGCCCGATCAGGAGCCCCCGCGGGTGAGCGTCCGCCGGAAGGGCAAAGGCGGCATCTCGGTCAACGCGAGCGCCGACCTCGCGCTGGACGAGGAGACGATCACGAGCGTGCTCCGCGAGCACGGCTACGCGAACGCCGACGTTGCGATCGGCGAGCAGCTCGACATCGACCGGCTGATCGACGGCATCATGGACAACCGCGTGTATCTGCCCTCGATCGTCGCCGTGAACAAGGTCGATCTGATCGATCCCGACTATCTCGAGACCGTCGAGGAGAACCTGCGCACCCACGACATCGACCCCGAGGAGGCGATTTTCATCAGCGCCGAACAGGAGCGGGGCCTCGACGCGCTCAAAGAGCGCCTCTGGGAAGAGCTGGGCCTGATCCGGGTGTACATGGACAAGCCCGGCCGCGGGGTCGACTACGAGGAGCCGCTCGTGCTGTTCGAGGGCGCGACCGTCGGCGACGCCTGCGAGAAACTCGGGGGCAGCTTCGACGAGCGGTTCCGGTTCGCCCGGGTGTCGGGCCCGAGCGCGAAACACGACGACCAGCAGGTCGGCCGCGATCACGAACTGGCCGACGAAGACGTGCTCCGGATTCTCACCCGGAAGTGACCGCGCGTCCCGGACTCGCGACATAACTTGCAGCGTCTGTGAGTCGTCTGTCCTACGTGTCTCCGACGCGTGTGACCCGATCTTACGCTTCGGGGGTCCTACGGAGTGGTTCGAACACACGGCTTGCCGGCACGGTTGGGCGCCGCTTATTGCGCCCGACCGGGACCACCGACGCCGACGATACCAGCGGTTATTGAAAGCGTGTCTCTTGCCGGGCGGCGAACTCGTCGTCGAGTTCGTCGGTGTCGACGTGTTCGCCCAGCCCCGGACAGCTTCCGGCAAACATTAGTGGGTCTGTCCGCTCGGTCAACCGGACGACCAGCTCGCTGAAACTCTCGTCGTCGCGTTTGAGCGCCTAGAGTCTCTCGTAGGCGTCTTCGGTAACGGTGATCGTCGGCACGTGTGCCGATGTATGTGAATGAAGAGAATTAACCATTTGGTCGCTCCCAGGCACGAGGTTCGATACGACTCCGAGAACGATCCTATCACTAAGCAACGGCATGGATGCCAGATTTGTCCCCTCAACGAGAGCGGGAAGCTCTCTAGATTCCTAACGCTGATGTATTACGACACGTATTACTCGGTGTGAGCAAGTCGACACGCATCACCGAAAAGGGGCAAGCGACGATCCCGAAGGAGCTTCGAGATAAATACGACCTGGAACCCGGGGACGAGGTGATCTGGACGGACACCGACGAGGGAATCGTGGTGAAAAAGCGCACCCACACCGACGGACGCGGACTACTCGTTCCGGAGGAGACGACCGCGGAGACGCGGACGGCGATCGCCGAGGAACTGCGGCGACGCGTCCGCGAGCGTCGCGACCGCAACTACACTCAGTAGGATGGCCACGTACACCGCCGACGCGGTCTCGCTACTGAGCTATCTCGTCGACGCGCTTCCGCAGCGAGCTGACCGAATATTCGCGGAGGCGGAGGCCGGCGAGACGGTTATCCAGGCCCCGAGCACGGCCCTCGCCGAAGTCCTCTATTCTGTCTCCCGGGACAAAGACGTTCGCGGAGTAACGCTCGCAGGCACCCCAGCGGACGCTCGACGCGGGCTGGTCGATAACGGCCCGGTCTCGACCGTCCCGATCGATGACGATGAACTGACCGCGTACGCTCGGATCGTCGGTGAGTTCAGTATTCACGACGCGCTGGTCGTCGCCAGCCATACGGTTCGGGACACCGAAGCGATCGTCACGACCGACGAAGCCATCAGCGACGCCGGGTACGACACGGTCTGGTCGTGATAGTGACCCGGTGCGATCCACGGTCCTCGTGGAACCGGCTGCAGTGGCTCCCGACCGACGGCCCGACGGTCGAACCCACCACGCTTTTCGCCGCGGCGGTCGAGCCTCGCGTATGCTGCTCGATCACACGATGATCCGCGTGTCGGATCTCGACCACTCTGTGGACTGGTACGGCACGCATCTCGAGTACGAACAGAAAGATCGCTACGACGGCGAGGACTTTACGATCGTCTACATGGGGCCCGAAGACGCCGGCGAGGACGCCGCGATGCTCGAGTTGACCCACAACGAGAGCGAGTCGGTCGCGGTCGGTGACGCCTGGGGACACGTTGCGGTCCGGGTCGAGGACGTCCACGACGCCTACTACGAGCTGACCGACGAGGGCGTCGACGATTACCGCCGGCCCGAGGACAACCCCGGCTACGCGTTCGTCAAAGACCCCGACGGCCACGAGATCGAAATCGTCGAGCGCGAGTACGGCGCCCGGTGGAGTCTCGATCACACGATGATCCGAGTCGAGGATGCGACCCAAGCGCTCGGCTTCTGGGTCCGGGCCTTCGAGTACGAGCCCGTCGGTCGGTGGGAGGCAGATAGCTTCGCGAACTACTTTCTCGCCCCACCCAAGGCCGGCCGCGAGGCGATGCGCTTGGAGCTGACCTACAACTACGACGGCCGATCCTACACCCAGGAGAACGGCTGGGGCCACCTCTGTGTCGGGGTCGCTGATCTGCAGGACGCGTGGGACCAGCTCATGCTCCGGGAAGCCCCGGACTACCGCGACCCGGCCTCGAACGACGACCTGTACGCGTTCACGACGACCCCGACCGGCCACGAGATCGAGCTGCTCGAACGCGACGACGGCGAGGACCTGTTCCCGTTGTAAACTACCTCACCCTACTTCGCTCGGTCTGACGACCTCGCTTCGTTGCGGGTGGGGCTTTCGCGTGGACTCCCGCTCTGGCCGGACTCTCCGACAGGAGGGTCATACTCTCCGTTCGCGTTCAGCATCCCACGATTCAAGCGCACGCCTACGGGTGCGCCTCCGCCGTCCCCAGTTTGGTTACGACGGAGATACCGCAAACCGATGTTCTTCGCGGCGTTGTAGTCGGCGTGGTTTTCATAGCCGCATTTCAGGCACTCGAAGTCCTCGCCCTCGCGGTTGTCCGGGTGTGTGAACCCACAGTGTGAGCATCGCCGTGACGTGTTCTCCGGGTCTACCTGCTCAACGGCGATACCGTGCATCTCGGCTTTGTACTCGACGTACTCGGACAACCGCTCGAAGGCCCACTTATGCCCCCACGATGCACTGGGCAGTCGGTCACGGATACCAGCCAACTCCTCAAAGGCGATGACCGTACACCCGTTCTCAGCGGCCTCCTCAATGATGCCGTTGGCAATCCGATAGAGCATCATCTTGAAGCGACCCGTCTCTTTGCGACCGATCGCCTGCATGCTTTCGTGAGCGTGGCGAGTTCCACACTGCTGGAGGTCGCCACGTCGGTTTTCGTACTCGCGCCGCCAGTGGTCGAACTCGTGACCACTCCAGAACACGCCCGTCGAAGTGACAGCAAGTTGGTTCACACCGAGGTCAACGCCGAGGACTGTACTGTGCCCGGTCGTTGCCTGTTCCGGCGTGTCAGACTCCACCTCCGCCTTTGTCCGGAGGTGAAGGAACCACTCACCGTCCTTGTGGTGCAGTTCCGCGCCTGTCACTTCGAACTCATCGTTGTCAAGATACCGGCTGTGGGGTGTGTCCCGCTCCGGGTCGGGCAGGACGTACTCAATTTCGATGCGTCCCTCCACAGTCGCCAGCGACACGAACTCGTCGTAGAACGTTGCACACCGCTTGTCGTACACAACGGTCGGGGTCGAGAAGTGTGGTTTGCCCGCGTACTCGCCACGTTTCCATCGGGCGACGACGCTCTGTACGGCGTCGGCGGCCTTGTTGCGTGCGTTCTGGACGAGATTCGCGTGCAACCGCGTCTGGTCGCGTACCTTGTCGTAAGTTTCCTCTTGGAGCTGAGCTTTGCTCGTGGTCTTGTATTCGCCCTGCCAAGCGTGGTCTACGACGTAGTTGGCGGCCCACAGAAACTCGTCTACTGTCTCTTGCAGAAGTGCGGCGTCGTCGCTGTCCACGTCGAGTTTGGCCGGAACAGTTCGCCGCACCTCCATACGTTAGATATATGTTTAGTGATTTATTTATATTTGCGAGAAAGGACGGCAACAGTTCGTTGAATGTGGTGGGGTTGTGGTTTCCTCTCCGGCCTACTCGCTCGCTTCGTTCACTTCTTGAGGCTGGAGGCTCCGCGTCGAATACGCTGGAGCAGGCCGGTCAGGACGAGTAACGCTCCGATCGCGATGATGAACGCGCCCCCGGCGAGTTCGCTCGCCAGATCAACCGCGAGCACGTACACTGGCACGCCCACCAGCCCGGTACACAGCGAGGCGACGACGAGAAAGGAGAGAACGCGGTTCTGCCCATCGAACGCCCGTTTATGCCGCCAGCCCGAGACGGCCCCGGCGGCCTCCCGGAGCTCCTCACGGTAGTACGTCGCGGTCGAAACGGTCGTCCCCAGCTGGAGAAAGAGCGCCAGCTGGAGTGCCACCTCGGGATCGCTGCCGAGTGCGGTCAGCGCCAGGGTGAGATTCCCCTGACTCAAGACCGGCAACCACTCGATGATCCCTTGGAGGATTCCGACGACGACGAGCAGGCCCGGACCACTACTGGACTTTGTCACGGGTGCGGGCAAAACGGTCGGGTTCGCGCCGTCTCTGACCCGCGCGGTCGGGGTACTCTTGATCTCGCAACGTGACTCTCGGGTTTCGCTAGGACCGCGCGTCGTCTCCGGTCTCTGGCTCGCGCTCCGCTTGGCCGTCTCTCGTCTCTTCTCCTCAGTCCGTCCGGTCCCGCTCGCGTTTGCCTATCGCCAACTCGCGTGAGTCAGGCGGCTCTGGTGGGGTGAATACCACCGCGAGCGTCCGGTAGGTGCGCGTCTCCCTGAGTTCCGCTGGCGACAGGTTGAGGCGTGTGGCGAGCCCTCCGATCACTGCGAGTGCGAACGCCACGACCGCGAGCGAACGCTGCAGCCGACCCGTCACCCCAGCAGCGGCAACGAGCAGTCCCGCCAGCCCAATCAGCACGCCGCCAAAGACATTCAGCGGTCGCCGCTTAGCTCCCGCCGCGGTCTATCGACCCCAAGAAGTGAGGCTGTGCATGCCCCGCAGGTATTCAATAGCCTGCGTTGCGCACGCCTCCCGGTACGCACAGTTGTTACAGACTAGATCGAGCGCGAACGGCAGCTCCTCTAAGTCGGTCTCCAGCGCCGTTCCGACGGGTCCGTGTTCGTCAAGTAATCGCGTCACGGTTTGCTTCCACTCTGGCCAGTAGAATGTCAGCAGGCCGAATGGAGACTGCGCTTCGCCCGGCTCGACGGTGTCGTCCTGTGTCAGGACGCTCGCCTCGATTCGACAGTCGACACCGCAGGGCGCCTCGGCCGAGGGTTTGCTCCCGTTCTGACTCGGCCCTTGCTAGTCCTCTGGACCTGTGAGGCCCGATAAGAGAATACAACTGCGTCAGCGTGCAGGGTCGAACCGATGGAACTTCCCGTTCCGCTGGCGTCGGCGTGGCTGCGGTGGACCGGCGTCGGCGTCGTCGCGGCGGTGATCTTTTACGCCTCGATCCTGATAGCCCCTCCCGAGACGGTCCTCGACGCCCGTCCGGGGCTCGTGCCGCTGGACAAGTGGCGTCACTTCCTGGCCTACGCGGCGTTCGGGTACGCGCTGGCCTACGCCACGACCGACTGACCGATGGAGCGACATATCGTGGCACTCGCGGTGGTCGGGGCGACGATCGGGTACGGTGTGGGAATCGAACTACTCCAGCCCCAGGTCGACCGGACGTTCTCGGTCGCTGATGCGTACGCGAACGCCCTCGGCGGGGTGCTCGTCGTCCCGTACTATCTCCTCCGACCGTATCTTGTCTTCGAGCCGCTGGGGTCGTTCGTCGGTTTGCCAGACGGGTGATCGATCGAGTGGCGACCCCGAAAACTCAGACTTTCGGGATCCTCCGAGACACTCGGCCTGCCCCACGAGTAGATCCTGAAGTTCAGTGTGCGATCGGTGAACGATTTAATCTTGGATACTGAACAGTTCTACAGGCGGAGCAGGCCGAGTGCCTCGGGGCTTGACCCTGAGGGTGAAGGCCGTAAGCCCCACTAAACGTGTTCCGTTCTCTCGATATACTGCTCAATCGTGTCGGTCGAAACATCTCCCGCCGTCCCAACATAGTATGATTCCTCCCAGAATCCGCCGCCCCACAGAGATTCCTCGAAGTACGGTTCGTGCTGTTCCCACATCTCCCGCGCCGTGACGCTCTTGACCGTCCGCGCAATCTCGCTCGGTGAGTGCTTCGGGTGGGCTGACAGAAATAGGTGTACGTGGTCGGGCGAGATGTGGAGCGACAGTATCTCGTAGTCGTACTCGTCGCACACGTCGCGGAAACTCGCTTCCAGCGAATCCTCGATTGGTTC
>CAYRQD010000025.1:0-28384 GCA_964426325.1 uncultured Halobacteriales archaeon | reverse complement strand
GGTACTGTCGATGGTCGCCGGTGTCGCAGTCTTTGCTGCACCCGCGGCCGCGCAAGTGAACAATCTGGACAACGCTTCGAATCTTAGTGCTGTCCATTATGATTCCGCTAACGGCAGCGTTGGCTCCGCGATCGAGATCTCAGCCAGCGAAGGTCAAGTGCCAGACTTAGATAGTGGCAACTTCAATATTAACGCGACCTTTGAGGACGCCCCTGGTGAAGAGTTCAATATCACCAGTGAAATCGGTGGAGATATTACCGTGGCTACGGATAATCCAGGGCGCTTGCTTCTGAACGTTGGCGGCAACCTTGGCGTCAGCAGCAACACGACCGTTCTGGACGGTGATTTCTTCCCCTTCATCGACCAGCTTCTGATCAACGACACGACAACCTCTGACGGTCCAATCCCTCTGGACGTTAGCGTCAGTCCGACCAGCTACGCGGTTGGTGATGGCGCAAGCGACGACACCGGCATCAACTTCGTCGGTGGTCCTGTCGTGATCGAAACAGTCAATACGAGCTCTAACGATCCTAACCTGGACGAGACCTTCGAGATCACCCAGGGCGACCTCGGAGTATTCCGTGGCACGGAAGCTAACAGCAGCACCCGTGTCGTCGACACCGGTGCACTTGGTCTCTCCAGTGGTGACGCCAACTTCACCGATGGAGAGGGAACCGGGTTCACGACCACGGTCAACTTCAACAACCTCGGTCTGGACCTGACCGTCGACACACCCAGCGATCCGATTCCGGGTGACACGGTTGACGCCTCGATCAGCACCAACGCTGCTGGTGGCGAGGTCCAGTTCCGCCTGCTCGACGGTGACGGTAACATCGTTGAGACGACCAACACGAACATCGACGGTGGCGGTGCGGCAAGTGCCTCGTTCACAGCTGGCCCTCAGGGTGACTACTCCGTCGAGGTCATCAAAGTCGGTGAGCTGATCTCTGCGGAAAGCGATCAGTTCACCGTCGGCCCCGATCCGGGCGTCCAGGTTTCGCTGGACCAGCGGACCACCGAGGTCCCGACCGGTGACGTCGGCCAGCTGAGCTTCAACCTGCAGGGCACCGACACCGCGAACGTCACGCTCGACCGCTCGGGCTACACCGCGAACTTCACCATCGTCGACGGTGACGCCGACGGTCAGGTGACGGTCGACGTGAACACCCGGTTCATGCACAGTATGACGAGTGCCTTCTCGGCGGTCACTAACCCCGACACCGCTGGGACTGACGCCGTTCAGTTCAACGGAAACCAGGGGATCGACACCACCCGCAGCGAGCCGCTGCCCCAGACGCAGCTCTCTGTGGATGTGGTGGACGACGGTGACAACGACCGTGACCGCGGGCAGCTCGTGCTGACCGAGCGCTCGACGGACAGCCTGAGCACGCACATCGCACCCGCTAACACGCTGGGCAACATCGCTGACGAGAGTGACTTCTCGGACCTGACCTCCGCGGAGATCCAGACGTTCATCGATGAGCTGCAGACCCCGAGCGAAACCGTCGCACAGGGCGACGACCTGGTCTTCCTGGTCCAGGCCAACGGGATCTTCGGCAACGAGAGTGGGTTCACCGGTGAGGACGGCGTCACGTTCCAGCTTGAAGAGCGTGACCCCGGCCTCTCCGATCCGGTGACGGTCAACTCCAGCGAGTCGTACGTCGACGTGGTGACTGACCCCGACAACGAGCGGTTCATCGTCGTTGTCGACACTGATGAGTCTGCTGTCCAGAACATCGGTGCGTGGGACGCTTCCTTCACCGTGGACGGAGCCAGCAACCCGTACGTTGCTGCTGACACCACCGAGGAAGTGACCTCGCAGGTCAACGTGGTTCCGGAGGACTCCTCGTTCAGCCTCGTCGACGGTGAGCCGTACACCATCGTCGGTGAGGAAGGCGCTCAGGTCTTCGGTTCGACCAACCTGGCGCCCGGCACCGAGGGTGTCGTCAACGCTGTCGGGGAGAACTTCTTCCGCACCGCTGATGTCGAAGTCGACAGCGAGGGCAACTTCGTTGCCGAGTTCGACTTCTCGGGTGTCGACACCGATCAGGAGGTTACCCTTGAGACCGCTCAGGGTATCAACGCCAACTCGGTCGCCGCCGAGTTCGGTGACACCGCCGAGGACCAGCAGTCTTCCAGCACCGAGGAGCTCGAACAGCAGGTCGCCGAGCTCGAAGCGGAGAATGCCAACCTGACGGAGGAGAACACTGCGCTGCAAGACGAGATCGACAGCCTGACCGAGGAACTGAACAACACCGAGGATCAGCTGTCGACCGTCGAGGACGAGCGCGCTGAGCTCCAGAACGAGCTGGCAAACGCCGAGGCGACGATCGGCGACCTCGAGAGCCAGGTCTCTGACCTCGAGAGCACGAACAGTGACCTCGAGAGTCAGGTCTCTGACCTCGAGAGCCAGGTCTCCGAGCTCGAGGGTGCAGACGAGGACCTGCAGACGGTCCTCGACGAGCTCGGTGTGGATAGCGTCGACGCGGCAGTCGACGAGATCCAGACCCTCAGCGAGTCTGGTGACAGCGACGACAGCGGGCCCGGCTTCGGCATCGCCGCCGCGCTGGTCGCGCTGATCGCCGCTGCGCTGCTGGCAGTCCGCCGGCGCGACTAACTCGGCTCACACACAACCGTCCGACCGATCCGGCGGCCGGATCGATCGGAGCTTCGGACTCACGTCCGACCTTTCTTTTTTGCCGCGCTCGCCGACGAGTGGCGACGCCGCCCGGTCGTCGCGAGCGGGGGGTACTGTCTCGAGTTTCGCCGATCCGTGCGAGTGCCGTCACCGCTCGTCGAGTTCGGTCTGCCAGTTCAGGTAGAGGCCGTCGGCGTCTTCGGGCAGCAGGTCGGTGTCGGTGTTCTCGGGGACGAGCCGGGACAGCTCCGTCGCGAGGGTGGCGTCGTCCCACCGGAGCCCGGCGAGCCACAGCGCTATTCGGCCGGCCTCGCCGCGCTCGGCGATTGCGATCGTCGAGACCGCCTCGATCGCGAGCTCGACGCCGAGCGCCTCGAGTCGGTCGGCGAGCCGCTCGGCAATCCGGCCGAACGGTTCGCTGTCGGGAACCGCGAGCGTGTATTCGGCCGGCGAGTCCGGGCCGATCCCCGCCGCCGCCAGCCGGTCACCGGCTGCCGACGGCCGCCGTTCGGTCCGCCCGTACGGATCGGGAGAGAGCGCCCGCCGGTACGGGTCTGTCCCCTCGTCGGCGGTCGGCCACAGCCCCGGCGGCGCGACGGTCCCGGCCGCGGCCCGCCGCCCGCCGGCCAGGTCGAGGAGCCGCTCGCGGTCGACGACCTCGGCGATCGCCCGCCGGATCGCGGGCGGCACGCGGGCGGCGTTTGCCCCGAGGTAGACCGTCGTCCGGGTCGGGCGAGCCCGGTACCGAACGGCCTCGTCGAGCAGGTCGACGGGGCCGTACGTTCCCGTCCGGCGCCCGCGGTCGGTCCGCTCGACGGCGAGCGCCCCGCGGTCGTATGCGAACTCGGGCACCTCGAAGAGGTCCGCGCGGTCCTCGAGGATCGCGGTCCAGGCGGGCTCGCCCTCGCGGAACAGCCACCGGAGCTCGTCGACCGCCGGCTCCGGGCCGCGGTACGTCTCGGCCCGCCGGAGGCGGACCTCCGCGTCGAGGTCGGCGTGCTCGATCGCGAACGGGCCCGTCCCGACCGAGCCACGCTCGGCCAGTTGCTCCTGCTCGATCTCGCCCTCGTAGCCGGTGACGTCCCCGACCAGCCCCTCCGGCAGCACCGCGAACTCGCTCTCGGCGATCGTCACCCGCAGGTCCGGGGTGGGCTCGGTCAGCCGGAGCTCGACGGTCCGGTCGTCGACCGCCCGCAGGCTCGCCGCCAGCGACTCGGGGACGAGCCCGCCGTCGTCGGTCCGCTCGACCGCGAGCCCGAGCCCGCGGGGCCAGGGGGCGGCCAGCTCGGGGTCGGCCTCGATCGCCCGCCGCCAGGAGTAGACCACGTCCGCCGCCCGCAGCGGTCGGCCGTCGTGAAAGCGCACGCCCGACTCCAGCTCGAGCCGCCGGGTCAGCCCGCCGTCCGCGTCGGTCCCGGCGAGCAGCCGGTCGGTCGGCGTCCCTCGATCGACGGCCGTGAGCGTCTCGTAGACCGCCGCCAGCGGCCCCGCCGGCGGCCCGGGCCACTCGAGTGGATCGAGCGAGAAGATCGGATCGGTCAGGACCGTCAGCTCGTCGCCGGGCGCGGTCGTCTCCGCGTAATCGTCCCAGGCCGCCCCCGGGACCACCTTCGAGGGCACGTCGACCCGGTCGCGGACGAACCGCTCGGTGAGCCCGTGGTACAGCGGGAGGACCACCGCGGCCTCGCGGACGGCCCGCTCGATCGTGACGGCGGCCTCGAGTCGGGTGGCAGCTGCTGCCGGCGTGTCCGCTCTCGCCTCGCGGGCGGCCTCCCAGGCGGCCTGGGCCCGGTCGGCCGGCGGCCGGTCGGGGGCGATCTCCAGGGAAGTGTCCGTGCGGTCGGGCGCTCCGTCGGCCGGCGCGTCGGTCACGCAGCCGGCCAGGCCCGCGGCTCCGAGCAGGCCGAGCAGCTGCCGCCGGCTCGTCGGTGGGTCCCGGCTCACGGTCGCTCCCCTCCCGCTGGCGTCGGGGCCCGGGTGCGTGCGATCGCGGCCTCAGTCCGTGCGTGTCTCATCTGTGGTGTCGTCGGTGGTCGTGTTCGTGTTCGTCTCGTTGAGCCGCTCCCGGACGGATCGCTCGGGTCGGTCGCCGGCCGCCCAGATCGCCTGGAGTGCCGAGACGTCGACGTCGTAGCTGCCGAACTCGGCCGCCCGCAGCTGCTCGTAGTCATCGAACGGCGGTCCCGTCGAGAGGGTTAGCCGGTCGGTCACGCGGTAGTTCATCACGCTGTCGTACTCCGCTGGTGGATACTGAAACGAGTCGACCCCGTCGAAGTGATACGGCAGGATGCCGAACTTGTGGCCCATCTCGTGGGCGATCGTCGCCGCCCGCGAGGTCGGGTCGCCGCCGTGGACGCTCAGGTCCGCGACGACTGTCAGCCAGGTCTGTCGGTCCTGTGGCCGCTCCGGGCGAGAGGCCTGGGTCGCGCCGGCCACCTCCTCTTCGGTCCGGAACGGCCGGTCCTGCAAGAGGAGATAGTGCATGCCGTAGCCGGGGGCCGATCGGGTGGCCTCGCGGTCGTTCATCTCCGCGATCGTCTCAGGGTCTGAGCGGTTTGCCCGGAACGTGTAGGTGTGGACCCGGACCGGCCGGTCGGGCGTCGAGGCTTCCTCGAACAGCGCCGCGGCCGCAGCCAGTTCGTCTTCCTGGATCGTGACGTTCTCGGTGGCCTCGACCTCGAGGTAGACGTCGACGGCCGTCAGCGAGGCGTTCATGCCGAGATCGGCCATCGGCCCCCAGACGAGGTGATCCGGGAAGCCGTCGCCGCTCGTGTCTGCCCGCTCGGGGTCGGTGCCGATCGCTCGCTCGAGCCCGTTGAGCAGCCGATCCGAGTCGGCGTTCGCGAGCGCCCGCAGCTCGTCGTCTGTGATCTCGCTGTCGGCGACCGCGCCCTCGATGAGCCCGAGCTCTCGGGCCTGGGCCCAGAACTCGTACTCGTTCCCGCGGTACTGGGCGAGCTCGACGATCCGCTCGAGGTAGGCGACCTCGTTGGAACTGTACTCGGCGCCGCCGGTCGCGTTTCCGCTATCGGTCACGAGCGCCCGCGAGAGGTTCCGCACGACCGGCGCGGCCTCGGGTCGCTCGTCGAGGCCGATCGCCCTCGCGGTCGCGTTCAATACGCCGGGAGCGAACTCCCGGAGCTGCCGTCGCTGTTCGATCGAGACGAAGCCGATCTCGTCTCTGCCCTCGGCGAGCAGGCCAAACGAGGTCGCCTGCGCCCACAGGTGCTCGTCGTCGCTGAGCTCGGCCAGCCGCTGCAGGTACTGGACGTCGTTGAACGTGTACAGATCGAAGGGGGCGGCCAGCCTCGCGGCGTAGGGCCGCACTCGCTCGTGGCGCTCGTCTGGCTCGAGGCCGATCCGCTCTGTGAACCCGTCGAGCAGCCCGTCCCCGCTCGTGTCGGTCAGCCGCTCGCGGTCGGCGGCGTCGATCCCGTCGGCGGCGTCCCGGGAAACGAACGTTTCGGCCTGGGCCCAGGCGAACCCGTCGGTCGAGCGGTCGGCCGCCCGTTCGAGATACCGCCACTCGGCGTCGGTGATCCCCTCGAAGGCGAGCGACAGCGTCAGCCGGCGGATGCCCTCGTGGGCGGTCGTCGCGTTGAGCCCCAGCGCCCGCGCGTACCCGTCGAGCAGCCCGTCGCCGGCCCGGTCCTCGAGGGCCGCGATCGTTCCCTCGGGGACGGTGCCGTTCGCGACCGCCGGGCCGAGCAGCCCGACCCGCTCTGCCTGGCGCCACTCGCTCCACGAGAGGTTCCCGACCGCACGCAGGTACGCGAGGTCGTGCTCGCCGTAGCCGTCGGCGGCGAGCTGCTCGATCAGGGCTCTCACCCCGGGCTTGTACGTGTCGGGCTGGAAGCCAACCGCCAGCAACTCGCCGTCGAGCAGGCCCGTCTCGACGCCGGCCACCCCGTGTGCGAACGCCGACCGCTGGAACGCCACCGGTCCGGTCCGGATCCGCTCGATGGCCGCGAGCGTCCCGTCGGGGACGGTCCCGCGCTCTGCGACCGACCGGGCGAGCGCGAGCCGTCGCTCCCCGCCCAGCTCCTCGACTGCGACCAGCCGCTCGAGCAGCGCTGCCCCCCGCTCGGTGACACCACCCTCCGCGGTCACGGCCGCCCGGACCCGCTCGGTCGCAGTCCCGTTGAGCCCGGCCGTCGCGTTCTCGAACAGCGCTGCGAGCCGGTCGTCTGCGATCGGCTCGGGGTCGTCGGCCGGTCCGTCACCGCCGGGATCGAACCCCGAACAGCCCGCCAGCGGGAGGGCGACGAGCAGGACGGCGGCCAGCAGCGCGCGGGACCTCACGGTCCCGGCTACTGGTCCGTCGTACAAAGTCTGTCGGTCGGTCTCTCGCCCGGGTCCGCACAGATCGCCCCCGTGGCCGGGGACGGGTCGGATAACAAGGCATATGTTCGGTTCGAGCGTACGGACGGCCATGACGCAGGCGGCCGTCGAGGCGACCGGCGGGCTCGCGGAGCCACTGGGCTGGCTCGTGCTCGCGGCCTTTCTCGCTGGGGTCGCCCTGGAGGCGGCCGGACGGCGCGAGCCCGCTCGGCTGACGCTGGTCGGGGCCTGGCTCGGGTTCGCGGCCTTCTGGGCGCTGCTTGTTGCTCCGTGGCTGATCGTCGATCAGAGCGTCGTGCGCGCGGTCGGCGCGGCGGCCGCGGCGCCGCTCTCGGTGTTGGTCGCGCGCCTGCTCTACCGCGACCGCCGGGATCTGTTCGCGCTCTCGCGGGCGATCGCCTTCATGGGGCTGTTCTACGCCCCGATCGTGGCGATCGATCCCGTCAGGGAGTGGCTCATCCTCGTGGTGACCGGCCACACCGCCCTCGCCATGGACCTGTTGGGATACTCCCCGCCCGTGGTGACCGAACTCTCGGAGCTCGCCGCCCGCCCGGAGATCGACGCCGGCGACACGATCCCCAAAGCCGACGCCTTCGAGAACACGTTCGTGTTCTTCCCCGCCGAGTACGCCAACATCCGGATCACCTACACGATCATCGTCGCCTGTACCGGCATCGGGAGCATGTCCGTCGTCGCCGGGCTCGTCGCGGCCGTGCGGGCGCCGATCGGGCGGAAGCTACTGGCCGCCGGCATCGCCTTGCCGATCATCTACGTCCTCAACATCGTCCGGAACGTCTTCATCGGGCTGAGCTACGGCCACCAGTACACGCACTTCGTCCCGGAGCTGACGATGACGCTGTTCGGGCTCGACAACCCCGTACGCGTGTCCTACATCTGGGCCGACCGGATCTTCGCACAACTGGGCTCGGTGGTCGCGATGGTGCTTATCATCTGGCTCGTCGTTCGGATCGTCCCCGAGGTGATGGAGCCTATTGAGGACCTGCTGTACCTGCTGACCGGCGAGGAGTACGACCTGGCCAGCGCGCTCGATCTCGGGACAGACGAGACTCCGGCCGATCCCGCCGACTGAGCCAGCACCGTCTTCTTGTCCGCCCGTGCAGCTCCTTGAGAGAACTCGTACCGGCTACCAGTCCCGGCGCAGCTCGTGCCCGCGACTGGACGACCGCAGCGTTCGTCTGCTGACTGTCGTCGGGCCTTTCACACGACCGGCGGGGGTCCGCCGTCGATGTCGTCTACCCAAAATCAGCTCGGGGGCCCTGCCTCAGTAACGTTTGATGTTCGCTCCCTCCGTCGGTATTCTCGTCACCGAGACAGCAATCGGGAAACGACACTGATCTCTGGACTATCGTCGAGTGTAAAGCTACGTGGGTGAGTAACCGGTAGCGGCGGTAGTACTACCCGTCTCTATGTTGGGATGTTCCCCAACGCATATGCCGTTGGGATCGGTATTGGTGAGTACGGATGGCTCGGGACCCCAGTTTCTAGTACACGCACGTGGAAGCCGGCCTCGTGGAAAACGTGATGATTCAACAGACCGCAGACACCGACAGCTACCCCTCGGGCTAGAAGTACCGACTCCACTTGGGCACCCTCGAAGACTTGACGTTGGTTCGCTACGACAACTCCCACGAGGCCACGAAAGGTCACGAGCGCCACACTGGGGCGGGTGACGTCGACGCCGAGTTCCCCGGAATGGAGGTGATCCTCGCGGAATTCTGGGCGAATGCAGATGAGTACTGGAACGCCGTCGGTGGCGATCCGCCTCGCCTTCGCTAACTACCCACACCACCACACTTCCCATGCTAACGACACTACACATCACCGTCGGTGACAGAGAACAGCTCCGCGACGACGCCCTGCAGTTCGTCCAGGCAGATGACGTTGACGACCTCGACGAGAAAGAGCCACAAGCGGTCCTCCAGTTCGGATCCTACGACAGCCTCGTTGACGTTCTCACGCCGCTGCGCCTGGATCTGCTTGGGACAATCGCCGAACACGATCCGAAGAGTATCCGCGAGACTGCCCGTCTTGTCGACCGTGACATCTCGGATGTTCACTCCGACCTGAAGCAACTGGAAGTTCTAGGTCTCCTCGATTTCGAGGACGGCGGCCCTAACGGGGCGATGCAACCTGTCGTTCCGTTCGACCGGATCGAGATGCAGATCGACTATCCGCTTGTCGGCAAGACGCCACCCGACGAGTCTCCCGCCAGCGCGGACTGAACCCATCGAGTCTCTCTCAACGCCTTGCTCGTAGGCGTTGTCGGGTGAGCAAGACCGGCCTCGGAGTCGCCCCGAAACTGCCAAACCACCTGCCCTGCTACGGCCGTGGGTGTCCCGTCTCGTCCGGGTCGCCGGGATCGTCGTCGGGCTGGTCACGCTCGGACTGGTCGGCTACGTCGTCGGAGTCACCGAGCTGGTCGACACGCTGGGGACGCTCGCTCCCGGGGAAGCGGTGCTGCTGGCCGGCCTCGGGCTGGCGCCGATCGCCCTGTGGGGACTGGGGCTGGGGCTGACCCTCGCGGCGATGGGCGAGCCGACCGGCCCGGCCCGTGCCACGCTCCTGTTTGCGGTCTCGCTGTTTTTCAACGGGGTGACGCCGTTCGGCCAGACCGGCGGGGCGGCCCTGACCGGCGGAGTCATCGCCCACGCCGTCCGGGCGCCCTACGAGCGGGCGCTGGCGGCCATCGGGAGCGCGAGCGCGATCAACGCCCTCGCCGCCGGTGGACTCTGGCTGCTCGGGGTCGTGGCTCTCGGCGCCGGCCGCGGGCTCGCCGACACTCGCCGGGTGGCGGTCGTCGTCGCGGTGACCGGACTCGCCGCGATCGTGGTCGGAGTGCTCGCCTGGCGGTCGCGCGCGTGGCTGGTCGACCGCGTCGCCGCGGTGCTGACGCGGCTACTCGGCGCTCTCGCCCGGGTCGTCCCCCGGCTGTCGGCGCCGCCGGCCGCGGCAGTTGCCGACCGGGTCGCTGGCTTCGTCGCGGCGATCGAACGGCTAGCCGGCGACCGCAGGCGACTGGTCGTCGTCGCCGTCCTCGGGGTCGCCGGTCAGCTCGCGGTGGTGGGCGTGCTGTACGCTGCGCTTGCCTTCTTCGGCGAGCCGTCGCTCGGGGTGGCGCTGTTTGTCGTTCCGGCCTCCCGGGTCGGAGCCGTCGTGCCGACTCCCGGGGGGATCGGCAGCACCGAGGCGTTGCTGGCCGGGCTGCTCGTGGCCGTCGCGGGTGCCACGCCGGCGGTCGCCGGCGCCGTGGCAATCGCCTACCGGGCGGCGGCCTTCTGGCTCCCGAGCCTGCTCGGCGGCGCCGCCGGGGCAGGCCTGTTGCTCGCCGCCCGCCGGTGATCCGGTCGGGGGACTCGACCGGCGCAAGGCGGATAGCTCTCGGTCCCCAACTCCCGCCGTGTCACTGCTCGCCGCCGACCCGAGTCTCGGCGCCGACGTGTTCGACCGACTGGGCCGGGCCGGCCGTCGCCTCGGCATGTGTGCCTACCACGGCGCGGCCGCGATCAACTACGACCGTCGGCTCATCGCGCGGCGCCGCTCGACGCCAGCCGGTCCCTACCGCTCGTACGAGCCCGTCGCGACACACGCCTCGGACCCGCTGCTCGAAGCCGTCGCCGCCAGCGCGGGTCCGGCCGATACGATCTACGATCTCGGCGCCTACGCCGGGGGCTACGCGCTCCCGCTCGCCGACCGGCCCGATCGGACCGTGGTCGCCGTCGAGCCCGATCCGGCCAGCCGCGAGCGGCTGCGAGCCAACCGCGGGCGGACCGCCCCCAGGGGTGAGCTGCTCGTCGTTCCGGTCGGAGTCGGTGCCGAGGCCGGGCGCCGCCCGTTCTACCGCTCGTCGTTCCCGAAGCTGTCCTCGTTCGACCGGGCCGACGCGACCCGGTGGGGCGCCGGCGTCCGGGCCGTCGAGTCGGTGCCGGTGGTGACTCTCGACGACCTCGTCGGGGCGTACCCGCCCCCGGATCACGTGAAAATCGACGTCGAGGGACTGGCGCCGGCGGTGCTCGCCGGCGGGTCCGCGGCGATCGAGACACACCGCCCGACGCTGTTCGTCGAGCCACACGACCGTCCCGGCGCCGACCGGACGGCCGCGATCCGGCGGTGGTGTCGCGACCACGGCTACGAGAGTGCCGTCCGTGAGGGGGCGCTGATCTGTCGGCCGACCGACCGGTAACGCGCTGGCCGGCTGTGTCTCTCGGAGCCTCACCGACCGGCCGCAAGCCAGCTCCGGACGAAGTTGAGCAGGAACGGCACCGCGACGGCAGTCACGAGCGGCCGGGTCGCTGCGGCGTCGGTGACCGGGAGCATGGCCACCCACAGAGCCGTCACCATCGCGACGTACAGCAGCCGATTGAGCCACCGCCGTGACTCCCCGCTCGGTGTCTCCCCACGGTACCGTCGGATCGTCTGTCCGGCCAGATACAGATACCTGCCGAGTCCGACGGCGAGCACTGGCGTCGGGGCGAGACCCTCGCTCACGACGACGACCGTAGCGACCAAGACCAACAGCGCGTCCGTCTCGACGTCGAGCCGGCTCCCGAGCGGCGTCTCGGCGTCCAGCGTCCGGGCGAGCCAGCCGTCGACGCGGTCGAGCGCGCCGGCGGCGCCAAACAGTACCGCCGGCAGCCACGCCACCGGGCCGGTTCCCTCGAGTCCGACGGCCGCCGCCAGTCCGGCGACGACCGCGACCAGCCCGCCGCGGGCGAGCGTCACCCACGTGGCGAGTGTCAGCGGCTGGTATCCAACCCGGTCGCGAACGCCGACGGTCACGGCTGCGACGACGATCAGCACGGCCCCGCCAGCGGCGAGAAACCGGCCGGCGGCCGCCACACCCCGGGTCGCGGCCACGGCCGCGGCCGCGACAGCCAGAGCCCCACCGCCGAGACCAACTCCTACGACGGTGTCCCAAGCACGGCTCTGGCCGTCCGGGAGCCCGTATCCGTACACTATCGTCCCCCCGTGCCGTCGGCCGGGCCATCCGGTCGCCGACAAAGACCGGTCCGGTCTGCGCGCTCGCGTGTGGAGGTTTCCACAGCTCTCGATTATCGATCGGGATCGGCCAGCAAAAACGTTCGGCCCCCAGCCCGGACCCGTCGCCGCGGCGATACCGGCTCCGGGCGGGCACTCGCCGGTCAGCCCTCCAGTGTCTCGACGGGGCGGTTCCGCGAGGCCCGCCACGCCGGGTAGATGCCGGCGACCACACAGATCGCGACGCCGAAGCCGAACGCGCCGGCGAGGTACCTGCCCGTCTCGGGCTGGAACGCCGTCGGGTCCTCAAGCAACACGTCGTTGATGACCGCGCCCGCGCCGACGGTCAGCCCGAGCCCGACGGCAGCGGCGATCAGCCCCATGATCACCGCCTCGATCAACATGATCGCGAGGATGTCGAGCCGGCCGTAGCCGACCGCCCTGAGGACGCCGATCTCCTGGCGCCGCTCGCGAGCGCTCATCAGCTGGACGTTCGTGATGCTGATGCCGGCGATCAGAAGCGAGACGCCGCCGACGGCCACGAGGAACCGATCGGTGGAGGTGAACTGCTGCTCGACCGTCTCGGCCTCTTCCTCGACGCTCTCGACGCTGAACTCGGGCTGGTCCTCGCGGAGCGGCTCGTTCAGCGCCGCCTCGATGCGCGCGGAGAGCTCGCCCGCCTGGCTCGTGGTTTCGGTCGTGATGAGGATTCCGCTGTAGGGCTGGTCTTCGCTACGTGGCTCGACGAGCTCCATCGGTAGGAGCGCGCTGAATCCGACCGTCTCGATCGGTCTGGTTCCGATGCCCCCGGCCCCGCCTGGGTCCTCGATGATGGCCACGATCCGCTGGAGCCGGCCGCCGATCGTGACCGGATCGCCGATCTCGAGGGGCTGCAGTGACGGGCTCCGATCACGGATCCTGTTCAGTCGTTCCGTGATGATCGCGCCCCGGTTCAACTCGTCGGGAATCTCTCCCGCCTGCACGTACTCGTCGTAGACCGGTCCTGGGTTCGAGACGCCGATCGCCCGATCGGGCGGGTTGTACTCGAACTCTCCCTCGAACTCCGGGAACGAACCGTCTCTGAAGACGGTCACGGTCGCGTCGTACTCGCCGGCGATCTCCCGGACGGTGTCGACCCGTCGCTGGTCGAGACTCGGTGCGTTCTCGCCGGCCAGACCGGTCTGAACCGGCCCCTCGACCCGCACCTCCGTCGCGAGATCGCCGAGCGTCTCCTGCTGGTTGGCCTCGAAGGCGAGCCCGAACAGCCCGAGCCCGCCGATCGCGAGCACGCCGATGGCGACGGTCACGATCGCGAGGATCGTCCGTGCCCGCCCCCGGTAGAGGTTCCGCCGAGCGAGGTACGTCCGCGGGAAGTACCGGCGCAAGAGGCTCACTGAGGGTCACCTCTCCGAGGACTCGAGTCCTGAGTCGGGCGCTGTCGTCCGGCCCTCTCGCCGTCTACCGCCCCGCCGGCCGACACCCCGGCGTCGCGTTCGATCCGGCCGTCGACGAGCCGGAGGCTGCGGTCGCTGAACGCGGCGACGTACTCGTCGTGCGTGACGGCGACGACGGTGACGTCCTCGCCGGTGGCGTCGAGGAGTTCGGTGAGGACCCGTTCGCCCGTGTCTCTGTCGAGGTTGCCGGTGGGTTCGTCGGCCAGGACGAGTTCGGGGTCGTTTATCAGCGAGCGAGCGATGGCGACGCGTTGTTTCTGGCCGCCGGACAGCTCGTCGGGGTAGTGATCGAGCCGGTCGCCCAGGCCGACCCGCTCGAGCAGTCGCTCTGCTCGGGTCTCGGTCGCGGCGGGATCGCTCTCGAGCAGCCGCGGGACGGCGACGTTCTCGAGGGCGGTGAGCGTCGGCACGAGCCCGTAGCTCTGGAAGACGAATCCGATTGTGTCCTTCCGGACCCGGGTGCGCTCGCTCGCCGCATAGGTCTCGATGTCGGTGCCGTCGAGGGTGATCGTCCCGGCTGTGGGAGTATCGAGCAGGCCGAGCAGGTGCAACAGCGTCGATTTCCCGCTGCCGCTGGGACCGACGACGGTCACGAACTCGCCGTGATCGACGTCGAGGCTCACCTCCCGGAGTGCTCGGACCGGCTCGGTCTCGCTCGCGAACTCCTTCGTGACGTCACGCGCTGTGAGGAGCATCCGTCGTCACCGTCGCCGGTAGACCACGGCGCCGCCGAGGACGACCACCGCCACGACCCCTGTCCCGACGAGCCCCGCCGCCGGCACGTTCCCGACCACAGGGAGCCCGTCGCCGCCGGTCCCCGCGTCGTTCCCACCGCTTCCGGGGTCGAACTCGGGGGTCTCACCGCTCGTGGTGTCGTCACCTCCGCCTCCGCCGGTCGTCGGGTTGGCGCCCGAGGCGTCGAGCTCGACGGTGCTGACGTACTGCGTGTCGTTGAGCGTGTACTGGATTTCGACCGGTATCGTCGCCCTGTCGCCGGTGAGCTGAAACGAGAGGGCCTCAAGCGGCTGGAACGAGCCGGCCGGGATCGATCCGACGAAAAACTCCTCGCCCGCCGTGACGTTCTCCGCGTCGGCGATCCGGACGGTCACGCCGGCGAGACGCTCGCTCCCGGTGTTTGCGACCTCGCCGCTGACCGAGGTGCCAGCGACGTTGGCTCGGGTCAGCGCCACCGGTGGATCGCCACGCGGCCCCGTGTACGGCACCTCGACGGTCGTCTGTCGGGCGGTGCCCGCCGACCGGTAGGAGAGCCGGAGCGGAATCGTCTCGCGGTCCTCGGACAGCTCGGCGGTGAGCTCGAACCGGCTCGCGTTGTCGCCGCCGAGCGAGCTGACAAACGTCCGTGGTGTCGGTCTGGCTGGGCCGACTCCCGAGCCGTCGACGGGCTCGATCCGAACGTTGCTGGCCGGCGTCTCTCCGACGGTGAACACCGCCCCTTCGACGACGACGCCGTTGGGGTGGCTGCTGACGCTGACGTCTGCGACCTCGACCGTCGCCGCGGACACCGGTTGGAACTCGGCCGAGAGCCGCGTCGACCGCTCCCAGACCTCGCCGTCGTCGGTCTCGAATCGTAGCTCCAGGGGCAACCGGTACGATCCCGCCGTCGCGTCACGGATCGTGAACGCGAGTTCGCTCGTCTCCGCGGGCTCGATCACCGGCACCGCGTCGGTGTCGTCGACGATCGTGAAGTTTGTGTCCGGCGGCGCCGCAAGCGACGCCTCGACGCCTCGGATCGGCTGTTCGAGCGGGTTCGACAGCGAGACGTTCACCGTCCGCTCGCTCGCGGTCGCAGCCGTGTCCGTCCTGACGGTGACCAACGGGTCGGGTGAGCGCACCGTGATCGTCTCCGTGGCGCTCACCACCTCCCCGGTACTGAACGGCGTGCGTGCGGTCGCCTCAAGTCCGAACTCGCCGGGCTCGTCGATGCTGACGTCCTCGAAGGTAACCGTCCGGGCGTCGCCGGTTCGTAGCCGCTCGGAGCCGACGCCGAACCCCTCCGTCCTGTCGACCGAGCCCGTCTCGTCGGCCAGCGCGATCTCGTCCAGGTCGTACGGCTCCTCGCCGGGGTTTTCGACGGTGACGGTGACGTCGAACGTCTCGTTCACCCACGGGTTTTCGTTGTCGACGGTGAGGGTGACGTTCGGGCGGCCGTCGGCCGCACCGGCCCCGCCGGTCGCGAGGGCAACGACCAGCGGGAGGGCAGCGATGGCGAACACGGCCACGACCGCTCGTCGTCTCCCGGAGCAGGCGACGCTCATGCCGCGCTCACCTCCTGTCGACGCTGCCTGGACGACCGCCTCCGGAGCCGCGACGCTCCGCCAGGCACGGACGCCCGGCGACCGCCTCGCGATACTCGCTGCGCTCCCGTGTGGATCGGTGTGTCGGTCATTTTTCCCTCCGAGGCGGAAACCCCGCCGTCCACCGCGGGGAGGAAGCCGACATGGTGCTGTGCAACTGCTGGAACCGGAAGGGCTGGTTTCCCTGCCGGTGCGTAACTGTTAGGTTCCATGGAATTGTACCGTATGGTACAGTCCGAGCGGTCCAAACCAGCCCGCTCGGACGGGCCGTCGTAACCCGGCCCCGAACGCGGGAGCCGTTGACTGATGCCGCTCCTATCGGTGACAGGAGGGACGTTCCGAACCTGCCCGCCGAGGCAGGGTACATCCGGTGCTGAACCGCCATCCGGCGGGTGAGAAATCCCCTGCTCACTCCCGAGGTGACGCGCCCGAGGCTCACCGCGAATTGAAGTGGCGTGAGCCAGCCCCCCAACCGCTCCGTGTCGGAGTAGGGGGAGTCGCCTCACCATGGGACCGTGGTTGGTCGTGCAACCCGCGTCCGCCGTTCCAAGGGTGGTGTGGAAACCAATCATTGGTGAAAGCCCCGCCGTTCAGGGCGGGCGTAGGTTACATGTCGGTGCTTATGTCGAGGGTCCGTACCGCGGCGATCTTCCACGCCTCACCGTCGCGGGCGACGATGAACCGCGACTCCTGCTCGGTCTCGACCGACTGTGCCTCGTCGGTCTGTGCGGTCTCGGTGGTCGTCTCGAAGGTCACTCCGACGTCGACGAGCGCGTTCTCTGCGTCGCTGATCGTCGCGATCAGCCCCGCGATGTCCTCGATGAGCTGCTGGTTGCTCTCCTGTGTGTCCTGGATTTCCGATCGGAGCTGCTGTTCCGAGAGGTCCCGCGCGGAGACGTTCGGCCCGCGCATCTCCACGAGCGACGTGTCGATCTCAACGTCGCTGTTGTTGGCCTGGCCACCCCCGAAGCTGCCGAAGTCGATGTTCAGCCGCGAGATGACCGCACTGTGATACAGCTGTTTGAATTCCTCTTCGCTGGGGGGGTTCTCGAGCGATCCCAGTATGAACGTGTCGACGTACGACTCGACGACGGCCTCGGGACTGCTCGTGTCGATCCCGGCGTCGTCGCCGCCGATGACGGGGAGCCCGTCGACACAGCCCGCAGTCGCGCCGGCGAGGGCGGCACCGCAGCCGGTCAAAAACGCTCGTCGGTCCATATCGGAGCCGAAACCGCCGGGAGTAATAACACACCCGTACAGTCTCTTTAGCTGAAACGCCACTGCCCAGCTCGTCAGCGCTGTTGAGACGCTGAGCTGTTACTGGTGGCTGTCGTCGAGGTCCGTACGCCGCCGTGAGTCCGGCCACGGGTAGTGTCTCCCCGGGCTACTGCTGTCCGGTCGCACTCTGCCTCGACGTGTTGACTGTGCAAACACCTATACCGGTCGGCGGCGACTGACGCCCATGGAGTTTACCGTCAACATACCCACCAGTGCCGGGGCCTCGGAGTACTCGACGCTCGCGTTCTGCGACCGGATCTCATGGGAGAAACAGCGGTCGTTCGCACGGGCGGCCGAGGCGGCGAGCTACGACGGGCTGGGGGTTCCGGATCACCTCATGACCGGCGATGGCGCGACCACCGAGTGTTTCGTCACGCTCAGCGCGCTGGCCCGGGAAACCGACTCGGTGACGATCTTCCCGAAGACGGTCAACAACGAGCTCCGCCACGGACCGCTGCTGGCGACGATGTGCGCGACCCTGGATACCGTCAGCGACGGCCGTCTGAAACTTGGGATGGGGGCCGGCTGGAAGGAAGACGAGGCCGTCGCCTACGGCTACGACTGGCCCGACGCGCCCGACCGGCTTCGCGCGATGGAGGAGACGATCAAGCTCACCAAGCGACTCTGGACCGAAGAGGCCGCCTCGTATGACGGTGAGTACTACCAGCTGTCCGAGGCCGTCTGCAAGCCCCACCCGGTCCAGGAGCCACACCCGCCGATCATGATCGGCGGCGGCGGCGAGGAGTTCACCCTCCGGATCACCGCGAAACACGCAGACGAGTGGAACTACTGGGGACCGACCGACGTGATCGAGCACAAACTCGACGTGCTCCGGGACCACTGCGAGACCTACGGAACCGAGTTCGAGGCGATCGACGTCTCGTGGTTCGCGCGGTGTATCGTCCGCGAGACCGAAGCCGAGGTCGAGCGAGTCCTTGACGCCGCTCCCCGGTTCCGCGATCCCGATCCCGACGATCCGCTCGCATCGTACAACAACCTGATCGGCACGCCCGAACAGATCATCGAGGAGCTCGAGCCCTACCGTGAGCTGGGCGTCGACGAGGTCGACATCGAGTTCGTTGATTTCCCCGAGACCACCGGTCTGTCGCTGTTCGCCGACGAGGTCATGCCCGCCTTCTCGTAGCTGCCGCGTCTCGGCTACCGCCCGTCGCGAAACTCCTCGATCACCCGAGTCGCGTCCTCGAGCCGGGCGCCGAGTTTCGCGATCCCCCTGTCGGTCGTCACCGCGGCGAACGTCCGTTCCGGTTCGGTCCGGTCGGGCAGCGTCTCGGCCACCCGGAGGTAGGGAAGCAGCTCCTGTGAGAGCGCGGGATCGTGCTCGTGGGCGGGGGCGGACATGTACAGCGCCGGGATCAGGTGGTTGCCCAGCCGGACCTGGGCCGTCTCGATCGCCGTCGGAACGCCGTCCCGGTCGGGATCGACCGACTCGAGAACCTCCCCGAAGGCCGCGAGCGCGGCATCCAGCTCGTCCAGGCGGTCGTACACCGGGTCGAAGTCGGCCTCGCCATCGGCTCGGGCCGCGATCTCGTCGACGACGGTCCGGATCTCCGCGGCCGTCGCGTCGAACTCGCGGGGCAACACCGGCGAGTTACAGAACCGAGAGACGATCGCGACGTACAGCCGGAGCTCCTCGGCCAGCACGTCGGTGTCGACCTTGTCCCGTGTGTCCGCGGGCGTGTGCCACCACCAGCCCCCGCCGACGGGGCCGCCGTCCTCGTGGTCGGCGCTGAACCGGGCGCCAGACAAAAGCGACGACAGCCCAGCCCCCCAGAAGGACTGGTCTGAGTTTCGCCCCGGCCGGTCGCTCACGCCGATGAGATCGCCGTCGCCCCCGCCGGCGGTCTTCAGCGGCAGCGACCCCGACTCGAGCACGTCGCGGTGTTCGTCCGCGACCTCGCTCATGTGCTGGAACCACAGCTGGTCGGCGCCCGCGAGCCCGTTCAGGTCGACGTGCAGGTAGGCGACCCCGTTGTCCCTGAGATCGAGCCAGTTCTGGTCTGCGTACCGGGCGCTGCCCGCGTACCGTCCCATCGAGTGGCCGGGCCAGAAGCCGACGACCAGCCCGCGTTTCGGGCGGCCGTTCGCGAACAGGCGGGCCAGCTCCATCGAGACCGCAACCGCGGTCGCGTTGTCGGTCACGCCCTCGTGCCAGGAGTCGATGTGGTTGCCCAGCAGGAAGTACCGGTCGCTGTCGGTCCCCTCGACGGTCGCGATCGGCCGGGGCAGCTCGCGCACGTCGGTCGCGACGGTCGCGGTCACCGTCGCCTCGAGCTCGGCGCCCGCCGCCCGCTCTTCGAGCCACGCGCCGGCCTCGTGGCCGACCTCTGCGACGGGAATGTCCGGCAGCCGCTCGCGGTCGTCCACGGCCGGCGTCCCCCAGACCGGCGAGACGATCATCTCGTGGCGCTGTCCGGGCGTCGGCGACCCGAAGACCGCAGCCGCCGCGCCCGCCCGCTCGAGTCGCCCGACGGCGCCCGGCGTCGGCAGCCCACGCGCGAACGCGATCGTTCCGGTCAGGTCCCCGAGCGAGTCGTCGAGCTCGACTTCCTCGACCGGTCCGGAGACGCCGTGTGCCGGCGTGTTTGCGCCGAAGGCAGTCGTGATCGCCTCGAACTCCCGCTGGATCGGCCCGGTCAGGCTGACCGTCGCCGACTCCGGGACGCTGGTGTAGGCTGTGACGGTCTCCAGCTGTGCGTCTACCCCCTCATCGGTGAGCGTCTCGACGACGTACTCGGCGGCCTCCCACTGATCGTCGCTCCCGGGGTACCGCCGCAGGTCCGCGAGCCGATCCACGTGCCCGGTGACCCGATCCATCGCGATCTCCTCGACGAGACGCGTCTCCGTTTCCCGGTCGATCGCATCGAGCATGCCCCAGACCAACCCGGGACCCCACTAAACGGTGGCGCGACCTGACAAGCCGACGACCGGTCCCGCCGGACGTATTATCACCGTCGCCGTAGCGGGCACATGCAGCTTCAGGAACAGTCCTGGACCGACGTTCGGGACAGCGACGCGACGGTCGCCGTGCTCCCGGTCGGCAGCACGGAACAACACGGCCCGCACAACCCGCTTGGCGTGGACGCGATCGTCGCCCGCGAGTTCGCGCGGGCGGCCTGTGAGGGGACCGACGCCGTCTGTCTCCCCGGGGTCGAGATCGGGGTCGCAGAACACCACCGCGCGTTCGACGGGACGCTGTACGTCTCGCCGGACACGCTCAGAGACTACGTCGCCGAGACGCTGCGGTCGCTGACCCACCACGGGATCGACCGGGCCGTGGTGGTCAACGGCCACGGCGGCAACTCCGCTCCTGTCGAGCAGGCCTGCGCGCGTCTCACCCGCGACGGTGACCTGTTTGCGGTCGTGTGGGAGTGGTTCTCGACCCGGGAGGTCGACGTCGGCCACGGGGGCAAGTACGAGACGGCGCTGATGATGCACCTCCGCCCCGAGCTGGTCGGCGAGCCGGTCGAGGGCGACGCCGAAACCTGGGGATGGCACGTCGGCGGCGCGTCGGTCGCCCACGACACTGACGAGTTCACCGCGAACGGAATCACCGGCGACGCCCGCGAGGCCAGCCCGGAACTAGGCGAGGAGCTGTTCGAGGGAGCGCTCGCAGACCTGCGGGAGCTGCTCGCGTGGGTGCGGACCGAGGCACCCGACGCGTCCCGGACCGACGCCCCGACGTGATCGTGGCCGACTCGCGCGCGGGCGCGACACCTCGTGACTAGTCGTCGCTCTCGATTGCCGCGACCGAGTCCGCGAGCAGGTGACACGCGGCAGCCCGACCACCCTCGGGGCCGTGCTCGCCGAGCTCCGGCGAGACCCGCTCGCAGACCGACTCGTAGCGCTCCCGCAGCAGGTCGATCGCCTCTCCCCTGTCGCCGGCCTCGACAGCCGCGAATGACTCCTCCAAGACCGCCCGGTCCTCGCCCTCGAAGTCGTGGGTGAACCGCCTGTCCGCGAGCGCCTCGGCAAACGAGACGCCCTCTGTTTCGGCCCGCTCGCGGACGAGCTCGACGTCGAGTTCGTCTCGCTCCAGCCGGGTCCGGTACTCCATGATCTCGCGGTAGGCCGGCTGTGAGAGCTCCAACTCGGGCGGCGGGATCACCTCCGGACACCGGGTCCGGAACCGGCACCCGCTCGGGGGATCTCGCGGTGAGGGAACGTCGCCGGTGAGCGCCGTGACCTCCCTGTCTCGCTCGCTCGTGTTCGCCCGCGGGACCGACTCGAGCAGCGCCTCGGTGTAGGGGTGTTCGGGGTCCTGAAAGACCGCCTCGGCCGGCCCGATCTCGACGATCTCGCCGAGGTACATCACGGCGACCCGATCGCAGATGTGCCTGATCACCGAGAGGTCGTGGGCGATAAACAGGTACGTGAGCTCGTACTCGGCCTGGATCTCCGAGAGCAGGTTCAGCATCTGCGCCTGGATCGAGACGTCGAGTGCCGAAACCGGCTCGTCGAGGACGACAAACTCCGGTTCGAGCGCGAGCGTCCGGGCGAGCCCGATCCGCTGGCGCTGGCCGCCGGAGAACTCGTGGGGGTATCGGTCGGCTTGCTCCTCCGAGAGCCCGACCCGTTCGAGCAGGTCGGCGACGCGGCTTTCTTTCTCCGCTCGCGAGCCGACGCCGTGGATGTCGAGGGGCTCGCGGATGATCTCGTCGACGGTCATCCGGGGATCCAGACTCGAGAACGGATCCTGGAACATGATCTGGGCCCGCTTTCTGAACTCCCGGAGCTCCCGGTCGTCCAACTCGAAGACGCTCTCGCCGTCGAAGGTCACCGTCCCGCCGGTGGGCTCCCGGAGCCGCATCAGCGTCTCGGCGGTCGTGGACTTCCCACAGCCCGACTCGCCGACCAGTCCCAGCGTCTCGCCGCGCTCGATCTCGAAGGAGACCCCGTCGACCGCCCGGATCGTGGCCGGCTCGTTGCGGAGGAGCTTGTCCACGAGTAGGTCGTTCTCGTAGTAGTACTTCTGGAGGTCTCGCACCGAGAGGAGCGGGTCACTCATCGGTCGACTCCCCAGCGGGGGTCTCGAGGGTGTCTCCGTCACCCGCTTGGCCGGCGCTCTCGGGAGCGTCGAACCAGTCCTCGGGCAGGGCCTCTGCCTCGCTGTACTCCCGCCGGGCGAGCACGCACTTGACGCCGTGGGTCTCGTTGACCTCGTACTCCGGGGGCTTGTCGAGACACTCAGTCATGGCCTTCGGACACCGGTCGGCGAAGTAACACCGGTCGTCCATGTTCGCGTCGATCAGGTTCGGAATGTACCCCTCGACGGGCTGGAGCTCCCGCTCGGGGTTTTCGAAGTCCGGTATCGAGCCGATGAGGCCCTTCGTGTACGGGTGGACCGGATCGTCGAAGATGTCCTCAAGGGTCCCGCGCTCGACGAGTTCGCCGGCGTACATCACCCCGACGCGATCGGAAACCCGGGCGATCACCCCCAGGTTGTGGGTGATGAGCATGATGCTTGTCCCCAGCTCCGACCGGATCTCCTGGAGCAACTCGAGGATCTGGGTTTGGATCGTGACATCCAGGGCAGTCGTGGGTTCGTCGGCGATCAGCAGATCCGGCTCGCCGGCGATCGCCTGTGCGACCATTGCCCGCTGGAGCATCCCGCCGGAGAACTGGTGGGGATACTCGTCGATCCGGTCGGACGGGTCCGGAATGCCGACCCGTTCGAGCAGCTCGATCGCCTCCCGCCGACTCTCGTCCGAGACGAACTCCTTCGAGGGGAGAATCGCGTGAGAGACGTACCGCCCGAGTCCGTACCCCTGGGTCCGCGACCGCAGCGCTCGCGGGTTCGACTCCGACCGACGCTGGACTTCGACGGCCTCGGCGATCTGTTCGCCGATCGTCAGCGAGGGGTTGAAACTGCTCATCGGATCCTGAAAGATCATCGAAAACGTCGGTCCCCGCAGCGACCGGCGGGTCCGTTCCGGGAGCTCCCTGAGGTCGACGTACTCGCCGTCGACGGCCTCGGGGTGGTCCTCGCGGGCCTCCGCGACCAGCTCCGGGTTTCGGTACAGGATCCGGCCGTCGGTGACGCGTCCCGGAGACTCGACGAGATCCATGATCGTCAGCGCGGTCACGGACTTCCCCGAGCCCGATTCGCCGACCATCCCGAACACCTCGCCTTCCTGGATGTCGAAGGAGACGTCCTCAACCGCGTTGACCTGGCCCTCTCTGGTGAAAAACCGGGTCTTGAGCCCCTCGACGCGGAGCAGCGGCTCGGTCATCGGCCCCGAATCCGTTGAGCGGCAGATCCCGGCGCGGTCACTCGAGATCCCTCCGTTCGGTCTCCGACGGCTGGGGTAGCCGTGCCTCGACGTCGATCTCGATGACAAATCCCTCCCGGACCAGCTCCGCGACGCCGACGGCAGTGTGACACGGGTACGGCTCGGAATCGAACACGTTCTTCCAGACGCACTCGTAGGCGGGGTACCGCCGTTGTGCGTCGACGAGGTAGCTCGTGACCGTCGACACGTCACCCAACCCGCAGCCGGCGGCTTCGAGTATCGTCTCGACGTTCGCAAAGGCCTGTCGCGCCTGGGTCTCGGTATCGTCTCCGACCGGATCGAACTGCTCGTCTCGCCCGACCATCCCGGAGACGTACACCCGCCTCCCCTCAACTCTCGCCTGGCTGTACTGATCGGCCCTCGTGTCGGCCAGCCCGGCTGGGGCGATCACGTCCGGCTCCATCGACTCCACGTGGTCGGCACTATCACTTATGCGTTCGGGCGCCGTCGGCTATCGTGTAGTTTCACTGTTATGTACCGCCGCAGTGTCGACCGCCCGCGGGGCCGTCCGGGTCCGGCCCTTCGTGGTAGAGTTATCAGCTGTCGTTACTGTGTCAGTAGTTCCCAATAGCTTTTTATTCATCTGTGCCGCGCTTGGTGGTAGGATGGCTCTCGGTCGGTTCCTGCTCAAGCGCGTCTCGCAGGGCGTGGTGGTCATGTGGGGGGTCGTGACCGTCGTGTTTTTTCTGCGGTATCTGACGCCCGGCGACCCGACGACTGCCCTGGTTCCGCCCGACGCCGGCCAGGAGGTCCGCGACCGGCTCAGAGAGCAGCTCGGGCTCGACCAGCCGCTGTACGTCCAGTATCTGGATTACCTCTCCGATCTCGTCACGGGGGATTTCGGTCAGTCGATGGTCACCAACCGGGAGGTCAGCCAGCTCATTTTCAACCGCATGCCGGCGACGATCGAGCTCGCGATCGCCGCGACGATCGTTGCCGTGCTCATCGGGATCCCGCTCGGTGTGATCAGCGCGCGGCGACGCCAAGAGCCGGCCGATTTCGGGGCGACGCTGTTCTCGCTCGTTGGGATCTCGACGCCGAACTTCTGGCTCGGGATCATGCTGATTTTGCTCGTGGCGGTCCGGCTCGATTTCATCCCTGTCGGCGGGCGTCAGATGGCACTGGGCACCGCCGTCGGGATGTTGGTCGCCGAGGGCTCGATCGACGGGCTCATCACCTGGTTCGGGCAGATCATCCTCCCGGCGATCGCGCTCGGGACCTACTTTACCGCGCTGATCACGCGGCTGACCCGCAGCGGCATGATCGAAGAGATCGGCAAGGCCTACGTTAAAGCCTGCCGCGCCAAGGGGCTCCCCGAGACGCTCGTCCTGTACAAGCACGTGTTGCGAAACACCCTGATCCCGATCGTCACCGTCCTCGGGCTCCAGCTGGGCACGCTAATCGGCGGCGCGGTCATCACCGAGGAGATCTTTGCCTGGCCCGGACTGGGCCGATTTTTCATCTCCTCGATCAACAACCGCGACTGGACTTCAGTCCAGGGGACGATCGTCGTGATCGCTGTCGGGTTCGTGCTCATCAACATCGCCGTCGACGCGCTGACCGCATACCTCGATCCGAAATCAGCATAACAATGTTCTCAGACCGCGTCAAGTCGAGTCTCAAGCGCGAATTCGAACAGAGCCTGCTCGCGAAGGTCGGGCTCGTACTGGTCGTGTTGATTCTGTTTGCGGCCGTGTTCGCCCCGTTTCTCTCCCTGTACGATCCCGACCAGCAGCGGATCGGCACCGGCGACACCCCCGACGAGTCGGAACTTCCGCCCTGGGGTGTGACCTACACGACCTCACAGACCACCCAGGTCGACGGCGAGATCGTCCGCGAGCAAACCGCCGTGACCGGGACGGCACAGTACCCGCTTGGCACCAACACGCTCGGACAGGACATCTACTCGCGGCTGCTGTACGGCGCCCGAGTGTCGATGCTCGTCGGCATCCTCGGGGCGATCATCGCCGCGCTCATCGGCGTCCCGTACGGACTGATCGCCGGCTACTACGGCGGGAACGTCGACGACGGACTGATGCGCGGGGCTGACGTGATGCTCGCGTTCCCGTCGCTCGTGTTGGCCATCGCGCTGGTCGGGATCTTCCGGGAGACGAACTTCCACACGTTCGAGCTCCCGGATCCGTTCGTCGTGGCCGCCCGCTCCGAGCTCGTCCCGAACGTCCTGATCCCCCGAGCCAATCACGTCGCCTCGATGCCGGCGACGATCACGTTCCCCGTGACGGTGACGGTCGTCGTCGCCTTGGTCAACTGGGTGTGGTTCGCCCGGGTCGCCCGCGGAGAGGCCTACAGCATCCGTTCCGAGGAGTACGTCAAAGCCGCCCGGAGCCTCGGCGGGCGCGATCTCACGATCCTGCGCAAACACGTCTTCCCGAACGCGGTGACGCCGATCATCGTCCTGGGAACGATCCAGGTCGCGTTCATCATCCTGCTCGAGAGCGCCCTGTCCTTTCTGGGCTTTTCCGGTACCGACCTGACCTGGGGCGCCGACATCGCCGACGGGCGCAGCGACCAGCGCGACCGGTGGTGGATCGCGACCCTGCCCGGCGTCGCCATCGTGTTGGCCGTCGTCGGCGTGAACCTCCTGGGCGACTGGCTCCGAGACGCGCTCGACCCGAGCATCCAGGGGGAGGGCGGCGCCTGACCCGACCGGTCGGTCGATCCGCCCGTTTTTATTCCCCGGGCGGTCAGACCGACTATGTCCGACGATCGGTCGCCCTCGCTCCCGTCGACGCTCACCGACAGGTGGGCCGACCTGCTTGAGGAGGCGGCGGCGATCGCCGACCAGTACCGCGCCGACGGCCGTGAGACGACGCTCGTTCACCCGGGCGATGTGACCCCCCTCGTCGAGGAGCCGATCGGACTCGATGTCGTCGTCCCCGGCAACGAGTTCGACGCGGTCGCCGCGGCGGTCGAGAACCGGCGCTTCGACCGGACGCGGGTCTACCGCTTCGACGGCGAGGATGCTCGACTCTTCGTTATCGCCGTCGAGGACGCCGCGGAGGCCGCGGTGGTCGTTCCGGCCTATCTCCCGTACGCCGACTTTCCGGGCCTTCGCGGTCGTGCGTACGACGCCGGGAGGATGGCCACCCACGTCCGCCCACTCTCCGATGACAAGCGAGTGACGGTCGAACACGACGACCCGACGCTGTTTTTCCCGGAGTGAGCCGGGCAGTCTCGACGACTGGTTCGTTTATCAACATAATTCTTATGCTTCCGTGCTTTGCATAACTGATATGCCAACGTCTGACACAGACGAACGGACAGACCTCTCCCGGCGGCGGCTACTGACATACGCCGGCAGCACCGGCGCGGCGGCGACGCTCGTGGCAGGGGCTGGATGCGTGGGTGGCGGCGACGGTGACGACGGCGACGATGACGCCGGGGACAGCGGGGACGGCGACGGCGACACCGATACCGGCGATAGCGACACCGGCGACGGAGGCGGGACGTTCGGCGTTACCGTTACCCAGGGACAGCTCACCGATACGCTCGATCCGGTCGGGGATAGCAGCGACGCAATGTTCAATATCCTCGATCAGGCCTACGACCTGCTGATCTACCGCGACGATCAGAACCGGCTGATCCCGCGTCTCGCCACCGACTGGGAGCGAGTCAGCGAACAGGAGGTATCCTTCGAACTCCGCGAGGACGTCCAGTTCCACGACGGCAAAGAGCTCACCGCAGAGGATGTCGCGTTCACCCTCGAGCGGTCGGGTAACCCGGAGGTGAGTGCGATCGGCGACCTGATCGGCAACATCACCGGCGGGCGCGTCGAGGACGGTTCGCCGGTGATCGAGCTGGGCTCGGTGGTCCCGGCGATCTTCAACAACCTGACTGCGTTCGGCCGCATCCTCAACCAGGAGTGGTTCGAGGAGCTCGACGGCGACATCACCACCGACATCAACGGGACTGGTGCCTTCCAGTTCGAGGAGTTCGTCGACGACACCCGAGTGCAGTACTCGAAGTACGACGGCTACTGGGGCGACGACGCCCCCGGTTTCGACGAGGTCACGTTCACGAACATTCCTGAGGCGGGTCCCCGCATCGACGCGCTGTTGGGCGGTGACAGCGACCTGATCGTCAACGTCAACCCGAGCAGTATTGCCGACATTCAAGATGCCGACGGGCTTGCGATCAAAAATCAGGCCTCGACGCGGAACATCTTCCTCCAGATGAACGACGTGTTCGAGTTCTTCCAGAGCCGGGAGTTCCGGCTGGCGATGAACTACGCCGTCGACGTGGAGTCGATCATCGACTCGGTTCTCAACGGCTTCGGTACCCCGACCGGTCAGGTGCTGCTCGAGGGTCACACCGGACACAATCCCGACCTCGAGCCGTACCCCTACGACCCTGAGCGGGCCGAGAACCTCATCGAGGAGAGTGGATTCGCCGGCACGGAGCTTACGCTGCACACGCCCGTCGGCCGGTACTTGGGCGACGTCGACGTGGCCGACGCGGCCGCCGGACAGATCAACGAGCTTCCAAACGTCTCCTGTACGGTCGAGCGGCGTGACTTCGGTACTCTCGTCGGCGAGATCCTTAGCACCGACCAGTCGGATGCACCGATGTTCTCGCTGCTCGGGTGGTCGACGCCAACCTTCGATGCCGCCTACACGATGAACACCTTCTTTATCAACGGTATCTGGCGGCAGTACCGAAACGACGAGTTGGAGCAGCTGCTCATCGAGGCCGACAATCTCCCGCTGGGCGAGGAGCGGACCGAGCTGCTGCAGGAGGCGTCGAGGATCGTCCACGAGGAGGCGGCGTGGGTGTTCATGCACCAACAGGAGAACATCTACGGGGTCAACTCCGAGCGCATCGACTGGGAACCCCGCCAGGACGGGGACATCCGCGCGACCGACATGAACCGCGCCTGATCGGCCGATACCGGTCTCGGAAGTCGCTCCGTTGCTCCCTTCTCGGGGTCCGGATGCTTGATACCCTGCGTTGAGTCCCCGGCCCCGGCTACTCGACGATGTTCTCGGAGTCGGGCATGAGAAACTCCTTGGTCGGCATGAGACTTGCCCCCCC
>CAYRQD010000024.1:0-29682 GCA_964426325.1 uncultured Halobacteriales archaeon | reverse complement strand
CAGCGCCGCACGAGTACCAAACACGCTCGACGCTCAGCCCACAGGCCCACGCAATCGCAACTGTTCAGTGCGTTGTTTGCATAACTTATGATGTGGTAACGCGCAAGACCATCTCTATCCGCGACGACCAAGAGGAGTGGATTCAGGAGAACCACCTGAGTCTGTCCTCGTTCGTCCAAGAGAAACTTGACGAACTCATCGAAGAACGCTCGTAGATGAACTACAACTACAGGTATCGACTCCGACCGTCCGACGCTCTCGCAGAACAGTTAGCGTGGACTGTCGATACCTGTAGGCAGGTCTACAACCACTTCCTTCACCGACTCAACCGGAACGATGACACCTCGGCGTACTCCGAGCAGAAACTCTTGCCGGGCCTCAAGAAGTGGTGGAACGACCTGAAACAAGTTCACTCGAAAGTTCTTCAGAAAGTCGTTCAGCGGTTGTACGACAACCTCTCGACGCTTCGCGGTCGCAAAGAGAACGGCTACTCCGTCGGGACGCTCAAGTGGAAGTCTCCGGACGAGTACCGAAGTTTCACCTACAGTCAATCCGGCTTCGAACTCAAGAACACGAGTGGCCGGACGCGACTGTGGCTCTCGAAAATCGGTGAGATACCCCTCACTTTCCACCGCGACCTTCCCGACGACGCCGACATTAAGACCGTCACGGTCAAGCAGGAACCGACCGGCAAGTGGTACGCCGTTCTCGGCGTCGAAACCCCGGACGACCCGCCCGCAAAGCCGAAGAATCCCGAGCGGTGCGTCGGCATCGACGTGGGGATTATCAAGTACGCTCACGACACCGACGGAACCGCCGTCGAATCGCTCGACCTATCCGACGAGCGCGAGCGGTTGGAACGCGCTCAACGCGACCTCTCGCGGAAGGAACACGGGTCTGCGAATTGGGAAGAACAGCGCCGCGTCGTGGCCGAACGGCACGCCGACCTCAAGCAAAAGCGCCGAGACTTCCTCCACAAGTTGTCGAACTACTACGCTCGGCAGTACGACCTCGTAGCGGTCGAAGACCTCGATGCGAAGGGGTTGGTCGAACTGCCGGGCAACTCACGGAACCGCGCAGGTGCGGCGTGGGGAACGTTCCTGCGGATGCTCGAATACAAGTGCGAACGCGAAGGAACGCACTTCGTCGCGGTTGACCCAAAAGATACGACGAAAGAGTGCGCGGCCTGTGGAGTCAAAACGGATAAGCCGTTGTGGGTGCGCGAACACTCCTGTCCGGCGTGCGGGTTCGAGGCGGACAGAGACGCGAATGCGGCGTGGAATATTCTTTCTCGCGGTCTCGAATATGTAGGAGTGGGATACTCCGAATCAACGCCTGTGGAGACTGCGCTCCCTGTAGATACGCCTGTGTCTGCAAAGCGCGTCGTGGAAGCAGGAAGCCCCACCCTCAAGGAGCGAACCGCGTCAGCGGTGAGCGAGTAGGGTGGGGTAGTTCACTGGTCATCCAGCGGCGAAACCAGTATCTGTGAGGCCAGTCTTCTTGGAAGACTCGTCTGTTCACTGGCGTCCCCGATAGTAACGACCATCATTCCAATCGGTGTGATTTCGTTGAGATGGAGGCGTTCAGTCGGTTCCAGCCCGATCGAAACGAGATACTCCAGTACCTCGTCATCCTGAGTCAAGATCCGCGTGACTTCTACACCCGCCGATTCCTCAATTTCAACTAGCGAGGTAACATCCTCTGGTTGAGGGAGGTCAAGATTACTGTCGGGGATTGGATCACCGTGTGGGTCGGTTTCTGGCATATCGAGTTTCCGTTCAATTTCTCGGCAGAGCCGTTCACTGAGGTGATGTTCCAAGACATCAGCTTCGGCGTCGAGTTCACTGATCGCGTACTCGAACAACTCCGCGAGCATCGTTTCAGCGAGTCGGTGTCTGCGGACCACTCGTAGTGCGAGTTCCTTGCCTTCGGTCGTGAGACGAATCGGTCGATACCGTTCTCGGTCGATCAGCCCCTGATTCGAGAGGGTACTGAGCATACTCGTCACTGATGCTCTGGTGACGCCGAGCCGTTCGGCGATTTCTGAGTTGGACACCCGGCCGTCGGCTTCCTGTTCAAGCCGGTAGATGCGACGGAGATAGTCTTCTATCTTCGGCGTGATCGCTGGCGACGAGTCCGGGGTGTCCGAATCGGATGATCTCATTTCGTGTGGAATAATCGACGTTTAGTTCTCGGGTCACCGTACAGGCTCGTTGTGGAAGCGGTCGTCAGTCGTCATTCGGGGTGGCTTCGCTCACGTCGATGCTTCCCATCTCAGGAGTGTCCTCCTCACCGAAGGCCGTCTGGAATTTTCCGAGCACGATGGCGGCGACGTAGATCGCAACTGCGAGGAGGACGATCACGCCCCCAGCAGTCGCCTCGGCATAGTACGAGACACCGATGCCGAGGATGACGGCCAGCTCGGCGAGTACGACCGATACGAGTATCGATTCGTTGAAACTCCGAGAGACTTGCGACGCGCCAGCGACGGGCACAACGAGCATCGCGGCTACGAGGATGACGCCCATGATCTGCATTGCGCCGACCACGACCATCGCTGTCAACAACACCATGATGCGGTTGTACCAGCTGGTTGAAAGCCCGGAGACAGCCGCTGCCGTCTCGTCGAAGGTGACGTACAGCAACTGGTTGCGCGTGAGCCCAACCACACCGATGATGATCGCGAACAGCACTAGGAGTATCGCAGCACTGTCTTGGGTGACTGTTGCGAGATTACCGAAGAGGTACTGGTTTACTCCGACGGAGAGCCCACCGGCATTGATGCTGATTAGTGTCGTCCCCAATGCGAAGCCCGTCGAGAGCACGATCGCCATCGAGACGTCGTTGTAGGCGTCTGTCGCCTCGGAGATCAACTCGATGAACAGCGCAGCGATCATCGACACGACGACTGCCGTCAGATACGGCGAGACGCCGAGTTCGAAGACGGCGTTGACGAACAATCCCACGGCGACGCCCGCGAACCCGGTGTGGGCGAGTGCGTCACCGATTAGCGCCAACTGCCGATGCACGAGGAAGGTCCCAATCAGGGGTGCCATCACCCCGATACAGAGACCGACCAGGATCGCCCGGTGCATGAACTGGTACTGGAGCATCTCCAGCCCGGTCACATCATAGACTCCAGACATAATGCGCGACCAGAGATTCAGCACCCAGTACAGTGGCTCGAACAGGGGGTTCAGCGGTCCCGCTTGAAGCGGAGCTGCGGGAAGTTGTGTCATCGAGATTCACCCACGAGGTTCGCCGTGGTACCGAACGCCCGGCCCAGAGCGTCACTGTCGACGAACTCACTGGTCGTTCCGTCGAAGTAAATTTCCTTGTTGAGACAGATGACGCGGTCGGCGTGTTCGGTGACCGCGCCCAAGTCGTGCTCGATGAGCAGGACCGTAATACCGTCCTGATTCAGTGCATCCAACAGGTCGTAGAACGCTTCGACGGATTCGATGTCGACACCGACGGTCGGCTCGTCGAGGACGAGCAGGTCAGCCTCGCTGGCGAGCGCACGGGCGATGAACGCCCGCTGGCGCTGGCCACCGGACAGCTGTGTCACACGACGATTGGCAAAGGCGGTCATGCCGACGGTGTCAAGCGCCCGGTCAACGATGTCCCAGTCCTCGCTGGAGAGGCGACCGAAGCCGACGTGTGGGAACCGACCCATCTTCACGACTTCTCGGACGGTGATCGGCATCTCTTTTGAGGCGCTGGCGTGCTGGGCGACGTAACCGAGACGGGAGCCGTCGTCGAACTGGTGCGAGGGTTCGCCGAAGAGCTTTGCGCTGCCCTCGTCCGGTCGAAGAAGTCCGAGCATCAACTTCAGCAGCGTCGACTTCCCTGACCCGTTCGGACCCACGACTGCAGCGTACTCGCCGGAGTCGATTCGAAGCGAGATGTCCTCAACGACCGGGGAGGACGTGTATCCGAAGTCAACCCCGGATAGTTTGATGACCGACTCAGTGCCGCTCGCCGTGCCCGAACTCGTGGTACTTGAAGGAGTTTGTGTGCTCATTGGACGGTCACCCGAAGTTCATCCATTCGT
This sequence comes from uncultured Halobacteriales archaeon, assembly GCA_964426325.1. GTDB lineage: Archaea > Halobacteriota > Halobacteria > Halobacteriales > Haloarculaceae > Halovenus. Next base: position 25,628 of record CAYRQD010000024.1, on the reverse strand, counting down.
CGGCCCAGCCGTCGGGGCCGGCCTCCTCGGGAGTACTGACACCGAGGACGACCTCAAGCGAGGGTTTGTTGATCTGGTACGCAACTTCCTTGTACCCCCAGTTGTTCTCGACCCAGTCCTCCCGAACGCCCGCATACGGCGTTACCGGCAAGTACCCCTCGACCTGCGTCTCTTCGAGCAGTTGCTGGGCAGGTCGTCGCGCTTCGAAGACGCCGTTGACGATGTACTCGATATCGTTTTGCTGGATGAACTCCTTCGCCTCGGCTATGTCCGAAGGCTTGACGTCGCCACTGGCTGCGAGGTTCGTGACGAGGGGCTGCATCTGTGCGTCGTACCTGACGCCCCAGTACTGGAAGGCGTTGTGCGCGGCCAGTTGCACTGCATCTCGCTCGGCCTCATTGAACATAGCCTGGAAGTCTTGGTCGATCTGTTCGAGAACGTCGGACTTGTACGTCTCGGCGTTGTCCCGAAGCGCACTTTCCTGCTCGGGGGCGACTTCGGCGAGTCCTTCGGTGATATTATCGACCGATGTCATCGCCCGCTGTGGGTCAAGCCAGAAGTGCGGGTCCTTCCCTTGTTGCTGCCCGACGCCCTCCTCTTCGGGATCAAGCGTCGCCGCGAGATCGACCAGTTCGACACCCTCGCGGACGTTGATCAACTCTGTGTCGACGTCGTCGTCTTCGAGCGTCTGAATCGCGCGGTCGGCCCACGGCTGGAACCCCGGCCCGACGTGGAGAAACGCGTCTGCTTCGATAATGTCTCGCGTGATGGTCGCGTCCGGCGACCACCCGTGACCGTGCAATCCGGTCGGAACGAGGTTGTTCACCTGGACGGGCGTCCCGTCGACGATATGCCGTGCGAAGTCGTAGAAACTGAAAAAGGATGCAACTGCGACGGCAGGGCCGTCTTTATCGCTACCGTCACTACTCATACATCCGGCGAGGCCAGTGGTGAGAACTCCTGCACCCGCAGTAATGGCTTTCCTGCGTGAGAAACTGTACTTCGTTTCCGATTGCTGCGTGTCGTCCATCGTCAGCTAGTCGATGATAGAGCAAAAGATAAAGTAGTTTTTGTCGAAAAGTGTGTTTAGATTTGTCTAATTCATGATCGTGGGATCTCTTGCCGAGATCTCGTTGTTAGCAATACTGCTATATTGTGTGAGAAGAAGCGATTACACTACGATTTCGAGGTATTCCCTCGCTCATCATAATAAGTGTTTGGAGTGGAAGCGACGAAAATAACAAATTCGATGATAGGTATCCAGTACTCTGAGCCACAAAGAGATATAAAGACCGTATGCATTGAAAACACCAGTCTCAATTTCCAGGGCTGCACGGGCGCTGGTGGAGCCGGTCTGTCGCCTGACTCATCGCTTATGGGCTGAGCACTCGTTCAAACAGCTTCTCGTCCCCGTCCGACGCGGTGACGCGCCTCCCGGGACGACGATGTCCACGAATCGGTCACGAGCCCGGTTACGATACGTCTCTCGCCCACGCCGGAACGTGGATCGCACTCTCCGGCCGCGGCGGCGTCGACCAACAGTTGAACGGCGAATACCCCGGGCGCGTTGTGGGACCGGCCGCCCGATGTCGGCTGTTCGTGGCCTACTCCCCGGGAATGATGGCGTCAGTGGTGTCCGCGTCGGCGAGGGCGACGCCGGTAAGATCCGCTCCCGAGAGGTTCGCCCTTGAGAACGTGGCACACGAGAGGTCCGCGTCCGCACAGATCACCTCTGAGAGGTCTGCCGCCGAGCAGTCCGCCTCCGAGAGATCGACGCCGTCGAGAGTGACCCCCGAACAATCCGCCTCGGCGAGCGTGGTGCCGGAGAGATCGGCGTCGTCGAGCGTCGCGCCGGAGAGATCGGCTCCGGCGAGGCTCGCCCTCGAGAGCGTCGCGCCGGTGAGATCCGCCTCAGAGAGGTCGGCACTGCCGAGGCTGGCTCCCGAGAGGTCTGCCCCCGAGAGGTCGGCACCGCTCAGGTCTCCCCCCGCGACCGTGGCGTCGGCCAGGTTCGTCTCCGCGAGCGTGGCATCGGAGAGGGTGACCCACGGAAGCTCTGCCCCCGCGAACGTCGCCTTGGTGAGGTCGGCGCCGGTCAGGCCCGCCTCCCGACAGTTCACCTCGGAGCAGTCGGCCCCGACGAGTATTGCCCCGGCGAGCGTGGCGTCGGTGAGGTCGGCGCCGTCGAGGGTCGCTCCAGTGAGTTCCGCCTCGACCAGGTCCGCCTCCGCGAGCGTCGCCTTGGAGAGGTCCGCCTCCGAGAAGTCACCCTCGACTAAGTCCGTCCTGAAGCCGTCCACGCGTCTGGCGTCCGCTCCCGAGAGTGTCGCCTCGGTGAGGGTGGCCTCCGTGAGCGCGGCTCGGGAGAGGTCGCCCCGGAGAGGTCCGCTCTTGAGAGGTCGGCGTTCGAGAGGTCCATCCCCGGAGCGGAGATCCCGGCCGCGTAGGCGCCCGCGAGGACGGCCCCCGAGAGATCCCCGCCGGGCTCGAGGTCTGCCGGCGCGTGCCCCGGCAGGTAGATCGCCCGGTGGAGGGTGCCGTCGCCCAGCGTATCCGCCGGTTCGAGCACCCGGTCGAGGTGTGTCTCGACGCTCGCCGTCGGGACGGCGACGACCGCCCGAGCCCCTGGGGGACCGTCTGACGCCTCTGTCTCTACCGGGAGGTCGACCCCGGCGCCGGTGACCGCCGACGGAACGTCCTCCAGCACGGGCTCGGGGCCGGTGAACACCGCGAGTCCGCGGTCGTTTGCGTCGGCCTCGACGGGGGCGCTCGTCCGCTCGGCGGCGCGTCGCAGTACTGCCCCGGGATCGCCAGCCAGGACGGGCACCCGTCGGACCAGCAACTCCCGCTCGTGGTCGACATCCGCCTCCGCCACGCCGAGCGCGACGCCGCCGTCGCTCGCCACCGCGCCGACCCGCTCGAAACGCTCGCGGTCGTGGCCGGCCCAGGCGTACAGCCCGCCGAGAGCGTCGGCGAGCCACTGGTGAGCGTCGGTCCCGAGGTCGTACTGCGCCGGGTCCTCGGCGATCCGCTCGACGCCGACCCGGAGGACGGCGTCGGCACGCTCGGACAGGCGTTCGGACACCGCGACCTGGAACTCCTCGTCGTACCGGGCCGGTGACGCCCGTCGGTCCGGCAGCAGCGGCACGGCGTGGATCCCCACGTCCGGGTGTTCCTCGGCGAGCCGGTCGGTAAACGACCTGACGAACCTCGCCACGTCGTCGCCCATCCTGTTTCCGTGGCGGTTCTCGACCGACAGGTCGACACACAGCACCACGCCGACGACCGTCTCGTCGACGGCCTCGACCAGCGGCCTCACCCCGAGTGTCGGCTCCCCGTGCAGCAGCTTGTTCTCGGGCATCGCCTTGAGGGCGGCCTCGTACCCCTCGCCCGCGAACGACACCTCGGGGGTTGTCACGGCGACGCTGAGTGTCGGCCCGTCGTACTCCGCGTGGAGCCGGCTCATCGGCCCCACACACCACGGTCCGACGCCGACGACGACCACCTTCATACCGGCACCACGAGTTAGCGGGTGGTAAGCGTTCGGCGACTGTGACGACCCCCGAGCGACCGCCAGTCGCGTCGTTCCGCCCCGGTCCGGCGTGTGCGGGTCGGATGCGCCCCCGAGCCACGCCCCGACGCGGTCGGTCAGCGTCGCCGGCGCGGCACTCGCCGGCCCATCCGACCCGCACTCGTTCTCGTCGGATTGCGGGTTCGTGCAGGCCCGAGTTCGCCGGGACACCCTAGCCGCGTTCGGCGTGGTCACTGACGGTTGTTCTCATCGCCGCGGCGAGAGATTCAAGCGGTTCGGGCCCCTGCTAATCGTATGATAGATCCGTCCTCATCATCGTCGCCGTATCCCGTCGAGGGACTACCCACGCCGGAGCCCTCGTACGGCCCCGAGCAGGTCGTCGAGATCCAGCTGTCGGCGCTCGCGGACAACGACGATCCGGTCGCAAACGCCGGGATCAAGACGGCCTACAACTTCGCTTCGCCGGCCAACCGCCGCGCGACCGGGCCGCTCGATCGGTTCGTCCGGATGGTTGAGGGCCCACAATACGCGCCGATGATCGATCACACCGAGGCGGTTCCCGGCCCGCTCGAGCGGGACGGCGCGACCGCCAGCCAGCGGGTGACGCTCACGGGCCCGAGCGGCCGGACGGTCACCTACGAGTTCGGCCTCTCGAAACACGACGGGAGCGGCGTTCCCCCGGCCGGCTGCTGGCTCACCGACCGGGTCCTGATCTCCTGAGTCCGCCCCGGAGTTTAACCGACTCGCCCGCGATCGGCGGGTATGGACGCAGCGATCCTCCGTGAGTACGGCGATCCCCTCGACGTGCGGTCGGTGCCGGCGCCCGAGCCGGGGCCGAACGAGGCGGTCGTGGCCGTCGAGGCCTGCGGGCTCTGCCGCAGCGACTGGCACGCCTGGCAGGGCCACGGCGAGTGGGCCGACGACCGAGTGCCCCGCGGGCAGATCCTCGGCCACGAGCCGGCCGGCCGGGTGGTCGCGACCGGCGACGCCGTCGACCGGATCGCGGTCGGCCAGCGGGTGGTCGTCCCGTTCTCGCTCGGCGAGGGCAGCTGCGAGTACTGCCGGAACGGCCACGGCAACGTCTGTGCCGACGGCTGGGCGCTCGGGTTTGAGGCCGACGCCCCTGGTGCGTTCGCGGAGCAGGTACGGGTCCCGGCGGCCGACTACAACCTGGTCGAACTGCCCGCGGAGCTCAGCCCCCGGGACGCCGCGGTGCTTGGTTGTCGGTACATGACCGCCTACCACGCGCTGGCCGACCGCGCAGGGCTGGCCGGCGGCGAGTGGCTCGCGGTCCACGGCTGCGGCGGCGTCGGGCTGTCGGCGGTCCAGCTCGGGTCGGCCCTCGGAGCGCGCGTGATCGCGATCGATCCCGCGGCCGACGCCCGCGACCGCGCCCGAACGGTCGGTGCCGACCGGGTCGTCGATCCCGACCGAACCGACCCCGTCGCGGCGATCGAGACACACACCGGCGGCGGCGCCGACGTCTCGATGGACGCGCTGGGAATCGCCGCCACCTGCCGCAACTCGGTGCGGTGTCTCCGCGAGCGGGGCACTCACGTCCAGGTCGGACTGACGACCGACGCCGAGCGGGGGTCGGTCCGGCTGCCGACCGACTGGATGGCCCGTTGGGAGATCTCCTTCGTCGGCGCCCGCGGGATGCCCCCGACCCGGTACGACGCGTTGTTCGACCTCGTCGCCGCCGCCGAGATCGATCCCGGCGCCCTGGTCGGCCGCGAACTCGCGCTCTCGGAGGTCTCGGATCGGCTCGCGGCCATGACCGACTACGAGACCGAGGGCGTCGAGGTGCTTACCGCAGCGTGAGCGTGGGCGTGGCTCCCGGCGCGGGCCCCGACAGTAACTCCGCTCCCCTGTCGTTTCTGATCGCCCGGAACTCCGCCCGGCGGGTCTCACCCGACGACCGTCCTCCGTCTCTGCCCCACTCAGGGCTCGTACAGCTCCGTCTCCGGGTAGAAATCCAGCCAGGCGAACCAGAACAGCGCCGAGACGCTGTTTGCCTGCGTGAGCCGTTGGCCCTCGTAGGGGCCGTCGACCGCGATGCCTGTCCCGCGGCGCCACCGCGAGTCGCCCCCCGCGAGGTGTCGCTCGTCTGCGATCGACAGCGAGAGCGTCTCGCCGTCGACCCGGCGGCTCCAGGCGATCGGCGTTCCGTCCGGCGTGGTCGTGACGACGATCGGGAGCCCGCCGACGGTGTCCTCGATCAGCCCCGCCTCTCCGATCGCGTCGGCGGTGTATGCCCGTGCGGTTCCGTCGACGGCCACGCCGAGCACCTCGACTTTCGGTCCCAGCCGCTCGTCGTCGAACTGCCCGCCGATCCCGATCTGCCCGCTCTCGCCGTACCCGGCGTAGGGGTTGACCCTGTAATCGCGGGTGCCCGAGCCGCGGCTGATCGTGCTCGAGTCCGGCGGCGGCCGGAGCACGACCGTCTCCGGGTGCGATTCCTGCCACTCGCCCCACGTCGTCAGCGCCGAGGGCAGAATCTCGAGCCGTTCGCCGGTCAGCTCGCCCTGGATTGCCTGCGACAGGATCTGGCTCCACCGGCTCTCGGTCGCCTCGTCGTACATCACCAGGGCGTTCCGGAAGAGCAGCCCCGAGACGCCGAACCGGGTCTCCTCCCCGCCGGCCCGGCGCTCGGCGACGATCGCGCTCCGACAGAGCGGACAGTAGGTGATCAACAGCGGTCCGCCGAGCTCGTCGTTGACGATCTCGTGCCAGTTCAGGATCCTCAGCGGGTACGCTCGAGCCTCTTGCTCTCGGCTGATCCCGACCACGAGGTCATCCGCCTCTAGCCGCGGCTCGATCGTCTCCCCGCTGCCGAACTGGCTCCGGACCTCGGCCTCGAACCCCGACCAGTCCTCCGAGAAGATGGGGTCGACGATCGCCGGGATCGCGTCCTTCGAGGCTCCGCGGTCGAGTTGGCTCGCCGACACCGGCAGCTCCACGTTCGACGCCCCCTCGACGACCGATCCCCCCGACGCGGCCGACACGCCGGCATCGCCGTCACCGTCGCCTCCCCCGTCGCTGCCGTCGTCGCCCCCGGGAGACAGCGACTCGACGCAGCCGGCCGCCCCGGCCGCGGCGAGCGCGCCCAGCCCGCTCAGAAGCGATCGCCGCCGCGTTCGTCGGCTCGAACCGTTGTCCATAGTCGAGATTCGTCACTGACCTGATTAACCCCGCACCGGCTGTGTGTCACCGGAACACACCCGCCCGGGGGATATACTCGGCTGCGAGTACTCTCTGTATGGACCGAACTCGGCGGCGGATGCTGGCCGGCGCGGGAGCGACCGCCGCCGCGGCGCTCGCGGGCTGCTCGGCGGCGATCCCCGGATTCGGCGGCGGCGCCGACGGGCAGTTCACGCTCCAGACGCTCGAGGTCGCCGGCTCGAACGGGGAGACGGTGCCCCACCGGCCGGCCGGCGAGCCGGCGCTGCTCGACTTCTTCGCGAGCTGGTGTCCGCCCTGTCGACCGCAGATGACCGAGCTGCGGGCCGTCGACGATCAGTTCCCGGAGCTACACATGGTCTCGATCAGCTGGGAGGGCAACACGGACGCGATCCGGCAGTTCTGGCGGGCGTTCGACGGGACGTGGCCGGTCGCACAGGACACCGACCTCGAGGTCGCCGAGGCCTACGGCGTCACGGGTCTGCCGACGAAGGTGCTCCTTGACGCCGACGGCGAGCCCCGCTGGGAACACACCGGGCTCGCCGAGGCCGAGACGATCGCCGCGGAGGTCAGTGCCGTCCTCTGATGGTCGATCTCGAGTCGCTCCGGGTCGGCTTCGCGTTCGGCGCCGGGACGGCCACGTTTTTCGCGCCGTGTGCGCTCCCGCTGTTGCCCGGGTACGTGGCCTTCTTTCTCGGACGCGAAGACGACGACCGGTCCCGGCCGGTTACCGGCCGGATCAGGCGCGCGCTCGTGGTGTCGGTGTTTGCGAGCCTGGGCTTCTTTTTCGTGTTCGCGGCGCTTTTCGGCGTGACCCTCGCGCTCGGCTCCCGGGTGCTCGGGAACATCGCGTTGCTCGAGCTCGTCGTCGGCCCCGTGCTCGTCGTGCTCGGGATCGGAATGGTCTTTGGGAACGACTGGCTCCCGACCGCGCACGTCTCGCTCCCGGCGCGCCGGCGCGGCCCGGCCGGCTACCTCGCCTTCGGCGTGGTGTACGCCGTCGCCGCGGCCGGCTGCACCGGATCGCTGTTCATCGCGATCGCCTCGCTCGGGCTCGCGGCCGGCCCGGCGACCGCCGCCGGGATGCTCGGCGCCTACGCCGCGGGAATGAGTCTCCTGCTGGGCGTGGTGACGGTGCTGACCGCGCTCGGCCGGGACGCCGTCCTCGGGCTGCTCGCCGCGAACACGCAGACGGTGACCAGACTCGCCGGGGTCGCGCTCGTCGGCGCGGGACTGGTCCAGCTGTACTGGTTTCTGGTCGTCTTCGACGGGGTGACCCTCCTCGAGGAGACGCTGCCTGCCCTCGCCTGAGTCCCGGGGGTCCGAGGGGGCTTTGTACGCCCGGGCGTAGGTGTCGGTGTGCTCGTGGTCGATCCGCCGGCGCGCGTGTTCGTCGCCGGCGACACGACGGTCGATCTCCACCCGGACGAGACGGTCGCGCCCGGCTCGGGACTACGGTGGTTCCCCGGCGGAACCGGCGCCAACGTCGCCCGCGGGCTGGCGCTGCTCGACCGGCCGCCGGCGTTGGCCACTCGGGTGGGGGCCGATCCGTTCGGCCGCGCGATCGACCGGCGGCTCACGGCTCTCGGGATCGATTCGGCCGACCGCGTCCGCGACGACCGCCCGAGTCCGGTGACGATCCCCGACCCCGACGCCGATCGTTCCGGTGACAGCTGGACCGCCTGGGTCCGGGACACCTGCTACGGGTTCGACCTTCCCGACCGCGGTGCGCTGGCCGGCGCCGACGTGTTTCACTGCAGCGGAACGGTCCTCCCCCCGGCGGTCGACGGTCCGACGGTCACGGCGGCGATCGACGCCGCCGAGGCCCACGATGTGGCCGTTTCCTTCGATCTGAACGGCCGGCACAACCAGTGGTCCTCGCCGGCGGCCTACGCCGACGCGCTCGCGACGCCGCTTGCCGCTGCCACCCTCGTGTTCGCCGGCGACCACGACTTGGCCGTGGCCGGCCGCGAGCCCACCTTCGACGGACTCCGCGGACTCTTCCCGGACTCTCCGTCCGCGCTCGCGGTGCTCACCCGCGGCGCGGACGGCGCCGACGCGGCCCGGTTCGCCGACGGCGAGATCGTCGAGTCGGCGTCTCACCCGGGCTTTACCGTCGATGTCGCGGACCCGAGCGGCGCAGGCGACGCCCTCGCGGCCGCGGTCGTGGGGCTGGTCGCCCGTGGGATCGAGGATCTCGACCGGCTGCTCGCGGTCGGGACCGCGGCCGGCGCGGCGACGGTCGCCTCCCCGGGCCCGTTCCGCCCGGCTGATCGCGACCGGATGGCCCGTTTGCTCGGGGAGTGGCCGACAGCCTGGGACGGAGACGATCCGTCCACGTAGACGGCCCGCCGCAGCAGTAGACCGCTGTTCTTTCGGGCCGAGCAGATCTGTTGTGGTGACCGGCTGCTGACACCATGCTACCACCTGGCAAGTTGAGTGGACGTTCAACAAGTTCTCTCCATATAACTGCCTTATACAGTTCACTAGACGCTATATTATGAACACATGTTGCCTATATCGATAAAAATTTGCTCTTTTCAAGCAAACATTTATAAAAATCAGTCTGTTGCTACTGTCTATGACACGTGATACAACGTGGCATCGGCGCACAGACACACACAGTGACGCTGTACGCGAATTTGGGGGTGATTAGAAGTGATCGAACTGTCGCCCCAGCTGCTCCAGATTGACCCGATGGTCGAAAACGCGATTAATAATACGTGGATCCTCACGGTCTCGTTTCTGATCTTTTTCATGCACGCTGGCTTCGCGATGTTGGAGTCGGGGCAGGTTCGGTCGAAAAACGTTGCCAACCAGCTGACAAAAAACCTTCTGACCTGGGCCGTCGGCGTGGTGGTGTTTTTCCTGATCGGAACCGGTATCTCGTGGGTCGCCACCGGCAACGGCTTCGCCGACGGAGCACCGTTCCTCAATATTGAGGATGGCGCAGCCGGCCAATACATCACCTGGCTGTACGGTGCGGTGTTCGCGATGACTGCAGCAACGATCGTTTCGGGCGCGGTCGCCGGCCGTGCGAAGCTGCGGGCGTACATCGGGTACACGTTCCTGCTGGCAGCCGTCATCTACCCGGTCACCATCGCTATGACCTGGACCGGCGGGAATCTCACTGGGTCCGGACTTGTCGAGGATCTCACGGGGACACCGTTTATTGATTTCGCGGGCGGCATGGTCGTGCACGGACTGGGCGGTATTGCAGGGCTCACAGCAGCGTACGTGCTCGGCCCGCGCATGGCTCGATACGACGAGGACGGCAGCGTCAACATCATTCCGGGCCACTCGATGAGCTTCGCCGTGCTCGGGACGCTGATCCTCTCATTTGGCTGGTTCGGATTCAACGTCGGGACCGCAGGCGCCTTTGATGGCGCCGACCGGCTCGGCCGCGTCGCGATGGGCACGACAATCGCGATGGCGATGGGCGCGATCGGTGCCGGGCTCGCCTCGCGGGTCAGAGACCAGAAAGTCGACACGCTGTACGTTGCAAACGGTATGTTGGCTGGTTTGGTCGGGATTACTGCGATCCCGCACATCGCGGCGTGGTGGGGCGCACTGATTGTCGGGCTCGCTGCTGGCATTCAGCTCCCGATCGTCTTCGACTTCGTCACGGAGAAGCTCAAGATCGACGACGTCTGTGCGGTGTTCCCGGTTCACGGGACCGCAGGTGTTCTCGGCGCGTTGCTTGCTCCGTTAGTCGCAGACCCCACAGCGTTCGAGACCGTTGTCGGCGCCGACACGTCGGTGGTCGATTCGCTCATCGCACAGGTAACCGGCATCGCAGTCATTACCGCTTGGACGGTTACTGCGACGTTCGCAATCTGGTACGCGTTCAGACTTGCTGGCCAGGCGCGGGTGATCCCAGAACACGAGCGTGACGGGCTCGATATCTCTGAGCACGGCGTCGAGACATATCCCGAGTTCGGCGGCGACGCAGTCACCGAGCGCGGCCCGACGGCGACCGACGGCGGCGTTCCGGTTCATGACATGCGGCCCGACGACGCCCCCGAAAGCGACCAGATCGAGATGGTCACTGCACTCATTCGCCCGGACAGGCTCTCGGAGGTCAAGACTGCACTCGCGGAGATCGATGCGCCCTCGCTGACGGTCACCAACGTCGGCCAGGGCTCACAGCCACCGGAGACCGGTCAGTGGCGCGGCGACGAGTGCCAGGTCGACCTCCACCAGAAGGTAAAAATCGAGTGTGTCGTCGCCGACACGCCCACCGAAGAGGTCGTCGCGACTATCGAACGGGCGGCGAACACGGGCCAATCCGGTGACGGCAAGATCTTCATCATGCCGATCACCGACGCGCTCCGCATCCGAACCGGTGAGCGAGGCACCGAGGCGGTCTGACGCCGATCGCCGATCGTCGATCGTCGATCGGGAGAGCGATCGGCCCGACCCCCCGTCGACGCGTCAGCTTCTTTTTTCCCGAGCCAACCGACGGTCATAACCGACGATCGCGGTCCCGACCACGATCACGCGCGGTCGCGGGCGCTGTACGATCGGGCGCTGTCGGTACTCGCCGGCGGGGTCAACTCCTCCGTGCGGGCGACCCGCCCCTACCCGGTTTTCCATAGAGCGCGGCGACGGCGCGCACGTCGCTGACGCCGACGGTAACCGGTATCTCGATTTCGTGATAGGGTACGGCCCGCTCTTGCTCGGCCACGATCTTCCCGACCCCGTGCAGGCGGCGGTACAGCGCCACGCGAGCGCTGGCCCGATGTACGGCGCACCGACCGAGGTCGAAGTCGAGCTCGCGGAGTTCATCAGCCGGCACGTCCCCGGCGTCGAGATGCTCCGGTTCGTCAACAGCGGCACCGAGGCGACGGTGTCCGCGGTCCGGCTGGCCAGGGCCCACACCGGCCGCGACGAGATCGTCCTCATGCAGGGCGGATACCACGGCGCCCAGGAGTCGACGCTCGTCGAGGGCGACGCCGGCGAGACCGTGCCCTCCAGTCCCGGCATCCCCGAGGCCTTTGCCGAGCACACCACGGCCGTTCCGTTCAACGACGAGGCGGCGATCCGGTCGGTCTTCGAGGAGCGCGGCGCGGAGATCGCGGCGGTGCTCACGGAGCCGGTTCTCGGCAACCACGGAATCGTCCACCCGGTCGAGGGCTATCTCGAGACCCTCCGGGAGCTGACCGAGGCCCACAGCGCGATGCTCGTGTTCGACGAGGTGATCACCGGCCTCCGGGTCTGCGGGCTGCAGTGCGCCCAGGGGAAGTTCGGGGTCACGCCGGACCTGACGACCTTCGGGAAGATCATCGGCGGGGGATTTCCGGTCGGGGCGATCGGCGGTCCCGCCGCGGTGATCGAGGGGTTCACGCCGGCCGGCGAGGTCTTCCAGTCTGGTACCTTCTCCTGGCACCCGGTGACGGTGGCCGCCGGCCTCGAGACGCTCCGGTACGCGGCGAGAAACGACGTCTACGACCACGTCAACGGACTCGCAGACAGGCTGCGCGGGGCACTCACAGATCTGGTCGCCGACCGAGCGCCAACCTACACCGTGGTCGGGACCGACAGCACGTTCAAGCTCCTGTTCACCCGGGAAAGAAAGTCCGGCGCCGAGCACTGCGAGGCCGGCTGCCGGCAGCGGTCGGCCTGTCCGCGGTACGCGGCCTGCCCGAAGACCGGCGCCGACGTCGATCGCGCCGAGACCGAGCGCTGGGAGCGGCTGTTCTGGCCGGCGATGAAATCCCAGGGCGTCTTTCTCACGCCCAACCAGTTCGAGTCGCAGTTCGTTTCGGCGGCCCACACGACAGCCGACGTTGAGGCCGCAATCGAGGCCTACAAGACCGCGCTGGCGCCCTGAGGCCCGTTTCCCGAGGAACACCCCGGCGAGAGGTATATATCCCGGCCCGGATAGGGTCGGGTATGGCCGTCATCGAGACGCAGGGGCTGACAAAGCGGTTCGGGGGCGTGCTCGCGGTCGACGAGCTGGATCTCACCGTCCGAGAGGGTGAGATCTACGGCTTTCTCGGGCCGAACGGGGCCGGCAAGACAACGACGATCGGTCTCCTGCTGGGGCTGGTTCGGCCGACGGCCGGCAGCGCCCAAGTGTTCGGCGCCGATGTCGGGACAGCGGTCAGGTCGGTCCGGGGTCGGATCGGCGTGCTGCCGGCCCACGCGGAGCTGTACGACCGGCTCACGGCCCGCAAGCACCTGCAGTTCGTCGTCCGGGTGAAAGGCGCAGACGATGACCCGGCAGCGCTGTTAGAGCGGGTCGGCCTCGAGGACGCGATCGACCGCCGCGCCGGGGAGTTCTCGACGGGCATGGCTCAGCGGCTCAAGCTGGCGATGGCGCTGGTCGACGAGCCCGACCTGCTGATCCTCGACGAGCCGACGACGGGACTGGATCCGAACGGCGCCCGCCAGATGCGCGAGCTAATTCGTCGGGAGAACGACCGCGGCGCGACGGTCTTTTTCTCGAGTCACATCATGGGCCAGGTCGAGGCGATCTGCGACCGGGTCGGCGTCCTCGACGGCGGCCGGCTGGTCGCGGAGGACACCGTCGCGGGCATCCGCGCGAGCGCGACCGGCGGCCCGGAGCTGTCCGTGACCGTCGACGATCCCGACGGGGCCGCCGACCGCGTCCGGACAACCGAGGGGATCGCCTCGGTCGCCGTCGAGGGTGAGAGCCTCCGGATCGCGCTGACGACCGTCGACGCGAAGGGCCGAGCGATGAACGCCGTCGCCGAATCCGGGGTCGGGATCCGGGATTTCGACCTGCGCGAGGAAACCCTCGAGGACGCCTTCGCGGATCTCACCGACGCCGAGCCGTCCGAGAGGACCGAGACGGCTCAGCGGGGCACGGACGAGGAGGTGTCCGCCCGATGACGACCCACTGGTTCGAGGTCGCTCGCAAGGATTTTGCCGACGCGGTCCGCTCGCGGCTGTTCTGGGCGCTGTCCGTGCTGATGCTCGTCCTCGCGGCCGGGGGCATGTACGTTCCGCGGGCGATCGACGACCAACCCGCCGCGACCGACGGGCTCGACGTGCTCAGCGAGGCGATGCTGCTGTTGGTCCCGGTGATCGGACTGTTCGTCGGTTACATGGCTGTCGTCGGCGAGCGCCGGACCGGGAGCATCAGGATGGTGCTCAGCCTGCCGCTGAAACGCTCCGAGGTCATCCTCGGCAAGTACCTCGGCCGCACGGCGGTCGTCGTCGTTCCGATCGTGCTCGGGTTCGCCCTCGCCGCGCCGCTCGTGGTCGCCCTCTACGGGAGCCTGCCGGTCGCCGACTACGCCGGCTTCGTGACGCGGGTCGCGCTGACCGGCGCGGTGTTCGTGGCGATCGCGGTCGGGATCTCCGGCAGCGTCGCGGCCCGCGGGACGGCCCTCGGTCTGGTCGTCGGAACCTACGTGCTCTTCGAGTTTTTTTGGGGGTTGGTCCCGCTCGGCGTGTACGTCCTGTTGAACGGCGAGCTCGTCGACCCGACCGCGGCGCCGACCTGGTACGACGCGGTGCTCAGGGTCCAGCCGAGCAACGCCGTGGACGCGGCCGTCGACGGGCTGGACGGGATCTCGACGGCCCGGCCGCTGGTCTTACAGGAGTGGACGGCCGCGATCCTCGTCGTCCTGTGGCTCGCCGGCCCGCTCGCGGTCGGCTATCGACGGTTCGCGCGGGCGGACATTAGCTGACCCGCGAGATCCTCCCCGCTGTGAGTCCCTCCGTGCACTCCTGCGAGAACCGAAAAGACCGTTACCGCGGGCAGCGACCGTCGGGTATGATCGTCTCCGGGTCAGGGAGCCAGTCGCTGGCGGCCGCGCTGGCAGCCGAGACCGACCACCGGCTCGCCGGTGTCTCCTTCGAGCAGTTTCCCGACGGCGAGGGGATCGTCCGGATCGACGGGACCCCCGAGCACGCAGTCGTGGTCGCCTCGACCGTTTCGGATCGAGCCCACGTGGAGCTGCTCCAGCTCCAGGACGCGGCCCGGGCGGCCGGGGCCGACCGCGTAACGACGGTGCTGCCGTACATGGGATACGCACGCCAAGACCGGGCCTTCGAGCCAGGCCAGCCGGTCTCGGCCCGGGCCGTCGCGCGCGCGATCTCCACCGGAACCGATCGGGTGCTGACCGTCGAACCCCACGAAGCCTCGGTCTGCGAGCGGTTCACCGTTCCGGCCACGCCGGTCGACGCAGCCGGTCGGCTCGCGGCCGGACTCTCCACACCGGATCCGCTCGTGGTCGCGCCCGACGCCGGCGCCGCCGAGCTCGCACAGGCGGTCTGTGACGCCCACGGCAGCGGCGAGTGTGTCCACTTCGAGAAGCGCCGCCGCTCCGGGACCGACGTCGAGCTCGAGGCCGAGTTCGCGCTCGACCGGTCAGTCGGCGACCGGCCGGTCGTCCTGGTCGACGACATCATCGCGACCGGCTCGACGATGTGTCAGGCCGCCAGGGCGGTCCTCGACCGCGGCGCGGCGAGCGTGACCGTCGCCTGCGTGCACCCGCTGTTGGTCCGGGATGCGTACCTGCGGCTGCGCCGGGTCGGCGTCGATCGCGTTATCGGGACCGATACGATCGAGCGACCGGTCAGTACCGTCACCGTCGCCCCGGCGATCGCCGGGGCGCTATAACCGGCCCGGGGACGCGGTCGTTCCCAGGTCGCGTCAGGCGGCCGCTTCGGGGGCCGGTTCGACCCCGATCTCGACGGGCACGTCCTCGATCTCCCACTCCCTGCGATAGCCGTCTTCGACGGTCTCGAAGCTCCGTGCGCGGACCTCTCGGGCGATCAGCTCCTCGTGGGTCCGGATTAGCTCGGCGACGCGGTCGTCGTCGACGGTCACCTCGACCCGGATGCGCCGTTCGATGTCGAGGTCGAGTTCCTTGCGCATCTCCTGGATCCGCCGGATCACCTCGCGGGCGTAGCCCTCGCTCTCGATCTCCTCGGTGAGCGCCGTGTCGACGTAGACGACTCCGAGCGTCTGGCCGTCGGCCTCGATCGCCGCGCCGCTGACCCCCTCTGGCGTCTCGCTGGTCAGCGAGACCATCGACTCGGTCAGCTCCTCGTCGGCCTCGAGGACCTCCTCCCCGCGGAGGTGTTCTTCGAGCGCGGCGAGGGAGGGGTCCTCGACCCGTGCCTCGTTCAGCGCCGCCATCACCGCGGTGGCTCGACCGCCGAAGGCCGGCCCGAGCTCGCTCATGTCGGCCTCGGCGCTGTACCGGAGCTCGCCCCACTCCTCGTCGGGGGCGAGCACCTCAACGCGCCGGGCGTTCAGCCGGTCGGCGATCAGCCCCCGGTGGCGGTCCACGGCGGCGGCGGTTCGCTCGTCGTCGGGCGCGACCACGACCTCCCGAACCGGCCACCGGAGCTTCCGTTCGGCCTGTTGGCGGGCGTTCGAGCCCCCCTCCTCGACTGCTCGGAGCAGCTCGACGTCGTGCTCGAGCTGCTGGTCGCGGAACCGTTCCTCGGGCGCGGGATAGTCGAGCATGTGCACCGTCGGGTGGCCGGCGTCGCCGGTCAGCCGGTCGTAGATCTCGTCGGCCAGCAGCGGGGTAAACGGCGCGAGCAGGGCCACCACGCGGTGGAGCGCGTAGGTGATCGTCTCGTAGGCCGCCCGCTTTTCCGGATCGTCGGCCTCGGCCCACATCCGCTCGCGGACCACCTGCACGTAGAACCGCGAGAGGTCCTCCGTGACGAACTCCCGGATCGTCTCGAAGGCCCGGTCCTGGCGGAACGCCGCCCAGTGCTCGCTGGCCTCGGCGGCCACCGTCTGGAGCCGCGAGATCAGCCACCGGTCGACGGTCGTCAGGTCCTCCTCGACGGCCGCGAGGTCGGACTCGGTGGGGTCGTAGCCGTCGAGTTCCATGTACGGCAGCGGGAACCGGAACACGTTCCAGAGGATGTTCAGGTCCCGCCGCATCGTTTCGACGCCGTCCCAGGAGAAGTTCATGTCCGCCTCCTGGGGGGTGACCGACAGCAGGAAAGCCCGCATCGGGTCGACGCCGTGCTCGTCGATGACCTCGTTGGGATCGATCAGGATGCCCTTCGATTTGGACATCGCCCGGCCGTCGGGCATCAGGGCGTGGCCGTGCATCAGCACCTCCTCGTAGGGGATCTGATCGACCGCGGTCGTGCCCATCGCGAGCTGCGACCAGAACCAGCCCCGGGTCTGGTCGTGGGCCTCCATGATCAGGTCCGCCGGCCAGCGTCGGTCGTAGTCGGCCGCCTCGCCGGGGTACCCGAGACTCCCCCAGGAGGCGACCGCCGAGTCGAGCCAGACGTCGAACACGTCCGCGACGCGCTCGTAGATCACGCCGTCCTCGGTGATCGTCAGCTCGTCGACGGTGTCCTTGTGCAGGTCGACCGCCTCGGGATCGATCTCCTGGTCGACGCGGGCGGCCAGCTGCTCGCGGTCGCCGATCACGATCGCGTCGTCCATCGCCCCGCTCCACTCGACGGGGTCGCCCGCCGTGGTGCGTGCGGGCAGCCAGATCGGGACCGGCGTCCCCCAGTACCGCTGTCGGGAGGCGGTCCAGTCGGGCGACTCCGCGACGAAGTCCCGGAACCGGCCGTCGCGAGCCTTCGGGGGATGCCACTCGCTGTCCTCGATGTTCGCGAGCAGGTCGTCTTTGATCTCGGTGACGGTGACGAACCACTGGTCGGTGACGATCTGGACGATCCCCGTGTCACACCGCCAGCAGTGGCCATACGAGTGTTCGACGGTCTCCTCGGCCAGCAGGTATCCTGCGGTCTCGAGGTCGGCGATGATCTCGTTGTTTGCATCCCGGACGAACTCCCCGGCGTAGGGCCCGGCGCGGTCGTCGAACCGTCCGTCCTCCCCGACCGGACAGAACAGGTCCAGTCCGAGTTCCGTGCCCCGATGGAAGTCCTCCTCGCCGTGGCCGGGCGCGGAGTGGACCAGCCCGGTCCGGTCGACCTCGACGTACTCGGCGGTGTAGATCTCGAAGGCGCCCTCGCCGGCCGGGTGCTCGACCCGATCGCCCAGCGGGTGCTCGTAGCTCCAGCCGACCATGTCCGCGCCGTCGAGCCGTTCGACCACCTCGTGGTCGTCGTACCCGCCGGCCGCGAGCACCGCCTCTAGGACCCCCGCGGCGACGTACAGCCGGTCGGTCTCGCCGTCCCGGTGGGCGTCGACGCCGACGTACTCGACGGTCTCGCCGACGGCAACGAACGTGTTCGCCGGGATCGTCCAGGGGGTCGTGGTCCAGATCACCACCGACCCCTCCCGGTCGGACAGCGGGAACCGCACGTAAATCGAGGGGTCCTCGACGTCCGCGTACTCGACCTCGTTGTTCGCGATCGCGGTCTCACACCGGGGACACTGGCTGATCGAGCGTTTCCCCCGCTCGACGAGCCCGCGGTCGTTCGCCTGGGAGAACGCCCACCAGGCGGCCTCCATGTACTCTGGGTCGACGGTCTTGTACGGATCTTCCCAGTCCATCCACACGCCGAACGACTTGAAATCCGCCTGCAGTCCCTCGAGTTGCTCCTCGGCGAAGGCCTTGCACTCGGCGATGAACTCCTCCTCGCCGAAGGCCTCGATGTCGCGTTTGTTCTCGAAGCCAAGCTGCTCCTCGACGCGGGTCTCGATTGGCAGCCCGTGCATGTCATAGCCCGGCCGGTCGGCGACGTCGTAGCCAAGCATCCGGTGGTACCGGATGTATGCGTCTTTGAGGATCTTGTTCCAGGTCGTGCCCATGTGGGCGGCCCCGGAGGTGTACGGCGGCCCGTCCAGGAAGTAGAAGGGCTCGCCGTCGCTCCGGTGTTCGACGGTTCGCTCGTAGGCGTCGACGGCCGACCAGCGGTCGAACACCGCCGGCTCGAGCTCGTGGGGCTCGTACCGTTCGCTTACCTCGAAGGTCCGAGCAGCGTCCTCTCCGCTCATACCTACCCAACTCTCCCCGGGAACTAAAGCGTGTCCGGTCTGGGGGCCCGGCGCGGGCCCGGGCGCCACCTAATTCAGCGAGGGAGTCCCGGCGTTCACGGCGGGCGGGAATCGCGTACGCTCTGAGAAACAGATACCCTCTAACACCCCGACCGACTCCCAGTATTTTCTATAAATATGGCGCCACAAGTGGGGTATAGATGGAGATAAATCGTACCGCAGTCGTGAAGCTCTCCGTCCCTGACAAGCGGCGCGATGACCTGAAACGCACGATGAACACGTTTCGGGACGCCGCACAGCAGTTCGTAGACCGTGGATGGGAGGGAAACGACGACGGCTACGTGATTACATCAGGTAATCATCTCCAGCGACTCATCTACGACAACATCCGCGACGAGACAGCCCTTCACGCCGACCTATGTGTGGGAGCGGCTAACCATGCGGCAGACGTTCTCTCGTCGGTTGTCGAAAAGATGAAAGAGGGCAAACGAACCTCGAAACCTGTGTTCACATCGAACACGACTGTCTACAACACGAACGCAATCACGTATTTCGATGGGTACTGTTCGCTGGCCGCATACGGTGGGAGTCGCGTCCATGCTGAATATGTCTATCCAGATGACTCAATTCAAGCCGAGTACATGAAAAGCGACGAGTGGACAAAGCAGGGCGCGAAGCTCCGGTACGACCACCAGACTGATACCTATTATCTCCACGTCTCCGTGAAGCAGGAACGTGAAGAATCGTCGGGAAGAGCCGAGAACCAAACAGTTCTCGGTGTTGACCGGAACGTGGACGGGTATCTCGCAGTCACTAGTACAGGCGCGTTCATCGGGAACGCCGACCTACTGAATCACAAACGCCGCGAATACGAACGCCGCCGCGCACGTCTCCAACAACAGGGAACACGAAGCGCACACCTCACTATCCAGTCCATTGGAGACACCTTCGCCAACTGGTCTGAAGACTTCTTACATCAAGCGTCGAAGGAGCTTGTGAACGAGGCTGTATCACAGGACTGTACGACCATTGTGTTCGAGGACTTGGAGGGCATTCGGAACGGCATTTCTGACGGTTCAAAATTCCAGCAGTGGGCGTTCAACGAACTGAAACGCCAAGTCACTCACAAGGCCAACTCGGAAGGACTCACCGCTGAGACAGTTCATCCTCAATACACCAGCCAGCGGTGTTCCGAAACAGGATGTGGCTTCACGCACGAGGACAACCGCGACGGTGACGAATTCACGTGCCAGAAGTGCGACAAAGAACTACACGCGGATTACAACGCGGCGCGAAACATCGCACACAAATTCATCCAGAACCGGCGCAAGTCTGGTTCTGGAGGGGCGACCTATCACCTTGCCCTGAAGTCGGGAACAGTGAACGGGAACGGCCAATACTCGCCTTCCACAGCCTAGTGGATAGACTGGGAGTTCACCGACAAACCCCGCCGTTCACGGCGGGTGTAGGTGATAAAGACTATGTAGTGGTGTCACATACCACGAAGCGTATGGCATCCGCACAAGGGTCCGAGGACATGTTCGACGAGTTCCTCGCTCAGCGGGGACACGACGTCGAGTCGAGCTGGGACGAAAATTACAACAAAAAGCAGTGTCCGGAGTGTGGCGGACTCCACGACCCGAGTGCGACGGTATGTAGCGTCTGCGGCTGGTCGCCGTAGCTCGGCCCCGTCCTCTCAGATCAGTTCCGCTTCGGCCGCGAGCAGGAGTCCCTCGATGGTCGCGTCGTTGGCCGGCGGCTCGCGGGCCCGCTTGAGCAGCTCGTTGACGGGAACCGCCCGCACCGACAGGAACTCGTTGTCGTCCCGATCGGGTTCGACCGGCTCGAGCCCCTCGGCGAAGACGATCCCCCGGCGGTGTCTGAGCACGCCGGTCGCGACCCAGAACTCCTCGAGCAGCGACACGCCAGCCGGATCGAACCCGGTCTCCTCGCGGAGTTCGCGGGCGCCCGCCGCGGTGAACGATTCGCCGTCCTCGACGATCCCGGCCGGCAGTTCGAGACAGCGCTCGCCGATCACGGGCCGGTACTGCTCGACGGTCACCGCGCGGCCCTCGGCGACGGCGACGACCACGACCGCCGGCGGGAGCTCGGCCCAGTAGTAGCGTTTCTCCGAGCCGTCGGGCTGTTCGACCAGGTCGTACCCACCCTCGTACCAGCCGGTCTCGTACTCGGTGACCGACTCGATCACCCGCCAGTCTTCGTTCACGCCGACTCCTCCAGCAGCGGTCGGTAGAGCCGACCGAACGCCTGCCGGCGCAGCGTCCCGATCGCCGCCCCGCGTTCCTCGTGGAACGTGACCGCGACCGCGCGGTCTGCGAACGCCGGCGCGTGCCAGGCGACCCCCTCGGCGCCCTCGCTCCCGAGCAGCTCGACCTCGCCGTCGGACCGTTCGCGCCACTCGCCGAACTCCGCTCGGTCGCCGACTTGGACCGCGAGTAGCGCGGCGAACAGCGCCTCCCGGCCGGCGGCCAGCGCCGGCTCCGCGGTCAGGTCGTCGTACTCCTCGCCGGTCGTCGCCTGCTCGCGGGCCGCGGCCTCGACGGCCGCCTCCGCGGCGTCGGCGAGCTCGGCGTACCGCTCTCGGACCGCCGCGGGGCTCTCGGGCGCGAACAGTCCCTCCGTCTCCATGCCCGGCCGTGCGGTCGGCGTCTACTATTCGGTTTCGGCTCCGCCGTCTCCGCCCTCTCCGCCCTCTCGGCACTCTCCGGACTCAACGGCGGGCTCGGCTCCACCCTCGGTCTCGATGAAGGCGAGCAGCCGGTCGGTGACCGCCCGGGCCTGTTCGGCAAAGGCGAGATGCCGTCCCTCGACGGGCTGGAAGGCTCCCCGCGGGAGCTCCGCGGCGAGCTGTCTGCCCTCCTCGACCGGGACGACCGGATCTCCGAGCCCGTGACAGACCAGCGCGGGCAGGGTCAGCTCGTACAGCGGCCCGGACTCGAACCGGGCGAGCGCGTCGATCTGTGCCGCGGCGGCGGCCGGTCCGGGGTCGTCGGTTCGGCGCCACTCACGGATCCGGTCCGTCTCGACCTCTCCCAGGAACGTCTCGGAGAACCCGACCGACAGATCCCCGCCGGCGAGTCCGTCGAGCGCGTCCCGATCGACTGCCCCGCCTCGGCGCGGCGTTCCGAACAGCGCGAGCGATCGGGCGCGACCGTACCCGCGGGCGTACCGCAGCGCGATCGCGCCGCCGAGTCCGGCCCCGACGAGGTGGACCCGGCGGACCCTGGCGGCGGCCAGCACCGCCTCGAGATCGCCCGCGAGCTCCGCGACCGTGTACGGTCCCGGCGGCGCGTCCGACCGTCCGGTCCCCCGCAGGTCCCAGACGAGCGTCTCGTGGGGGCCGGCGACGCGTGGCTGTTGCCAGCCCCACAGCCAGGCGCCGAGCCCGGCCTCGCCGACGAACGCGACCGCCTGGTCCCCGCTCTCGCCGGGGTCGCGCTCGTAGTACAGCGAGACGCCCGCGCGGTGTGCGAACACTACGCGCTCAGCGCCCGCTCGAGGATCTCCGGGGCCGCAGCGAGCGCGTCGTCGAGGCGCTCCGCGTCGGGTCCGCCGCCCTGTGCGAAGTCCGGCGGGCCGCCGCCGCCCCCGCCGACCCGACCGGCGAGCTCGCCGACCACCTCCCCGGCGTCGAGCCCGACGTCGTCGGGGACAGCCACCACGAACTGCGCGCCGTCGATCCCCGAGCCCAGCACCGCGACCGTTCCCTCCTCGAGTAATGCGTTCGCCGTCGCGCGCAGCTCGTCCATGTCGCCGTCGATGCGCTGTATCACCGCCGGCGCGGGCCCGAGATCGAACTCCTCGGCTTCGGCGCCGGCGGCCCGGACCGCGGCCAGCTCCTCTTTGAGCCGCTCGATCCGTTTGCCCCGGGCTTTCCACTCCTGGAAAAACCGCGTCGCCGTCTCAGGAACGGCCTCGGGCTCGACGTCTAAGGCGTCCGCGGCCGCCCGCAGCCGTCGCTCGGTCGCCTGCACGGCCGCGATCGCGGCGTCGCCGGCGGCGTAGGTGACCCGGACGACGCCGTCCTGGATCCGTTCGGTCCCCAACAGCTTGATCGCGCCGACCTCGCCGGTCCGGGAGACGTGGGTGCCCCCGCAGGCCTGGGTGTCCTCGCCGGCGTGGATCAGCCTGATCTGCTCGCCCTCCGGGATGCCCCCCTGGTAGATGTCGAAGCCGTACTCGGTTTCGGCGTCGTTTCTGTGGCGCCACTCCTGTTCGACCGGGGCGTCCTCGATTACGTACTCGTTCGCGCGGCGCTCGATTGCCTCGAGCTGCTCGCGGCTCACTGAGTCGTAGTGGGTGAGATCGAGTCGGGCGCTCTCGGTGCCCTTCTGTGCGCCGGCCTGGCGGACGTGCTCGCCGAGCACCTCTCGGGCGGCGCGTCCGACCAGGTGCGTCGCCGTGTGATGGCGCATGTGTGCCCGGCGCCGCTCGCCGTCGACGCTGCCCCGGACGAACTCGCCGGTTCCGGGGTCGCCGTCGGTCCGGTGGAGCACGACGCCGTCGACGCGCTGGACGTCGGTGACCGCGACCGTCGCGTCGTCGGTCGCGAGCGTCCCGCGATCGGCCGGCTGGCCACCGCCCTCCGGGTAGAACATCGTCTGATCGAGCACCACGTCGTACCCCTGTTCGCGCTCGAACACCTCGAGCACCATCGCCTCGAACTCTGTGCGGGTCTGGTCCTCGTAGTAGAGCCGGTCGGTCTCCGGCAGGCCCCCGACCTCCTCGTGGTCCTCCGTGGACTCGTTCTCTGTGTCGCCGCCCTCGTGGCGGCTGGCCACGAGCGCATAGAACTCATCGGGCACCCGCACCGCGGCGTCGTAGTCGGCGGCGATCTCGGCGACCGTGTCGGGGTGGATCCCGTGGGAGTCGTACAGCTCGATCAGCTCCTCGGTCGGGATCGGCTCGCCGCGGCTCGCGTACTCCTCGGCGAGACTCTCGACCCGGCGGCGACCCCGCTCGAGGGTCTCGTGGTACTTTTCCAGCTCCGTGCGGACGACCGTCCGGACGTGATCCCGGTTCTCGTAGCCCAGCCGGTCGGCCTCCATATCGACCAGCTCGTCGAGCGGGGCGTCGACGCCGACGCTGTCCGCGAGTCGCTTGGTGCGGCGCAGCACCATCCGGGCGAGATACCCCGTGCCGGCGCTCGAGGGGACGATCTCGTCGCCGAGCATGTAGGCGAGCGTCCGGGCGTGGTCGGCGATCGCGTAGATCTCCTCTAAGGGTTCGACCAGCTCGCGCAGCCGCTCGACCGAGACGCCAACTTCGGCGGCGATGTCTCCCCGGGCGGCCTCGACGTCGTCGACGTCGTCGATGTCGAGCGTGCCGGCCAGCGCGGCGGCGTCGTGGACGATCGCCCGCTCCTCCTCGGTGTACTCGAGTCCGGCGTTGTCGGTGAGGAACTCGATCGTCTCGGGGTAGATCGCCTCGTACACCGTCGGGGTGCCCTGGCTCATCCAGGTCCACCGCTCGAGCCCGTAGCCCGTGTCGACGACGTAGGTGTCCATCTTCGAGTAGCGGTTGCCGTCCTTGAGCAGGTACTCGCCGTCTGGGTCTCGCTCCATCGACATGAAAACCAGCGTCGCCAGCTCCAGCCCCCGGTAGATCACCTCGATGGCGGGCCCGGCGTTGCCCCCGCCGACCCACGGGTCCTCGATGTAGGTGACGTCGTCGAGGTCGGCCCCCAGCTCCGCGAGCAGCTCGTCGCAGTACGCGACCGTCCGGCTCTTCCAGTAGACCTCGCCCTCGTAGGCGTACCGGCCGGGCTCCTCCAGGTCCTCGCGGGCGTTGAACGCGTGGTGGGCCATCATCTCGAAGGCCATGGTGTGTCGGCCGGTCTTGCCGACGTTGTCGATGTCCTGCATCCGGATGCAGGGCTGGGAGATCGTCAGCGGGTTGGCCGGCGGCGGGGTTTTCCCCGAGGTGACGAGGGGCTGGAAGTCGTAAATTGAGGCCTGGGTCAACAGGACGTCGTCGCGCCAGCGGTTGGCCGCGACCGGGTACGGCGCGACCCGCTCGTGGCCCCGTTCCTCGAAAAAGGAGAGGAACCGCTCGCGCATCTCTCCGAGCGTGTAGGACTCGTCGAACCCGGGCTCGTCGATGAACTCGTACGTACCGCAGGGGGGCTCGCCGCAGGTGTCTCGGTCGGGATCCCGCGTCCAGAAGTGATCGCCACACTCCGGACACTGCTTGCGGTGAAAGCCGTTCTCCTCGAAGTACTCGAGTCGGTACTCCGCCTCGAGGTCGCTCATGTTGCCGGAATATGGCCCAGCGCGGGGTAAAACAGTTCCGAGTCCCCTTCTTCGGGACCGTTCGGACGGGGCTCAGTTCGTCAGAACCTCGCCCCGGCGCTCGTACTCCATCGTGTCCGCGACCGACTCGGCGACGCCCGCCCCGACGAGTCGCTCGAGCAGGTGCAACGCCAGGTCGATCCCGGACGTGATCCCGCCGGCGGTCACGAGGTCGCCGTCGTCGACGACGCGGGCCTCCCGCACCGCGGCGCCGGACTCCCGGAGATCCGCGAGCGCCCCGTGGTGGGTCACGGCCGGCCGCCCGTCGGTCAGCCCGGCGGCGGCAAGCACCATCGCGCCCGTACAGGCCGAGGCCACGAGCGTCCCCGCGGCGTGGTACTCAGCGATCCGCTCGGGGAGCGGTCCCTCGATCTGTGCCCGGACACCGGCCTCGGCGCGGTCGTTGTATCCCCCGCCGGGGACGATCAGCACCTCCGGTGAGCCTCCGAGGTCGGCGAGTTGACCGTTGGGCTCGACGCGCAGTCCGTGACTCGAGACGACGCCGCCGGGCTCGCGGGCGTACAGGCCCACCTCGAGGTCGGCCTCCTCGCGTGCGTGACCGAACACCTCGAACGGACCGATCGCGTCCATCGCATCGAACCCCTCGAAGACGACGATCGCAACGTGCACATCTGATCTGAGGGCGGGCGCGGTAAGACACTTTCCGAGCGGTCGGCGAGCCCCTGGGCCGCCGCGGTCATCGCCCGTGCTGACACGCGCCGGCGGGGTTTTTTAC
>CAYRQD010000023.1:0-31823 GCA_964426325.1 uncultured Halobacteriales archaeon | reverse complement strand
TGAGGCGCTGGTAGTTGATTTCGTTCCAGAGAGCGGCGGAAGCGTCCAACAGGTCGCGTAGCACTTGCTCATCGTCGTCGGTGAGCGGTCGCACGGCGAACGTGTTGGCACGCTTCACGACAACAGATGTTTATATCTTTAGTCTAAAAGTCTTTTCGTATGCGCCCGAACATCGACATATCGCACACGCTTGGTGGCCGAGTCAAAGACTACGCAGAAGCGAACGACCTGAACCTCTCGGAAGCCTATGCAGAGGTGTTAGAAGCGGGACTCGACACGTTGGAGACTCAAGACCAGCAGTAACACGGCGGTTTTCTCACCAAAGCTTACGCGATTCAGTCCCGCCCTGCTCAGTCCTCGGTTCCGACTGAGCGTCGGAACACTCGTCCTTCGCGGAAACGGTGGGATTCTCTCGCTGAATCAAGATAGCGGCCCCGCCGCCGATCGGTGACCGGTGCGTTTAACCGGCGTCCGGCGTCCGTGTGGGTATGGACGAATACGGGACGAGACCGCTCGACGTGTTGGAGGCGGCGATCGGCGAGGCGGCGACGGTCGAACTCAAAGGCGGGCAGACCCACGAGGGCGTGCTCGTCGGCTACGACCAACACATGAACCTCGTCCTCGAAACCGACGGAGACACAACGATTATACGCGGCGATAACGTCGTTTCGATACGACCATGACAAAGGGCACCTCCAGCCAGGGCAAAAAGAACACCACCACACACGTCACGTGTCGGCGGTGCGGCGAGAAGTCCTACCACGTAAAAAAGAAAGTCTGTGCCTCGTGTGGCTTCGGCAAGTCCGCGAAGCGCCGAGACTACGCCTGGGAGAGCAAGGCCGGCGAGTAACGCACGCAGAGAATGGATGAAAAGTGCGGCGTCGTCGGAGTTTCGCTCTCCGACCGAGACGCCGCGCGGCCGATCTACTACGCACTGTACGCCTTACAGCACCGCGGCCAGGAGTCGGCCGGTATCGTCACCCACGATGGGTTCCAGCAACACGACCACGTCGAGATGGGCCTGGTCGGGGACGCCTTCGACTCCGACGACCTTGCCGGGCTGGCCGGCGAGAACGGGATCGGACACGTCCGGTACCCGACCTCGGGCGGGGTTAACGCCTGCTGTGCCCAGCCGTTCTCGGTGTCGTTCAAGAGCGGCTCGCTCGGGCTCTCGCACAACGGAAACCTCGTCAACGCCGACGCGATCCGCGAGGAGCTGGCCGGGGAGGGCCACGCGTTTACCTCGACGGGCGACACCGAGGTGATCGCTCACGAGCTCGCCCGCAACCTGCTCGAGGCCGACCTCGTCCGGGCGGTCAAGGCGACGATGGACCGGCTGCATGGCTCGTACTCGCTGACGATCATGCACGACGAGACCGTCCTCGGGGTGCGCGATCCCCGTGGGAATCGGCCGCTCTGTCTGGGCGAACTCGAGGACGGCTACGTCATCGCCTCGGAGTCGGCGGCGATCGACACGCTGGGCGGAGAGCTGCTCCGGTCGATCAAGCCCGGCGAGCTCGTCGTTCTCGACCCCGACGGCGGGGGGTACGACAGCTACCAGCTGGTCGAGACCGAACACCCGGCGGGCTGTTTTTTCGAGTACGTCTACTTCGCCCGCCCGGACTCCCAGATCGACGGGCGGCTGGTCTACGATGTCCGCCGGGAGCTGGGGCAGAACCTGTGGGCCGAGGCCGGCGTCGAGACCGACGTCGTGATGCCCGTGCCCGACTCCGGGCGGGCGTTCGCCTCGGGGTACGCCGAGGCCGCCGCCGAAGACGACGCCGACACCGAGTTCGCAGAGGGGCTGATGAAAAACCGGTACGTTGGGCGCACGTTCATTATGCCGACCCAAGACGAGCGCGAGCAGGCGGTGCGCCTGAAGCTCAACCCGATCGCCTCGACCGTCGAGGGACGCAGCGTGACCGTCATCGACGACTCGGTCGTCCGGGGCACGACCTCCAAACAGCTCGTCGGCCTGCTCCGCGAGGCGGGCGCCGAGGAGGTCCACGTCCGGATCGGGTCGCCCCCGATCGTCGCGCCGTGTTACCTCGGCATCGACATGGCCGACCGCGAGGAGCTCATCGCCGCAGACCGGAGCGTCGGGGACATCGAGGCCGAGATCGGCGCCGACAGCCTGGCGTACCTCTCGATCGGGGCCGTCACAGACGCGATCGGCAAGCCCGAGGCGGAGCTGTGTCTGGGCTGTGTGACCGGCGCATACCCCTATGACATCGAGGGCGAGGACCGCGACCGCGACGTGGTCCGGCCGGCGATCGGTGACGACTGACGCGGGTCGACGCTCGATTCGGCCGCCGGTCGGTCGCGACCGAGCGGCGGTCAGTCCCTGAAATACGCCTCGCGCTCGAACGGCTCCTGCTCGCCCTCGACCCGGAGCACGTCGAGGGCCCGCACCTCGACGGGGGTCTCGAGCAGAGCCGCGAGACTCGGGTCGGTCCGCCCCTCGTCGCCGTGGAGCAGCTCCTTGATGTAGAGTCCCCCCTCTCCATGGATCTCGACGGTTCCGCGCTCGCCGTCGAGCTCGCCGTCGATCTCGTAGATCGTCCGGGTCCGCGTCTTGTCGGCCCGGCGGTGTGAGACTCGGTCGGGCGTCCGCTGCTCGACGGTCGTCCCTTCGAGAGTCGCGAGCGCCTCGGCGAACGCGGAGTCCTCGACGGGGCCCGCGAGCTCGATCTCTGCCTGGTAGGTCTTGCTCGCCGGGAGCTTCTTGACCCGCTCGACCATCTCGTGGGTGGCCGCCCGTACGCGTTCGACCCCGGCCTTGCCCTCCGCGTGGTCGTTGACCGCCGCCTCGAGTGCGTCGGCATCGACGGTCCGGCGGCGGGGCTCGTCGACCTCGACGACAAACGGACGGCCGGTGCCGAGCATTCGCGCGTCAACGTCCTCTCGACCGGCGCCGTGGAAGGTCGCCTCCGTCCCGTCGAGAGCGTCTCGGATCGGCGGCGCGACCAGCTGCTCGACGCTCAGGTCGTAGCGGTAGCCGGTTCCGTCACAGCCCGGACAGACCCGGTCGCGCTGGCGCCCGGTGCCGTTGCACTCCCGGCAGGGCCACTCGGTCTGGGGGAGCCCCCGCTCGCGCTTGTGGTACCGACCGTAGACGAACGCCGAGTTGATCTGGGCCGAGACCTCGTCGGTCGCGAGATCACAGACCACCAGCACGTCCGGGCGCTCGAAATCCACCGTCGCGTCGGTCAGCTGGCCCAGTCGTTTCCCGATCTCGCGGTTGAGCTCGCTGCTCATCGACTCGCCGGCCTCCGGGTCCAGTCCCGCCTCCTCGCGGAGCAGCCGGTCGTTTTCCTCGAGCAGCGGCGGCACCTTCGTGCCGATCTGGTAGGTGTCGAACTCGTAGCCCCGGACGGCCGTGGCGGCCTGGTCGGCCCACCACTCGATCCGGTCGAGCTCGCCCTCACAGACCCAACAGTCGGCCGGATCGGCGACCGCCGAGAGCGGCTCGTCGTCGGCGAGCGCCAGCCCAACCCGCAGGGTCTCGCCGCGGCGGTCGTTGCCCAGCCCGTGGCTCCGGTCGGCGACCAGCCGGCCGAGACAGTTGTCACACACCGGTCCGGTCGCGAGCGCCTGTCGGGCCGTCTCGGTCAGCATCACCGTACCATCGCCGCCCGGCGGTAACACCCTTTTCCTTTCGGTGCCGGTCGGGCCTCGTGGCCGGGATCGGTCCCGGCAGCGACCGTCCGCGTCGAGCGGCCGAACTCCCCGACCCCGGCGGTGGCGACGGTCCACAACGAGATGGGGCGGACGATCCGGACGGTGGCCAACGAGGTCGGCACCGAGATCGTCTCCGTCGGCAGCGACAACGCCGGTCACGAGCGCCGGCAGCGCCGTCTCGAAAGATCCCGACGACGACGTGCACAGTCTCTGTAACGCCCGACCGTGACGGTCCCGGCCGCCGGCACCGTTCGCCGAGACCCCGGAGGCTTATATTCGGGATCCCCCTGTGCTGAGGCGTGCAGGCGCTTTCAGCCCTCCGTCGCGTCCCAACGATCGCCGCCCTCACCGGTCGCCCGCTGGTCGCCGGCCGCCACGTCGGCGCCTGGCTCGTGCTCGGGCTCGCGATCGCGGTCGGACTGCGAACCTACGACAACCTCTGGATGATCGGCCCGACGACCTGGGAGGTGGGGTACACGTACGTCTCGAATTACATGGGGGTGAACTTCCACGTCTATCATGTCGCCGCCGAGCAGGCGATCGCCGGCGAACCGTTCTACGGTGTCTCGCCCGGGCCGGCCTCCGACGGGTACATCTACCTGTACCCGCCGATCACCGTGGCGGCATTCTACCCGTTTACGATCTTCGAGTGGACGACCGGGTACACCGTCTTCATCGGGCTGAACGTCCTCGCCGCGCTGGGGGGAACCTGGCTGACGGTCTCGTACGCGGAGTCCCACGGCGCCCGGCTGGGGTGGCTCGACGCCGCGTTGCTCGCCGGACTGTTCGTGCTCTCGACACACGTCGTCGCGACGGTCCTGTACGGAAACATCAACATCCTGCTGGGCGTGGTCTTCGCCGCCGGCTTCTGGGCGCTGGCCCGGAACCGACAGGTCCTGGCCGGGACGGCCTTCGCGATCGCCGGCGTGTTCAAGATCTTCCCCGCGCTGGTCGGGCTGTGGCTCCTCCGGGATCGCCGGTGGGTCGCCGCGGCGACGACCGCCGCCGTCGGAGCGGGTGCGATCCTCGCCGGGCTCGCCGCCTTCGGGATCGACCCTACGGTGGAGTATTTCACCGAGGTCATGACCGACCGGACGGACTCGTCGCTATTCGTCGGCGGCTACCCGGCCGACGGGCTCTACTACGTGACCGTCCAGCGGCCCCTCTCGCACTGGCTCTGGCTGGCCTGGCCCGGGGCGCCGTACATCCTCCTGCCGATCGCCTCGGCGCTCGTCTGTGCGGGCGTGGTGGCCTACTTCTACCGGCGGATCGAGACCCAAACCGAGCGGCTGGCGGCGGTCTTCGCGACCGTCGTCGTCGCGCTGGTGGTCATGCCCTCGTTTCGGCTGTACCTGACGATCCTGTTCGCGCCGCTGGCCGCGCTGTTGTACACCTGGCACGGGCGCTCGCTCGCCCGGTACGGGTTCGTCGCCGGCGGGCTGGTGCTGTCGGTCACCGCCCGACCGGGAGAGGTCATCGAGTTCGCCGAGACGCATCTCGGGGCGATTGCGCCGGTCGTCGTGCAGGCTGGCGGGTTCGCAACGCTGCAGCTGTACGCCCTGGGGCTGATGCTCGGGAGTCTCGCGCTCGCCGTCCACGGGGAACGGACCGACGCCGCGCCGTCCTGACGC
The DNA here is from genome assembly GCA_964426325.1 of uncultured Halobacteriales archaeon. Taxonomy (GTDB): domain Archaea; phylum Halobacteriota; class Halobacteria; order Halobacteriales; family Haloarculaceae; genus Halovenus. The sequence goes on along the minus strand of CAYRQD010000023.1, from coordinate 26,511 downwards.
CGGGATTTTAGCTCTCGGAGGCATACCAGCCGTCGGATGGCCGACGAGCGGGCGGTGACCGAGACGACCGGCGAGTTCGCGTACGTCTTGCGAGACGGCCGTCCGATCGCCGAGCCCGAGTGGCAACCCTGTCGGCTCGCGGTCACCACGAAACGGCTGATCCTCTCGACCGACGGTGCGAACGAGGAGCTGCCCCACGCCCAGGTGTCGATCGTCGACCCCGAGGCGCTCTCCGCTCCGACGGACCTGACCGGGACGGTCGCAATTGCGGTCGGCGAGACCACGATCGCGATCGACGCCGGCGAGGCGTTTCCCGCGGCCTACGCCCGGGGCGCGATCGACGGGACAGTCGGGCTGGTCAAACACCCCGCGGTCGTCGGCGGCGTGGTACAGGACTCCCCGTGGGAGAAAGCCCGTGTCAGGGTCGATTCGACGCGGCTCGGGATTGCCCGGCGCGACGGCGAGCCGGTGACGGTGCCGTTCGGGGCGATCGCCCGGTTCGAGGTCGCGACACAGACCGTCGAGGGCGACGAGCGGCCGGTCGTCCAAATCGAACACGCAGAGGGCGAGCGAAGCGTCGAGACCCACCTCGCGGGGACCGACCGACAGGTCGAGGCCCTCGAACTGCTGGTCGGCCACACGATCGACCGCGACGACCCCGACTCGCTCTCCGAGACCGAACGCCAGGTGTTGCTGGCGCTGTACTCGGGGGTCTCGCCGTTCGATATCCCGGAGTTTGTCGGTCTCGACGTCGGGGAGGTGGAGACGATCTACGAGCGACTCTTAGAGGTCGGCGCCGTCGACAAGATCCGCGAGCGCACCGAGGTGGCACTGAACGCGACCGGCCGGAACATGGCGAGCGAGGCGATGAACGAACAGTAGCTCAGCCGGAGAGACCGCGGTCGACTCCAGGGCGCCGGCGGGGTGACACAACGCATAATTGTCCAGTAGGTCTACTCCGAACCGAATGAGCGCCCCGGCGGAGACGAAACTCGAGGACACGCAGGGCAAGTACCTCTACGCGGTCAGAGACGGCACCGAGCTGCACTCGGCCGAGTGGACCGCCTGCCGGATCGTCCTCACCGACGAGCGGCTCGCGATGGTTGGCGAAGATCGCGTGACGATCCCGCTGTCCTCGATCGACCAGTTCGGCGGCCGGGAAGACGTCAACCAGGCGGCTGCCTCGGAGCCGGAGTACGTAACTGTCCGCCACGACGGGGACGCCGTGTTAGTCACTACCCCGGAGCTCGAGACTCTCGAGACGAGCCTGTTCCGGGCGCTGCTCGACGGCGTGGTCGTGTACGTGACACACCCGGCAGTCGTTGGCGGCGTCGTACAGGACGAGTCCTGGCAACGGGGGCAGGTCCGGGTCGCCGCGGAGGCGGTCCGGATCGCCCTCGAAGACGGCCGCTCGTTTACCATCGAGCGCGGGGGGGTGAGCGAACTCACGAGCGACGAGCGGGCCGTCGACGGCGACCAGCGTCCGGTGATCGAGGTCGAACACGCCGACGACCGGAGCGTCGAGACGTATCTCTCGGGCGACGAGCGACACGTCTCGGCGCTCGAGCGGTTCCTCGCGGCCGGGGCCGAGCGCAACCAGGCCGATCTCGACCTCGACCCGATCGAGCGCCAGGTCGTGACCGCCCTGTACTCGGGGGTCTCGCCGTTTGCGATCGCGGACTTTGTCGGGACGGACATCGAGACCGTCGAAGAGATCTACGACCGGCTGATCGAACTCGACGTTATTGAGGCCGTCCGGGAGCGCTCGGAGGTATCGCTCACGCCCCACGGGCGAGCGGTCGCCAGCGAGGCGATGGGCGAACGGTGAGTCAGGCCAGCCGGCGGACGTGCTCGGCCACCGCCGCGGCGAACTCAGACGTCGAGAGCTTCTCGGCGTCCTCGAGCTGTCGGTGTAGATCGTATGTGACCCGTCCCTCGGCGATCGCGGCGCCGACGGCCGACTCGATCAGCTCGGCGGCGTCGGTCCAGCCCATGTACTCGAAAAGCAGCGCCCCCGAGAGGATTATCGCCGTCGGGTTGACCTTGTCCTGGCCGGCGTATTTCGGCGCGGAGCCGTGGACCGGCTCGGCCAGACAGAGCCCGTCGCCAAAGTTTGCCCCCGGGGCGATCCCCAGCCCGCCGATCTGTCCGCCCGCGGCGTCCGAGAGGTAGTCGCCGTTGAGGTTCGGCGTCGCCAGCACGTCGTACTCCTCGGTTCGGGTCAGCAACTGCTGGAGCATGTTGTCGGCGATCCTATCGTTGACAACGACCGCCTCGTCCGGTCGGTCGCCGTCGCGCTCCTCCCAGAGGGTGTCTTCGGTGATCACCTCCGCGCCGTACTCCTCGCGGGCGACCTCGTAGCCCCAGTCCCGGAAGGCCCCCTCGGTGAACTTCATGATGTTTCCCTTGTGGACGAGCGTCACCGTCTCCCGGTCGTGGTCGAGCGCGTACTCGATTGCCTTCCTGACGAGACGCTTGGTGGCGAACTCGCTGATCGGCTTGAACGCGAGCCCGACCGGCCCGTCGTGGGTGGCGTCCTCGACGCCCATCTCGGTCTCGATGAACGCCCGGACCCGCTCTGCCTCGTCGGTGCCGGCCTCGAACTCGATGCCGGCGTAGACGTCCTCAGTGTTCTCCCGAAACGTGATCATGTCCATGCGCTCGGGCGCGACCACCGGCGATGGGACCCCCTCGATGTAGTAGGTCGGCCGGACGTTCGCGTAGGCGTCGAGTCGCTGGCGAAGCGCGACGTTGAGCGACCGGTAGCCCGTGCCGACCGGCGTCGTCAGCGGGCCCTTGATCGCGACGCGGAACTCCTCGATGGCCTCGACGGTGTCGGCCGGCAGGTTCTCGCCGTACCGCTCGCGGGCGGATTCGCCGGCGTAGATCCGCATCCAGGCGACGTCGCGGCCGGTCGCGTTGGCGGCGGCGGTCAACACCTCCCGGGCGGCCGGCCCGATGTCCGTGCCGATCCCGTCCCCGTATAGGATCGGGACGATCGGCGTCTCCGGAACATCGAGCTCGTCGGCCTCGGCGTCACGCACCCGCACCGGCTCGCCGTCCGCCGGCACCGTGATCTGATCGTAGCTCATGGGTTCGATTCCGGACGGACGGACAAAGGGGTGATGCATCCGTGTGTCCGCGCCACACACCGAGCCACAGGAGACTAGTACCGTCGGCCCCCCGCTCGTGTATGCAGGTACTCGTCCACGGCGGTGCGGGGAGCGATCCCGACGAGCCGAAACCGCGGCGACGCGTGCTCAAGCGCGCGAGCGAGCGGGGCACACAACGGCCGACGGCGCTCGGGGCAGTCGTCGCCGCGGTTCGCGTGCTCGAGGGCGACCCCCGGTTCAACGCCGGAGTCGGCAGCGCGGTCCAGAGCGACGGGGCGATCCGGACCGACGCGGGCGTGATGACCCCCGAGGCGACGGGCGCGGCCTGCTCGATGCCGGGCGTCGAGGCCGCCGTCGAGGTCGCGCGGACGGTCGCGACCGAGACCCCGCACGTGCTGGTGGCTGGCAACCGGGCGGTCGAGCTGGCCGAGGCCCGCGGCGTCCCGACCGGGCAAGACCTCTGGAGCGATCGCCGCCGCGAGCAGTGGGCGGAGCTCGACCCGCCGGGGGCGCTCGAAGAGCAGCTGGCCTGGGTCCGCGAGCGGTTCGGCGGGACCGACACCGTCGGCGCCGTCGCGACCGACGGCGAGGACGTTGCGGCGGCCACCTCGACCGGCGGGCGGTGGTGTGCGCTGGCCGGTCGCGTCGGAGATGTCCCGCAGGTCGGGGCCGGGTTCTACGCGACCGACCGCGCGGCCGCGAGCGCGACCGGCGCCGGCGAGCAGATCGCGGAGTTCGGCCTCGCCCGCGCGGCCGTCGAGGCCGTCGTGGACGGCACGCCGCCGGACCGGGCCGCAGAGGAGACGATCACCGCGTTCGGAGAGCAGACCGGCGCGACGGCCGGCGTAATCGTCGCAGACACCGGCGGCCGGGGCGGCTCGGCGTTCAACTCGGCGATGATGCAGACCGCGCGGACGGGACTGGACGGCTGAGGCGTCGGGTCGGAGTCAGGACCGCCTGCCCGCGTGGCGGTCGGCCAGCCGGATCGGCTCGGGGAGCTTGTACCCGGTCGCGGTCCGCTCGACCACCTCGGCCGCGGTCGCCGCGCTCACGCGGTGGCCGGGGCTCGCGTACACCGGGTTGACGTGTCTGCGCTCCGAGTCGAACTGTCTGGTCTGGACGGCGTGTCCGATCGTCGTTCCGTCCGGGGGGGTCACCGAGTCGTCAGCCGCGATCGGGACCCGGGTCCCCGCCGGGAGCGGCGAGTCGAGCGCGCGTTCGGGAGTTCCACAGAGCAGTCCCTTCGCGACCCCGACTGTCGGGATCCCCAGCGCGACCCCAAGGTGCGTCGCCAGGCCCGCCTCTCGCGGGTGAATCCGGCCGCTCCCGTCGACGAGCACAACGGCCGGGTCCCGGTCAAGAGCGCGAAGCGCCGCCAGGGCGGCCGGGGCCTCGCGGAAGCTCAGCAGTCCCGGCACGTAGGGGGTCTCGGTCTCGACGCGAGCGACGGTCCGTTCGAGGACCGCGCCGTCCCTGACGAGCACGGCGGCGCTGACGGCGGTGTCGCCGTCGAAGGCCTGGTCGACGCCCGCGACGGCTGCCGTCTCGATCGCGGACTCGCCGCCGATCGGCAGGTCATCTCGAAACAGGGCACACTCGGCGACCGCCCGCTGGAGGGACTCCATCTCCCCTCGGGAGAGCCCGGGGTCCGGGAGGAGCCGCGGTCGGTCGGTCTCCATCGGCGGTCAGATCCGACCCCGGCCGGGGCCCCCCGGTCCGCCCGGTCCCCCCGGACCGCCGGGGCCGCCGAACTGTACCTGTCCGGGGACGCGCACCCGGCCTTTGACGCGCTGCCCGTACGCGACGCCGATCGCCAGCCCGACGAAGTGAGCGACGTGTGCGATACCGCCGGCGCCCGGATTCCCGATCGCGATGAGGCCGAGACTGATCAGCGCCGTGCCGGCGGTGAGCAGCCAGATCGGCACCGGCAGCAGGAAGTACAGGTAGACCGTGAGGTTCGGGTTCAGCACCGTCAACACACCCATCAAGGCGAGGGCGGCGCCGCTGGCCCCGACGACCCCGGGGCCGCCCTGGGCGATGTTGAACCCGACCTGGCCGGCCCCGGCGAGCACGCCGCTCGCGACGAACAGCGCCGCGAACTGCTTCCAGCCGATCGCCCGCTCGACCAGCCGTCCGAAAAAGTAGATCACGATGGAATTGAACAGAATGTGAAAGATCCCCCCGGGCGAGTGAGCGAACACCGACGTCACCCACGTCCAGACGAAGAGCGGATTCTCCGGCGAGAACACGAACAGCGCGTCGTGAGCCGGTCGGCCGAGGGTAAGCAGGGTGAGTAGCTGCAGCCCGAAAGTCAGCCACATCGCGCCGAGGAAGACGTAGGTCATGTTCCCGCGGACGTAAGCGAGCGGCCCGCCGCGGCCGGTGTCGATGCCGAGCCGGTCGGCCAGTCCGGACTCCTCCTGGCCGGCGACCGAGTCCTCGAAGCCGCTGTCGAAGACCGGTCCCTGCTGTTCCCACTGTTTCAGCCCCGGACAGTCGTGGGCCTCGGGCAGGCGGTGCTCGGCGCAGTACGTCCCGCCACAGTGCCGACACTCGTAGGGCATGCTCGTCTCCTCCCCACACTCGTCGCACTCCACCATTATGGGCAAGTTGTGCGGCGGCGAGGAAAGGGATTGTGCTTGGGCCCGCGACCACCGGACGTTTATTTAGATCGCTCTCGGAGGCCCGGCCAGTGACCGACGTTCGGCTCACCTACGAGGACGGGACGATCCGCGTCGCAGGCGCGACGGGCCTCGATCTCCCGGGCGTGACCCGCGACGGACGCTCGGAATCGGGTCGGGTGCCGGCCCACCGGTACGGGTCGCTCCGCGAGGCACTCGCCGATCGGTCGGTGTCGGTAACGGACGACGTGTTCGACGAGCGGGCGATCGCGGTCGAGTCGGGCTACCGCCTGCGCCCGTACCAGTCCGCGGCGCTCGACGCCTGGATCGAGGCGGGGCGGCAGGGGGTACTCGAGCTGCCGACCGGGAGCGGCAAGACGGTGATCGGGATCGCGGCGATCGAGCGCTACGGGCGGCCGGCGCTGGTCGTTGTCCCGACGATCGACCTCCTCGAGCAGTGGGAGCGCGAACTCGAGGGAGAGTTCGGGGTCGAGATCGGACGCCTAGGCGGGGGCACACAGCAGGTCGCGGACGTGACCGTCGCCACCTACGACTCGGCGTACCTCCGGGCCGAGGAGCTGGGCGACCGGTTCGAGCTGGTCGTCTTCGACGAGGTCCACCACCTCGGCGGGGAGGGCTACCGCGACATCGCGCGCCTGCTGGCTGCCACCGCCAGGCTCGGGCTAACCGCGACCTTCGAGCGGGCCGACGGCGCCCACGAAGTTATCGCAGAGCTGGTCGGACCCGTCGTCTACCGGCTCTCGGCCGAGGAGCTTGCCGGCGAGTACCTCGCGCCATACGACATCAAGCGCATCACCGTCGAGCTCACCGACGAGGAGCGGGCCACCTACGAGCGAAACCAGCGGATCTTCACCGACTACCTCGAGGCGTCGGACATCACGCTCGCGAGCGGCGCAGACTACCAGGAGCTGGTCAAGCGCTCCGGCACCGACCCGCGAGCCAGGGAGGCACTGCTGGCGAAACAGCGCGCTCGCGAGGTCACGACCCGCGCGAGCCGAAAAGTCGACCGACTCGAGGAGCTCCTCGACCGGCACCGCGCGGATCGGATCATCGTCTTCGCCGCCAGCACCGACCTGGTGTACGAACTCTCAGAGCGGTTCCTGCTGCCGGCGATCACCCACGAGACCCCCACCGACGAGCGCCGGGAGATCTTAGAACGGTTCCGCGAGGGGACCTACGAGCGGATCGTCGCGGCGAACGCCCTCGACGAGGGCGTCGACGTTCCGAACGCGCGGGTCGCGGTCGTCCTGTCGGGATCGGGCAGTCAACGAGAGTTCACCCAGCGGCTGGGACGAATCCTCCGACCGGGCGAGGACGACCGGCGGGCGATCCTCTACGAACTCGTCACCGCCGACACCACCGAGATTCGGGTCGCCAGACGGCGGCGCTCCTGACTCGGGAGCCGAGCGCGGAGAACTTCTCAGAGCGGCTCAGTCGTCGGCGGGGCCGGTCTCGATCGGTGCCCTGATTAGGTTGCCCCACTCGGTCCAGGAGCCGTCGTAGTTCTCGACGTCGCCGAACCCAAGCAGTTCATGGAGGGCAAACCAGGCGATCGAAGAGCGCTCGCCGACCCGGCAGTAGGTGACCACCGACTGGTCCTCGGTGATGCCGGCCTCGCGGTACAGCTCCCGGAGCTCTTCCGCGGATTTGAACGTGCCGTCGTCGTTCAGCACCGACGTCGTGGGGACGTTTTTCGCGCCGGGGATGTGCCCGCCGCGCTGTGCGGTCTCGTTGAGCCCCTCCGGCGCGATGATCTCACCGGTGAACTCCGCCGGCGACCGGACGTCGACCATCGGAATCCCCGACTCGATGGCCTGGTCGACATCGTCCTTGTACGCCCGGATTCCCTCGAAGGGGCCTTTGGCGATGTACTCCCGGGCGGAGAACGTCGGCACCTCTGTGGTCAACGGGTACTCGTGGTCGACCCAGTAGGGCTTGCCGCCGTTGAGAACGCGCACGTCGTCGTGACCGAAGTACTTGTACTCCCAGTAGGCAAACAGCGCGAACCAGTTGGGAACCCGGCCGCCGCCGTACAGCACGACCGTCGAGTCGGCGGTGATTCCCGCCTCGCCGTTGAGCTTCTCGAAGGCGTCCTTGTCGAGGATGTCCCGGGTCGTCGGGTCGCTCAGGTCCTTCTCCCAGTGGAAGAACGTCGCCCCCGGAACGTGTCCGTCCTCGTAGGGCGTGTACTCGGAGTCGTCGGTGACGGTCGGGTTATTGACCTCCAGCAGCCGATACTCGGGATCATCCGACTGGAACTGATCGAGGTGCGCTTCCACCCAGTCTGCCGACACGAGTACGTCGTCGTGGTACTCCGTCATGTGTAGAAGTAAGTCCCGGCAGCAATTATATGTTTCGAGGTAATGTGCCCGGCAGACACGCGAGGGGATCCAGGGTCCTCGGGGACCACATACAAATCCGCGCCGGTCCTGAATCGGGTATGCACGCCGCAGAGGGAACGTGCGTCCGGATCAGCGATTCCGGCGGCTCCGGCGTCCGTTCGGGGCCGGAGCGGGTGTCGCCCGGGACGGCCGCGTGGAGCGGTCGAGGGTCGGGACCGGGCGAACCCGGTGGTCGCGGGGACGGCGCCGGGACCGGTCGGTAGCCGTGCTCACGAAAGACCTGCTCCGGGTGTCGCGCCGCGGCAGGTACCGGCCGGAGTTCGTCGGCGCGGACCGCGAGGCGCTCGCGGCCCGAGTGATCGGAACGTATCAGGGACACGTCGGCCGACGGCGGGCGACTCTCGAGGACGCGCTCGAGGAACTCGAAGGCGAGAGCGACGATTTCAAACTCGTCCGAGGGTTCGCGAGGCTCGTCGATCGAGACGCGGAGTGGACGGTGCGGGCTCCGATCGAGCCGCGACGGGCCAGGCGGGCGGCGTTCGACGCCGCCGCGACGGTCGGAGTCGTGACCGAGACCGAGCGCGAGGCCGCACTCGCCGCCGCGGCCGACCGGCTCGACGCGAGCGTCGAGGCCGTCGAGGAGTCGCTGTACGCCGACCGCGAGTCCCGGGCGGTGCTCGCGGCCGTCGACCCGCGGTGGACTCCGAGCCAGCTATGCGAGCAGTACAACCTCTCGCTGGCACAGACGGCGCTGTTCGATGCCACCGAAGTGCGGATCCGCTCGAGCGACCCCACGCGAGCGATCTCCGCGATCGGCCGGCTCGGATTGCTCTCAGAGATCCGCCGGCTCCCGGCAGAGCAGCGCCGAACGGTCGGCGCGACCGACCGGGAGATCGTCGTGACCGGGCCGGACGCCCTCTTTCGGTCGACCCGGCGGTACGGGACGCGGTTCGCGCGGCTGCTCCGGACCGTCGGAGGGTCCGACGAGTGGCGTCTCTCGGCGACGATCGACGACCACGGGACCGACCGCGAGCTGGTTCTGACCGACGCCGACCTGTCGGTCCCGGGGGTCGAGCCGATCGCCGAGGTGCAGTTCGACAGCGACCTCGAGGCGGAGTTCGCACGGCGGTTCGCCGCCTTGGATCTCGACTGGGAGCTCGTCCGCGAGCCGGACCCGATCGCCGCCGGCGAGTACGTGCTCGTTCCCGACTTCGCCTTCGACTGGCGCCACGGCGACTTTCGCGTGTACTTCGAGATCATGGGCTTTTGGACCCCCGAGTACGTCGCGACGAAGCTCGACCGGCTCGAGGCGACCGACGCCGAGTTACTCGTGGCGGTCGACGAGAGCTTGGGCGTCGGCGAGGAGATCGAGACTCGCGACCACCGGGCGATCCCCTACGCTGGGCAGGTACCGGTGAAAGCGGTGCGCCAGGCCCTGCGGCGGTACGAGCGCCGGCTCGTCGAAGAGGCTGCCGCCGCCCTGCCGGCCAAACTCGCCCCCGAGGCCGATGTCGTCGCGCTCGGTGCGCTCGCGGACCGTTACGGCGTCAGCGAGGCCGCAATCGAGGCCGTCGAGTTTCCCGACCACGAGCTGGTCGGCCGCACTCTCGTTCGTCCCGAAGTGCTCGCCGACCTGCAGACGGAGATCGACGCCGGCAGTTCCCTCGAGCGAGCGGCCGAGTGCATCGAGGCCGCCGGGATCGAGGACGCGAGCGCGGTGCTGGCACGCTTAGGCTACCGCGTCGAGTGGGAGGGCCTGTCCGGCGGGACGATCCGCGAGCGCGACGGGACCGGGGAGCCCGAGGGCTGAGGTACAGCCCGTCGATCACCGTTCGAGCTCGCCGGCGAGTTCCTGCAGTCGATCGATGCGCTCTGTCGTCGGCGGGTATGACGCCGGGAACAGCTCCTGGCTCGCGAGCGTGCCGATGAGGCCGTCCTCGTCGGTGAACATCGGGACGTCGATCGAGGAGATGTACAGCGCCTCCGCGCCCCCGTCGAGCTCGCGCAGGTCTCTGTCGGGCAACGCCTGCATCTCCTCGTCGATGGTCGCCAGCGCGTCCGCGAGCGCGAGGGGCTGGCCGGTGATCGCGGCCGCCCCGCGGTCGGCGGCGTGCTCGCGGTACTGCGAGAGCAGCCGGAACAGCAGGTTGCTCGCGAGCCAGAAGATCGCCGAGACCGTCAGCGTGACCACCGCGGTCGCGAGCACGACCAGAACCGCCTTGGCGTTCCGCCGCGAGGAGCTCGACCCACTCGCGCGGCCGACTACCTGGAGAATCGCGAACGTGGCCTTCGAGACGAGGTAGGTCAGCGTCGGCAGCAGGTACGCGATCGACATGACCGTCGCGTCCCTGTTCCGGAGGTGTGCGAGTTCGTGGGCCAGCACAGCGTCGAGCCGGTCGTCCTCGAGCGTGTCGAGCAGTCCGGTCGTGACGGCCACGGTCGGGTCCACCCCGATCCCGCCGGTCGCGAAGGCGTTCGGCGTCTCGGAGCGAATCACCGCGATCTCGGGGGGTTCCATCCCAACGGTCGCGGCCAGCCGATCGACCCGCGCGTGCAACTCCGGGCGCTCGTCGGCCGAGACCGGACGAGCGTTCGTCGAGGACAGTGCCGCCCGGCCGCCCGCGACCGCAGCGAGTCCCATCCCCAGGACCGTGAGCCCGACGACGACGACCGGGCCGAACGAGATCTGGGGCGGCTCCCCGCCTTCCGCGAGCATCGGAAAGACGAGCCGGTTGAGCGCGGCCGCGAGCGTCGTGGTAAAGACGAGCGGCAGGGCCGCGATCAGGCCGAGCGTGACGAGCATCCGGAGCTGCGGCGAGCGGTCGGTCTCCCAGTTCATCGCGGGTGCCTAACGTCTGCCCTCTGTATGAGCATCTCGTCGGATCTCACGCCGAGGGGTGCTCTGGACCGAGCGCGGACGGTCACAGCTCGCGCCGGCGGCCCTTCGGGACCATCGAGGCGAGCTCACCGTAGGTGTACAGTCCGACCCCCAGCGGGACCTGGTCGCCGGTCAGTTCGTGGGTGACGATCAGGTACCCCCAGTCGCCGTCCCAGGAGACGGCTTGGTCCTCGCCGGCCAGGAACCGCCGAGCTTGTGGGTCGGGCAGGGCGATCCGATTCTTCGAGGCCCGGTCGCCGAACCGCTGGACGGCCTCGAGTGTCGGCTTCCAGTGCTCCTGGCGGGCCCGGAGGGCGGTCATTCCGAGCCCCTGTATCTCGACCGGCGACGCGACCGCGCTGGCGTCGCGAAACGCCCAGATCTTGCCGGCGCCGCGCTCCCAGAAGGAGTAGCCCGCGAACGTCGCCGGCTCGATCCCGTACCGCTCGTTCCACCACTCGAGCACCGCCGCTCGCGTCGGCCGTCCGGGGACGGCGCGGTCCTCGTCGGTCGCCGGGAGCCGGTCGAACCGGTCGCCGACGTTCTCCGCGCTCACGCTCCCACCGCCAGCTTGGCACAGAAGAACCCGCCGGTGTCGTTGTAGTGCGGGTAGATCCGCCGGGCGCGCCGGACCGAGGGGTCGTACTCCCGGCCCCGCCACTCGGTCACGCCGGGGGCGGCCTCGAGCGGCGAGTCGAAGGGCACGACCCGACAGGATTCTCGGTCGAGGACCCGGTCCAGCACGGCCTCGTTTTCCTCGGGGGCGAACGTACACGTCGAGTACACGACTGTCCCGCCCGCCCGCGTCGCCTGGACCGCCCGGCGGAGCAGCCCGGCCTGCACCTCGGCGATGCCCTCGACGTGGTCGGTCGACCACTCATCGAGGACGTCCGGGTTCTTCCGGACCGTCCCCTCACAGGAGCAGGGAGCGTCCACGAGCGCCCGGTCGTAGGGCTCGCCGCCGAACGGCTTCAACGAGTGGTTGCGGGCGTCCTCGTGGGTGATCGCGAGGTTCGTCACGCCGAGCCGCTCGGCGTTCGAGCGCAGGGAGGCGAGCCGTCCGAGGTTCTTGTCCGTCGCGACGACGAGTCCGGTATCGTCGGTCAGGGCCGCGAGCTGGGTCGTCTTGCTCCCCGGCGCGGCGGCGGCGTCCCAGATCCGCTCACCGGGCTGAGGATCGAGAACGCGGGCCGGCAGGGCAGACACCTCCTCCTGGCCGTGGAGCCAGCCGTGAACGTACGGCCAGTTGGCGCCGGGTTGGGCCTCGGGGAGCCGGAACAGGCCGGGATGCCAGTCTGTCGATTCGTGGGCGATGTCCTCGGCTTCGAGGGCCGCCCGGGCGCGGTCGCAGTCTGCTTTGATCGTGTTGACCCGAACGACGGCCGGCAGCGGCCGGCGACAGGCCGCGTAAAAGGCCGCGGGGTCGGCGAGGAGCGGCTCGTAGCGCTCCAGTACGTCCATGCCGATGCTTCGTCGGACCGCAGTTTGTGGGTTTCGACTGCGGCGTCCGGAGTCGGCTCAGGTCTCCGAGAGGCCGGCGAGCTCGCCCAGCGCTTCCCGCTCCATCCGGTGGAGCTCGCCGGGAACGACCAGCAGGTGCGGCGGCGACCCAAACGACGCGGCCGCCAGCTCAGGCAGCGAGCCGGCCCGAACGACCGGGTCGTCGCCGCCGGCCCGGGCGACGACCACCGCCGGACCCCTCACCCGGTCGGTTAGCAGTTCCGCCGCCCGATCGGCGGCGAGCAGTCGGTCCCGGCTCGCGTCGATGTCGAGGTACACGATCGTGTGGAGCCCGCGCTCGCGGTTGTCGGCGATCGTCTCGACGACGCTCTCGGGAACGCCCCCGTGGACATCCGGAAAGGGAAGCGTGGTCGCCTTGCCAAAGCGGTAGTTTTGCAGCCCCGTCAGCGCGCTGGCCGCGGTCTGTGCGGTCGTTCCGAGGATCACCTCCGTCTCGATCCCGCGGTCGGCGGCCCGTAGGCGGAGGTCAACGTGTGTCGTCGAGGTCATCGTGTCCCCGGCGGTCAGGAAGGCGACGTGGTCAGCGGCGGCCGCAGAGAGGATCGGCTCGGGGTCGCGCTCGACGCCCTCCCGGTCGCGGAGTTCGATCGGCGTGTCGTGTCCGCTCCGGAGCTCCGCGACGGAGACGCCGGCGAGGCGGCTCGTGTACAGCTCGAGGAAGGCCCGATCGGCGGCGTCGATCCGCTCGCGGCCCCGAACGGTGATCGAGCGCTCGTCGTACAGTCCGAGCCCGACGAACGAAAGCATCGTCTCCACACACCACCGGCACGCACTTGGCTCTTCTCACGGGAGCCGGGACCGTACGGCCGGCGCCGCCGCAGAGACGGACCCGTGGGTTGAAACGCCCGCGGGCCCAGCCGCTCGTATGGACCGCTCGGTCGCGATCCGGCTGGGAGCGCTTCTCGCCGTCGTCGTCGCCGCCGGGCTCGCGGCCGGCATCGGGCCGGTCGGCGGCGGGCTCGGATCCGTGGGTGCCGACGCGGCGACCGACCGGACCGTCGAGGAGTGTGCGGCCGGGCCGAGCACCGAGGTGGTCGGCTGTTGGAACGGGATCGAGCACGATGCAGAGCTCGGGATCGACCAGTCCGACGGGCTAACCCAGTCCGAGCTGCGCGCGGTTGCGGACCGGGCGATGGCCCGGGTCGAGCAGATCCGCGAGCGGCCGTTCCGCGAGGACGTTCCCGTCGTGACGATGAGCCGCGAGCAGTACCGGGACCGGAGCAACGGCGGCCAGGACCGGGCCTACGACCGGTGGAACGACCAGGTCTGGAAGGCGCTGTTTATTGTCGGCGAGGACACCTCAAGCGCCGCGGCGATCGACGCGACCTTCGGCGGCGCCGTCGCCGGCTTTTACTCCTCGAGCGGCGATCGGATCACGATTGTCGTCGACTCCGGGGCGGAGCTACAGATCAGCGCGGGAACGCTACACCACGAGTTCGTCCATGCGATGCAAGACCAGTACAAAGACCTCTCGGCGGAGCGGTACGCCGGGGCCACCCAGGACGCCGACCTCGCGATCGACGGGCTTGTCGAGGGGGAGGCAAACCACATCGAAAACGAGTACGAGCGCCGCTGTGGAGGGGCCTGGGCGTGTCTCGCCGAACCGAGCGGCGGCGGCGAGTTCGACGGCAACGTCGGGATCCTCCAGACGATCCTCCAGCCCTACCAGGACGGGCCCGTCCTGATCGACGCGCTGCTCGATCGGGGCGGCTGGGCGGCCGTCGACGAACTCCACGAGGCGCCGCCGGAGACGACCGCTCAGGTGATCCACGCCGATCTCGACCGCGAATCCCGGGAGGTGTCCTTCGAGGACGCCGCGACCGGCGGCTGGGAGCTGTTCGACGAGCAGGGCGTCGACGGCGCCGAGACGGTCGGCGAGGCCTCGATGTACGTGATGTTCTGGTACCAGGCCTTCGAGTTCGGCGCCGACACGGTCGATCCCGACGGGCACACGATGCGACCGGGCTCGTTCAACGAGCCGTACTACGAGGAGTACGGGTACGAGTTCGCGTACAACTACCGCGGTCCGGCGACCGACGGCTGGGCCGGGGACGAGCTGTACCCGTACCGAAACGGCGACCGCGACGGGTACGTCTGGGTCACCGAGTGGCGAACCGAACGCGACGCGGCGCAGTTCCGGGAGACCTACGAACGGCTGCTCGCGGCCCACGACGGCGTCGCGACCGAGGAGGGGATCGTCGAGATCGGGTCGGGCCCGTTCCGGGGCAGCTACGGGGTCGAGCAGAACGGCACGACCGTCGAGATCGTTCACGCCGACGCGGCCGGTGGCGTCTTCGAGTTGCGCCCGTCGCTCGAGCCGTCCGAACCGGCGGCCGACCCGACGGCGGCGCTCGAAACCGCCGAGACCGACCTCGCGGCGATCGCGGACGCGCTGGCGGACGCGGACGAACTCCTCGAGGAACTCGAGGCCGCGGTCGAGCGCGGCAACGAGTCGGCGTCTCTGCGGGCCGAGCTGTCCACCCTCGGAGAGGAGCTGACGGGGGTAGAGACCCAGCTCGCGGCCGTCGAGAACCGGACGGGGGCGATCGGAGCCGACCTCGGAAACGAGTCACTCGAGGAGCGTCTCGGGGACGCCGACGCGCGACGCGCGTCGCTCGAAACCCGGGCTGGGGAGCTGACCGATCGGCTCGAAGAGCTGCGGGCTCAGCTCGGCCCGCGGGAAAGCGCGAGCGATTCTGGGCCGGGGTTCGGGGTGTTTGTCGCCGTCGGCGCGCTCCTCGTGCTCGCGCGCCGCCGATCGGACCGTTAGGCCCGCGATCGGCGGACGGTCAGCTCGTCGGCGTCGACGGCCTCGACTGCGAGGTGCAGCGACAGGAACGCCCGGTGCTCGAACCGGTCGCGCTCGCCGGGCTCGCCCACGATACACCACAGCTGCGGGCGCTCGGGTCCCGAGAACTCCCCCTGACGGGTGACGGAAAAGCAGACGTACTCGGCCCCGCCGTACTCGACGACGGCGCCCTTCCGGATCCCGGGATCGCCGTTGACGATGAGCTTATGCACGCCTGTCGGTTCGTGGCCCCGGACTTAGCAGTGACGGGCCGGCGCCAACCGTGCGGGTTTTAACGACTGCTCGCCAACCACGACATAAGATTACCCATGGAGATGCCACGACGGATGAACACGTACTGTCCGCACTGCAACGAACACCACGAACACGAGGTCGAGAAGGTCCGCGGGGGCCGGAGCACGGGGATGAAGTGGATCGACCGACAGGAAGAGCGCAACTCCGGCATCGGCAACGACGGAAAGTTCTCGAAGGTGCCCGGCGGAGACAAGCCGACGAAAAAAACCCAGCTCACCTACCGGTGCAGCGAGTGCGGCCGAGCCCACCAGCGGGAGGGCTGGCGCGCCGGGCGACTGACCTTCCAGGAGTGACGATGGCGGGGAACTTCTACCGGCTGGCCTGTCCCGACTGCGGGAACGAACAAGTGGTCTTCGAGAAGGCCGCCTCGACGGTCGACTGTCACGTCTGCGGGCACACGCTCGTCCGGCCGACCGGCGGCGCGGCGACCCTCGAGGGCGAGATCGTCGAGACCGTCGAAGCACGATGAAATACAGCGGGTGGCCGGACGCGGGCGAGCTGGTCGTCGGTCGGGTCGACGAGATCGAGGACTTCGGCGTGTTCATCGACCTGCTTGAGTACGAGGACAAGCGCGGCCTGTGTCACATCAGCGAGGTCGCTTCCGGGTGGATCAAGAACGTCCGCGATCACGTCGGCGTCGACCAGCGGGTCGTCGCGAAGGTCCTCGACGTCGACGAGAGCGCCCAGCAGATCGACCTTTCGTTGAAGGACGTCAACGACCACCAGCGCAAAGAGAAGATCCAGGACTGGAAAAACGAACAAAAAGCCGACAACTGGATGGAAATCGCCTTCGGGGACAATGTCGCGGACGAGACCTACGCCGCGATCGCGAACGCTCTGCTCGCCGAGTTCGGCTCGCTGTACGACGGCTTCGAGGCGGCGGCGATCCGGGGACGCGAGGCACTCGCCGACGTCGACATCTCCACGCAGGAGGCCGCGGCGATCGTCGAGACCGCCCGAGAGAACGTCTCGGTACCGTACGTCACGGTGACCGGTTACGTCGACCTCGAGGTGCCCAGCGGGGACGGCGTCGACGCGATCCGCGAGGCGCTGCAGGCCGCCGAGGGCAACGGCGAGATCCCCGAGGAGGCCAGTCTCGAGGTGACCTACGTCGGCGCCCCGGAGTACCGCATCGAGGTGCAGGCGCCGGATTACAAGACCGCCGAGGCCGAACTCGAGGCGAGCGCACAGCGGGCGATCGCGGTCGCCGACGAGGGAGAGGGGACCGGAAGCTTCCACCGCGAGCGCAGCACCGACGAGGAGTAGCGTGAAATCCGATATCCGCGTCTGTCGCGCCTGGGAGAGGACCCACGAGCGGCCGGTGTACACGCTCGGGACAACCTGTCCGGCCTGCGGCGGGCCGGCGGTAAACGCCGCGCCGGCGCCGTTCTCGCCGGCGGATCCGTACGGGGAGTACCGACGCGCACTTAAGTTGCGCAACCGCCAGTAAACTCCATGGACGAATTCGAAGTCGAACGGGCAGAGCCGGTCGAGCTGACCGACCCCGTTTTGGTGGAGGGGCTGCCCGGCGTGGGGCACGTCGGCAAGCTCGCGGCCGAGCACCTGCTCGAGGAGCTCGAGAGCGATCTCGTCGGGCGGATCTACTCGACGCACTTTCCCCCGCAGGTCACCGTCGAGGAGGGGCTGACCGAGCTCGCCAGCGCGGAGTTACACGCGGTCACCGCCGAGGAGGCCGAGCTGCTCGTGCTGACCGGCGATCACCAGGCTCAGGACGCCCCCGGCCACTACGGGCTCGCCGAGACGGTCCTCGACATCGCCGAGGACGCCGGGGTAAGGGAGGTTTACACCCTCGGGGGGATTCCGACCGGCGAGCTCATCGAGGAGTACGACGTCGTCGCGGCGGCGACGACCGAGGAAAAGCGAACCGCGCTCGAGGACCGGGGACTCGTCGAGTTCCGCGACGGCGAGCCGGCCGGCGGGATCGTCGGCGTGAGCGGGCTCTTGCTCGGACTCGGGGAACGGCGATCGATCCCCGCGGCCTGTCTGATGGGCGAGACCAGCGGCTACCTGGTCGACCCCAAAAGCGCCCGGGCGGTACTCGAGGTGCTCCAGGACGTGCTCGGATTCGAGATCGAGTTCGACTCGCTCGAACAGCGGGCCGAGGAGATGGAAGCGGTCGTCCGGAAGATCCAGGAGATGGACGACGGGGCGGCCGCCGCCGAGGAAGATCTCCGGTACATCGGCTGATCGGCAGATCGGCCGGGCAGCCGGTCGACCGAATTCGTCCGGCAAGCCCGCGGTCGGTCAGTTCGTCGGCGCCGGCTGATCGACGCGCTCGCCGTACCGGTCCTCGAACTCCTGGATCAGCGTTCCCATCTGTGCGTACCAGTCGTTGAGCATCCGCTGCATCCGGTCGGTGACCTCGGCCGGATCCGCCGGGTAGTACACGTGGTAGTAACCGCCTTGGTCGTAGTTGACCTGGTCTTTCCGGACGACCCCGGCCTTGAGCAGCCGCTGGACCGCGCGGTATACCGTTGACCGCTCCCGGTCGACCCGCTCGGCGATCGCGTCGACGGTGAGCGGCTCCTCGGTCTCGATCAACACCTGGTAACAGTCCCTGTCGAGGCTCTTGAGTCCGTAGAGACACTCGAGCAGTCCCTCACACTCCATGTCCTGTCTGAGATACTCCGCGAGCGAGTCTGGCATGTACTGCTGGTAGGCAGCCGGTAGGCTTAAGAATTGTGTACGACCGTTACAAAACCGGAGAGTTAGGCCGATCCGAGGATCCGATCGAACGCCGCCCGGTCCTGTGCGCCGACCAACCGCTCTGCGGGCTCGCCGTTCCGGTAGAGCACGAACGTCGGCACGCTGCGGACGCCGAGCTGCTGTGCGATCTGTCGGTGGCGATCGATGTCGATCTTCGCGACCGCGGCGTCGGCCTCGGCGGCGACATCCTCGACGATCGGCTCGGTCATCTTACACGGGCCACACCAGTCCGCGTAGCAGTCGACGAGCACGCTGTCGTGCTCGGAGAGGACCGTCTCGAAGTGGTCCCGGCTCTCGATCTCGATCGGGTCCTCAGGCGATCCGTCCGGGTCGGATCCGTCCTCGCCGTGTCGTTCTCGCAGGCGCTCGCGCTTTCGCTCGCGGATCCGCTCGCGTTCGCTCTGTGCGGTGTCCGACATCGCCGTCACGTAAGACACGGGAGAGAATAAGGCTTGTGCGGCTGTCCCCCTGGAGGACAATACTGCACGTAGGTTACCATGGTTCTGGAGTGGCCGCGTCCGGTCACTCGAGCACGAACAGGCGATCGCCCATGTCGACGCTGTCGCCCTCGGCGATCGGGATTTTGGTCACCGTGCCGCCGGCGTCGGCGACAACGTCGTTTTCCATTTTCATCGCCTCGAGGACACAGAGCACGTCGCCGGCCGCGACCGTCTGTCCCTCCTCGACGGCGACTTCGAGGATCGTCCCCTGCATCTCGGCGGTCACCTCGCTCCCGCCGGTGGCCTCGCTGGTCTCGGTCGTCGAGTCCGGACCGGCCCGGGCGGGGCGGTCGTCCGGCTCTGCCTCGGGGTCGGGATCCGCGATCGGCACGCCGCCGCGGTCTTCGAGTGTCACGTCGAAGCGCTTGTCGTTGACCTCGACGGTGAACTCCCGCTCGGTGACCGTCTCGTCGGGCTGGCTAACCGTGCCGGCGTCGTAGCGCTCGTAGGCGTCCTCGATCCGGCCGTGATCGAGCCGCTCGTCGAGGTACTTTGTGGTGTGGCGCCCGTCGACGAACCGGTCGTCTTCGAGCATCAGCCGGTGGAAGGGGATGATCGTCACGATCCCCTCGACATCGAACTCCGCGAGCGCCCGGCGCGCGCGGGCGATCGCCTCGGTACGGTCCCGGCCGTAGACCAGAAGCTTCGCCACCAGCGAGTCGTAGTCGGTCACCAGCTCGTCGCCCTGCCTGATCGCATCGTCCATCCGGACGCCGATCCCGCCGGGGGGATCGTAGGTCTCGAGCACGCCGCCGGGTGCTGGCGCGAACTCCTCGGCGGCGTTTTCGGCGTTGATCCGGAACTCGATTGCGTGTCCCTCGGTGGCGATCTCGGACTGGTCGTATGGCAGTGACTCGCCGGCCGCGATCCGGAGTTGCCACGTGACGATGTCGAGGCCGGTCAGCAGTTCCGTCACCGGGTGCTCGACCTGGATCCGGGTGTTAACCTCGAGGAAATAAAAATCCGCGTCGGGGCCGAGCACGTCGTCGTCGCTCTCGCGGTCGTCCTCGACGAGAAATTCGACGGTGCCGGCGTTGGTGTACCCGGCTTCGCGGGCCCCCTCGCGGGCGGCCTCGCGGATCTGCTCGCGGAGCTCGGGGGCGAGCGCCGGGGAGGGACCCTCCTCGAGGACCTTCTGGTGGCGCCGCTGCAGCGAGCAGTCCCGCTCGCCGAGGTGGAGCACGGTGTCGTGTTCGTCGGCGAGGATCTGCACCTCGATGTGGCGGGGGTTCTCGAGGTACCGCTCTAAGTACACCGAGTCGTTGTCGAAGTACGCCTCCCCCTCGCGCTGGGCGCTCTGGAGTTGCGCCGCGGCCTCGTCGGGGCCGCGAACCAGCTTCATGCCGCGGCCGCCGCCGCCGCCCTCTGCCTTGATCGCGACCGGGTAGCCGTACTCCTCGCCGAAGGACTCGACGGCCTCGGGCTCAGTGACCGGCTCGGTCGTCCCTGGAACGATCGGAACGTCGGCGCTCTGCATCAGCGAGCGGGCGCTTGTTTTCTCGCCCAGCGTCTCCATCGCCGCGCTCGAAGGGCCGACCCAGGTGATCCCCTCCGCCGCCTCGACTCGGGCCGCGAACTCGGCGTTCTCAGCGAGGAAGCCGTACCCGGGGTGGATCGCGTCTGCGCCGGCCCGGTGTGCGACCTCGACGATCCGCTCCTGGTCGAGATACGAGTCGGCCGCCCGCGCGGGACCGACGTTGTAGGCCTCGTCCGCGTACCTGACGTGGCCGCCGTGTTTGTCGGCCTCGCTGTAGATCGCGACCGTGTCGATGCCGAGATCCGCACAGGCCCGCATCACGCGGACCGCGATCTCGCCGCGATTCGCCACCAGTACCGTGTCGAAAGGTGTCTCTGTCATGCTAGAACCTCCGGAGTCGTTCGAGTGCGGTCCAGTCGTCGGTCGGGGCCTCTGCCGGCCGGCGCCGCGCGGCCCCGGTCAGGGCCGCCGCGCGCCCGGCGAAGCGAAAGTCGTCTCGCTCCGGGCGCGACCGATCGGCCGACCCGTCCTCGACCCGCGCGGCCGCGAGCGCCTCCCCTCGGAGGTGGGCCCGAACGCAGGCGGTGATCGCGGCGGCCTCGTGGAGGCTCGCCTCCGCCGGGACGACGACTCGCTGAGATCGCTCGGGGTCGGTCCCGGTCGACCGGCGCGGCGGGTCAGCGGGGTCCGAATCGGCCTGTTGCATGGCGGTCACAGCGGGATGTTGCCGTGTTTTCTGTCGGGCGTGTCGGTGCGTTTCGACCGCAGGACTGCGAGGTCCTCGATCAGGCGGGGCCGGGTGTTCTCTGGGACGAGCACGTCGTCGACGAACCCGCGGTCGGCGGCCGTGTAGGGATTGGCGAACTCCTCGCGGTACTGCTCGATCAGCTCCGCCCGGCGGGCCTCGGGATCGTCGGCGGCGGCGAGCTCGTCGTCGAACAGGACGTTGACCGCGCTCCGGGGTCCCATGACCGCGACCTCGGCGGTCGGCCAGGCGTAGTTGACGTCGGCGCCGATGTGTTTCGAGGCCATCACGTCGTAGGCGCCGCCGTAGGCCTTCCGGGTGATCACGGTGAGCAGCGGCACCGTCGCCTCCGAGTAAGCGTACAACAGCTTCGCGCCGTTGGCGATGATCCCGTTGTGTTCCTGCTCGGTCCCGGGCATGAACCCCGGCACGTCGACAAAAGTCAGGATCGGGATGTTGAACGCGTCACAGAACCGAACGAAGCGGGCGCCTTTCTTCGAGGCGTCGATGTCGAGCGTCCCGGCGCTGACCCGGGGCTGGTTCGCGACCACGCCGACGGAGTGACCGTCGAGCCTGGCGAACCCGATCACCAGGTTGCGGGCAAACGCCTCGCCGACCTCGAACAGCGAGCCCTCGTCGACGACCAGCTCGAGGGCGTCGGTCATGTCGTAGGGCTTTTTCGGGTCGTCCGGAACGATCTCCCGGAGCTCGTCGTCGCGGCGGTCGGGCTCGTCCCAGGGATCGACCCGCGGGGGGTCCTCGACGTTGTTCTGTGGCAGGTACGACAGGAGGTGTCGCAGGTCAGCGAGGGCGGCCTCCTCGTCGGCGGCGGTCAGGTCGGCCACGCCGGACTCGGAGGCGTGCGTCGAGGCCCCGCCGAGCTCCTCGAAGCCGACCTGTTCGCCGGTGACGGTCTCGACGACGTCGGGGCCGGTGACGAACATGTAGCTCGTGTCCTGGATCATCAGCGTGAAGTCGGTGATCGCGGGCGAGTAGACCGCCCCGCCGGCACACGGGCCCATGATCGCGGACAGCTGGGGAACGACGCCGCTCGCCTGCTGGTTGCGGTGGAAGACCCGCGCGTACCCCGCCAGCGAGTCGATCCCCTCCTGGATGCGCGCGCCCGCCGAGTCGTTCAGGCCCACGATCGGCGCGCCGACGCTCATGGCCTTGTCCATCACCTTCGTGACCTTCTCCGCAAACACCTCGCTCAACGAGCCCCCGAAGACGGTGAAATCGTGGGCGAACACGAACACGGTCCGGCCGTCAACCTCGCCGTAGCCGGTCACGACGCCGTCGCCCGGGATCTGGGTCTCCTCCATCCCGAAGTTGTGCGACCGGTGGGTCCGGAGCTGGTCGAACTCGTTGAACGTGCCCTCGTCGAGAAAGATCTCGATGCGCTCGCGGGCGGTGAGCTTGCCCTTCTCGTGTTGGGTCTCGATCCGGTCCTCGCCGCCGCCCAGCCGAGCGCGCTCGCGTCGCTCGCGCAACTCCTCGAGATCGTCATCGGCCGTCACGGTCGGACCCTCCCGTCGTCCATCGACATGACGGTGCGGCCAGCGTCCTAAAAAGAATTCTGCAATCGTCTAGATCAGGCTTCGACGGTCAACCCGGCGGCCCGGGCGGCCTCCCCAGGGTCGGCGCCGTCGTGGACCACGCCGGCGACGGCCGCGGTGATCGCGGCGGGATCCTCGTGCTGGAAGATCGACCGTCCCATGGAGACGCCGGCCGCGCCCGCGGCCATAGCGCCCTCGACCGTAGAGAGGGTTTCGGCGTCGGTTCCCTTGCTCCCGCCGGCGATCACGACCGGGAGGCTGGTGGCGGCGACGACCCGTTCGAAGCTGTCCGGGTCTCCGGAGTAGGCGGTCTTGACGATGTCTGCGCCGAGCTCCTCGCCGAACCGGACCGCGTGTGCGAGATCCGCGGCGTATGCCTCGGTGTCGGCCGGATCGCTCGCCCCCGCGCCACGGGCGTAGGTCATCGCGAGCACGGGGAGTCCGTACTCGGCCGCCCGGCTCGTGAACTCCGCGAGCTGTTCGAGCTGTCGGGGCTCGTGCTCGCTGCCGACGTTGACGTGTACAGAGACCGCGTCGGCGCCGGCCCTGATCGCGTCCTCGACGGTGCCGGTCGGGCGCTTGTCCCGCTCGTCCGGTCCGATCGCCGTCGAGCCGTTGAGGTGGACAATGTAGCCGGCGCCGTTCGCGTTGGCGTGGACCCGGCCCGCGATGCCTTTCTGTGTCAGGACCGCGTCGGCGCCGGCGCCGGTGACCGCGTCGATCGTCGATTCGATGTCGGCGAGCCCCGAGACGGCACCGAGGGTGAGCCCGTGATCCATCGGGACGATCAGGTGCGTGCCGGCCGTGGCGAGTCGGTCGAGCCGCGCGCTCTTTCCCGGTGTCATCGTCTGTGATAGTGTGGCAAGGACGGTTATAGAACCTTCGAGGTGAAAACCCACGGCTTTAGCCGTGGGATGAAACCAACAATTGGAATCTCTCCACGCTCGAACGCTCCGCTGGATATTCCACACCGGTCGCAATTTTCAATTCGATACTCTTCATAACTGGTTATGAACACAGTACGGATGTTGGAGACAACCCGCACCTACGTCGCACGCATCACGAACCACTCACAGGTTCGTGACGACCTCGACCAGTGCGGGTTCGCAGCATCCAAACTGTGGAACGTCGGCCGCTACTACATCCAACAACGGTGGGACGACGACGGTGAGATACCCGATGAAGCCGAGCTGAAATCGGAGTTGAAAGACCACGAACGCTATAGTGACCTGCATTCTCAGTCAAGTCAGCGAGTTCTCGAAGAGCTTGCTGAGGCGTTCACCGGCTGGGACAACTCCTTCGACGGTAACAATCCGCCGGGCTACCGGAAACGTGGCGACCGACACCCACGCTCCACTGTGACGTGGAAACAGAAAGGCATCAAACACGACGACAAACACGGTCAGCTTCGCCTTTCGAAAGGCTGGAATCTAAAAAACGGACGGTCAGACTTCATCCTCGTTGAGTACGAAACTCGGCCCGACGTAGAAGTCGAGAACATCCAGCAAGTGCGCGCTGTCTGGAACGGTGAGGAGTGGGAACTCCACATCGTTTTCGAGAAACAGATTCCCGTCGAAGACGCACCCGGCGACAAGACAGCTGGAATCGACCTCGGCATGAGCAACTACCTCGCTATCGACTACGAGGACGGCCCTTCAGAGTTGTATCCGGGGAACACGCTGAAAGAAGACAAGCACTAGTTCACCCGCGAGGAATATCAGACCGAAGGCGAGGACGGGCCGTCGAAACGTGCGCGAAAAGCCCGCCGGAAACTCTCCCGACGCAAAGACCACTTCGTTCACACTCTCTCGAAACACATCGTTCAGCGGTGTGTCGAGGAAGGCGTAGAGAAGGTAGCTGTTGGCGACCTCAGCGACATCGGCGAGGATGAGAACGGCGACTCTCGTAATTGGGGTCAGTCGGGGAACAAGAAACTCCATGGCCGGGAGTTCGACCGATTCGCTCGTCTGCTGGAATACAAAGCCGAGGAACACGGTATCCTCGTTGACCGCGTAGACGAGGCAAACACGAGCAAGACGTGTTCGCGTTGGGACAGATTCGAGACGCGAACCGCGTGGAGCGTGGGCTGTACGTCTGTGAGTCATGCGAGACGACGATGAACGCAGACCTAAACGGTGCGGTGAACATTCGCAGAAAGATAACTCAAACTCCCCCAACTGGGGATATGAGTAACGGCTGGTTGGCACAGCCCGGAGTCTCCCTGTTCGATCGCGAGAGCGGCCGGTTCACACCGAGAGAACAGGGCGACTGCAAACGCTAATATCCCAACGCTTGGGAATCCCACGGCTTCAGCCGTGGGAGGATGTCAAGTGCGTTGTGATCGGGGGACGGGCGTCGTCCGCGCGGCGACTCTAGTCGAGCGCGAGCAGCTCCGGCGTTCGGTCGAGCAGCTCGTCGAGCTCTCGAACGTCGAAGACCGACCGATCGAGGTAGGCGTTGGCGCCGGCCCGGTACAGCCGCCCGACGTGTTCGATAATCGACTCCGCGAGCGGCTGCGGTTCAGCCGCACACAGCGACCGCCAGTCCGGACGGTCCTCGGCTCTGGCTTGGTCTTTCGCCTCCCGGACCGCTGCGACCCACTCGGATTGCGTGTGCGTGTGGTGCTGGCGCAACAGCTCCTTCGAGACCTGCCGACCGTCGCGGGCGAACCGGTTCTCGTCGAAGGTACCGACGACATCCGCGACCCGGATCTCCCCGCCGTCGAAGAGACACTCGATCTTTCCGTCGAGGTGGGTGAGTCCGGCGGCGGCCGCCCGTTCCGTGACGGCCCGGTTGACCGCGCGGGCGACCGACGCGAGCTCGTCGATCGGGGCCGCCCCGGCGATCGCGTCGGCCTCGTCGCGGCCGAGGTACCGGTCCTGGTGTTCGAACTTCGTCGAGAACTCGACCACCGGCTCGGGGAGCGCGACCGTCTCCTCGGGCCACTCCTCGAACGCCAGGCCGTGCTCTCCGGGATCGGTCCGGCGACGCAGCGAGGAGCCGACCGGGACGTGGTTCCGGAAGACGACCTCTAGGGGGATCAGGTAGCCCTCGCCGGCGGCCGCGTGGTAGGCGTCGTAGTCGTAGCCCGCCCCGGTTGTCGGTAAGTCCAGAACCTCCGCGAGTTCGATCGTCATCTCGTTTGGGGTGGCGCCCGCCGAGAGCGCGGCCTCGAGCGAGCGGACCTCGCCGCCGTGAACGACCCCCTGGTAGTGGGTCGGGATCCCCCCGTCCTCGAGCAGCGCGAAGCTGTGAGCGCCGGTGACACACAGCGCGGCGCCCTTGCTCGGGATCGAGTCGGGCATCCGGCCCCAGTCGAACACGGAGTAGTCGTCGCTGAAGACGAACCGCCCCCGTCCGAGCGAGCTCGCAGTCGGCGCCTCGTCGACGCGAATCCGCTTGACACTTGTCACGCGAGACCGTTTTCGCGGGCGGCATATCAACTCGGCGTCCCCGCCCGGACCGAGGCGGCGAGCCCGCCGGTCGCGCCGTGGGGTCGTCACCGCCGTCGAAACGCAGCGTCCCCGCTACTCCTCGGACGACGCTCCGCGGATCCGAGCGCCTATTAGCCCGCGGGCGTACTCCCAGTAGATGGCCAGCAGCTCGCGGGTCCCGACGAACGTTCCGCGGGACCGCTACGAGTTCGAGTACGCGCCGACGACCGACCAGTCCTTCGAGAACGCACTCGAGGCGGCCCGATCCGGCGACCGGCTGTCGGTGGCTGACGGGATCGAGCTGCTGACGACCGGGACCGACCGCCCGGGGATCGACCGCGAGCGCAAGGAACGGGTCCTCGAGGCCGCGGACCGGCGGCGGGCCGCGGTCGTCGGCGACGAGGTGACCTTCGTCGCGAACCTCAACAACAACGTCACCACCGCCTGCAACACGGGCTGTCTGTTCTGTAACT
>CAYRQD010000022.1:0-34591 GCA_964426325.1 uncultured Halobacteriales archaeon | reverse complement strand
GGTGACGTTCCGCCCGGTGGTCGCGGTCACCGCGGACACGAACGCCGTCTTCGAGACGTCGGTGGGCGTCATCCACCGGATTAACGACCGATCGCGATTCGTCGCCCACGCCGAACGCGGGCAGCCGCAGGTCGTCGACGAAGACGTCGGGACGCTGGTCACCGAGAACCTCCACGCGACGGTCGACCTCGACTCGGAACAGTTCGGAGCGGTGTTCGACGACGTCGAGGAGCACCGGTTCGGGCAGACTCAGACCGAGTACAAGGAATGGGCCGTCGAGCGGCTCCAGCAACACCACACGACGACGGTGACCTACACCGGCGACAACAACGTCACGTACAACAAGACCTGCGAGCCGAACCGCTCGGACATCTCTGTCCAGTCGATCGAACCAGTGTACCTCCCGGAAGTTCGGCACACGACCGACCTCCAGGAGTACACCTACCCCTACGAGTACTACGCAGCAGGCCCGTCACGAGTAACCGCCGAGGACGGCATCCATCGGTGCGTCCACTGTGACACGAGCGGCGTCGACGAGACGTACACGTACTGTCCGAACTGCGGGGCGCTCGCCTGCGACAGCCACAGCAAGACCGAACGGCTCGAAGGGGAACCGGTCTGCACAGGCTGTGCGGTGACCGAACGGTTTGCGCTGAAAACGAAATTCTTCTATGACCAGGAGAATCTGGAGGCGTTCCGCGAGGAGTACGCCGACATGCCGATTCACGAGAAGGCGATGGAGAACAAGTGGCTGGCCGGGGGGAGCGTAGTCGCGACGGTGCTGCTCGTCGTCGGACTACTCGTCACCGGCGGCATTATCTGAGCGGGATCGGGTACACGCCGGCTCAGCGACCAGCTTTTCGAGAGCGTTCTCAAGCGGGCCGTGGAACTGACTGAGGTGACTATTATCAGCTACCCTAACAACCGATAAACCTCATCAGCTACGGATTCTCGCACCTGCTTCGCTCTCTCGACACTCGTCACACCGGTCACAACCATCTTCCCCGACCCAAAAATGAGGACCACAGCGTCAAATCCCGTTGGGCGATACACCAACCCCGGAAACTGCTCCGGCTCGTATTCCACCTGCTCCAATCCAAGTCCAATCGCCAATGCATTCAGATTCACCGAATCCCCGAGACTCGTCGTTGTTACTAAATTCCGCACGGCGGGCGTGCAGAAGGGTTCTCATAGCTCAACGACCGGACTGGCGATGTCACCTCCTCGTTCATAATTAGCGATGATGACGACCAAACGGAGGCAAAGAGCAACGAAGACGTGTGTTTTGACGCGTTCTCGGCCTCGGACCTCGGGCGATCCGAGGCCGAGGTCCTTGCAGACGCCAATGGTCGTTTCAATCTGGGAGCGATTGTTGTAGGTCTTGTCGAGCTGTTTCTCCCAGACTCGAACGGCATCGCTGTGTTCTTTGATCGGTTTCTGGAGGCGGTACTCGATGTCTGGTGGATCGTTCGTGTTCCGAGGATTGTACGGGGCGACTGGCACGACACCTGCCTCAAGCAGGTCGTCGTGCCAAGCAAGCATGTCGAACTCGGCATCACCGACAAACGTTATCGGCCTCCTAACGGCGAGCGCATCCCGCGTGATGCGCCTCGCCGTCTCCTTGTCCACGGATTTTTCTGGGGTGAACTCCGCGGCGATCGGGATGTTATTATCCGTCGTCACCAGACAGCAGCCATAACCGTAGTAGCACTCATCAGCCGTGCTATCATAGTTCCAAGAGGCATGCCTTGTTGCGATACCGATAATCGGTCGTCTCAGTAGCTTTCTGGTTGTTTTCCGTGAGATTAACGGCGAATTGGACGCCGTCTTGCGATATGAGGTCAAAACGGTCGAAAGCAAGACAGTATAAGAATATTGTGCCGTGTTGGATAGATGCTGAGTCATGGTTAGAGCGGTTCACAGAGCGGTTCTATGTTTGAGATGGCGAACATCAGGACAATCTCACGGAACTGTCGATACCAGCCGAGCGCTCGCACGGCGTCGCCGAGCGAGCGCTTCGTAGTCGAATACGAAGTTTCGGCCATCCAGCGCTGAGCGTAGCCTTTTCCCCGGATAAGCGCGTTATGCCCTAGCGTTAACGGCCTCGATCCACGCTGTAAGATGAGTGGTTCGACACCGAGTGCGTAGAACTCGTATTTCGTGATCCAGTTGTGGAAGGCTTTGTCGGCGGCAACGGATAGCAGGTCGTCCGCATTCCGGTGGACGGCCTGCGGCCCGGTCTTCGTATCGTGTCTCCACCGGACCGAAATATGTACGTCAAGAACAGCAAGAGACTCTCTATCGGTTAGTGTCGTCACTTTCAGTGTCTGAACGTTACTTCCCGACCGCTGGCGGTAGTACGACGAGGCTAAGCGGCGGTCGAAAAACGTGCTGTCGAGTGCAGCGTGGCCAGACTGCGGGTGTTGCTGCGCTGAAACGCGCAGCAACGCCCGCCAGACCCACATCTCTAGCCGGTCGAACGATTTGTAGAGAGTGGTGAAGTCAGGCACATCGTCCGGATCTAGGCCAAGCGCGTTACAAATCTCCGTCATGTACTTCAGCCGATTCGGCGTTTCTCGGTAGCTGTGGCCGTCTTCAAGCCGAAAACAGTGCAGCACGACGTGCTTCCAGCGGGCGAACCCGCCGCTGGCGGGCTCGCCCGCGTGCTTCCCCCAACGCTTGTTTGGCTAGGTACCGACACTACTCAATGAAGTCGAGGAGATTGATCTCCATGGTCAGAGTCGATTTCCTCGGCTTCATGCTTCTAACCCGTGATATCAGCCGATTAGATCGCTATTCAACACGGCACCAGTTTCAACTTCTGGGGAAATGCGTTCAACTTTTGTCCGTCCAGAGAGAGAGAAGACTCGGTCGACGCCCTACCGGGCACGAACTGGCCAACCCTCAAGGGTAGCTAGTGGACGCAGGGAAAATCGTGGCTAGACTGGGACTCGCGACCCGATAAGCAGTCCTGGGGACCACGTCCGTTCGTTCCACCCGGACCTCGGCCGTCACCGGCACCGTCGTCGGAGCCGCGGCCGTTGTCTCCACCGTTTCCGCGGCCGGGATTCCGGGGTGGGTCCGGCGAGACGATGACATCCGTCGTTGTGGGGAGCGCCGGATCGCCCGCGACGTTGTGCGTGGCGTCGGTCACGCGGTTCTCGCCGACGCGCAGCCGCGTGTTGAACTCGTCGGCTATGGCGTTGAGGTTCGCGGTCGCCTCGGAGAGCGCCGCACCC
The DNA here is from genome assembly GCA_964426325.1 of uncultured Halobacteriales archaeon. Classification (GTDB taxonomy): domain Archaea; phylum Halobacteriota; class Halobacteria; order Halobacteriales; family Haloarculaceae; genus Halovenus. The sequence continues at coordinate 31,352 of CAYRQD010000022.1, read as the reverse complement.
GAGCCCAAGAGCACGACGGCGCCGCCGTCGTCGGGGAACGAGCGGACTGCGGCCGCTTCCTCCGGAGTGAACTGGCTCGCGGGCGTCGTGACGATCAGGGCCCGTACAGTGGAGATTCCATCAAGCGTTATGTCGTTTATCTGCTCGAAGGTGACCCCGCGACCCTTGAGATGGCGCTGGTAGTACGCGGCGTCTTGATTCGAGCGCGTAGTCGACGCCGAACCGGCACTGATTGCGGTGTCCAGACGGCGTGTAGGGACTCAGAATGATAACGATTATTCCAGCCGGACATGTAACAGCGTGTGTGGGCGGCTAGTTCAGTGGATAGAACGCTTGGTTCCGGACCAAGAGGTCAAGGGTTCAAATCCCTTGTCGCCCGTTCGATTTTCGAACGATCCACACCCAACAGACGGCGGTAGATTGGTTATAAATAACTCCCAGATCCGCGGATTTGATTTCGTTCGATAACCGGACGATTCTGAACCGTGACAGCGCCGTCTGGCGATTCGCTGCATCCAAACTCGGGAGACTGGGAAATAATTGTTGTGGTGAAGGATCTCACCAGTTGTTGTCTGCAAGGGTCAGTCAAGATACTGCAAGAGTCGGGAATAAAGGAGCGAACACGGACACTTAGCGAGGATTTGATTTCCGTATGTACAACCACTGTTCTGCACGCCTCAGTATTCTCTGACGGTAGTTTACAATAGGCGACGTAATCCCAGGTTGGCTGGTTCTGTATGTCTGTATGTCAGTCACCGGTGTCTATCTCGGCGTTTGTGTACAGTTCGACTGTTGTTTGAAGTTCACGACGAACGATCGGCACAACCTGTTGCATGTCGACTGCAGCCAAGACATGTCCGAGGTCACCTGTCCAATCATTATCTACCCGATTGCCGCCAGCCTTGTCCCCAGGTTCAAGCGCCAACATCTTCCAGAGTGTGGCTTGCTCGTACAGCTCGGGGTCGTCAGGCAGGTATCCAAGTAGTGCCTCGGGCGCGAAAACAATGAGCAGATCACGATGGCGTGTCAAGGACACGTTGATTCGGTTCTCAGTCAACAAGAACTCATCTTCTGCAGCAATATCATTCGGATCAGAAACAGTCGCGTTTACAGCCATAACATCACGCTCTCCGCCATAGAATCGATTGACCGTCTCAACTTGGATATCTTGTCGTCTTCCTTCGCCAAATTCGATCTGTCCATTGTTGACTGCATATCCACGGTCCTGCAACTGAGACTGTACTCGCCTCCGTTGCGCATTATATGGCGTGACGACACCGATATCGGGTGGTCCCCCAGCTGTCATAACCAACGCTTCACTCAAAACACTCTCAATTGGGTTCCACTGCTGGGAATCATGTTTTCGGGTGTAAGTGAGCAGAGCAACTGTCGTCTTTGTTAATAGCAGTATTTGATGGAGCCGTTACGAGCCCGTTGACACGCACTCCGTTTCGAGCCCCAGCATACAACCGGGCGAGAAGCGCGGGAGCCATTGTTGCAGCAGTTTTCCCAGTCCCCGGTGGGCCCTGTAGTGCAACGATCTGACTGTCCGTCTCAGTGATGAACTGCTGTTGGCGCTCGCCCGGATACATATCTGAATTGATATTCTTCCGAAGCCACGTAATAACTGCGTCTGCACCGTCTGACCTGCCGGGTGCTGAGCTGTCCTCAGTACGAGTAAACAGCGGTGTTGTCGGGTCGTGGAGATCGCCGTGACGGATCGCTTCTAATCGGTTGCGAAGCGCGTTCGTGTCTGCATGATCCAATGCCCGCTCTGCGCGCGCAGCAGTGATATCATCAGTCTGTGGGTCGAGAATCAGTCGATCACATCGGCTTAGAGAAGGCGCCTGCTTGGGAAGAATATGTAACTTGGCGGGTGCCCCGTCGCGGGGGGCGCCGCCTCTGGCAGTGGTCGTTCAATGAGCTCTGTAAGATGTACTCCGGACAGTTTGGACGGCACTTGATATACGCTGTTCTGACAAACCAACCACTTGATGACCAGGTCTTCCGGTAGCTGTCTACCGATCCGGACAGCGGTCTGAGTAACACCCCTGTCACGTTGCCGGCCATCTACCGCCGACAGCGACTGACCGACGGTACAACTTGGCCTCCACATGTTTTCGAAGACCGTCCAAAAACTGTAGACAACGGTTCAACGGCTACTGGATGGACCCCTGAGTCTTCCAATCTAATCAACTGGAACTGGAGGCCAAGGTCCCAATCGTTCGCCAACTTGAATCCACGTCGGGTTTCCCGAGGACCCGAGCTGTGAGCTGCCCACTGTCGGGTTCCAGTTCGATGACATAATCGTAGTGTGTCGCCCCAAACCAGCGGGCGCTTGTGTGATCGTTTTTAGTTGGCACGTGAACGAGACCGCCGATATTCTGATTTCGCCAGTGCCCGACAAGCGTATGCGTTAATCGGTTGACCGCGCGAGAGTTGTTGTGGGCAAGCAGTTGTGCGACCGTCGTGACTGCGAACGTAGCAGTTTGATACTCAGTTTCGATCTGTCTCAGCGCATTCAGTGAGGCGGACCCGAGGGCGGTCAGATCGCCGGGATCAACCGGCTCTGGATGGGACCGCGTGACTTCTGTCTCTCTATCAGTCTGTGCACCCGGCGTGCAGTCAATAACCAGCGGATCGACGGTACTGAGCTGCTGGCGAATCTCGTGTGTCGGATACTTTGTCGTTATGACGACTCCTGTCTCGGCGATTTCTGCGTACATACGGAATACTAACTCGTCGTACAGCTGGCTGCTCGGGGCTGCTATCCCGATGACGTCGTCCGAGTGGATCCCCACGTCGGAGACAAACGCCGGGAGAAGGTGTTCCGGAGTGGGATCGATAACTGCGTCGAATGCTTCTCCGGGATACGCCTCACACTCGAGTAGGTCAGCAATAACCTTCCCCTCACTTGCAGAGGGGGGTTGTACAAACTGGGTGGTATCTTCGTCCGTTTTTTTGCGTAGCCTGGATTGCTGGAGATACTCGTAGGTCAGTGTCGCCATTTCGTCTGCTTGCATGCTCATCTGTGTGCTCCGGGCGATGGGTCGGTCGGTTGAACGGGTCGATCAGAAATACGACTGTGTGCTGCGTGAGCAAAAGGGCCACACCGATCGGCGTGAACAACAGAAGAGACGAGTCGTCTACACGCATCGGATTGTGATATGTTGCTAAGGGAACTCACGCTGACCACCCAGCAACCATGATGATGATCCAGATGAGGTTATTCACGACGATGAGTGCCGATGGGACGATCCCCGCGATCAGAACGAGTTCACGAGCCTCGCTGTCGACTGCGAGAACAATCGCCGCGGCGATCGCGAGGTACACCAACTGTGAAATTGGGGCAGCTGCGACACCAATGGCCGAGAGCAGTGGCGCGACTACTGGGTTTGCTTCGTGTAGTCCCAGCGAGAGACCGACTACTGTGGTCATGGCGTCACTGATCGCGAGCCCGACAAGTGCTGCCCACAGCACACGCTCGCGAGTCAACGTCGGTCCATCGGTGCTGGTGATCGATGAATAGTAGTTCATTAACTGTCTGCATGCTCCCGGTGTCTGTTCGATCCTGCCTGGTCACCGACCGGCTGTATCAAAACTGTCTGATCTGCCGACAGCCTGATGATGACGTCGTCCCATTGAAACTTGAGTTCACCTGCCGTCGGTGACTCCCGAAGAAATCCGTCGATCACGTCTCCATCGCAATACTGGTACAATTCCGGGAGCTCGGCGGGATCGGTGTCTGTGTGCTCAGCGACCGCCTGGATGACGAAATCTAACGGCGTGGCATCCGACGCTTCATTCTGTTGTTTGATAGTAGGTGACACATATACACATACCCCGTCAGATATGTGAGCATATGCTACGACTGAGCAGGCGTTTCCTGAGTCACCCGGATATATCCGGGAGCTGTGTATCTCCGTGACTCACGTTGATGCGTCCAGTCGCGAGTTTGCTTTGACGAGCGAGGCAGGTGTCTCGGAGCGTGACCTCGAGCGGTTCACTGTCCGATAGCTGCTGCTACTATCTTACGCTCAGCCACCCGGAGGTGCTCGTTGACCGTCGAATGTGAGATGCCGAACAGTTCGGCAAGTTGTTTGCCGTTGATTCCTTTCGGCCGATCGTAGTATCCCTCGTCGTATGCGACCTGAAGGATCTCTCGTTGGCGACCGGTAAGGGATTCTGTCGGGTCAAACGGCCGGCGGTCGTCGGATTGCCCGGTTCGTTTGGCGACGAAGGTAGCGCCTTCGAAGCAAGCAGTGAGTGCGTCGATGACCGCCGAGATATCTGACTGATCATCGGTGGTGATGGTGACGAGTTCCTCGGTCGGGTCGGCCCGGACACGCGACACGCGGGCACTCTTAGAGGCACATCTCTCGAAGAACACGTCGGTGGGTTCACGTCGATTCGTGTCGACTCGAACAGTGGCTTCGAACCCTCTCCTCCCCGCTGGGTTGCCGACATCCGCCCCGTAGAGTCCGGGCGTCTTCGAGAGATACGCCTCAAACTCGGAGTGGGAGAACCCGCGGACGGTCAACTGGAGCCGTTTTTCCGAACTATCGACAGTGAGAACACGAAGTACCTCTATCGAGGCGTCGGCCGGGAGTGATGGAAACAGGGGTCGCGCATCGCTGAATGAAACACTAGCTTCGACCGTATCCACAGCCGGAACCCCAGGGCTGTCGGTGTTCAGGTTTTTCAGTCGACGGCCGGCAAGGCGACCGAGGAAGCGAACCGCCGCGATGTCGCGCGCGCCATACGCATCGGCGTCCGTGGACGCGACTTCGATAACACCGTAGATGGTGCCTCGGTCGACGAGCGGCGCCGAGAGGACCGAGTGGTACCCGTACCTAAGCATGGTGCTTGCCCACTCGTTGCCACGTTCGATCACCGTTCTGTCGATGTATGCCGGGGATCGGGTCGTCGCGGCTTCGAGGGCGGGTGGCATCTCTCCGGATGGATCCTCACGGAGTTCTGTTGCCGGTCCGTCCTCGTCGGTCACTCTCCTCGGGACGATGGCTTTCGTCTGTGGTTTGTAATCACCGATCCAGCCGTACTCCCAGTTCGTGTCGAGAAACTCGACGAGCAGCTCGTCGATCTCGGACTGCGATTCGGCCTTGAGGACGTGCTCAGCTACCGCAGCCAGATTCTCTAGTCTGGTCGCCACAGAATTGAATTCCGCCTCGAGATGGCTGAGTTCCATATTGAGTTCCTTCGTCGAGGCGTTCTGCTCTGCGCGGTCGATGGCAATTACGAGCGTGTCGGCGACCGAACGCAGAAATTCGGTGACGCTTTCTGAGACGTCCTCGACTCCGGAGACAGCGAGCAAGCCGGTTGACCCGATCGGTACTACGATCCCCCGGTCACCGGCGACGTCGTCCAGTTCCTGGCGTTGACCGGTCGAAAATGCGCGCCAGTACGCCTGATCGTTGACCGTCACCGTCTCCGGGAACTGGCTACCCTCCGTCGGCGCGGCCATCTTCCGGTGGAGGGTGCTGTCGTCTTCGGTCCGTAGGTAAGTAGCGGCCACCACATCTTCAAGCCCTTCGAGGACGGCATCGAGCCCCGCCTCGTGAATCTCGGCGGGCGTCTTACCGAGGCTCAGCTCGCTTTCCAGCCTGTACAGCGCTTTTAGCCGCCGTTGTCGGGCCAGCGCCGCCTGTGCCCGCTCAAGTTCAGTTATGTCCGTTGAGGACCCGAGAACGGCTGGCCCCTCGGTTCCGACCGGATCGAACGGGACTTTTATCGTCTCCAGAATCCGTTCGGTGCCGTCGACATCGGTCAGTGTCTCGCCGTATCGGTACACCGGCTCACCGGTTTCGATAACCGTCCGGTCGTCCTCAATGAACACCTCGATGTCGGCGTCGTCGGGCGCGAAGTCCGCGTCGGTTTTGCCTTCGAGAGCCGACGGTGTCGTGCCGTAGGCCTCCGCCACGGCTTCGTTCGCAAAGATGAACTCGCCTGCATCGTTTTTCGCGAAGATGAACTGCGGAACGGTATCGATGACCCGTCGGAGCTGTTCGCGTTCGGCCTCGGCTCGCTGTCGCGCCTGATCCAACTCGGTTCGACGCTCGACGAGATCTAGCGCCGTCCGAACATGGTTGATAACGATCTCCAACAGTTTCCGCTCGTTAGCAGAGACATCATCGGTCGCCGTCGAGCCGATGAGAAACACGCCGTGGTCGCTAACCGGGAGGTGCAGTTCGGAGCGGATCGGGGTGTCGGGGTTGTACACATCCTCAAGCTCCGTGAGGTCGGGATAGTACTGCATCTCACCCGCCTCGAAGGCCCGCCATACGAGCCCTTCGCCCCGCTCGAACGTCGGAATGTCGTCGAACAGCTCCCGGGAAGATGGCGAGACGGAAACAGTCCGAAATTCGTCGTCCGTCCCGTGATATCGATGATATCCGACCAGTGGCCGGTCGAGTGTCTCGGTTATTACCTCGATCGTTCGGTCGATAACGGTGTCGCGATCCTCCGCATACATGAACGACTGTGCGGCACGTCTGATCGATTCGAGCTGCCGCTCGAACCGCTTGCGATCGCTGATATCACGGTTGACACAGACGAGGCCACCGTCCGGAAGCCGTGTTAAGGAGACGTGCTGTTCGACAGGATCCCCGTTTCGTGCTACTCCCGTAAGCTCTCCCTCCCACGAGCCGGTCTGTTCGAGATCCTCGAACGGGCCTGCCTCGATCTCGGACTGTGTCGATTCGTCGTACAGGAATCGCCAACTCTCGCCGACGAGGGTTTCGGCATCGTATCCGAAAATAGTCGCGTGGGCCTCGTTCATATACGTGTACGTTCCGTCCGAGTCAAGGATCGAGATCCCGGTGAGAGACGCTTCTATCGCCGCCGACCGGCGGCGGAGCACCGCTTGCTCTTCGGGACGGTCTGACGTGTCGAGAAACGCCCCGAGTACGTACGTCCGGCCACCAATCTGGACGGTCGTGTCGATGATTTCTACCGGTACCCGCTCATCGCCGGTGGTCTCGATATAGAAAGGAGGGTCGGCGTGCTGTGTGTACGAGCCGGTACCGCCGGTCTCGACCGATTGCTGGAATCCGTCGCGGTAGTCGGTGTCGGCGTCAGTCGGATGCAGTTTCTCTTGTGTTGTCCCGAGCAGTGACTCCTGTGACCGGTCAAAAAACTCACTCGCGCGGTCGTTGACAGCGACGATGGTCCCCGTCTCCGCCTCGGCAGCCAACAGCGGGAGCGGCGCCTCGACGAACAACTGCCGGAGGAACGGTGGAGACGCCGCCGGGAGCAGCTCTGCCTCGGAGGCAGGATACGCGTTTGAAACAGCTCCAGTGTCTGTACCGGTCGACGGGAGCGCAGCTCGGAGGGCTGAGAGAATCTGTTCTTTTGGACTCTCAGCGTGAATGTACATAACGTGGGGGGCCATCTGGATCTCGGCCGGATCGTGTGAGTCGTCGACATCTACGACGAACAGCCGCGCATTCGGTAATTCTGTCACCGGTTCGTCCATGTCTTCGGAACGAAACCACGAAGCGGTGCAAACGATAGCGACCGTCGCACCAGTCTCCGGTCGACCGTTCCCGAGAGATGACACTGTCTCCTCGACCCCGAGTTTGCACACAGGTTCAATACTAACGTCGGAAGAAAGTGCTTCAAGCGACGGGCGAAGCAGCTCAACCGCATCCGATCCACCGGTTCCGACGGGGATCACTTTTGAAACGATGATGTTGCGCGGTTCGTTACGCATAGTTCGCAAGATCGCGATCCGCGTTCGAACCCGTGATCATACCGCGTGTTACGAAGCTACATCGTATGCAGGGCAACATTAATTGTATTATCGCGTCGAGCATTATTATACTGCCCGTATTTGCACGTCTTGCGGGCGAAACATTTGCTGACTCAGTGAACATACCTCATTGTTTGCTGAGGCTGATTCTGGGACACTATTCGTGTTGGATGAGATTAATTCGAAGTATATTGCTGTAATAATGAAGGATACTCCTTGAAATATCCGGAATAATGAATTCGCGCAGATAGATACGGTGGTGGCTGCTTTTGCCCGCCCAATTTATTTTCCGATTGACTGATAATCGATGTTTGTACGGCACGCTGTGTTGGCCCACAGTCCAGACTGTTAAAAGACGAGATCAATGACATCTTCGGTTGGTTCGGTGAGATTCGGTTCGATGGCGACGAGTGAGTCCCGCCCACCGACGGCTATGACGACACGCGGGGTCATTTCCTGGTCGACAAGTAATCGCTGTGCGAAGCGGCAGCGGAGGTCGTGAGAGCTGACGTGCTGGAATCGGTCCCGCACAGTTTGCTCGGCGGCTTTCTTTGCAGTCCGGATGACGACTTTGCGGACGCTATCGGCCGACAGATCGATAACGGGGGTTTATAATTATAGGTACGACCGCAACTTTCAGCTGCCCACTTTGAGATACGCTCCGATTCGTCCACGAAGTGTTGTAACTCATGAGTCAGATGAATTTATGTCCAACCGATGGAGGATAAGCAGCTCCGAGAGAGGTGAATCCTGCATTTGACTCTCGCAAACCCTCAGTAGCGCGGCGACGAGCATCGTCGGGCGTTGGCCACGACTCAGTCGCTATGAACAGGTGGTTTAATTTGTTGTCTCGGATTGAGTTCCGGTGATGCCCGCATGTACACATTACACGGATAAGATGGATGAGTTTATTTTTGCGTGCAACTACTGTGATGAGCATCATTGTGAACCGCCTCGGGGTCAGGTGGTTTAAGAGACTTCGTCTCTCGTCATCATGAAAGACTTTGCCGCCCGTTCGATTTTCGAACGATCCACATCCAACAGACGGCGGTCAATCGTTTGTACCCGACCCCACCGAGTGCCGAACCGATCTCGTGCAGTATCCGAACGGATCTGAGCCAATCACGACGGCGTGATCATGGTCAGCCGTTGTATCAACAGTCGGTCACAGGGTAACACGCCGCTCTGAAGAAACCAAAAGTATACACGAAGCCAACCATACATTGTATTCGTATCTGTGGAGCCCACTCACCCCGACGTTAGCTTTTTGGTATTTTCCAAACGGGAGCCCATTCTTCGCTAACCAATCACGCCGATTACGGAGGTGATACGACAATGCAACGTATCCAAGTGTTCACGTCACAACGAAACCGGCGGTTAGCACTCGGTGGGATTGGGGCATTTGCTGCTGGGATTGTTGTCCTATACGTTCTGGTACAGACGTACGTTCCTATCGTGTTCAGTCCTGAGGAGCTCAAAACAGTCGTTCAGCGATTCGGTCTACTCGCTCCACTAGTGTACATTCTCGTCCATATCGTCCAAGTCGTTGTCATGGCGCTCCCGGGCTACGCGCTGGCTGTCGGCGGCGGATACTTGTTTGGCCCTGTCGCGGGGATTAGTTACACCATGATTGGTGTCACTATCGGGAGTAGTGTCTCCTTTCTACTCGCCCGGCGGTACGGTCGCAAAATCGTCGAGCAGATGATTGTTGAAACCCACAGACAGCGGTTCGACAATGCCGTCCAGTCCGCTGGTGCGCCCGGTCTCTTGCTGTTTGTGCTTGTTCCCGTCTTCCCAGAAGACGTGCTTTGCTGGCTCGCTGGACTAGCACATTACCGGTTTCGCGTGTTTGTTATCGTCATGTTTCTCGGCAGACTCCCGCCAGCAGTCATTACGGTGTCTGCTGGGAACGGTATTGCGGCGGGACATCTCCTCCAGACCGCCGTCTGGGTTAGTTCGTTTCTCGGCATCGCACTCTACACGTACTATTACCGCAAGGAGATTCTCGACCGCGTCGGGAAGCTTCGGACTCCCTCGTAACGCACGGTCGTGTCACGACAGCTTTAGGATCGTCCGAATTGCATTTGCAGTTGGTCGGTCGCTGTTGAAGGGACCACCACGCTCGCTGCCGATGACGTCGCCAGTTATTCCAGGGGTATTGGCTCCGAGTCCAGTGGGCAATACGATACCTGACACCGGGTGAACCGCCTCGGGGCCAAGTGGTTCGAAAATCTTTGAGTCTCGTCATCACGGAAATCAGAGATTTCCGTACGACCCCGCGGCAGTTGGCCGGCTCCGCCTGTAGAAATAATCGACCTCAGTCCGTTGCACCGCGGCGATAATAATCACGTCGGGTAACGAGGACGACTCGTACTGACGACACAGTGCCCGCCCGGTGTCGAGGCCAGTTCTTCGTGTGTCCAGTAGCGCAGCGCCACCACTTTCGATAAGTTCATCAAACGTCTCGGGGGCCACCAGATGGCTACGTCTCGCTCCGAGATCGTTCAGAACCGCTAGAGGACATCACTCAACAGGTACGCAGGTGGCCGCCGCGGTCACCGGGTCGACAGTAGCTATCTCATGCCGACAGAACAGGACAGGGCTACGAGCAGAGAGATTCCCAACTGTCGGCTTCACAACCCCTGAGCGAGTGGGCGTTGCCTCGCTACTGCTGTAATCACGGGCGTGTCACAGGTATGCGCCGTACGCTGCCACCGCCGAAATCAAAAAACAGACCACGGGGATGCCGTACAGCTGAAGCCGTGAGTAGCGACGATACTTTTTGCGAAGGACAGACAGCGGCTGTGACGAGATGACTGGCTGAGTAGACGCGGCCGTCTCAAATGAGACTCCTCGTCGTGTCTTTGTTCCAACAACTGTTAACTTATCACCGCTCTGGAACGTGGACTCCCTGTACCGGACAGTGTCGGTAGGCGTTCGGAACGTCGATGCGACAGTTTGTATTATTCCGTATGTGTCCCGGTCCGGCAGATCAACACCGATCCTCTCTGCGTGGGTCTGGTACGGTTCTGTGATCTTTTGATCTGGTGTGAACCGGGTTGCAAAACTTGACCGTCCGAGTTCGATCAACACAGACGCAAAGGCCGAACGTGCGTCTGTTGTGACGAGCGATTTTACCCGTTCCGTGGCCGTGAGTCTCTGCTGGCGTGAGAGTCCTGTAACGGATACAGATTCATCATCGGTAACAATCAGTAGTTCGGATGCACTGATTCCGACTGCTTCTAACGTCCAACTGCGTGAGTTATATCTCGCGATATCCCAGAGCGCGATACGACAGCTCTGTGACTGGTACGGAGACTCAACTGGTTCTGATCGATCACTGATCGTCCCAGAGACGGCGACGCTCTCTCCCAGTGTTGCCTGTTGTAGATCGTCACTTACCTGGGACAACTGCTGGTATCGCTGCCGATTTTTCCAGCCGCCGTACATGATTGGAGATCCAATGGCTAACAGGACGAACAGTAGAAGCGTCCCCGCTGCAATACTTTCACCGGCGGTTGATGCCAGCGTGCGCCAAGTTATCTCTACTGAATCCGGCGCTGGCAGAAATTTAAGCCATCGCATAGTGGGAATTATTGAGGATCGTGATCGGAGTAGTGCTGTCTGATTTCGATCGAGTGAGTAGGACCATGCAGGACCTGTCGATTACAGCAGTAAAATCACACGCGGAATCATAATCGCTGGGTCCTCGAGTGGCGGTGCTATGAGTGTTTCAACTATAAGTACGCCAGCAGTAAGAATACCGATAACAATCGACCGTGAGAACTGTACTCCGAAGTTCTGCTGAAGATACCTCCGGACGGGTGGTGCTGCAAAGGCTGCTAACAGGAGATAGACCACAGTCGACAGTATGAGCCGAAGCGGTGGCCCAGAGACACTCTCTGTTACTGTCCCACCCGCGAGAAGAGCCAGAAAGCCAGTGGCGATCCATGAAATGAGGGGCGCGGTCGTCTCGATTCGAATTGTTCGAGCGAGCTTATCGACAGTGTTAGTAACAAACGCAGCCCGTTGTCGCTGCGTGGATTCAACCTGATCGGCAGCGTATTCGAAGGGGTTGTCCTCTTCTGAGAGGCTTTTGAGCGTTGAGGGAATTGTTGCGAATAAGAACAGAGATACAATGACCATCACCAGTTGATCTGCGCGTGTAATGTTGTACTGGCTCCCGTCTCCTGGGTCGAGAATGACAACGAACAATAACAGTTCAACACCGAGAAAAAGAAACGCAACTGTCCACCGGACGGCCGGACTCTCAAGCGTTCTCATACGCAACGTCCTATCTGATCAGTACTACACTGATAACAGCACTGACCGACCTCATCCTCTGAGACGCCGTCCGAACAGACCGACTCCCACAGGATAGCAGCTGTTGTTTTTGAGCCAAGATTGCCGTGAACTACCCTACCCTACTCGCTCACCGCTTGCGCGGTTCGCTCCTTGAGGGTAGGGCTTCCTGCCTCCACGACGCGCTTTGCAGATACAGGTGTATCCGCAGGGAGCGCAGTCTCCACAGGCGTTGATTCGGAGTGTCCCACACCTACTTTTTCAATACCGCGAAAAAGGATGTTCCACGCCGCGTTCGCGTCCCTGTCCGCCTCAAACCCGCAGGCGGGACAGGAGTGTTCACGGACCCACAGCGGCTTGTCTGTCGAAACGCCGCACGACGCGCACTCTTTAGTTGTCCCTCTCGGGTTGACCGCGACAAAGTGCGTTCCTTCACGCTTGCACTTGTATTCGAGCAACGAGAGGAACGTTCGCCACGCGGCAGACGCAGTATTGCGACTGTTCGACGGCGATTCCATCATCCCCTTCAGCTTCAGGTCTTCGACCGCTACGAGGTCGTATTCTCGAGCGTAGTACGCCGAGAGCTTGTGCAGGAAATCGCGGCGCTTCCGCCGAAGGTCGGCGTGGCACTCCGCAACGCGCCGCCGTTGCTTCTCGTAGTTGTTCGACCCATGCCGTTTGCGCGAGAGCTTCCATTGCTCGCGCTCCAAGCGGTCGCGTTCGTCTGAGAGGTTGAGTGATCCGACCGCTGTACCGTCGGTGTCGTGGGCGTACTTGAGAATCCCAACATCGATACCGACACACTTCTCGGGGTTCTCAGGCGGTTCGGGTGGTTCACGGTCCATTTGGACGCCGAAGGTAACGAACCACTCGCCCGTCGGTTCCTTCTTGACCGTGACCTGCTTTACTCGGGCGTTGAGGACGGGGGCTTAGCGCCTGTATTCAGCTAACGCCGCGGGCTGTCAGCGTGGACGCCCGCTGTAGCCGACTCATCGGCAGGAGGCTCAGACGCTCCGTTCGCGTTCACCGTCCCGCTGTGCGAGCGCACGCCTACGGGTGTGCCTCCGCCGTCCACAGTTTGGGTCCGGGAGAGATACCCCAGTCTGATGTTTTTCTCCCGTTGTAGTCGGCGTGGTTCTCGTAGCCGCAGCTCGGACAGTTTCGTCACGCACGGCGCCGGGCGAACAAACGGGCAGAGGACAGTCGTTCAGCAGATGATCAAGAGCCCTTGCCGTCCGTTCGATTTTCGAACGAGTCGCATCCGGCAGACAGCGGCGGGTCGTCCGTAACGAGTCCGTTGGGCTGTAGCCCGCTCCAGACCCCGTGACCACAGGCGACCACGCCAGCGAGTACGAACCTATTTTCCTCCGGCAAGTTCAACATCGGCCACAGAATGACCGACAGCCCGTCTCCGAGGAAACTCGCCGACACGGCGGTACACGAGCGAGAAGCGACGCGATCTACCGTCGAGGAGCTCCTCTCGGACCTGAGTGACCTGACGGCGGACGGGTCTGACATCGATACACACGAAGAAGTACAAGAGATCAAGCAGCTCTTGACGGAGGCCCACGAGCGAGGGCTCATCGACTCGGGAGTGCGTGACCTCGATGTGCGTGACGCTGCGGAAGCGTTCGTCGGGAGCGTGATCTTCGCGTCGCCGCTCCTCGTCGAGGACGGGATCTTCGATATCGCCGACCATCTCTTCGAGTTCACGATCGGGGGTGTTCCCGTGTTTCTGATCGCGAACACGTTGTTCGTCGTGTTTATGACATACGCGCTACTGGAGTGGACCGGCAGGAATCAAGAGGAGACACGGACGCTGTTTGGGGTCGTCCCGGTGCGCATGTTCATGACCCTGACCGTCTCGTTCGTGGTCGCGACGCTCCTGATGACCGTCTGGGGGCGCGTTGACTGGGTGGGATCGCCGATCGAGGCGGTTGCCCGTATCAACGTCATCTGGACGGTCGGATCACTCGGTGCCGCCCTCGGTGACATCCTCGCCGATGACGATCCGGATCCCGTCGCCGCGTCGAGTGAGGTGATACGCGACGGCACCCGGCGAGAAGCGGCAACTTCCGCCGGCGTCGCTCAGTCGGTCGACCAACAGAACTCCGTGCAGGACCTGACCGACAGTGCCCTCTTGGCCGAGCTTCACGACCAGTTCGACGATCTCGAAGCGGCCGTTGACGATCAGGAAGAGCGGATCGAAGTGAACCGACTCAGGGAGGACGCCACTCAGGCGACGGCCGACGACGGCTTCGGTGACAGGATTCAAAAGTACACCTCTAGGGACATCGCGGAGGGGTTCGTCGGGAGTATCTTTTTTTCGATTCCGCTCCTCGTCGAGGACGGCGTTTTCGACGTCGCCGAGTTTTTTCTCTCGTTCCAGGTCGGCCTGTTCCCGGTGTATTTCGTCGTCAACACCGTCTTCGTCCTGGCGATGATTCTGGCGCTCGTCTACTGGGCTGGACCGCAGGACGTTCAGGTGTCTCGGCCGATTTTCGGGATCGTTCCCAGGCGATTGGTCGGGATTGCGGTCGTCTCCTTTCTGACGGCTGCGGCGCTCACCACGATGTGGGGGCGCGTCGAAAACTGGCAGGATCCGGTTGTGGCGCTAGCCCGGATCAACGTCGTCTGGACCGCGGCGTCGTTCGGGGCTGCGCTCGGTGACGTCCTCCCCGGCGAGAGTTCCGGAGATGACATCAACGACGACTTGGCGGCCCTCGGTGACCTCTCCAGCGACGAAGATGTCGAGTCGTAGCCGCTGGTGGAAACTGCAGTTGGGCTCTCGAAGTAAGGACTGTTGGGAGACAGTTACCGTCTCGGCCGTTGCCGACATGGCGCTCGCGTGGCGGGTTCTCGCCGCGTTCATGCTCGTCGAAGGCACAAACGGGCGTTCCGAGAACCTGAGCGTCTGAGCCTGCGACCAGGTCCTTCCAGTACGTCAACGATAGCGGACGCCCATGTGGACTCGAGCGGGTGGCGCCTCGCCGTCCGTGGACGGCACGCCGACGGATCGACACGGCCGACGGCGACTTTCGGCCGATCCGAGCTCGGAGTCGGGCGTTGGCCTGCCGGACCCGGCGCGATCGGGGTCACTCGCTACTCGGGGACGGCGAGTCGGTCGCCGCCTCGCTCATGAGCTTCGCCGGAGACCAGCTGGCCGAACCACGGTCCGGAGAGTCCTCGTCTCGTCGGGCCACTACCGCGTGAACTACCGCGGTCGGGCGACGCTCAGGTAGAACGGATCGGAGTCCGGCCGCGTCGCGTCGGTCTGGGTCACGCTGAGTCCGGCAGCCTCGAAGTACCGCTCGACCAGCGCCAGTCGGTCGTCCATCGACGCCTCCTGCCATCCGCGGATCGCCTTCGTCGGGAACATCCGGTCGGTGAAACTCACGACGACGGCGCCGTCCGGGGCTACCACGCGCTCGAACTCCGCGAACACCGCCTCGGGGTGCTGCAGGTACTGGACGGACAGCGCACAGAGCACGCCGTCGAACGCGTCGTCGGCCAGCGGGAGCGACTGCTTTTCGTTGAGGTTCTGGACGAACCACTCGTCGAGAGCGTCGTTCTCGCGGAGTTCGGCCTCGTTGAGCCCGTGGCCGACGACGCGGTCGAACCCCGTCTCGGGCAGGTGCGAGACCCAACTGCTCATCGCGTCGAACACGCGGTCGCCGGGGGCGAGGAGCCGGTCGTACCACTCTCGCAGGCGGGCGAGAAACCCGTCGTCGGCGTGTGTGACAAACCGCGGATCCTCGTAGAACAGGCCGTCCGGACGGGCGTCGAACTTCTCTCGCTCCCGGTCGGTGAGCACCGTCGACATTCGCAGGTGTACGTGGTTCGGACGGATCCGTCCTACGGTTCGAGAAGGCCTCGACCGCTGCCGAGCTCGCAGACGGTTGTGAGCGTAGTTCACGTACTCGCCAACGTCGAGAGCAGGTACTTGCGCGCGATGAGCAGCACGATCAGCGGCGGAATCATCACCAAGACGCCGGCCGCCATGACGAGATTCCACTCGATCAGCCCCTCCGAGCCAACCCCCTGGATGAATCGGAGCCCGACCTGTGCGACCTGACTCTCGCGCTCGAAGATGACCACGAGCGGCCACAGGTACGCGTTCCACGTTCCGATGAACAGGACCGCCGAGACGCCCGCGATCACGCCTTTCGACATCGGGATGAGGACGTGAACGAGAAAGCGTATCGGCCCGATTCCGTCCAGCTTCGCCGTCTCGATCACGGCGGGAGGAATCGACCGAAAGCGCTGTCGGAACAGAAAGACGGCCGTCGCGCTCGCGATAAACGGGGAGGTGAGCCCGGCGAAGGTGTTTATCCAGCCGAGATCTGCCATCAGCTGATACAGCGGCACGATGCGAACCGGCAGGGGCATCAGGAGGGTGAACAGGATGAGATAGAAGATCGCGTTTCGGTACGGGAACCGGTAGTAGACGAGCGCCGTCGCGGCCAGCAGCGACACGGTCAGTTTGCCGACGATGACGACCGTCGTCATCACCAGCGAGTTACCCATGTAGCGAGCGAAATCGTACTCGAACAGGACGGCGGTGTAGTTCTCGACGAGCTGGGTCCCGGGAAGCACGTCCGTGATCTGGTAGATCTCGCTCGTCGACTGCGTGCTGTAGATCGCCGCGAGGACGAGCGGGGCGAGTACCACGAGCAACGCAAACCACAGGGCGCCGTGGACGAAGAGACGGTACCAGTCAGGGGACTCGACGGTCGTTCGGAGCCGGGCAGTCAGCCGGTCCGGTGCGGTCGCCATTATATTCCCCCGTAGTACGCGTAACGGTCGGTGATTTTCAGCTGGACGTACATGAGGACGGCCACGAAGGCGAACAGGACGACCGACTGCGCGGCGGCGTACCCGAACCGGGAGTTGGTGAACGCGTCCTCGTAGAGATTAAACATCAGGACGTTCGTCGACTCGTCGGGGCCGCCGCTTGTCATCAGATCGACGAGCGCGAACCCGCCGAAAAACGCCCCGATCGTCTGCAACACGATCAGGAAAACCAGGATCGGCGAGATGAGCGGAACGTACACCCGGAAGAGCCGGCGAAGGGGCCCGATTCCGTCGAGCTTGGCGGCCTCTGTGACCGACTCCGGGATCTGTCCGAACGCGGCGGTCATGAATATGATGCTGTATCCGAGCCCCTGCCAGACGGCCGCGAGGATGACCGCGACCAGCGCGGCTGTTCCGTCGGTCGTCCAGTTGAACTCGACCCCAAGAGCAGTGTTGAGCAGCCACGTGACGATACCGAGCTGTGGGTTGATCAGGAAATCGAGCACGACGCCCGCGACCGCAAGCGGGAGCGCGTACGGCCAGATCAGGCCGATCAGGTAGAAGTTCGTGAACCGTCTCGCCTCGTGGATCAGAAAGGAGATCAGCAGAGACAGGAACAGAGAGACCGTCACGGTAGCGACGGTGAACACGACGGTCACGAACAGACTGTTCCGGTACGTACTCGAGGAAAACAGATCCAAGTAGTGCTCGGCGCCGATCCACTGCTCGTTGCCGAGCGTCCGGACTCGGTAGAAACTCAGCTGCACCGTCTCGAAAAAGGGGTAATACAGGAAGATACTGATCAACAACAGCGTCGGCAACAGCAGTAAGATTGCCTGCCAGTTGCTGGTAAACACCTGCAGCCGCGAGGTGTGTTCGGCCATCGGTTATCGCGGATCGGCCTCGCTCGCCCGCTCGAGCACGGAGTCGACGCTCGATTTCGTCGAGGACATCACGTCCCCGACGGCGCTGCCGCCGTACAGGCGATCGATACCGTTGATGATCTCGGACCGGACCTCGCTGTGGTCGTAGGTGAACGCCCCGGCGGTCGCGGTCGTCTCGGCCCGGTCGGTGAACTGCTCGAACGCGCGCCGGAACTGCGGCGCATCCTCGTAGAAGCCCTGGTTTTCGGCAACCTCGATCGCGTCTCCCCGGGCGGGGTAGTACCCGGTGGACATGTGCCACTCGGCCTGTTGTTCGGGCTGGGCCATCCACAGCATGAACTCCGCCGCGGCTTCGAGCTTCGGGCCGTCGATTCCGGCCGGGACGAACAGCGCGCCGCCGCCGATGATTTTCCCGTCGCGGTCGCTCACCGTATCGGCCGGCACCGTTCCGACGCCGGCCTCGAATCCCGCGTCCGCGGCACCGCCGGCTAATCCGGCGAGGGCCGCCGAGGAATCCAGCTGGATCGCCGACTGTCCGTTGAGAAAGGCCTGCCGGGCGTCGCTCCACTCCTGGGTGAGCTGGTAGTGGCCCGAATCGTACATCTCCTTGTTCCACTCGTACATTCGCCGCGCGGCCTGGGAGTCAAAGTACGATTCGGTCGCGGGTGCGGCCCGCCCGTTGTCGTTGTTGATAACGTTCTGTCCCAGCAACGCGAGGTACGTCTCGTAGAACCAGCCGATTTTAGGCCACGTCGCTCCGTGATCGATGTCGGTCTCCGAGACGATCGCCTCGGAGGCTTGCATCCAGTCGTCCATCGTCGCCAGCTCGACATCGTCCGGGTGTGACGGCAGGCCCGCCTGTTCGAACGCGGTTCTGTTGTACGAGCAGGCAACCGAGGAGACCCCGAAGGGAAGCCCCAGCAGGGTGTCTTCGATGACGTAGTAGTTGCTGACCGCATCGACGAAGTTGCCCCGATCGATCTCCGCGCCGATGATCTCCTCGGCGGGAATGATCACGTCCTCCGCCCACGCCGGCAGCGTCTGGATCGCGTTCAGGTGAACGAGATCCGGCGGGTCGCCCGCGGTCTGGGACTGCTGGGTCTGGTTCCAGACCTCGGTGTAATCACCCTCGACGGAGACGGAGACGCTGATCGTGTCGCTCTGGTCGTTGAACCGGTTGGCGATTCCCTGAACGAGCTCCTCCGCGCCAATCGACAGCCAGAAGTCGATCTCCACGTCCTCGCTCGCTTCCCTCGTTCCCAGGTTCCCGACGTCGACCGACTCGGCGGGCTCCGAGCCGCCGTCACCGCTTCCGATACACCCCGAGAGTCCCCCGAGACCGGCCGCCCCCGCGAGCCCGGTCGTTTTGATGAACCGCCGCCTCGATCTGTCTGTTCCCATTGCGTCTCGGGCATCTTCCCTGCCATATTAAAGAATTAATATGAGTAATATACACCGGTACGTACCGCTCTGTTTGCGGCCGGTGTGGTACCCCCGTCGAACTGCCGGTACGTCCGGCTACGTCCTCGTCAGACGGTCCGAGAGGACACGCGGACCTCGCGCCGGGACGCGACGACCGGCGTGCAGACACCCGACCGGCGAGTCGGACCGGAGCAGCCGAGCAGTTCCCGACCGACGCGACGGAAACGACGCAGGCGGTAGTACCCACGATCGACGCGGATGTCGCGGTCGATTCGACACGGCGAGACCCAATCTCCGAGTGAGGAGAGAACGGGTGGAGATTGGATGTCAGCAACCCACCGCTGAAGCGGCGGGCTTGTCGGTGGACTCCCACTTCGCGCTCCACAGTCGAAAGCCCCACGCCCCTCGCGGTCTAACGAGGGGCTTTCTCAGGCGACTGTCACACTGGGAGTCGGAGGGACTTGTTCAGCGTCCCCGACTTCGGGGCAGGCTGACAGACTGCCCGTCTCACCGACCGCTTCTGGGCCTGTGAGACGTGTATTTATATACAAGCTGAAGCCAAATGATGCTCACGCGCTTCCTCCCACGACTGAACTCGTGGGCGTCCGCGCTGCTACCGCTGTGAAACGAGCGATCGGGCGGGGTCGGGGCGACCGACTACTGCGTGACGGTCTGCTGTGTCGCGGCGTCGCTCTCTCCGGAGTGGAACACGGCGTCGCCGGTCTCAGCGTCGAACAGGTGAACGCGACTCGAGTCGGTGACGACCGAGATCTCGTCGCCGGTCGCGACACCCTGGCGCGCACTCGTCCGGATCCGGAAGGTCGTGTCGCCGTCTGTCGCGTACAGCACGACCGAATCGCCGAGCGTCTCGGTGAGGGTGACGGTGAGCTCGAACGGATCGGAGTACTGCTGTCCCGCCGCCCCGCTCGCGAGGTACAGATCTTCCGGTCGGATGCCGATGATACTGCGCTCGTCGGTCGAAACGCGGGGTCGGTCGGCGAGGACCGTGTCGAACGCTCCACTCTGGAGGCGTACCCCGTCCGGGCTCGTGGTTACCCGCCCCTCGAAGAGGTTCATCTTCGGCGACCCGATAAACTCGGCGACGAACTGGCTCTGGGGGAAGTCATACAGCTGCCGGGGCGTATCGATCTGCTCGATCTGTCCCTTGTTCATCACGGCCACGCGGTCGCCGAGAGTCATCGCCTCGGTCTGATCGTGCGTGACATAGACCGTCGTCGCCTCGATCTCACCGTGGAGGTGTGTTAGTTCCGTCCGCATCTCGTCGCGTAGCTTGGCGTCGAGATTCGAGAGGGGTTCGTCGAGGAGAAACACCTCGGGCTCTCGGAGTATCGCCCGACCCATGGCGACCCGCTGTTTCTCGCCGCCGGACAGCTCGCCGGGCCGTCGGTCCAGTAAGTCCTCGATGTCCAAGATCGCGGCCACGTCGGCGACCATCCGTTCGATCTCCTCGTCGGTGAACGACCCGTGCGAGCCGAGTCCGAACGTCATGTTCCGTCGGGCCGACATGTGCGGATACAGCGCGTAGTTCTGGAAGACCATCGCGACGCCTCGATCCTTCGGAGGCGTATCGGTGACGACCTCGCCGCCGATACGAATCTCGCCGCTGGTCTGTTCCTCTAGGCCCGAGATCGTCCGGAGGAGCGTGCTCTTTCCGCAGCCACTCGGGCCGACGAGCACCAGGAACTCCCCGTCCGCGACCGAGAGCGTGATATCGTCGACCGCGGTCGTCTCGGCGAAGTCCTTGCGCAACGAGTCCAACTCGATTCGCGCCATTATCGGCCTCCGCGTGCCGAGATCGTGGGCCCGGTCGAACGCTCGCTTGCAACGGTCGAGATCATCTATCAAGATGACATTCACTGGGGGTACTAATCAGCTGGTAATTGGTCTATGGCCGTCTATGTACCCGACTTTTCTCGTATTTCTAACATTTTGTGCTACGTTCCAGTATCGACGAAACGGAGATCAAAGACGCTCTGACGCCCGATTCCAGCGGTATCGGAACACTAATATCCGTCTGCTTACTCGAAGCTAAACGCGCATGCAAATCGTTGCTCACCGCGGGTACGCTTCGGCATTCCCCGAGAACACGCGAGCCGCGTTCACGCAAGCCGCGCGAACGGCCGATTGGATCGAACTCGACGTGCGGCCGTGCGAGACGGGCGAGCTCGTCGTGTTTCACGACGAGCGGTTGGACGACCTCACCGACGGAACCGGGCGAGTCGTCGCCACCCCGTGGGCACAGCTCAGCGAGCTCGAAGTTCTCGGGTCGGGCGAACGGGTGCCGCTCTTGGACGAGGCGCTCGCGGCGATCCCCGACGACGTCGGGGTACAGATCGAGCTCAAGGACCTCGGGATGGCTCAAGAACTCATCGAGACGACCGCGGACCACGACAACGAGAGTGTCCTCATCTCGTTTAGCCCGCTCGCGCTGTACGAGGCGGCACAGGCCGACCCGTCGACGGATCTTGGCTTCGTTCTCCACCCCGGACTCTACGGAGACGCGCCCGAGCTCGGCGTCGAAACCGCGGCACACCTCGGGTGTAAGACAGTCCACGCGTTCCACCCGATGGGTACCGCACCGGAGTTCATCGAGCTGGCACACGACCGCGGGCTGAGCGTCCAGACTGGTGCACCCGACGAGGGCCCGACAGAGGCCGTCGTCGAGCGGTATCGCGACTCGGGCGTCGACTTTTTCAGCGTCGACGAGCCCCCACGCGAGTCATAATCGACAGCTCCGGTCGGGGGAAGTCTCGGGCGTACGTACGCCTTCGGGGCGGTTCGGACGGCTACGATCGGATATTATAATCGGTTAAGAGGCTCGTCTATGAGCGTACCGACAGGATGTCGGTCGTCGATCCGGCAGCGTTCGGCGAGCAGCTCGAACTGGCAGAGGAGGCGGTTCGGACGGAGCGTCGGCGACTCGCCGACGAGTTGAAGGCGCTCACGGACTTCCGCGAATGCGTTCGAGACGCGGAGCCTCACCGCGGGGCGACGCTGAACGCAGCAGCCGTCAGGCCGGTGTCGACCGCGTCGGCGGGGGAGTCCCTCGAAGAAATTCGAGACGCCTACGCGTCGACGTTCATGGCCGTGTCACACTACGAGGAGGACTACGGCGAATCGTTCGAGACGAGCGTCGCCGAGGAGTTCGGCCCCGACGTCGCGTCGATACTGACACGGGGCGAGAAACTGAGCCGAACGCAAAAGCGAGTGGTGGTGAGAACGGTCACCGCCTCGATCGAGAGTCGAACCGCCATCTACGAGCAGTTGGACGCGGAGCTCTCGTCGGTACACGCGGCTCGGGAGACCCTGGTGCCCCTCGCGGACGAACTCTCGGAAATCGACAGCGCGGTCCGGTCGGGGCCCCCCGTGGAGATGGTAGACGCGTACGACGCACGGCTGAACGTGCTCGAATCCAAGTGTCAGCGGCTGCTCGACGACCGGCAGTCGACACTCGTCGAGCAGCGACGTAGCCTGTCACTACCGATCGGCGACCCCGACGTGCCGCGGTACCTCTACCGGTCCGAATCGGTCGACGGGACCTATCCGGTGCTCAACCTGACCGCCGACTGCGTTCACCTGCTCGAGTCGGTTCGGGCGGAAATTCGAACGAAACTAAGAGAACACCGTCAGTCGGAGTCGGCCGAGCGGGATCGATAACCGCACCCGGACCGACGGCGGGGAGAAGCACGTCGGCAGCAGTGGGAGACGCTTGGTTCGGGCCGATCGACGAAGCGTCGGACCCACTATTTTCAGAGTCCGTCGGCCTCCGAGCGGACGGAGCCGACTCACCCCCACGGACGACCGATACACCACATAGCGCTATATCGAATTTGCGTCGGGGCGTTCTGTCTTCGGGGAGGACAGGCGGGTGCGATCGCGGAACCCGGTGGCTCGGCGACCGGACGACCCCGGGACCCGGCCGAGGACGGCAAGACCGGGGGGTTTGCGCCTGCCGTCGGAGGAACCCCATCGGTGATGGGGCCCCGGGAGAGCACACGAGCCGAACGTACCGTCGAGTCCGCGGACAGACGGGGTACTCGATCCGGCAGCCCTCGCGTGTGAATCGGCGTCCGGGCCCCGCAGGGGGCACGCCCCGACGGACGTTGGGATCGGCGAGAAAGCAACACCAGCGGTGTGTGGTGAGGATCTGTCAGTCGGTTAGAACTCGCAGCTGACACCTCAGCAAAGAGTTTTACCATAATATGAGTGAATATTAAGCGTATCGCGAATGGTGGATACAATTCGGATCCTCCACGTCGAGGACGCGCCGGAGTTTGCCTCGCTCACGGCCGACGTTTTGGAGGAGGACGGTCGGTTCGCCGTTCTGACCGAACACGATCCGAGAGAGGCCTTGGACCGACTGGCCGCCGAGCGCCACGAGATCGACTGTGTCGTCAGCGATTACGAGATGCCCCATATGACGGGAATCGAACTGTTGCGGGAGATCGACGCGCGGTTTCCAAACTCCCTGTGTCCATTCGTGCTCTTCACGGGGAAGGGGAGCGAGGAGGTGGCCGCAGAGGCGCTCAACGCCGGCGCGACCAGCTACGTCCAGAAGGGGGGCACGGACACGTTCGAGTACCTGAAATCGCGGATCGTACACGACCTGGAGGCGTCGGCGGCCCGTCGGGACAGCCTCCGGTTCGGCGCGCTGGCTCAGTCGCTGGGCGATCCGGTGTACGTCGTCGACGAGCGGGGAGAGTTCGTCTACGTGAACGATGCGTTCGCCGAGGCAGTCGGGTACGACCGGGCAGAGCTCGTCGGCGTGGAGCCGTCGCTGATCAAATCCGAGGAAAGCGTCGCGACCGCCAACGACCACCTCGGACGGATCCTCTCATCGGAGGGACCAGACACGGTCAAGTTCGAGATCGAACTCGTCACCAAGGAGGGCGAGGTCGTTCCGTACGAGGACCACATGGGGCTTCTGCCCTACGAGGGCGAGCGGTATCGGGGCTCGGTCGGGACGCTCCGCGAACTCCCAGAGTAGGCCCGCCGGGCGTCCGGCGGCAGACGCCGTGACTGGTTGGCGACAGCGGCCTCGCGAGGGGCTCCGGCCGGTCTCGTCGACTACATGACGGAGTCGTCAGTCGGAGAGCCCCTGGAGATGAGTCGGCGCGCGATGACGATGAGTCCATTGCCGAGTCCCGTGCCGAAGATCGCCGTCTCGGTCCCGGACTCGGGGGCAACCGAACTCACGAGAAGTGCCGACCGATCGGCCGTCGCGTTGTCGGCGTCCGTGTCGCGCAGCCACTCCAGCCCCGAAACGAACGTCGTGGCGTCGGAGACAGCTTCTTCGATCGCGTGGAGCGACGGAGTGATCGCGCCGACCATCGACTCGACGCCCTCGTCGACTGCGGAGAGGTCCGGACAAAGCCCTCGGTCAGAATCGACCCGTGACCGACGACGAGCACGACCGCGTCGGTCGCCGCCCGGACGAGCGGCTCCGCTCGGGTCTCCGTCGCGTCCCGTCCGGAGATCGACCAGACCTCCTGGAGGCGAGCCTCCACATCCTCGCCGATCGGATCGATCGTCTCGAGCGCGTCGTACACCCGGTCGATGCGGTCTTCGTATCGGCCCCGAATGGTTCCGATCGCAGCCGCGAGCGGGACCGCGGAGTACCGCCGGGGACTCGAGTGGTGGGTCCCGACCAGCCCCCACGATTCGAGCGCCCCACCGCGTCGTAGACCCGCGTCCGAGGAACCTCGGTGATGTTGAGTTGCTTCGCGGTCGCCGTGTCAACGCGGCTCAGCGCGACGAAACACCGGGCCTCGTGCTCTTTCAGTCCGCGCTGTTGGAGAGACTCGACCACCCCGTCGGTCTCGCTCGAATCGCTCATCTGCGTGATTCCCGTAGTGTCTGCATCCTGCCGAAGGCTGGTACACCGCATAGAGAGGCGTTGTCACATGTAGAATTACACCGATCGGGCGTTCCGACACGCGCGTCGAGGCGGCGGAACGCCCCCTCCGCGGCCGACGCTCGACCTCTCAGTGATTAATTCACTCGATTAATCACGAAAACAATATACCCTGGGAGAATCTACGGTACGCAGAGATACGCGCTCGCTCGGGGAGTTCATCTGACGCACGACGGCGTCGGAGACCCCGGGATACGGGGCCAGAATCGACGCGCTCGGGGAAGATCGTATGGGTGCCCACACAACCGAAGACGCACGGTCCGCGGCGGTCAAGCAGCTCAAGCAGCTCGGGCTGAGTACCTACGCCGCCCGGACGTTTGTCGCACTGGTGGAGCGTGGCTCTGGGACGGCCAGGGACGTCAGTCGGGTGTCGGACGTGCCGCGAACGCGGGTGTACGACGCCGCCGACGAGCTACGCGAGTACGGTCTCGTCAACGTACGACAGACGTCTCCGAAGGAGTTCTGGGCGGTTTCCGCTGAAACCGCGAACCGGGCCTTCGAGCGCGAGTTCGAGCGTCGCACGCGGGTGCTCCGGGGTGCGCTGGAAGAGCTCGAACCCGCAGCCGAGCGGGCCGAGGACTCCGGAGTCGAGACGATCGTCGGAGCGGCAGCGATCACCGACCGGCTGCTCGAGCTGTTCGATGGCGCCGAGGAAGAGATCGTCCACGTGACCGTCGAGGACTCGGTCACCGAAGAGCTCGTGGCGGGGTTGGCGTCGGCGATCGACCGGGGCGTCTCGGTTCGGCTCGGCGGGCTCTCCCCGGCGGTCGAACAGCTGGTCCGGACGGAACTCCCGGGGACGACGACGTTCGAGCCGCGAGGGCTCTGGTCGGAGGCCCGGACGGGGCGAGTTGCGGTGGTAGACGAGCGGGGTGCGCTTGTGAGTGCACGCGCGAGCGACGGCGGAACGGACCAGTCCGACCGGCAAACTGAGACCGGGATCTGTGCAGCGGGCAGAGCGAACGGCCTCGTCGTCCTCCTGAGTGCGATCTCCGCCCGACAGGGCGCTTCCGACGAGGCCTGACCCCGCGGGTGGCCCGATCCGCTCTCAGAAGACAAAGAGGTAACAATTTAAACATATTAGTTTTGTTGAAATCAAAAGCGTTTATTCGGGAACTCCGGAACAGCGGTGCGTATGAGTTCGTCAGGCTCAGACGCGGACGACGGACGGTCGGGTCAGACACCGGAGGAGGAGTCGGTTCGCCAGGAGAGGCCCCGAGAGCAACAGTCGGCACCCGGACGGTCGGGCGGGGGATTCCTGAGCGAGCGGTCAAGACAGTACGTGCTCGGGATAGTGGGCACGCTCGCGGCCCTGTCAGTGGGAATCTTCCTCGCGATACTCCTGCTGGGGAGCGTCGGCGGACCCGAGCTGACGCCCGAGCAGGAACTCGGAGAGCAACAACAGCAGCTGCTGAACGACACGTATCAGTTCGGTCTCGTCCAGACCGCGGTCGGGACGGCGCCGTACCTCGGGCTCGTCGTAGCCGCGGTCTTCGGGCTCCGGGTCGGCACCCGGCTCTCCGAGCCACAGAACGAACAGCTCAAAACGAGCGCGATCGGGGCCTTCGCTGGCGTCGCGGTGTTTGTCTTCCTGACGATCTTTCTCGGGTCGACTCAGATCCCAGATCTCCCGAACACCGGACAGAACCTCGGCGGCCTGACCGGAACCTCGCTCGACACCACCCAGTTGCTGATAAATAGCGTCGTGTTCGGGGCCGTGGGGGGCGTCGTCAGCGTCGGGGCGACGTACTTCGCAGACCGGATGGAGTAGGCGTACTGACCGCCTCTCACTCCTGAAGCGGTGGGATTCCCCGAGGGGGCGTTCAAGATTGTGCGTTTCCTCGGCTCGCGCACGTGTCGGGGGCGTTCGACGGTCGCCGTCCGGTTAAGACCCCAGACTGCGTTCCAGCGCGCACAGCACGGCCAGACGGGCCCTCCCACCCGGACGCGCCGAGCGGTTCAACGGAATCAATACCGCTCGTCCCTTCACAGTCGGGCATTCAACCGACTGGCTACCGCCGTTCGCGTCCGCACGGTGGGGACGTGGCGTCGTGGGTCTTCGGCGTTCTTGCCCGGCTGGCTGTGGACGCGAAGCGTCCGTTGGGGTCGAAGATCCCATGCCACAACCGGGGAACGCCGGCAAAACACGGTCCGAGCAGGCCGAACGTCATCGACTGTTAGATTCATCCCCGCCCTGAAGGGCGGGGCTTTCTCCTTGATTCTCCGTAACTGCCGGCGGCGAGCGCGGAATCGAGGTGGTACCAGCAAGGCGGGCCACCAATCGGTACCTTTTATCCGGTCGTGACAGTCACTCGTTGCCATGTCAGGGGAGGAGTCGTCCTCGGACGAGAGCCGGCAGGAATCGGAGTCGACAGATGACAGGTCGGGGCGGCCCCGGCGGGCGCAGCCGGAGCAGCCGGCCGCTCAGCCGAACCAGGGCAGGCCGCAGACAGCTGGGGGCGGAGCACTCGACGAGCTCGACACCGACGAGCTGATCTACGTCGTCGGCGTGTTCGGACTGGTCGGGGCAGGAATCGGGCTGATCGGCGTGCTCGGACCGCTGTTCGGGAGCACCCTGGTAAAGGCTACCATCAAGATTGTCGTGGCGCTTGCCGGGGTCTCTGTCGTGGTCGCCGGCGGTCCGGTGGTCGGCGTACTTACGGGGCTTGGAATCGACGATCGGATGAACGACAGGGGTCGCCCCGTCTTTCTGACCGCCGGCGCGTCGGGTGTCGTCGGACACCTTCTCATGATGGTCGTCGCGATACTGCTGCTCTCGGTTGGGATCGACAGCAGCGGCAGCGGCGGCGGTGCCGGGGGCGGCGCAAGCAGTATTCTCAACAGCTTCGGCGACTTCCTTCTGCCGCTCGTTCTCATCGCCGTCGCGACGGGACTCGTCAGCGCCGGAGCGGCGTACCTGAAAGAGTGGAGCCGGTCCCGGGGCGTGCCCGCCTGACGGTCGAACACTCTGCGGAGCGGTCAGGGACGGGCCCGACACGGAACGGTCGGGGAGAGAGCCGGCGAGTCAGCCGAGCGCGTCCGAGAGCCGGTTAAGAACGCCGACCCGGCCGAGCGTTCCCGCGACCCCGCCCCCGAGCGTGCCGAACACCATCGGATACACGAAGCCGGTCAGCAGCGACCGACCGAGGCTGGGCCCGAGCTCGATCGTCGGGCTGATCTCGGCACCCACCCCGGAACTGCCCGAGACGCTAACCTCACCCTCGGCGAACTCGCTGAGCCCGAGACTGGCGCCGACGCTGGTCTCGGTGCCGGCTTCGGCGCTGAACGTGAACCCGCTCGCCGCCGCGGTGAAGATGAACACGCCGATGACGGACAACAACAGGAAGCCGGCGGTGACTTTCGCCCCGGCGATCGCGCCGTCGACGGGCGAGGGCTCGCCGTGGCGGTACGCGAGCACCAGTCCGGCAAAGAACAGCGCGGTCGGGGCGATCGTCACCAGCGTGAACTCCTGGAAGCCGTTCGGATTCTCGATCACGAACTGGCGGGCGGTGTCGGGATCGGCCAGCTCCCACGGCTCGGTGAGCACGGTGGTGCGCAGCGTGGCGGCCCGCTCGGTCATGTACGGGTACAGCAGCGCTTGATCGAGCGAGTACGAGCCGGGCAGGAGGTTGATGCTCATGCCGATCGATCCGCCCTTCGAGTAATGGTAGACCCAGCCGGCGTACTGCCACAGCGAGGGAACGAACAGGTCGATCGCGTCCGCGGCCTGATCCTCCCCGACAAAGTCGTTACGCTCGATGAACTGTGCGGTGATCTGTTGCTGGATCTCCGAGTCGTTGAGCAGCTGTACGTACACCCACAGGTACCCGATCAGCCACGCCGCGCCGCCGTAGAAGATGCCGTTGAGCAGCGTCGCGCCCGTATCTCGTTGTTTCGGCGCGGCGGCGACCGATCCGCCGGCCTCGCGTAGCGCCGATCCGACTCCACCCTGTTCGCCGTCGGTGTCGCCCCCGTCTGCGCTCATCTACGGGCCGTGTTCACCGTGGCCAGGTATGAAAGTTTGTGTCGGTACCGTCGCGGTCGGGGCCACGCAGCGTGGCTCTCTCGGCCGACACATGGGCCGGCAGGTAGACGACACCGCGGGAAACAAACGGATTTTGTACCGGGTCGTCCAACGCGGGTCATGGACCGGATCACGGCGGCGGGCTTTCACGAACTCGTTCAACTCGAGCAGCCGCGGGTGTCCCCGGACGGCGAACACGTCGCGTTCGTCCGGAAAGACCCCGACGATGAGGAGTCCTACGAGGCGACGATCCACCTGGTTGCGACCGGCGGGAGCGAGCCCCGGCGGTTCACCATCGAGGAGGGCACGGACGGGCAGCCGCGGTTCTCGCCGAGCGGCGACCGGCTCGCGTTCGTCTCCACGCGCGGCGAGGGCGACCGGTCGCAGCTGTGGGTCGTCCCGACCGACGGGGGCGAGGGCCGGCGGGTGACCGACGTCGTCGGCGGCGTCGGCTCGATCGCCTGGCGGCCCGACGGCGAGGCGATCGCGTTCACCCAGCAGGCCACCGCCGAGGACCGCGAGACCGAACGGGACCTCGAACTCCCCGAGGAGTACGAGCCCGAGTCGCCGGACCCGCGGGTGATCGACCGGACCGTCTACCGGTCGGCCCAGCGGTACTTCGACGGCGCGCGGGGCCACGTCTACGTCGCCGACCTCGAGGGGGGCGTGCGCCGGCTGACCGACGGCGACCGCGACTACGCCGCCCCGGAGTGGCGCGACCCGGAGACGCTGTATTACACGGTCAGCGTCGGCGAGGATCCCGACGACTCCCTGGAGTACGAGATCGTCGAACACGACGTGACGACCGGCCGGGCCGAGACGGTCCACGAGACCACCGGCTACGGGGCGACACTCGCCGCGACCGCCGACGGGCGGATCGCCCACCCCGTGATCGACCCCGACCGGGCCACGCTGAACCAGACCGAACTCGAGGTGTTCGACCGCTCGACCGGCGACGTGACACGGCCGACGGCGGGTCTCGACCGGACGGTCGGGTACGGCGGCCGGCCACAGTGGGGCCCCGACGAGGAGCGTCTGTACTTCACGACGCCCGACGAGGGGGCGGTCGCGCTGTGGGCGACCCCCTGGGACGCCGGCGAGGAGTCGGCCGGCCCGGACGGCCCGGGCCCGGAGCGGGTCGCCCGGACCGACGGCGCGAGTATCGACGGCGTCGATGTCGGCGGGGACCTGATCGCGATGGTTCGAAGCGAGTGGGACCATCCCGGCGACGTGTTTCTCACCACGCTCGAGGGAACCGAGACTCGCCGGCTGACCCGGATCAACGACGAGTACCTCGGCGAGCGGGCGGTCGCCGAGCCCGAGTCGATCGCCGTCGAGGGCCCGGACGGCGAGCTCGACGGGTGGGTGTTGACCCCGCCGGAGTTCGATCCCGACAAGAAGTATCCGCTCGCGGTTGAGATCCACGGGGGTCCCCACGCGATGTGGACCACGAGCGGCACGATGTTCCACGAGTTTCAGACGCTCGCCGCCGCCGGCTACGTCGTGTTCTGGTCGAACCCGCGGGGATCGGCCGGCTACGGCGAGTCGTTCATGCAGGCAATCGAGCGCGACTGGGGGGCGGTCACGACCGCCGACGTGCTGGCCGGGGTCGAACAGGTCGCCGATCGGGAGTACGTCGACGACGAGCAGGTCTTCGTCACCGGCGGGAGCTTCGGGGGGTTCATGACCGCCTGGCTGGTCGGCCAGACTGACCGGTTCGCCGCCGCGGTCTCCCAGCGGGGCGTCTACGACCTGACCGGCTTCTACGGCTCGACCGACGGCGCCTACCGCCTGGTCGAGGACGAGTTCGACGCCGCGCCGTGGGAGGACCCGGCCGGCCTGTGGGAGCGGTCCCCGACCGGGCACGCCCACGAGGTGACGACGCCGACGCTCGTGCTCCACAGCGACGACGACTACCGGACCCCCGCGGCGACGGCCGAGCTGTTCTACCGGATCCTCCGGAAACACGGCGTCGAGACCCGCATGGTCCGGTACCCGGGAGAGGGCCACGAGCTGTCCCGGAGCGGCCAGCCCGGCCACGTCGTCGATCGGATCGAGCGGATCGTCCGGTGGTTCGGCGGCTACTCAACCCACCACGACGCGGCGCCGGCGCTTGATCGCGAGCCCGACGCCGGCCTGACCGCCGACGAGGACGCCAAGACGACCGACTGACATCCTCCCACGGCTAAAGCCGTGGGGTTCCCCCACTGGGGGTTGAACCCA